>CAVENX010000024.1:0-25904 GCA_963617275.1 bacterium
CCCTACCACACCGAGATCATGGAGAGCTTCAACGGCGTTGACATGGACTCCGCCGGACGCGTCGCTGGCAACGGCTTCTACTATCTCATGGGCGACATCGCAAGACTGCACAGCGCCATTCTCGCCTATGCGCGTGACTTCATGATAAACAAGGGCTTCATCTACTGTATTCCGCCCTTCATGATCCACGGCAACGTCGTCGAGGGTGTAATGTCGCAGACGGATATGGACGCAATGATGTACAAGATCGAGGGCGAGGATCTCTATCTTATCGGCACGTCGGAGCACTCCATGATAGGCAAGTTCATAGACCAGGTCATCCCCGAGGAGACGCTTCCTCAGACGCTCACCTCCTACTCCCCCTGCTTCCGCAAGGAAAAGGGCGCGCACGGCATAGAAGAGCGCGGCGTATACCGTATACATCAGTTTGAAAAACAGGAAATGATCGTCGTGTGCAAGCCGGAGGATTCCATGGCATGGTACGAGAAGATGTGGCGCTTCTCCGTCGAGCTGTTCCGCTCCATGGAGATACCCGTGCGTCAGCTTGAGTGCTGCTCGGGCGATCTTGCCGACCTCAAGGTCAAATCCTGCGATATAGAGGCATGGTCCCCGCGCCAGCAGAAATATTTCGAGGTCTGCTCCTGCTCCAATCTCGGCGACGCGCAGTCGCGCCGTCTCAGGATGCGCGTAAAGGGCGCGGACGGCAAAATGTATCTCCCCCACACGCTCAACAACACCGTCGTCGCTCCCCCGCGTATGCTCATCGCGTTTCTTGAAAATCACCTCCAGGCAGACGGCAGCGTGACAATTCCCGAGGTGCTGTGGCAGTACATGGGCGGCACAAAGGTTCTCGTCCCGAAAAAATAAAAAAGGCGAAACAAAATCGCCGGTGAAGCGTATAAGCATGTGCCGAAAGAAAATCAGCGCCTGCTTAAGCATAAGGGAGGGTAAATATAATGAAAAAAATAGTAGCTTCCGTTCTTGTGCTCATTCTTATAATGAGCATATGTCCGTTTTCATTTGCCGCGTCTGCCACAACGGTGCTTGTTACCGACGAAAACGGCAAGGCAGTAGCCGGAGCGAAGGTGCAGCTGTGCGACGACAAAACCTGCTTTGTGCAGGTCAGCGGGGCGGATGGCACGGCGGTCTTTGCGAATCTGGCGTCAGGCGAATATGAGGTGCATATACTCAAG
Source organism: bacterium (assembly GCA_963617275.1). Taxonomy (GTDB): domain Bacteria; phylum Bacillota; class Clostridia; order Oscillospirales; family Oscillospiraceae; genus Limivicinus. The sequence goes on from CAVENX010000024.1 coordinate 1,194, forward strand.
GTTCCGGAGGGCTTTGCAAAAACCAAGGAAGTCAAAACGGTCAATGCGGGCGGTACGCTGACCTTCGCTCTGAAAAGCGAGGGCGCATCGGAGACAAAATATCCAGAGCCTGCAAAAACCTATGATTCACTCGATGATATAAACTTTTCCGATTACAGGCTTGTTCTTGTCAACTATTGGGAGCCGTGGTGCCACTGGTGCCTTGAAGAGATGCCCGACTTTGAAAAGCTCTGGCAGGAATACAGGGAGAAGGGTCTTCTCATAGTCGGAATGTACAGTTCAGAGGAGGACGCGGCGGAAACGATAGAGGAGCTTGGCATAAGCTATCCCACCGTTTTCTATGATGAGCCGTGTGAATTTACCGAGGGCGGCGTTCCGGCGACGGTCTTCTATGACGGCAAGGGAAATATTCTCCCCGCGAAGGCCGAGGATTTCATGGATCAGCTGACCGAGGCCGTCAACGAAACGATCGAAGCCTACCTCAACGGCGAATTTGACGAATTTACCGACGAGGACAGCACGGAGATAAAGTCGGAGCTTGACGGAATAATCGGCGACGACGCCAAGATAAAGGAATACTGCCGCGAGATCGCCGAAAGCTATGTTGAATCCGGCGCCGGCGCATTCGTCGGCTATGCGGACTACGACACATGGAAAGGGCGCATCGACAGCCGCCTTGCCTGACCGCAGACAGCAGAATGCTTTTCCGAGACTGTCAAAAAAAGCCTCGCAGAGTTTTTTGCCCGCAGGCAAAAAATAGTTTTGATCGTTTTCTCCGGCGGCGTGTACGTCGGAGAAAACACTTCTCACGGAGCGAGTGTCGAATTGTTCGCCTACGGCGAACAACCGAGGCACGGAGCGCAGTGCAGCCCTTTTGTCAAAGAACCTCAAAGAGGTTCTTTGACAAGTTTTAAGCCGGTGAAAGCTTGATTTGCTTTCACCGGCTTAAAGTTTTGCTTATTTTCTTTTTCTTCCGACGCCGCTCTGCTTTACGCTGTCCAGCTCGCCCATTGACGCGGCGAACTGACGGAGCAGCTCCTTCTGAGAACCTGTCAGGTTCTTCGGCACGGCAAGTGTCACAGTGACGAACTGGTCACCCCTGCCGCTGCCGCGCAGGTAAGGTATGCCCTTGCCGCGCAGACGGAACACCGTACCGGGCTGCGTTCCCTCGGGAACAGTCATTTTCACGTTGCCGTCAAGCGTCGGCACCTCGATCTCCGCGCCCAGAGCCGCCTGCGAATATGTGATGGGCTGCTCGAGAAGGACAGAGGTCCCGTCGCGCTCGAAGCGAGAGTGCGGACGGACGATGACCGATACCAGCAGATCGCCGGCGGGGCCGCCGTTTGCGCCTGCGTTGCCCTTGCCGCGCTGGGAAATAGCCTGACCGTCGTCGATACCGGCGGGGATGGTCACTTTTATCTTGTGCTGGCGCCGGATACTGCCCATGCCCTTGCAGGTCTTGCAGGGCTGGTGGATTATCTTGCCTCTGCCGCGGCACTTGCCGCAGGGCGCCTGCGACTGCATCACGCCGAAAGGCGTGCGCTGCGACTGCATGACATAGCCTGTACCCTTGCAGTCGGGACATACCTCGGGCGTAGTGCCCGGGGCGCAGCCCGTGCCCTTGCAGTCAGGGCACTGCTCGACACGCGCCACGGTGACTTCCTTTTCACAACCGAAAGCCGCTTCTTCAAAGCTTATGTTCACGCTTGCGCGGATATTTTCGCCCTTGCGCGGCGCGTTGGGATTGCTCCTCTGTCCGCCGCCGAAACCGCCGAAGCCGCCGCCGAATATATCGCCGAATATGTCGCCCAGATCGCCGAAGCCGCTGAAGCCGCCGAAACCCGCGCCGCCGGCGCCGGCGCCGTAGCTGGGGTCGAACGCCGCATGGCCGAACTGATCGTACTTCTTGCGCTTCTCGTCATCGGAAAGTACCTCGTAAGCCTCGTTTGCCTCCTTGAACCGCTCCTCGCACTGCTTATCGCCGGGGTGCAGGTCAGGGTGATTTTCCTTGGCTATTTTTCTGTATGCTTTTTTTATCTCATCGGCGCTCGCGCTTTTATCAACGCCAAGCACCTCGTAATAATCTCTTTTTTCTGCCATAGCTCCTCCGATCCGCGCAAAACGCGCATTATCCGCCTCAACGGCGGACGCGTCCGCTCATTAAACGGCGCTGTCTGTGTTTTTACGCGCCGTTGAGGCGGGGAAAAATCCTCGCCTCAACAGATTGTTGATCACATTCCGTGTCACGGGATGTGCGCCGGGTCGTCCGGTAAATTACTTCTTGTCGTCATCTACGACGGTGTAGTCGGCGTCATAGTAATCCTGGCCGCCCTGAGCGCCGCCCTGTGAAGGATCGGAGCCTGCACCCGGCTGACCCTGTGCGCCTGCCGCCTGATACATCTTCTCGCTGACCTTGTAGAACGCCTGAGTGAGCGCCTCGGTAGCGGACTTGATAGCGGCGGTGTCGGTACCCTTGAGAGCGGTCTTCAGCTCTTCAAGCTTTGCCTCGACCTCGCTCTTGTCGGCTGCGTCAAGCTTATCGCCCATCTCTGAGAGGGTCTTTTCGGTCTGGTAGACGATCTGATCGCCCTGATTGCGGACATCGACCTCTTCCTTGCGCTTTGCATCTTCAGCCGCATACATCTCGGCTTCCTTGACAGCCTTGTCGATGTCTTCCTTGGACATATTGGAGGAAGCGGTGATGGTGATATGCTGCTCCTTGCCGGTGCCGAGATCCTTTGCGGAGACGTTGACGATGCCGTTGGCGTCGATATCGAAGGTGACTTCTATCTGAGGAACGCCGCGGCGCGCCGGGGCGATGCCGTCAAGATTGAAGCGGCCGAGGCTCTTGTTGTAAGCAGCCATCTCGCGCTCGCCCTGAAGAACGTTGACTTCGACAGAGGTCTGGTTATCGGCCGCAGTGGAGAAGACCTGGGACTTCTTCACGGGGATGGTGGTGTTGCGCTCGATGAGCTTGGTGCAGACGCCGCCGAGAGTTTCGATGCCCAGAGACAGAGGAGTTACATCCAGCAGGAGCATACCCTTGGTATCGCCGGAGAACACGCCGCCCTGGATAGCCGCGCCGATAGCGACGCACTCATCGGGGTTGATGCCCTTGAACCCGTCCTTGCCGGTGAGGGACTTGACCATTTCCTGAACTGCGGGGATACGGCTGGAGCCGCCGACCAGCAGGACCTTGGAGATGTCGGAGGGGTTAAGACCGGAGTCGGAGAGAGCCTGCTTTACAGGACCCATTGTCTTTTCGACAAGGTGATGTGTAAGCTCGTTGAATTTTGCCCTTGTAAGGGTCATGTCAAGATGCTTCGGGCCGGTGGCGTCGGCAGTGATATAAGGCAGGTTGATGTTGGAGGTGGTGACGCCGGACAGCTCGATCTTCGCTTTCTCGGCCGCCTCGCGCAGACGCTGCATAGCGACCTTATCGCCGCTGAGGTCAACGCCCTCTGCCTTCTTGAACTCTTCCACCATGTACTTGGTGATGCACTCGTCAAAGTCGTCGCCGCCGAGACGGTTGTTGCCCGCGGTCGCCAGAACCTCGATAACGCCGTCGCCTATCTCAAGCACGGAGACATCGAATGTGCCGCCGCCAAGGTCGTAGACCATGATCTTCTGATCGGTCTCCTTATCGAGGCCGTATGCAAGAGCCGCGGCGGTAGGCTCGTTTATGATACGCTTTACGTCAAGACCGGCGATCTTGCCGGCGTCCTTGGTCGCCTGACGCTGCGCGTCGGTGAAGTATGCAGGAACGGTGATGACCGCTTCCGTGACGCTCTGTCCCAGATACGCCTCGGCGTCTGCCTTGAGCTTCTGGAGGATCATTGCGGAAATTTCCTGCGGGGTATATGCCTTGTTGTCTATGGTCACTTTATAGTTGGAGCCCATTTCACGCTTGATGGAAGAAATGGTGCGGTCGGGGTTGGTGACCGCCTGACGCTTTGCCACCTGACCTACCATACGCTCGCCGGTCTTTGCAAAAGCAACGACAGACGGGGTAGTGCGTGCGCCCTCTGCGTTCGGGATAACGACGGCTTCGCCGCCCTCCATAACTGCTACACAGCTGTTGGTTGTACCTAAGTCTATTCCTATAATCTTACTCATTGTGATTTCCTCCTATATAACGAAAATAATTTTTTACTTAATTTATATAACAAACGGCGCGTGGCCGGTTTGTCCATTTTTAAATTCTTTTGGCAGAGCCAAAAGGGGTGCGGAGTAATTGGTCTGTGCGTTCCTTTGGCAGAGCCAAAAGGGGTGTGGAGTAATTGGTCTGTGCGTTCCTTTGGCTAAGCCAAAAGGGGTGCGTGGTAATTGGTCTGTGCGTTCACGCTTTGCCAAAAATGGGTGTGCAGTAAAACACCGGATCAGTTTGCGACTTTGACCATTGCAAAGCGGATGACCTTATCACCTATTCTGAAGCCCTCCTGGAAGACCTCAACGATCTCGTTCTCGCCCTTCGTCTCATCGTCAACGTGCATTACCGCGTTGTGCAGCGCAGGGTCAAAGGTCTTGCCGAGACTGTCTATCTTCTCCACATGGAGTTTTTCCATGGTCGCATTGAACTGCGTCATTATCATCTCGACGCCCTTGCGGTACGCCTCGTCCTCGGTGGAGGCTTTCAGCGCCCTTTCAAGATTGTCGTACACCGGCAGGAACTTTGTGAGAACGTCGGCCTTGATGTCGTTGTAAAGGCTCTCTTTCTCCTTCTGGGAGCGGCGGCGGAAGTTGTCATACTCTGCGGCAAGGCGGAGGTACTTATCGTCTTTCTCCGCAAGCGCCTGCGCATGAAGCTCTTCTTTTTCCTTCTCCTCGGCCTTTTTGTCCTTCCTGGCGGGCTTCTTTTTGTTCTCGCCCTTCGTCTCGTCCTTCTTCTCCGCGGCGGGAGCGGCGTCCTTTATTTCCTCGCCCTTATCGGGGGCGGCGTTTTCCTTTTCTTCCTCCGCCTGAGCTGCGGTCTGCTGCTTCTTTTCGTTATCTGTGCTCATTCGGATCATCTCCTTCTTTTACTGCCCGCTCAAAACCTCACGCCGTTTTCATTCATCCTTCTCCGGCGGCTTGCGGCGGCCTATTATCAGTTTGTTGTGCATCCCCTCTGGGGGCGCGTCCCCCGTGCCGAGACGTCTTGAAAGTCCCGCGGCAAGGGCACTGAGCTTCGCGGCGACTGCCGAATAGTCCATACGCGTCGGCCCGACCACGCCGATAAGCCCCTTTGTATTATCTCCCGCGTCGTAGGTCGCTATAACAACGCTGGAATCTTTCAGCTCCTCCGCCACGTTTTCCGGGCCGATAAGCACCTGAACGCCGTTGTCGGCAAGCGATGCCAGCTCTTCGTCCGGCAGGATGTGATTCCCGCCCGAGAGATAGTTCATAAGGCGGTGCGCCTTGTCGGGATCCCTGTATTCGGGCTGGTTGAGAAGCCTGTTCTCTCCCGCGACAAATGCCGTCGGCCTGAATGCCTCCGACAGAACCTCGATGGCAAAGGACGCGATGACAGATGTTATGCCCATCGTATCGTCCGCCGCCCGCTCCGTCGAGGAGATCAGCAGCGGGGTTATCTGCTCCTCGGAAATGCCCACGAAATTTGCGTTGAACAAAACCGAAAGCTTTTTCATCATCTGCTCCGTCACCGACACGGGAAGGTGAACAAGCTTGTTTTTCACCGTGCTGTCCGAGAGCATAACCACTATTATAAATGTGTTCGCGTCCACATAAATAATATCGAATCTTTTGATGAGCGCAGGAGCGCGGGTGGTGAGGGCAAGCGCGGGATAATCGGTTATCTGTGAGGCAAGGCGGCTGACATCGCTTATCGTCTCGTCAAGCTGCCTGAGCTTCACGTTGAGCCTGCTGTTTATCTCCTCCGTCTCCTCAAGGGAAAGCTTCTGCTTTTCCATAAGCTCGTTGACGTACATTCTGTACCCGGCCGGGGTAGGGACGCGCCCGGCGGAGGTATGCGGCTGCTCGAGATAGCCCATGTTCACAAGCTCTGCAAGCTCGTTGCGGATAGTCGCCGAGGAGCAGCCAAGCCCCGCCTTCTCGGCGATGAACCTGCTGCCCACCGGCTCGGCCGTGCGGATGTATTCATCCACAACTGCCGCAAGTATTTTCTTTTTTCTCTCGCTGACAGTCATCACGTTCACCCTTAAATACAAGGGGAGTATCCGAACCGCGCCGGTCTTCGATCGTTTAGCACTCTCATCTTCCGACTGTTGGCACTCTCTTTGTTCGAGTGCTAATATACCACCGCGTACATTCTTTGTCAATAGCCGCAGAGGCAAAAAAGCAAAATGTTAACACTTTATACACTAATATCCGTTTGGACAAAAGCCGTGCGCCGGAAAGATCGCCGCCGCGCAAAAGCGCGGACATCTCCCGTATGCCGACCTCCCCCTTATTATGATTGTGCGAAAAGTCCCTATTTTATCCTGCGCTCTCCGTTTTCCTGCTTTTTCCAGATGCAGAAGACGAAATATGTCTGTTTTTCGGTTGACATAAATCAGTTACTTGTGGTATATTGTTGCCATTGCAGATAAAAGGAGCATTGTGCGATGAGAAGACATATTAAAGGTATTATATCGTTACTTTTATGCGCAGCGATTGTTGCCTCAGTTGGTGTGTCGGCTCTTGCCGCTCTCGAGGTTTCGAGCGCGCCGGAGGATACCGGCGACGGTACGACCATTCTTGACGAGGCCGCCATTTCCGAAAAAGTCAACGCGCTCATAAAGCAGTATACCGACGCCTCTCTCGTGGACAGCTCAAAGCTGGCCATTGCGTATACATATCTCGCCACAGGCAATTCGTGGTATTACAACCCCGATATGTGGTTTTACAGCGCGAGCATTTATAAGGTCCCGCTGATGATGATAATGGCGGAAAAGGAATCCAAGGGTGAGATCACGCAGGATACCGATATCATGGGTCTGCCGCTGTCGCAGGTGGAAAAGGTCGTGCTGGTCGATTCGAACAACGACTATGCCCACAACACCATGCGCTATCTCACCGGCGAGACGGTGAAGAAATCCTTTGAAAAAGGCACGCGCCCCATGTATCAGGCGTATTCCTCCCTCCCCGAAAGCTATTACCACAGCGACTTTGTGGAATACAGCTATTTCACCGCCCGCTTCATGAACGACGTGATGTGCACGCTCTATAACGATCAGAGCCGCTTCCCGAACATAATCGGCCTGCTCAAAACCGCCCAGCCGCAGAATTATTATCACCTCAAGCTCGGCGATACATATCAGATCGCGCAGAAGTACGGCTATTTCAAGGATTCGCGCAACACCGAGTGGCACAACAACACCGGTATTATCTACACTCCCAACCCCATAGTGCTCACCGTCATGACCGCAGACGCGAAAAAGGGAGAGCAGTTCATGGGCGATCTGGCAGAGCTGTTTGTCAACTATACTCTCGAGCTGGACACCAAGCTCAGCGAATACAAGGCCGAGCAGGAGCGCGCCGAGCAGGAGCGCATAGCCGCCGAGCAGGCCGCCGCCGAGGCCGAGGCAAAGGCTAAAGCCGAGGAGGAAGCGCGCATAGCCAAGGAAGAGGCCGATAGAAAGGCCGCCGAGGAGGCCGCGCTGAGAGCCGCCGAAAAGGAGAAAACGGCCGCGGCGCGCAAGGCCGTTATCTCAAGGATACTCAAATACGTTGGCATTGCGGGCGCCGTAATAGTTGCTGTTCTGATAGCGGCGGCCGTCATCAACTCCATGCACAAGCGCAGGGAGCTTGAGGAAATGCCGTCATCCCGCCGCCGCGGCAGGAACCGCAGCTATGATGATTACGACGCTTACGATGATGAAGACGATTATGACGACGAAGACGACGAAGACGGATATTACGACGAGGACGATTACGATTACGACGAGGATGACGACGAAGACGATTATGAGGACGATTACGCCCCGCCCGCACGAAGAGCGGTAAGCGCACAGCCCGTACGCAAAGCGGCAGGCGCGAAGCCCGCAGGCAAAGCGTCTTCTCCATTCGCCGGCATCCTGCACAGGGACGCGTCTCCCGCACGAGGCATGAGCGGGCGCGGCTATGATGTGGCCGACGAGGACGAGGAAGACGATGAGGACGACGACGTTGTTCTCTATTCTCCGAGAAAAAGCGCGGGAGCGTCCGTTTCCGCCGCAAGACGCCGCGCCTTTGCCGCGGATACCGGCGCGGACGGTGCAGCCGGCGCGGCGCGGAATGTACGCGGCATGAAAGAGCGCCGGAACACAGTTTCCGCCGGAAGACTTGCCGCATATGACGATCCCGACGATTACGACGACGAGGATGAAGAGGATGAGGACGATTACGTCCCGCCCGTGCGAACCGCTTCCAGAAACCGGCGCAGCACTGACGCACCGCGCAGGGCCGCCTCTTACTACGCCGACTACGATGAAGATGAAGACGAGGACGATGAGGACGGTTACGTCCCGCCCGTACGCAGAGCGGCGCTTACGCAGTCCGCAAGAAAAACCTCCCCCGCCCGCAGGAGCTTCCGCGGCGGCGAGGATGAAGATGACGATGACGACGAGCTGTCGTCAATGTTCGGCAGAGGCGGCAGAAGCGGCGGCTATTCGCCCAGACACTGAATCATAATCCCGCGCCTTTCGCCGGAACGGCAAAAAAATCCTCCCTGCGCCGGAGGATGCCAAAAACCTTTGCGCGCAAGGAGACTCGTATAAGAAAGATGAAAAAAACCGTCATTTCGCTTGTTCTGCTTATCGCACTGTGCCTTTCGCTGTGTGCCTGCGGGAACTCCTCCGGCTACGGCGTGTCGTCGATCGTCACGCTTGTCGAGCAGGATTATTCTCTGGGCTTCCGCAACGACGACCCCGTTTATTTCTATGTCACTGCCGCACTTGAGACGCTTGCCGCAGAGGGCAGGATAGAACAGCTCACCGCAAAATGGTTCGGACAGGATATCATAAACTTCCGGAAAAACGCCGACGCCCTGTCCCAGCTCACGCCGCCCGACCCGCGGGTCTTCATCATCGGCGTGGACATAAACTCTTTCCCGATGGCATATCTGTCCAACGGGCAGTACTGGGGCTTTGATGTGGAGCTTGCAAACGCCGTGTGCGAAAAGCTGGGCTGGACGCTGCAAATGCAGGCTATAGAAAAGGAAAATGCATATATCGAGCTTTCCTCGGGAAATATCGACTGCGCATGGGGCGGTATCGCGCTCATGCAGGAGGATATAGACGCCAAGAAGCTCACGCAGTACGGTCCATATGTACATAACGATATCGTCATCGCCGCAAGAGCAGGTTCAAGCATACGCAGCAAGCTTATGCTCTCCGGCAAGAACATGTGTATGAGCTCCACCTCCGAGGCGATGGACGCGCTCAATACCGACCCGTCTATCGCAAAGCGCCTCGGCCAGATCACAAGGCTTGCTGGCGGCACGGCGGAGTGCTTTGAAAATCTCTACGCCGGAAAGTGCGACGTCGTTCTCACCGACAGCACAGCGCTTTATTACTTCAACTGTCACTGATGCGGATATATCGGCCTCACAGTAAATGACGACGAGTGATCCGGGCGCAGGCAGGGTCTGCGCCGTGCATCCGCGGCGGCGCCGCGCTCCGGAAGCGGCCGCGCCCCTATGCAGGCCTTTCAATGACTGCCGAATTTGAGGTTTTCCGATTTTACTGACTGTTCGGGCGGCGCCGCGGCGCTGCTTAGGGGGACAACGCCCCCGTCCTCCGGCCGCGGCCGGGGGCGGGGGCGTTGTTTTTTGTCCGGCGGAGGCTTCGGTCAGATGCCGTCGTCGGCTACGCTGTCGGTTCTGAACAGAAGCGACACGCACCACAGCGCGGACAGGCCTACCAGCGTGTAGATCACGCGGCTGACTGTGGCGGTCTGGCCGCCGAACAGCCATGCAACAATATCAAAGCGGAAAAGTCCCACGCTGCCCCAATTGACGCCGCCTATGATGGCAAGGATAAGGGCTATGCGATCCATTATCATGTAAATTTTCTCCTCTCAATGAAGTACATTCGCTATTATTTCCAAGAGGATTAACAATTATTCAAACATCCCGCTCTTTACAAAAAACCGGAAAACGTATATTATATCTGAGAAAAAAAGTTTTGATCCACAAACGGAAAGGCAAAGCAATGGAAAGTAAGGTTTTTAAATTTATAGAAGCGGAGCAGCTCCGGCAGGACAATAATGTCGAGCTTATCGCGTCCGAAAATTTCGTCAGCGAGAACATTATGAAAGCCGTCGGAAGCTGTCTTACAAATAAATACAGCGAGGGCTACCCCGGCAGGCGCTATTATGGCGGCTGTCAGTGCGTGGACGCGCTGGAAAGCTACTGCAAGAGCAAGTGGCAGGAGGTCTTTAAGACGGATTACGCCGTCAACGTTCAGCCGCACTGCGGCAGCGGGGCAAATATGGCGGCTTACATGGCGGTGCTCAGGCCCGGCGATACCATATTGTCCATCGCGCTGGATGACGGCGGACATCTCACCCACGGAAGCCCCGTGAATTTTTCCGGCAAGCTTTACAATATCGTCAATTACGGCATCGACGAAAGCGGCCGCATCGACTATGAGGACGTCAGGCGCAAGGCGGAGCAGTTCCGACCGCAGCTTATACTTGCCGGCGCGTCCGCTTACAGCCGTGAGATAGATTACAGGGTCTTTGCCGAGATCGCACGCGATACCGGCGCATATTTCATGGTGGATATGGCGCACGTTGCAGGGCTTATCGCCGCGGGGGATCATATTTCTCCCTTCGGTCTGGCAGACATCATCACGACCACCACCCATAAAACGCTGCGCGGTACGAGAGGCGGCCTGATATTCAGCACTCAGGAGCTTGCAAAGAAAATCGACAGCGCTGTATTCCCCGGCACGCAGGGCGGACCCTTGCAGCATATAATCGCCGGAAAGGCGGTCACGGCGGAGGAGGCCTGCACGGAGGAGTTCCGCCAGTATATCCATCAGGTCTGCCGCAATGCGAAGGCAATGGCGGCGGAGTTTATTGCCCTCGGCTATGACGTCGTGAGCGGCGGCACGGACAATCATATGTTCGTCGTCGATTTCAGCCGCACTCATCCGTACCTCACCGGCAAGACGGTTCAGGACACTCTGGACGGGTACGGCATCACGCTCAACAAAAACTGCGTTCCCGGCGAAAAGAGGAATCCCACCCAGACAAGCGGCGTGAGGATAGGCACCCCCGCCATGACCACAAAGGGCTGGAAAGAGGAGGACTTTATCCTCTGCGCAAGAAAAATCGACGGTCTGATCCGCACCATACCGCAGGGCTGACGCGCCGCGGAAAATTATTTTTGCGTTCGACAAAAGCAGTGTTCTTTCGCTCTTTACAAGGCATCGGAAAAGCGCTATTATAATCTCACAGCTTATCCAATTGATCCGCGTGGATCAGGCTCATATCTTTATCCCACATTCTCTTAATGCCCCGTGACCAAAAGCCACGGGGCATCTTTTTTGATATATTAAAGAGTTCAGAGTGGAGAGTGGAATGTGGAGAGTGGAATGTGGAGAGTGAGGAGTGAGGAGAGTTAGGAGTGAGGAGAGTTAGGAGTGAGGAGTTGTTGAGCCGCTCACGCGGCGGATTGAATTAGAGTGGAGATGTTGTGTCGGCAAAGCTTGCTCACTTTAATGCCTTCCCTGAAAGGGGGTGAAGCAATGCGGCTTACGATAACTTTGACACTGCGGATGCTGATGTTTCAATTTATCATAAAAAGCAGAAACCGCCACTCCCACAAGTGACGGTTTCTAAATACACAGAAATCTGAACTCAAAGAGCTAACCGCTTGTCGCAGTACCCTTTTCATATATATTATATCCGTCACAGCTTAAATTGTCAACACGGATGAAAATATTATTTCTGTTCGCCGTCTGCGGGTGTTTCGCCCTCAGGCGGTTTTTCGGCTCAAAATAGATGTTTGCAGAGTACTGCGTTTCTTTAGAGAGTAAAGTGGGGAATTGAACCGCCGCGCCATGCCGACATCTTTCCACGCTGGGGAGAGCCTTCCCCTTTCAGGGGAGGCAATATTGTCGGCTCTGCCGACACAATAACTCCTCAATCCTCAATCCTAACTCCTCACTGAACAGGGCTTCTCACAGAAACAGCTTTTTTACAAGCAGCAGGAGCGCGCAGAGAAATATCAGCAGCGTGAACATCAGAAGACCCTTCATGCTCTGCGTTCTGATATAATCCCGCATATCTGGCGCGTTTCCGAATTTCTTTTTCAGCTTTATATTGGATGAAAGCAGATTGAGCATATAGAAAAAGACAAAGAATATCGCAAGCAGCAGTCCCAGCGCCGCAATTATCCCGTAAATTTCCTTATCGAGCATTTTTATTATCCTCCGGTCAGAATATTCGGTATACGCAATGTTCAGCCCATGCGGGAGCTGTTGAGCATGGCGTCCTTCAGCTCCATGAGCTTCGGGGAGAGATCGACATAGTAGCCGTGTGGATTTGAAAAGCGCTTGACCTCCTGCCAGAGTGTGCTCACCTGATAGGCGCAGCTGCGCTTTATGTCGATAAGCGCGGGGCAGTCATATACAAGCTCCCCTCCGCGGAACACCGGCACAAGCAGCTCGTGCGCCTCGAAATCCTCCATAACCTTGGTCTTCCAGCGGGCGATCGGGTCGCACAGCTCAAGAGGCTTCGTATCGTCCACGACCTCGTCATGCAGCGTGATATAGTCCGCCTCCGCCATGCCGGTTCTGCGGTTATAAAGGCGGTATACCTTCTTGAAGCCCGGATTTGTTATCTTGGCGACGTTTTCGCTTATCTTTATCTTCGGGATGATGTTCCCGTCCTTATCCTCCACCGCGCACAGCTTGTACACACCGCCGAACACAGGGTTGCTCCTTGAGGTGATGAGCCTTTCGCCCACGCCGAAGGAGTTGATGCACGCGCCCTGAGAGAGTATCTCGGTTATGATATTCTCGTCAAGAGAGTTTGAAACGGTTATCGCGCACTCCGTCCAGCCCGCCTCGTCGAGCATCTTCCTCGCCTTTTTGGTAAGATACGCCATATCGCCCGAATCGAGGCGGATGCCGCATTTCGTGATGCCCAGCGGCTTAAGAACCTCGTTGAAAGCGCGTATCGCGTTCGGCACGCCCGAGCGGAGCGTGTCATAGGTATCGACAAGCAGCGTCGCGGCGTTGGGATATGTCCGGCAGTAGGAGATGAAAGCGTCATACTCACTCGGGAACATCTGCACCCATGAGTGCGCCATCGTGCCCGCTGCCGGAACGCCGTATATCTGATCGGAGACAGTGCAGGCCGTACCGGCGCAGCCGCCGATAAACGCCGCCCTTGCGCCCGTCACCGCGCCCGCGATGCCCTGTGCGCGGCGTGAGCCGAACTCCAGCACGGCGCGTCCATCCGCGGCGCGGCAGATACGGTTCGCCTTGGTGGCTATAAGGCTCTGATGATTTATCTCAAGGAGAATATACGTCTCCAGAAGCTGCGCCTGTATCGCAGGTGCGCGCACGGTGATCACCGGCTCTCTCGGGAAGATGGGCGTCCCCTCCGGGACCGCCCAGATATCGCCGGTGAATCTGAAATTGCTGAGGTAATCGAGGAAGCCCTCGTCAAAAAGGCCGCGTGAGCGGAGATATTCTATATCCTCCCGGTCAAAGTGCAGGCTCTGAACATAATCGATTATCTGCTCAAGCCCGGCGGCAATGGCAAAGCCGCCCTTATCGGGCACGTCGCGGTAGAACACGTCAAAATACGTGATCATATCCTGCATACCTTCTTTGAAATAACCGTTGCCCATGGTAAGCTCATAAAAATCGCAGAGCATCGTAAGGTTGATCCCGTTGGCGGACTTCATGTAAATTACCTCCAGAAAATAATGGGAGAAAAGCTTTAAAAAGTTAGGAGTTATACTCCTCGATCGCCTTTTTCAGAATATCTATTGCGCGCTCTATGTCCTCACAGCAGATCGTGTACGCAAGGCGCACCTCATTCCTGCCCTTGCCGGGCGTGGCATAGAACGGCTCGCCGCAGGCCAGAAGCACCGTGTCTCCGTTATCGTCAAACCCGGTAAGCATGAACTGCTGGAGCTTGTCCGCGTCGTCCACCGGCAGAGACACCATCACATAGAAAGCGCCCTTGGGCGTTTCGCATTTTACGCCGGGTATCTCGTGCAGCTTTCTTATCATCGTGTCGCGGCGTCGGTTATATTCCTTCTTCACCTCGTCGAAATAACCGGCGGGAAGCGAATAGAGCGCGGCGGCGCCGAGCTGATCGACTGTGGCGGAGCACAGGCGGCACTGACACCATTTGAGAGCCTGTTCCATAAACCGTTCGTTCTTTGATATTACCATACCTATTCTTGCACCGCAAGCGGAAAAACGCTTGGAAACGGAGTCGATCACTATAACGTTGTCTTCATAGCCTTCAAACTGCAATGAGCTGAGAAGCGGCTCGTCGGAATAGACAAACTCCCTGTAAACCTCGTCGCAGACGAGGAACAGCCCGTGCTCCTTCGCAATGTCGAGAATAAGCCTGAAATCATCCCGTGAAAGGACATTTCCGGTCGGGTTGCCTGGAGAAGTTATGAACATGGCGCGGGTCTTTTCGTTTATGCACCTTTCGATATTCTCCCTGTCGGCGTAGAAATAGCCGGTCTCGGGAGAGGTGGGCACGGGGCGGATAACGCCGCCGGCAAGCGTGACGGCGGTGGCGTAGTTTGGATAGAACGGCTCAGGGATTATTATCTCGTCCCCGTCGTCCAGAATACACGCCATTATCATCTGGAACGCCTCGCTTCCGCCGCTTGCGACAAGGATGTCCTTCCTGTCAAGCTTCACGCCGATCCTGCCGTAATATTCCCTTACCGCGTCCAGAAGCTCCGGTATACCGTCGGACGGCGCGTAGGCAAGCACCGGCTCGGAAAAGCTTTTGAGCGTGTCAAAGAATATATCCGGCGTTTTTACATCAGGCTGGCCTATGTTGAGCGGGTATATCCTTATTCCGCGATTCTTTGCATCTTCCGCCATTCCGCTGAACTTACGCATAGGTGAAAGACCGCATTTTTCTATTTTTGACGAGTATTTCATTATATTTACCTCATATATCAAAGCTCAAAATCTGAGCTTTCCCTTTCAAATATCTTGTTTTTCTCCGCCCAGCGGTTTCTGAAGCCCGGAGGGCAGACAGCCGCGGGAAAGTCATATCTTCCCCACTTTGCAAAAAATTCCCGCTCCTGCTCTACGCACATGCCGCTCAGCTCCGTAAAATCCGGCTCGGCGCAGCTTTCCGCAAGGGCTATCCATTTGCTCTGTATCGCGTCGCGTTCGGCATAATACTCCGCGGGAAGCCTCTTCCCTATGAGCGAACGGCGGAATTTTTCGCTTTTCCGCCAATAATATTCGCTGCCGGTGTCGTTTTCGTAGAACACCGGACATACCGGCTTGCTGCCGAACAGCCACGGCTTGAAAAGCGACACGCAAGGGCAGGATGAGCCTGTGAGCCACAGGATCGTTCTGTCCTTTGTCACATCCGCGACCATGGACTGCGTCGTATGGTCTCCAACCAATCCCCCGAAGTGCATGCACGGGCTTGAAACGCTGCCCGAAGCAAAGGGAGCCTTTGCGTCATGCGCACGAAGCGCCGACATCATATCCCCCGCATTTTCCGCGTTTTCAAGCATTTTCCCGGTAATGGCGCGGCGTCTGTCCGCACGGGAAAACGTTGAAAAAATAAAGTCGGAATGAGCCTTTTTGAAATCAAGGCTTTCGCCGGAGTACGCGTCGGCATCGCTGCCAAGGGTAAGACGGTTGGAGATGGTAGCTCGGTCGTACCCCTTCCATGCCCATTCCTTATGGAAAGTCTCGAGCACGTACAAATTTTCGGTATCGGCTATAAGAAAGGAATTATTATAATAAAACTCATGGTCATAGCCGCAGCTGCCGCCCTGACCGTACTTTTCAAGATTTTCAATGATGTTTTCAAGCGCCTGCCCGGCGCTTGCGCTTCTTTCAAGCGCAAGGCGGAGAAGATCCATGCCGGTAAGTCCGTCTCTGCCGTAATCACCCTTTGTGAACACGGCCTCGTTGCCTATGCACACACCGCAGTCGTTCACACCCATCTCCGCGCCCCACATCCATTGCGGACGCGAAAGCAGGACCGCATGCGTCTCCCTGACCTGATCGACCTCAGAATAAGTCGTGCGCTGCACGGCTCTTCTTTCGTGCGTCACCGGTTTTTTGCGCGAATAGTCGATAACAAGGTCGGTGTCAAAATGCATGAGCGCGTCGTGATATTCGATTATCTGCACTTCATTGGGACTTCTGTCGCTGTTCTTGGCAAACAGCAGCCGTCCATCCTTCGTAAAGCCGAGAGTATCGCACATTTTTCCGTTCTCCGTAAGTAACTTTTATAAACACAAAGTATATCACAAAGATGTTAAGAAAAGCAAACATTTTTCCGTGCTCCGGGGTTTGCTTTTCCGTGCGCGTTCTGCTATAATCGCATTATCTACTCAGCTTGTAAAAAAAGTCCTTACAGGACTTTTTTTACCGCGCTTTCCGCCGAGCATTTTGAAAGAGTTCAAAATGCTGTTGCCGAGAGCCTTGATATCTCAAGGCTCTCGACGGCGGTTTATCCAATTTGAGGCGGGCCTTGCCCCCTCAAGCTCCCCCGCTGCTCTGTTATCCGGCTTTGGTGCATAGTTTTTTTGGCAGCTCCACTATCTTCTATATTATATTTATATCTTGAAAAAAGACGGAAAATCTGCTATACTTATTTTATTTTGTATGACAGATTTTCCGTGTGTTTTCCGGAGGTTATATATGAATTCACTCAACGAACTGTGGCAGGAGATCATTAAATTTCTTGCCGGAAAACTGAATGAATCCACGCTTAAGACATGGTTCTCCGACTGTGAGCCGGTGGAGATGGACGACAGCCGTTTTGTCATCCACACCTCGAACGACTTCAAGCGCGACGTTATAAACAGCAGGTACATCGCTCTTATAAAGGAAGCTCTCAATTACCTTTTCTCTGCCGATTTTGACATCGTTGTGCTTGCCGGCGATGAGATAAACGATTACGTCAAGACCGAGAAGTCGGACAATTCCCTGCCCGAGACCGCCGGATATACCTTTGACCGCTTTATCGTAGGCAACTCAAACAAATTCGCCCACGCGGCGGCAATGGCAGTGGCGGAAAAGCCGGGACAGGCCTATAACCCGCTTTTCATTTACGGCAACTCGGGCCTCGGCAAAACGCATCTTCTGCTGGCGATAGGGCAGTATATCCACGAAAAAACGCCGGGTAAAAAAATCGTCTATATCAAGGGCGATGAGTTTACGAACAACATGGTGCGCTCGATACGCGACGGCACGGCGGAGGAGTTCCGCACAAAATACAGGAACGCAGACCTGTTCCTTGTGGACGATATTCAGTTCATTGCCGGAAAGCAGCAGACGCAGAACGAGTTTTTCCACACCTTCAACAACATCTATGAGGCCGGACACCAGATAGTCATTACCTCCGACCGGCCGCCGATGGAAATGAGCCTGCTGGACGACCGTCTGCTCACCCGCTTTGAGGGCGGACTTATGGCGGATATCCAGCCGCCCGACGTGGAGACAAGAATGGCGATCACCCGCAACAAGGCCTCTCAGCTGGGTCTTGTACTGTCGGACGAGGCGGTGGTGTACATTGCGGAAAAGATAACCGCAAACATACGTCAGCTTGAGGGCGTTATAAAAAAGCTCACCGCATATAAGGAGATCCTCGACGAGGTGATAACGATAGATTCCGTCCAGCGCGCTATAAACGACGTGATACGCGACGGTGAATATATCCCGAAGCCCGACGAGATCATACGCGAGTGCGCAAGATATTATAATATAAGAGAGGATGAGCTTACTGGTCAGTCCCGCTCCAAAAATCCGACGATGGCGCGCCAGGTGGCAATGTACCTCATGCGTTCGCTCACTAATATGTCGCTGAAGGACATCGGCGCAAGCTGCGGCGACAGAAACCACACGACCGTTCTCTCCTCGATACGCAAGGTCGAGGATCTTCTTAAAAACGGCACGGAAATGGCGGCTACGATAAGGGATATCACCGGCAATATCAACAGCTGAATCAGCGCCTGAATTTTCAACATAAAGCTGTTTAAAGTTCAAAGACGCAGTGTTGAAAACTTTTTGAATGGACCGGATGTTGAAAGCCTAAAAATTGCAGACATTTTTTTCAACACGAAAAACGGCTCATTCTCTTGCCTGAAACAGGTTTTGAACAAAAAAAACGCCTACTAATTCTTTTACTAAAAAATACTTATTTACTTACTTACAGAGCGAAAGCGCTTTGTGTGACAACGCACGGAGGAAAGTTTATGAAATTCACTTGTGACAAATATGAGCTTCAGCAGGCTGTCGCGGTATGCTCAAGAGCTACTGCCGCGAAAAGTCCCGTTCCCGCACTTGAGGGTATCCTTATCACGGCGGGCGATACGCTGCGCCTGACGGGCTACGACCTTAAAAAGGGCATCTATACGGATATCGACGCGGATATAGACGTGTGCGGAAGTATCGTCGTAAACGCAAGGCTGTTCGGCGAGATGATACGCCGTATGCCCGACGGGCGTGTTTCGTTCAGCGTTGATGAAAACGAAAACGTGTACCTCAAGTGCGGCAAGAACGAATATAAATTCATGGGCATCAGCACGGAAGATTATCCCGAAATACCCACGATAGACAACGGAAGCTCCATGACCATGCCGATGGCGATACTCAAGAGCATGATAAATCAGACCATTTTTGCCGTTGCGGATACGGATGTAAGACCGATATACACCGGCGCTCTGTTCGAGGTCGAGGAGAAAGAGCTTACCATCGTCGCTGTGGATGGGTACCGTCTTGCAAAAAGGGTGGAAAAGCTCAACGACGCAATGCTGAAAAAATCAAGCTTCGTCGTTCCCGGCTCGTCCCTTTCGGATGTTGAGAGAATATGCACGGAAGGCGAGGGAAACGTCGATATAACCGTCGGCGCAAAACACATATCGTTTTCTATAGGCGGCACGGTCGTTATAAGCCGCCGTCTCGAGGGCGAGTTCATGAATTACAGAAAATCCATCCCGACGGAGTTTGAGCACAAGATAACTGTGTCGAAGTCGGAATTTATGACCTCTATAGAACGCGTCGCACTCATCATCTCCGAAAAGAACAACAGTCCCGTGCGCATGACCTTCAACGACGGGTACATATACCTGCGCTGCCAGAATCCCGTCGGCGTGGCGGAGGATGAATGTTTCTGCGACGGCACCGGCGGCGGAATGGAGATAGGCTTCAATAACAGGTACATGACCGACGTGCTCAAGGCCTCCGGTAAGGACAAGCTGCTCATCTGCATCAATTCCCCATCATCTCCATGCATCATAAAATCAGAAGACGAAAGCGACGCGTTCACGTATATGATCCTGCCGGTAAGGCTGAAAGCGTAATCGAGTGAGGAGTGTGGAATGAGGCGTGAGGAGTTAAGGAGCCGCTGACGCGGCGGATTGAATTAAGAGTGGAGAGTGGCGTCGGCAAAGCCGACACAATAATTTCTCACTCCTAACTCCTCACTCAGATGCAGACCCATCAGACAAAACCTACGGTTTTGACAGCTCCACCCCCCACTCTGTCGGCTGCGCCGACATCTCTCCCCGCTGGGGAGAGTCTTCCCCTTTCAGGGGAACCATGAGTGCGCGTTGGGCAAGGGCAGAGCCATGAATTTGATTGTCGGCTATGCCGACACAACAACTCCTCATTCCTCACTCCTAACTCCTCACTGAAGAAAGCTCCTCACTGAACAAAGCTTTTCACTTGAAAGAAAGGGTTTTGAAAAACGAAAAAATGGAAAAAATTACTATAAATACTGAATTTATCAAGCTTGAATCGCTCCTGAAATTCGCGGGTCTCTGCATGAGCGGGGGAGAGGCGAAAAACGTCATTCTCGACGGGCTTGTAAAGGTCAACGGAGAGGTGTGCACCATGCGTGGAAAGAAGATACGTGCGGGCGACACAATAGAGTATGACGGAAAAATTCTGACGGCAGAATATGAGGGTTGAGAGGATCGCCCTTCAGGGCTGGCGCAATTATGAATTTGCGTCGGTGGAGCTTTCGCCGGGCACAAATGTCATAACCGGACGCAACGCGCAGGGCAAGACGAATCTTTTAGAGGCGGTATATATGCTCTCCTGCGGAAGAAGCTTCAGAAGCCGCTTCGACAGGGAGCTTGTCGGCTTTGATTATTCCGACGCTGAAATTCTCGCGGATGTGTACAGCCACGGCAGGGAACAGACGGTCAGATTGCTGCTGCACCCGGGACAGCCGAAAAAAATCACGGTCAACGGCGTGAAAAAGACGGCAGGGGAACTTTCCGGGACTATGAACGCAGTGCTGTTCTGCCCGGACGATCTCAACCTCATAAAGGACGGAGCGGCGGTGAGAAGAAAGCTTCTGGATAACGCGATAAGCCAGATCCGCCCGAGATATGCCGAGCTTCTTTCGCAGTTCAACAGATTTTACGAGCATAAAACGCGGATATTGAAGGATTGGCGCGAAAAACCCGCGCTGCTTGAAACGCTGGACGATTTTTCAGACGGCATGGCGAGGACGGGGGCGCAGATAATACGCTACCGCGCCGCGTTTACCGCACGGCTCAACGAGACGGCGGCGCCGATCCACGCGGAATTTTCCGGAAACGGTGAGAAGCTGGAGATAGGCTATAAAACCGTCAGTACGGTGAGCGATACCTCCGCGCCGTCAAAGGATATATATTTTGAAATATGCGCCCATCAGGAGAAGCACCGGCAGGCGGAGCTTGACAGCGGCCAGTGTCTGACCGGCGCGCACAAGGACGATCTTGAGATATTTATAAACGGTTCGCCCGCACGTGCGTTTGCATCTCAAGGGCAGACGAGGACGGCGGCGCTGTCCGTAAAGCTTGCCGAGCGGGAGATTTTTCTCAGGGAAACGGGAGAGTACCCGATATTGCTCCTGGACGATGTGCTGTCGGAGCTTGACGCAAAGCGGCAGGAATTCGTGCTCAACCGCATAGGCGGCGGGCAGACGCTCATAAGCTGCTGCGAGGACGAGGGCATCTCATCCCGCACCGGCGGGAAAGTCATATTTGTGGAAAAAGGGAAAACCAGATAGAGTGAGGAGTTAGGAGTGAGAAATGAGGAGTTAAGGAGCCGCTGGCGCGGCAGATTGAATTAAGAGTTGAGAGTGGAGAGTGGAGATGAGGTGTAGGCAGAGCCGAGCCGGAGGGGTCAATGTGCGGCTAAAAAAATTGGATCAAATGACCCCTCAGTCAGTTGCGCTGACAGCTCCACCCCCCACTCTGTCGGCTGCGCCGACATCTCTCCCCAGCGGGGAGAGTCTTCCCCTTTCAGGGGAGCTATAAGTTGAATCGCCGCGTCAGCGGCACAACAACTCCACACTCCTCACTCTTCACTGTATATTGTATATTGTACTATGTATATTCACATCGGAAAGGGCACGGTTATCGACGAGAGGGAGATAGTCGGAATATTCGACCTTGACATTACCTCTCAGTCGCACATAACAAGAAAATATCTCAGCTTGGCTGAAAAAGCCGGGCAGGTCATAAACGCGGCGGAGGATATTCCAAAATCCTACGTCGTGACCGAAGCAAGCGGGATAAAAAAGCTCTATCTCAGCCAGATGGCTGTATCCACACTGCTCAAGCGAGCGGAAAACATCAATAAAGCCGGAGAGAATTTTTTATAATGAGGCGGGGTTCGGATACTCCCCTTTGCTTAATGAACGGAAAAAAATCTGATCCGTATATAATCTGGCAGTCAAATAAATTCGCTGAAAAAAGCAAAACTCGATAAGGAGAAAAAGAGTCCGGAATCTGGCGTCTGAAGTTTGCAGTCAGGGTGCCGCGCAGGCGGCGATAAGAAATTTTCATCATCGGCATAGCCGATACCTTAACTCCACACTCCTCACTCCACACTCCTCACTCAAAAACTAAGATGTCTGATTTGATAGAAAACGTAAACAAAAGCGCGGAGGAATACGACGCATCGCAGATACAGGTGCTTGAAGGGCTTGAGGCCGTAAGAAAGCGCCCGGGTATGTATATCGGCTCTACCTCGTCCTCAGGTCTGCACCATCTTGTGTATGAGATCGTCGATAACGCCATCGACGAGGCTCTTGCGGGCTTCTGCACCGATATAGAGGTGACGATAGAGAAGGGCGATATAATCCGCGTTGAGGACAACGGGCGCGGCATCCCCGTCGATATACAGGAGCAGACAGGCAAAAGCGCACTCGAGGTCGTGTTCACAGTGCTGCACGCGGGCGGTAAGTTCGGCGGCGGGGGCTACAAAGTCTCCGGCGGTCTGCACGGCGTCGGCGCGTCGGTCGTCAACGCGCTTTCGGAATGGCTCGAGGTGCAGGTGCATAAGGACGGAAAAATATATCAGATGCGCTTTGCACGGGGCGCCATCACGCAGGAGATAACCGTCGTCGGCGAAACGGACAAGCGCGGCACGACCGTCCGCTTCAAGCCCGATCCGGAGATGTTCGACGACACGGTATACAGCTATGACATTCTCCATACCCGTATGCAGGAGCAGGCTTTCCTCAACGCCGGCGTTTCGATCATGCTCAGCGATGAGCGCGGCGAAGAAGAAAAAAGCGAAAAGATGTGCTATGAGGGCGGCATAAGGGAATATGTAAGCTTTATAAACAAGAACAAGACCCCCATACACGACGAGATAATATATCTCTCCGGCCAGAAGGGCGACGCCGTGGCGGAGATAGCGATACAGTATACCGACGTATATAACGAAAGCATAGTCTCCTTTGCAAACGATATACACACCCCCGAGGGCGGCATGCACGAGACCGGCTTCAAGACGGCGCTGACAAGGGTCATAAACGCCTACGGCGCGAAGACGAACGTCATAAAGGGCGACGATAAGGTCAGCGGCGAGGACGTGCGCGAGGGCATCACGGCGATAATCTCCGTAAAGCTTCCGGAGGCGCAGTTTGAAGGGCAGACCAAGCAGAAGCTCGGCAACGCGTATATAAGAACGCTTGTTGACGGTATCGTCAACGATCAGCTCACCGAATTTCTGGAGGAGCATCCCGCCGTCGGCAAGGCGATACTTGAAAAGGCGATGATGGCCAACCGCGCACGCGAGGCCGCACGCAAGGCGAAGGAGAGCGTCCGGCGCAAAACGGGGCTTGAATCCGGTCAGATGCCAGATAAGCTTCAGGACTGCAACGAGCGCGACCCGGGGCTGTGCGAAATATACATCGTCGAGGGCGACAGCGCCGCAGGCTCCGCCATTCAGGGGCGCGACTCGAGATTTCAGGCGATACTTGCCATGTGGGGCAAGATGCTCAACGTAGAGAAGGCAAGGGCGGACAAGATATACGGAAACGACAAGCTCTACCCGCTGATCGTCGCGCTCGGCGCGGGGATAGGGGACGAGTTCAACATAGAAAAGCTCCGCTACCATAAGATAATCATAATGGCCGATGCCGATGTTGACGGAAGCCATATCCGCACTCTCCTGCTGACGTTCTTCTTCCGCTATATGCGGCCGCTCATTGAAAACGGCTATGTCTACTCCGCTGTTCCCCCGCTCTATAAGCTCACCCGCGGAAAACAGCAGAAGGTCGCCTACTCGGATGAGGAGCGCGACAGGCTCTCCGCCGAGATGCGCGCCGACAACCCCAACGCCAAGGTAGATATCTCCCGCTTCAAGGGTCTGGGCGAGATGGACCCGCACGAGCTGTGGGACACCACAATGGATCCCGAAAAGCGCTCACTGCGCAGAATAACTCTCAACGACGCCATCCGCGCCGATCAGATCTTCAACGTGCTCATGGGTGAGGACGTCGAGCCGCGCCGCGAATGGATAGAACAGAACGCGAAATATGTCGTGAACCTCGACATCTGAAAAGAGAGTGGAGAGCTTCATAGAGTGAGGAGTTAGAAGTTAGGAGTTATTGTGTCGGCAGAGCCGACGGATTCAAATATAGAGTTGAGAGTGGAGATGTTGAGCCGCTTGCGCGGTGATTGAGATTATGGAGAAGACGGTTAAAGAAAAAAGCGAAAGGTTTGCAATCAGAATAGTCAATCTATATAAATTTCTGTGCTTGGAAAAAAACGAATATGTACTGTCAAAGCAAATACTCAAAAGCGGGACAAGCATAGGAGCAAACCTCGCCGAAGCGGATTACGCAATAAGCAAAAGCGATTTTCTCTCAAAGCTCTATATAGCGCTCAAAGAAACTTCAGAAACCCTATATTGGCTCAAATTGCTGAAAAAAACAGATTATCTATCGGAAAAAGAGTATAATTCGCTATATAATGACTGTGAAGAAATAAGAAAAATTCTTTCTTCATCAACAAAAACAATAAAATCAATAAAGGGAGAACAGTGAAAGAAATATACGGGAGACAGGATATATTTTCAATAAGCCGGCATAGCCGGCACAATAACTCCTCACTCCTCGTTCCTCACTCCTCACTTATATTGTAAAACGGAGTTTTACCATTATGGCACATAAAAGAGACTACAAACCGGAAGACATACTTTTCCCGAATCAGGTGATATACGAGTCGGAGCTTGTAAGCGAGATGCAGACAAGCTATATCGACTACGCCATGTCCGTTATCGTCGGCAGGGCGCTGCCCGATGTGCGCGACGG
>CAVENX010000025.1:0-29056 GCA_963617275.1 bacterium
ATATGCACCTTTAGCTCAGCTGGTAGAGCACCTGACTCTTAATCAGGGTGTCCAGGGTTCGAGTCCCTGAAGGTGTACTATCTCAATACTCTGAATTTTCAGAGTATTGAGAAAACCCCTTGACAAAGGGAATTAAATATAGTAGTATTTGGTAGTTCCAAATGCAGTTGGTGTTTTTAACGGTGAGGGTCCACCTGTTCCCATTCCGAACACAGCAGTTAAGCTCACCTGTGCCGAAAATACTTGTCTGGCGACGGACCGGGAAAATAGGTCAATGCCAACACAAAGGGTTTGGTTCTTTAGCTAAGCCCTTTGATTTTGCCTCCTTAGCTCAATAGGTAGAGCATGCGGCTGTTAACCGCAGGGTCGTAGGTTCGAGTCCTACAGGAGGCGCCAACCAACGGTATTGCCGTCACGATATCGTGACGGCAATACTTAATTTGGACCGTTAGCTCAGTTGGTAGAGCAACCGGCTCATAACCGGTCGGTCCGGGGTTCGAGTCCCTGACGGTCCACTAATTATATACAGGGGAATAGCTCAGTTGGTAGAGCGACGGTCTCCAAAACCGTAGGCCGAGGGTTCGAAGCCTTCTTCCCCTGCTAAGAAAAAGCCTTGAAAACGCGACGTTTTCAAGGCTTTTTGCGGTTCTATGTCAATACTTGGGGTAGAGCTTAGCAAAAAATAGCGGCAAAGACGGGCGCGGAGTATCTTGCCGAGGCGGTCACGGGGCAAAATGCTGCGCCGAAACAGACACAACAGAATATTGACAACAACAGCGATACGGGCTATGATAATATCAATAATATGCGAGGTGATATAAATGCCCAAAGAGGAGATAGACTACACTCAGCTGCTGGAAACGGAGTACGGGCAGATAGCGGGCCCGTTGATACCGAACCTCAGAGAACTGACCGGAATGACGGACGAGGAAATTTACAAATTTCTGGAATCGTTCTTCTGAGCGGCCATGCAAAGAGCACACTAAAAGGACGCGGCGTTGTTGTCGAGGAGGCTTATGATGCTTCCGGCAATAAAGCCGCGTTTTGCTCTGCCTTAGACGCGGCGAGAAATTCAGACAGTGACAACGGGTGGGCGGTAACGCCGAAAACCGTTGAGAGCCTGGACGAGAACGGCGCGAAGCCGTTCATGACGGAAAACGGAACGGCGGGGTATGCGCTTTTAATAAGTCGGAGGAAAGACGTCACGGAGCGGCAGAGAGCGGAGGCAGAGCCGATTTTGTTTGTTCCCCTTGCTTTTTTCAGGGTTTAATCCAAAACACTGGGACGGACATTCACAAGGAATGTACCGTCCCGGTATTGTTCTATGCTTCTAAACTGTTATTAAGCGCGTCGGCAATCGTGCGCATACGTTCTTTACTGACCTTGCAGGTCTTTCTGTCATAACTGTAAAGCCCATTAATTTCATCCTCAATGTCGGACAGCTGTGTGTAAACGCAACCGCAGCAGCCTTCCGGGATCGCAGGGATAATCATCTTGCGATATAACTTTTCGATGCGGGCGGTAAGCTCTTCACTGCTTGCGCATTTGCCATAACCGTAAACCTTATTCTGACCGTTGAGGTTATAACTGTACCCGCCGCACTCCGTCACGAAAAGCGGGCGCATTTTCGGCTTCAGTTTTTTGAGCCGGAAATATATGTGTTCGCTGTCAAAGTCGCTTTTACGCTGAGCAAACCAGCCGGAGGTCGAATCATAAAGCCGCGTCGGATCAAGCGCTTTGAGCCGGTCATACATCATGTCGCTGTTGAACTGCCCCCATCCCTCGTTAAATATCGTGTAGGCAATGATCGACGGGTGATTATAGAGTGTTTTGACGGTTTCAACGCTATGTGCAATGAAAAAATCCATACGTCGGTTGGTCTTTTTCTTCTTGTCGGACAGCGGCAGATTCAGTGTGCCAAGCACGGTGTCGCGGAAGAAGCTGTAATCCCCGCTGTTCACCATGTCCTGCATCACAAGCATACCAAGACGGTCACAGGCGTAATAAAATTCTTCCGGCTCAATTTTTATGTGCTTGCGGATAAGGTTTATGCCAAGCTCTTTCATGCGCCGGATATCCTTCTCGTATTCCGAGATGTCGTGCGGCGTGAATATCCCGTCCTCAAAGTAGCCCTGATCAAGCACACCGTGCAGGAAAACAGGCTTTCCGTTGAGGCATACTCTGTTTACGCCGCCGATCTCACGCACTTCCACGGTGCGCAGAGCGAAATATATCTCGACCTCGTCCTTGCCGCGCTTCACCGTGCGGGTATAGAGCTTTGGGTTATCCGGCGTCCAAAGCTCGGGAGAATCAACGTCGATCCGTTCAAATTCGGTTTTTGCCCCGTCCGGAAATCTGACGCTTATCTCGAGATCTGCCCCCGTGAGATCGGGGGTTATTTTTATATCGGAAATGTATGTTTCCGGTACGCTTTCAAGCCATACGCTTTTCCACAGCCCCGAGACTGGCGTGTACCACATTCCTCCGCGATCCTTGCGCTGCTTTCCGTAGGGATAAGTGTGGTCGAGAGTATCGGTCACTTCGACGCGCAGAGTGTTTTCCATTGTTAGATGATCGGTTATGTCAAAGGTAAAGGGCAGATATCCACCGGTATGTTCACCCAGAAACGTGCCGTTGAGATAGATCTTTGCAATCTGATCAGCCGCGCCGAAGTGCAGCAGAACACGCTCGGAGAGCTTGTTATATGAAAAATTCTTTTCGTAGAGCAGTGTTTCCTCGCTCCTGCAAGCCGGGACGATACCTGGCTTGCCGTTTATAAGCCATTCGCCGTCGAGACTCTGCCACTGACTGCGCTTCATCTGCGGTCTTGGATAATTCATGCTTTCGCCTCCGGATTTCTTTCGCGGACAAGCAGCTGTGCCGCCAGCAGCAGCGCAATGGGCACTATTGCCGCGAGAAATATTTTTTCATTCGGCAGGAAGGAATATGTGCCGTCGCTGTTGAGTATTTGTTCTGCGTTTCGTAGAACCCACGCGCCTATCGCGGGGCCGATAAGCCCGGGCACAAAGACCTGCCCGATTATACGCACACCTTGAAAGCGCCCGGAAAGGCCGTCAGGGATATCGTCGCGGATCGCCGCACCGAATACCGACATACCGCAGAGATAGCCAGACATCATGAAAAGCGAACCGACAAATACCGGTGCTGTTTCCTTGCAGAAATACAGGATAACGTATCCGGTGATAAGCATCAGAAAGCAGGGAACAGAGGCAAAGCGATAGCCCTTTCTGTCGTACAGGCGCCCATAGAAAAACGTGACAAGCGCCGCAAGAAGAATGGCAGGAGCCATTATCAGCACATAGTTGTCAAGCCCCAGCCCTTTCTCGTAGTAGAGTATCAGATAAGGCATGAAGATCTGAATGGAGATACCGAATACGGCAAAGGCAAGCAGACGTATGTAAAGCCGTTTGCTTTCGGCGCATACGGAGGGACGGAAGCTGTAAAGCAGGACTTCACCGAGATTTTCGCGGCTGGCCTTGAGACCGTTTCGCTCGTCGATGAGGAAAAAGCCGGAGATGCCTATAAGCGCTGTGAGTATGCCGATGATATAGTATATTTTCGTCCACGCCTCTGCGGTGTCGAGGTTAAAGCTCATAAACCCGCCGAAAACTATCAGAATGGCGAGCAGAGGCATCATTGAATTTACGCCCTCTATCCTGCCGCGGTTCGTTTCGTCGCCGCGGTCGGTGAGCCATGCGTTGTAAGCCGCATCGTTCGCCGTGGAGCCGAAGAACGTCATTACGCAGTCCATCACTATCGTCAGCGTGATGCTTTTGATATATGCAAAGCTTATTATGCTTATTCCCCAGATAAGATAGCCGACGCTCATAAACGCCTTGCGCCGGCCGAGCTTGTCCGAAACCGCGCCCATTATGATAGTCGTCAGCGCTGCCGTCACGGCGCTTGCCATGACCATTGCGGATATATCGCCGGGGCTTGCGTTGAACATTTTGTAAATGAACACATTGAAATACATGTTCTCTACGACCCATGCCACTTGCCCCATAAGGCCGAAAATAAGCATGGCTGCCCAGAATTTACCGCCTAATTTTTTCATGTTCAATTCTCCTCATTTTCCGGTACGATCACTCGATAGAGCCATGATACAAAGCGTTCCGCAGCAGGGCGCACGACCCTGTCCGCAGCCGAAACGACCTTGTCGGCAAGAAACGCGAAAAATACCGCCGAAACATATGACAGAGGAAGCGCCACGATAAAGAAGAGATAGCGCATACCGATAACGGGTACGAAACGCTTCAGCCAGCCGTAAATAAAAGAATCCGTGATCGAAGTGAAAAGAAATACTCCGTATGAATAATTTGACACGCACTCCATGAATTTTGCGATGGGAGCAGGGCAGCGATCAAGCTTCACGTCAAGTGCGGCAAGGAACACCAGCGGCGTCATTACCGCATTTTGCAGGCTTTCGTGAGAATAGAGAAAGCTGCGTGTAGTTATGCCGTAGAGGGGGGAAGCCATGTCGTAGAAGAAGTAATTGTATGCTGAAAAGATGAGCAGAACGACCAGATATTTAAGCCCCCATTTTTTCCCAGAAAGCTCATGCCGGTATTCCGCGGCGTATGCGCCCATGAAATAGAACGTGATCGGCCAAATTCTCTGCCACCAATATGCGTATGTGCTTGAAAAGGCGTTGAGGAAAGAAAACGGCATAGAGGAAAGATAGAAAAACGTGAGGATAAGAAGCCTTTTCTGCCCGCGGGTACGAAGAGAATCGTATATGATATTCAAAAATGGGATTATAAGGAACAATCCGAAATAAAGCAGCACGTACCAGCCGTATTCGGTGCCGGTGTAGTTGATGATGCCGCTGAGGAAGCTGTGCAGCGTAAGCTCTTCGCCGAGATAAAAATGACTGTAAAGCATATTGAGCGTTGAGCAGAGCAGATACATCTCAAAAAGCTTGAGGATACCGAGGTAATATTTTGCGCTCAGCTTTTTTTTACTTTGAAAATAGCCGTTCAGCATCAGGAAAAGCGCCAAAGCCGGAACATACATTGTGCGCAGTGTGTCCGTGAAAAAGGCGATGAAGCCGGTGTATCCGGCGTTATATATGTTGCAGTGGGTGCAGAAGTGCACACCCATGACAAAAAACAGGGCGATGCACCGTATAAAATCAAGATTCGGATCGCGTTTTTTGCTTATTGCCTGAGCCATTTATGTATATCCTCCTTATACTTACCCGGAAAAGCTTTTGCACAGATGCTTTACACAGCAGTTTTCACATTCGGGTCTGCGCGCTTTGCACACCGCCCTGCCGTGAAGAACGATGCAGTGGCAGAAATCGCTTGAATGTTCCGGCGGAAGCACCTTGCGCAGCTCCGCTTCGATTTTAACCGGGTCTTTCAGACCATCGACTATACCCATGCGATTTGTAAGGCGGATACAATGCGTGTCCACCACCGTTGAACCGGGGATTTTGAATACGTCGCCCAGAATGAGATTCGCCGTCTTGCGCCCGACGCCGGGAAGCGCTGTCAGCTCCTCCATTGTCCGCGGCAGCTTGCCGTTGTATTTTTCGAGCAGCACCCTTGCGCATGCAACGATATCACGCGCCTTTGAGTGATAAAACCCGCAGGAGCGAACATAATTTTCGACTTCCTCGACGTCGGCTTCCGCAAAGGACTTGAGCGTCGGGAAGCGGCTGAACAGGGCGGGGGTTATCATGTTTACCCTTTCGTCCGTGCACTGTGCCGCGAGGCGCACGGAAAAGAGCAGCTCATAATCCTTGCGCCAATCAAGCGTACAGTCGGCCAGCGGGTACTCCGCCAACAGCAGACGCACTATTTCGTTTATTTCTTCCTGTGTTCGCATATCAAACCTCATCGCCGGGCAAAAAATGTCGGAAAAGCTATACCTGTCAAGTATAGCTTTTTTTCACGCGTCAGTCAACAAAAGCGCGGGATAAATTCCTCTTTTGCGGAAATCAAAATTCGGTGCTTGCGCTGATTCTTACGCTCTGCGCGGTAACGCCGGTATATGCGGAGTTCAGGTATTCTTTTGCGATGTATACGACGCTCCCGCTTTTTGCGGTCATTCCGTTTGCGCAGCCGATTATGGCAAACAGATAAAAAATGCATTTTTCAAAAAGAAAAATTATTTAAATTTTACTATTGACAACATGGAAAACGGAGTTTATACTGATCGCAGTTTTTGAAAGGAGCGAGCCGACAGCATGAAGTTCAACCGTAATGACAACATGATGATGGGTATGATGCGCATGATGAGCATGTGCATGATGATGTGCGCCCAAAAACGCTCGCTTGCTTCATAACCCGTCATATAAAACGTAATTTCAACGGGACTGAAAGCATACGAGCTTTCAGTCCCGTTTTTTATTTGGGAGATGTGCAGGATGATAGAAATTAAAAATCTTGGCAAGGTCTACAAAACGGCGGAAAAAGATATTGTTGCTCTCGATGATATAAACCTCACGATAAACGACGGCGAGATATTCGGTATAATAGGGCTGAGCGGTGCGGGAAAAAGCACGTTGGTGCGCTGCATAAATCTTTTGGAAGTGCCCACGAGCGGGGAAGTGATAATCGACGGAAAGAGTCTTACAAAGCTTCCTCATAAGGAGCTTCTGAAACTGCGGCAGTCGATCGGCATGATATTTCAGGGCTTCAATCTGCTGGAGCAGAGAAACGTACTCAAAAACGTCTGTTTTCCGCTTGAGATAGCCGGTGTCGATAAAAAAACGGCGGAGACAAGGGCGAGAGAACTTATAAAGATGGTTGGACTTGAAGAGCGCGAAAGCTCATATCCGTCACAGCTCTCCGGCGGGCAGAAGCAGCGCGTTGCGATAGCAAGGGCGCTTGCGACGAACCCCAAATATCTTTTGTGCGACGAGGCAACATCCGCACTCGACCCCAATACCACCCGCCAGATACTCGATCTGCTCAAGGAGATAAACGAAAAACTCGGCGTTACGATAATCGTTATCACCCATGAGATGAAGGTAATAGACAGAATATGCGACAGCGTTGCGGTTATCGACTCAAGCCATATCGCGGAAGTCGGGAAGGTTTCGGAGGTGTTCACGTCGCCCAAGTCCAAGATCGCCCGTGACCTGATAATCCCGAAGGACAGCACCGCGATAGCTACGGAAGGCGGACGCAGAATACGCCTTACCTTTGACGGCAGCGAAAAAACGAACGAGCCGCTCATAGCCAGAATGGTCATGGAATGCGGCGCACCGGTGAACATACTGTTTGCAGACACAAGAATTTACGAAGGCGTGCTCCACGGCCACATGGTCATAGAGCTTCCCAATGAGCCGCGTGAGGCGGACAAGATAATCACATGGCTGACACATTCCGACGTCAGCTGGAAGGAGGAGATATAAGCGATGTTATCCGAAATGTTTTATAAATTGTGGGACAATGGTCTTTTACAGCTGGGCATATGGGAAACCGTATATATGACATTTATCTCTTCACTTTTTGCTTATCTTATCGGCCTGCCGCTGGGCGTTGTGCTCAATGTCACCTCCCCAAACGGCATCCACCCCTTGCCGAAGCTCAATAAGCTTCTGGGCTTTGTCGTGAACTTCTTCCGCAGCATACCTTTCATAATACTCATGGTCGCAATGCTGCCGGTCGCAAAGTTCATTGTAGGCACGTCTCTTGGCAATAAGGCGGTCATTGTGATGCTGGTCATCGCCGCCGCGCCGTATGTCGCAAGAATGGCGGAAAGCTCACTGAGCGAGGTCAGCTCCGGCGTCATCGAAGCAGCGCAGTCCATGGGTGCAACGAATTTCGAGATAATCACAAAGGTGCTTATCCCCGAAGCAAAGCCCTCCCTTATCAACGGCGCGGCTATCAGTATTGTCACAATCCTCGGCTACTCCGCCATGGCGGCTACTATCGGCGGCACTGGCCTCGGGCAGATAGCCATAATTTACGGTCACCAACGCTCCAACAGCGATATCACGTGGATATGTGTATTCCTCACCGTGATCATCGTGCAGATAATTCAGGAGCTTGGCAGATATATAGCAGTAAAAACCGACAAACGCATCAGAAATTAATGAAAAAGGAGAAACCAAAAATGAAAAAAATAGTATCTATTGTACTCGTACTTGCCCTCGTTGCCGCTTTCTGCGCGGGCTGCTCCTCCGACAAGAAGACCATCAAAGTCGGCGCAAGCTCCACTCCTCATGCCGAAATTCTTGAGTCCGTAAAGGATGCCCTTGCAAAAGACGGCTGGAAGCTTGAAGTTGTCGTATACGACGATTATGTCCTGCCCAATCTCGCACTCTCTCAGGGTGAGCTTGACGCAAACTATTTCCAGCACACCCCCTACCTCAACAGCTACAATGAATCCAACGGTACGGATCTTGTCGCCGTGGCTTCCATTCACTACGAGCCGTTCGGCCTCTACGGCAACGGCGTTGACAGCGTAAAAGATGTTGCCGAGGGCGCTACCATTCTCATTCCTGCCGATGACTCCAACGAGACCCGCGCCCTGCTCCTCCTCCAGCAGGAAGGCCTGATCACTCTCCCTGCCGATGCAAGCGCGGCTGAGGGCGTAAACCACCTCGACATCGTTGACGACGGCGGCTACAACATCGTTCCCGTACAGGCAGACTCTGTCCCTGCACAGCTTGAAAATTCCGACAAAGGCACTCTCGCCGTGATCAACGGCAACTATGCTCTTCAGGCCGGGCTGAAAGTTGAGGATGCTCTTGCAATCGAGGACGCTTCCGGCGACGCCGCGCAGACCTATGCAAACATTGTTGCCGTTGCCGCAGGCAATGAGAACAGCGAAAAGACTCTTGCTCTCGTAAAGGCTCTCCAGAGCGACGCGGTCAAGCAGTTCATCGAGGATACCTACAACGGCGCTGTTGTCGCTATCTTCTGATAAATCAATAAAACAAATGCCGGAACGGCTGTCTCAAAGTTATTTTGAGACAGCCGTTTTTCAGCGCTTGCCGCTCTGCGGCAGTATTATTATTTCATCCGCTTCGACGGCGGCAGGTTTTACTTTCAGCTCTTTAAGCGAAAACTTTCCGGTCAGATATTCTATGTTGCACCGGTGTTGACCGGTCATCTGCGATATCCTGCTTTTGTTCACGCCAAGCGAGACGCTGCTGCCCGGATCGGTTCCGGCAAGCAGCTTTTCTGCCTTTTCGCGCATTATCCTGCTTTTGACAAGCTCACCGAGCGCCGGATGGTAAGCCCCGCCGACGGCCGCGCCGCCGGACAGCTCATCCGTCGGATTAAGGCCGAGCCGTATCACCGGGATGCCTGCCTTTTCAAACATCGGCAGAAGCCTTGCGCAAACCCTCACCGCGTCCTCAACCGTATGTTCGGCGTAGCGCCCTGCCTCCCACAGATCGCAAAGCGCAGTGTCGCGGACAATGACCGTGGGATATATGCGCACGCCGTCCGGTTCAAGCGCAATAATGCGCCGTGCGGTCTCCGCGCTGCTTTCATCATCTGCGCCGGGAAGCCCCGTCATCATCTGGAGAATGAGCCGGAAGCCCGCTGCTTTTATCTGCCGGGAGGCGCTTTCAACGTCCTTTGCGGTGTGGCCGCGCCCGGCAAGCAGCAGCACACGCTCATCCATCGACTGCGCGCCTATTTCTATTGTTTCAACCCCGTAACGCCTGAGACGGGCGAGAATTTCCGCGTCAATGGCGTCGGGACGGGTGGAAAGACGTATGGAATCTATCTCTCCGCCAAGCAGATGCGAATAGGCGGCGGATAAAAGCGACTCCTGCTCCGCCGTCGGGATCGCCGTGAAGCTCCCGCCGTAAAACGCCAATTGCCGCTTTGCCCCCGTGCGGGGCAAGGCGGCCGCGTTTTTTATTGCGTTTTCAACATCCTCCGCAGTCGCGGGTACGGTGCTGCCGGAGATCCTGCGCTGGTTGCAGAATACGCAGTCGTTCGGGCAGCCGAGATGCGGCACGAACACCGGAATGATGCTCTCTTTGGCGCTCATGCGTCCAGTCCCTCCAGCGCTTTCTGTGCGGCGAGCTGTTCCGCTTCCTTTTTCGTCCTGCCTGTGCCTTCACCGGCGACGGCACCGTTTATCTTTACGCAGAATGTAAAGCGCTTGTCGTGGTCGGGGCCGCTTTCGCCGATAAGCTCATACTCGATATGGCTTTCGCTGTCGCGCTGTACAAGCTCCTGGAGGGCGGTTTTGTAGTCAGCGGAACGGTGTTGATCGGTTATCTCCGCGTCCCTGAGGATCTTGTCCATAATGAACCTTTTCGCTTCGTCCATACCGGCGTCAAGATAGATCGCGGCGATTATCGCTTCCACCATGTCGGCGAGGATGGAGGCGCGTTCTCTTCCGCCGCTGCGCTCTTCACCCTTGCCGAGACGCATATATCTGCCTATCCCGATAGAGAGCGCCACCTTGTGCAGGCTGACTTCGCACACAAGCTCCGCCCGGAGTCTCGTCATGCGTCCTTCGGGAAGCTTCGGCTTATGCCGATAGAGAAATTCCGCCGTCACAACGCCCAGAATGGAGTCGCCCAGAAACTCAAGACGCTCGTAGCACTCGACGGAATCATGCCGCTCGTTGGTGTAGGAGCTGTGGGTCAGCGCGGTGGTGAGAAGCTCCCTGTTTTTAAAGCCGTATCCGATTTTCTCTTCAAGCTTGTCCATTTTTCCGCCTTACTCTGTTTTAAGCTTCATATACTCAATGTTTTCGTTTATATCTGCGATAATATCCGCGTCAACAAAGTTCACCGCCTGTCTTATCGCGGCAAAGATGCAGCGGTCGTTTGAGGAGCCGTGTGCCTTGATAACGGGTTTTGAAATGCCGACAAGCGCCGTACCGCCGACCTCGTTCACGTCCATTGACTTTTTCATCTGCGCAAGGTCGCTTTTGAGAACTGCGGCGGCAAGCTTGTTGACGGTGCTCTTGTAGAAAACGCCCTTGAGCGCGCCCATGATATACTTGATAACGCCCTCGGTGGTTTTCAGAAGAATGTTGCCGGTGAAGCCGTCGGTAACAACGACATCGGCCTTGCCGGAAAAGACGTCCGTTCCTTCAATGTTGCCGATGAAGTTTATGCGCCCTTCCTTTGCGGCGGCGTCGAGCAGTGCATACGCCTGATGCTGAAGCTCCCCGCCTTTTTCCGCTTCCGCCCCGTTATTGAGCAGACCTATCCTCGGGTTTTCACAGCCCATGAGCTTTTTTGCGTAAAAAGCGCCCATAAACGCGAATTGCAGCAGGTATTCGGCGGTGCACTCAACATTTGCACCGCAGTCGATGAGCATGACCCCGTGCTCACCGGCGGGAAGAACGGGCGCCATTGCCGCACGACGGATGCCCTTTATACGCTTGACGGTGAGTGTTGCGCCGGTGAGCAGAGCGCCGGTGCTGCCTGCGGAGACGACCGCGTCGCCCTTTCCTTCACTGAGCATTTTCAGCGCGACCGTCATGGAAGAATCCTTCTTCCTGCGTGTGGCTGTGCTGGGGTCGTCGTTCATCGTGATAATTTCCGTGGCGTTTACGATCTCAATGCCGTCGCAGCCCTCGCTTTTAAGACATTCTCTGATCTGTTCCTCAATACCGACGAGGATAATATCCACACCCAGCTCACGCTTTGCGCACACTGCGCCTTTGACCGTTGACTGGGGTGCGTTATCGCCGCCCATCGCGTCCAATATTATTTTCATACCCTGAAAACCTCACCTGTCATAAGCTTATCTATTATCTCAAGAGAACGCTTTGAAATCTCCGCGTTCTTATTGCGCTTACCCTTGACACGGCAGCCGAGCGGGGAAATAATGCCGAAGTTTATGTTCATCGGCTGGAACTCCCCGACGCTGCCGCCGGAGATGTAAAGACCGAGCGCACCAATTGCCGTCTCCTGTGGGAAATCCACCGGCGGCAGAGAGAGAAGCCGCGCCGCCGTTTCGATGCCGACGAGCATACCGGATGCTGCGGACTCAACATAGCCCTCGACGCCCGTTATCTGTCCGGCAAAGCTTATGCGCTCATCCGAACGGAGGCGGTAGTATCTGTCCAGAAGCTTGGGACTGTTGAGGAATGTGTTTCGGTGCATAACGCCGTAGCGCACAAATTCCGCATTTTTAAGAGCCGGGATCATTGAAAAAACACGCTTCTGTTCACCCCATGTGAGATGCGTCTGGAAGCCGACGATGTTGTAAAGAGTACCGTCGGCGTTGTCCTTGCGAAGCTGAACAACGGCGTAGTTTTCAACGCCCGTGCGCGGGTCGATAAGCCCGACCGGCTTCATGGGCCCGTAACGCAGTGTCTCAACGCCGCGCCGCGCCATGACCTCGACGGGCATACAGCCTTCGAACACGCCGGAATCGTCAAAGCCGTGAACCGCCGCTTCTTTCGCGGTAGTAAGCTCCTGCCAGAAGGCAAGGTATTCGTCCTTATCCATCGGGCAGTTCACATAGTCCGCAGTGCCCTTGCCGTAACGGGAGGCAAAGAACGCGCTGTCCATATCCACGCTCTCAAGCGTGACGATGGGCGCGACCGCATCGTAAAAATGCAGATCGCTGTCGGGGCAGAGCTTCATTATCACATCGGCGATAGCGTCTGAGGAGAGCGGACCCGTCGCAACGACCACCTCGCCCTCGGGGATCTCCGCCGCTTCCGCACGGATTATTTCAACATTGGGGTGTGCTTCCAGCACCCTTGTTATATATTCGGAAAAGCCCGTGCGGTCTACCGCCAGCGCCCCGCCTGCGGCGACGGCGTTTTTGTCAGCGCTTTCCATGATGAGCGAACCCATTTTGCGCATCTCTGCCTTGAGAAGACCCACGGCATTTGTAAGCTCGTCGCTCCTCAGGGAGTTGGAGCATACAAGCTCCGCAAACTCGTCCGTCACATGCACGGGGGAGCTTTTCAACGGGCGCATCTCCACAAGCCTTACATGTATTCCTCTCTTGGCGAGCTGCCACGCACATTCGCTTCCGGCAAGTCCCGCGCCGAGAACTGTTACTGTATTCATATATCTGTCTCGTTTCCGGCCGCTCCGTTATTCCGCCGCGTCCTTTTCACCGCTCTTTTCCGCGGCGGTTTTCTTTGCGGCGGGCTTTTTTGCCGCCGTTTTTTTCTTTGCGGCCTCTTTTTCTTCCTCTGCTGCTTTCTTTGCGGCCGCCTTTGCTGCTTTCTTTTCCTCTGCCGCCGCTTTTTCCTCGGGGGTCTTCTTCTTATACGTGCGCTTGTCCTCGGGGACGAAGTTCGGACACTCCTCGTTTATGCAGAACGATTTGAGAGGCCCTCTTCCGCTGTGTTTGAAGAGCGTTTTTCCGCAGGCGGGGCAGAAATCCTTCGTGGGCACGTCCCACGTGATAAAGCCGCAGTCGGTTCCACGCTCACAGGCGTAGAACACATAGCCTTTTTTTGATGTTCGCTTGAGGATCTTCCCGCCGCACTTGGGGCATTTGCCGGGCATTTCGACGACAATGGGCTTTGTAAAGGTACATTCCGGAAAGCCGGGGCAGGCAAGAAAATAGCCGAATTTACCTTTTTTTACTACCATCTGCTTACCGCAGACATCGCAGTATTCATCGCTGAGAACATCCGGGACTTTTATCTTCACGCCGTCAAGATCGCTCTCGGCCTTCTTCATTTCGGCGTCAAAATCCTTGTAGAAATCTTTGAGGACACTTTTCCATTCGGCCTTGCCGCCCTCTATCTCATCGAGCCGTTCTTCCATCTGATTTGTGAATTGGACGTCAACGATATCGGGAAAATGATCCTTCATAAGCTGTGTGACGACCTCGCCGAGTGGGGTGGGGCGGAGATATTTGCCCTCTTTTATAACATAGTCGCGTGAAGTAATGGCCGTTATGGTAGGCGCGTATGTCGAGGGGCGGCCTATGCCTTTTTCCTCCAACGCACGGATGAGCGTTGCTTCGGTGTAGCGGGCGGGCGGCTGAGTAAATTGCTGATCGGGCAGCAGCTTTTCAAGCGTGAGTGCCTGCCCTTCCGTCAGAGAGGGGAGCGGATTTGCAAGCTCAGCGCTTTCCTCCTCCTTTGATTCCTCATACACGGCGGTAAAGCCGGGGAATTTTAGCTCGGAATAGTTGGCGCGGAATACATAGTCCGCCGATACGCAGTCAACGGATACGTTGTCATACACCGCATTTGCCATCTGGCATGCGGTGAAGCGCCCCCAGATAAGGCGGTACAGCCTGTACTGCTCTTGAGTGAGATCCTTGCGCACAACGTCGGGTGAGAGAAAAACATCGGTGGGACGTATGGCCTCGTGAGCATCCTGTGCACCGTGCTTCGTTTTGAAGGTTCTCGGTTTTCCGGGGTAGTATTTTTCGCCGTAACGTCCGACTATATAATTTTTCGCTGCTTCAAGAGCCACGTCGGAAAGGCGCAGAGAGTCCGTTCTCATGTACGTGATAAGACCTACGCTGCCGTGACCGCTTATCTCAACGCCCTCATAGAGCTGCTGCGCGATCGACATTGTGCGTCTCGGGGTCATGCCGAGGCGGCGCGATGCCTCCTGCTGCAAGGTGGAGGTTATGAACGGGGGCGCAGGGGAACGCTGCTTTTCACCGCGCTTGACGGTTTTGACGGTAAACGGGGAGACCGACACGGCGTTTATGACCGTATCAACGTCCTCGCGGCTTTTAAGTTCTGCCTTTTTGTCGCCTTTGCCGTGAAAGCGGGCGGTAAAGCCGCCCTCGCCGCAGCGGAGCATTGCATCAAGGTTCCAGTATTCCTCGCTGACAAAGTTCTTTATCTCATCCTCTTTATCAACAACCATTCTTGTTGCAACGGACTGTACGCGTCCCGCAGAAAGACCTGTTTTGATCTTGCGCCAGAGCAGGGGAGAAAGCTCATAGCCGACGAGCCTGTCGAGAATACGCCTTGCCTGCTGCGCATCTACGAGGTTCTGGTCAATGTCGCGGGGATTCTGTATACTTTCGGTGACTACCTTTTTCGTAATTTCGTTGAACGTGACGCGGCGCGCCTTTTCGTCGTCAAGGCCCAGCAGCTCCTTGAGATGCCATGAAATGGCCTCGCCTTCGCGGTCAGGGTCCGTTGCGAGATAGACGGTGGGCGCTTTTTTCGATTCCTTTTTCAGCTCCGCGATAAGCTCTTTTTTATCTCTGACCGGGATATACTGCGGCTCAAAATCATGCTCTATGTCCACGCCCATTTTGCTCTTGGGCAGATCTCTCAGGTGTCCCATAGACGCGGTAACTTTGTATCCGCTTCCCAGATATTTTTCAATCGTTTTTGCTTTTGCAGGGGACTCAACGATCACAAGGTCCTTTGCTTTTGCCATTGGGTGATCCTCACTTCTTCGTGATATTAAGAACTATCCGTCTTCCGGCCTCTCTGCGCACATAGCCCTTTATCTCCAGAACAGTGAGCTGGGACAGGACGCACGCTGCGCTTAGACCGGTGCTTTCTATTATATCGTCAATATGACTTGCCGACTTTTCGATAGCCGCTATTATTTTAAGCTGGTTCTCGCTAAGATCATTCAGCTGTTCTTGCAAGCCAATATATCCTGTGTTTTGTGGCTTGTCAACTTCTTTTTTTGTCGATTTGTGTTTTTCATGCGCTGAATAGTGCTTTGCGGGGACGGCACATCTGGCGTATTCAACGGCTTCAGCGCCGTCGGAGGAAAGTGCCTTTTTGATTTTTCCGGGGTACATACCCTCAAATTCCTCAAGTATTTCCCAGCCGCAGGTGACGGTGTGCGCACCGTCCTTTATCATGCTGTTCGTCTCAACGGAATTTGCCGCGTCCGCGTTTCCGGGCACAGCGAAAATCTCCCGTCCCTGTTCGGCGGCTTCCTGCACGAAAAGGCGCGTGTTGCTGCCCTCGGGCGCTTCGACCGCCACAACGCCAACCGATATGCCGGAGGTTATGCGGTTGCGCTCACGAAAGTGGAGCTTTCTTGGCTCCGTATAGGGCGCGTACTCGCTTATAAGCGCGCCTCTCCCTGCGACTTCTACGGCAAGCGCGCCCTCGCTTTTCGCGTGGCACGTGCCGAGTACGCCTATCACGGCGCCGCCGCCGTACAACGCGCCCTCCGCCGCGGCCGCGTCAATGCCGCGTGTAAGTCCGGACGCGACCATGCCGCCGCAGCGGGCAATGTCGCAAGCGATAGTCCGGCTCATCTTTATGCCGTAGGGGCTTGCGTTTCTCGTGCCGACGACGGCTATGACCGCGTTTTCGTCGAGCGCGGGAAGCCTGCCC
This sequence comes from bacterium, assembly GCA_963617275.1. Lineage (GTDB taxonomy): Bacteria > Bacillota > Clostridia > Oscillospirales > Oscillospiraceae > Limivicinus. The sequence continues at coordinate 16,213 of CAVENX010000025.1, forward strand.
TTTACGTACAGCACCACGGGCGGGGAGTATATACTGCGCAGACGCCGCGGATAGCGGGCGTCCTGATATGTTATGATATCTATACCCTGCATCTCGCACTTTTCAAGTATGCGGTCAACCATAGTCATATCGCGCTTTTCCAGAATTTCCCTGTCACGCTTTGAAAGACGCTCGACTGTGGAAAAATCACCTGCCGGCGAAAGAAAGGCGTGCTCTGCGCCGCCGTAATGCATAAGTACGGCGGCCTTTGCGTCCGCGCTTATTTCGGCGGAGGACAACCATATCCAATATTTGAGAGATGACATTTCCGCAGCTTCCTTTCACACGGTAAGAAACCGGTTTTCTTCTATTATAATTATCTTGACATTTCCCACATTATGACAGACGCGGCAACGGCGGCATTGAGCGATTCGCTGTCGGGCTGCATGGGTATGAACAGGGTTTTATCGCAGAGCGAAAGCAGACGCTCACTCAGCCCCTTCCCCTCGCTGCCTACCGCGACGGCGGCATTTTTCACGTCGATCGCCGTCAGAAGAACGGAGTCGCGGTGCAGCGCTGCACCGTAGAGCGGGAGGGAATTTCTCTCAAGCAGACGCTCAAGTCCTTCCGCGTCAACGGTAAGCACCCGCTGGCGGAATATCGCGCCCATGGTGGAGCGGACGGTCTTAGGGTTATACAGGTCGGCGCACTCACCGGTGAGAACGACCGCGCCAAGCCCGAAAGCGTTGGCGGTTCGTATAACGGTGCCGACGTTGCCGGGATCCTGTACTGTTTCGAGGACGACGGCGTTCTTTATCGGCGCCCCGGTGTCCTGTGCGGGAATTTTTACGGTAAAGAGCGGGCCGGGACTGTTCTTCATGGGCGAGGCGTAATCAAAAAGCTCACTGTCGGCAAGGTACTGCGCCGCACTTTCAAGCCCGGCGAGAGCTTCCGCACCGTCCTTCCACAGCACGCTCGTCACTGCGGCGCCGAAGCACAGCGCCTCCTTGAGCAGCTTCAGCCCATCGCAGACAAACTCACCCTTTTCATTGCGGTACTCTCTGTCGGACGCGAGAGCTCGGAGACGGCGGATATATTCGTTTTTTCTCGAAGTCAGTTTTTCCATAATAAAATCATTCTAACATATAATAATGTTTTTTCAAGCGATATGCGAAATTTTATTTAATTGTTGCGTGAAAAGGGCGCATTTGTTAATATAAAAAGGAACATGGATATTTTTACCCGCATCGTATTATATATTGAACGGAGGTAAATCAAATGAAAAAAATAATTTCGCTCATATTGATTTTGGCGCTTGCCGTGTGTGCAGCGGGCTGTGCCGCGGCGGAACCGGCGAAGGAGATAAAGCGGCTTTCCGACGAAGCGCTTTCAGCGTACAGTGCGGAATTTGAAGCAATAAAAGACGGCGAGATAAATCCGCTGTGCTGCTTTCTCCTGCCCGATTACGAAAAGATAGGTGATATGGACTTTTCACTCTTCCTGCACAATTTCCCCGGCGGGGAGGATGTGAAGGATGAAAAAGAGTTCGAGGCGCTCAAAAAGCTTGAAGACTGGCCTTTCGGCGATGTGACGCTTGAGGAAATGCCCGTTCCCGTGCATAAATACAGCCGCGCCGCCGTGGATAAGATTCTTGAAAAGCACGGCAATATAAGCTCTGATGAATTGACGGAGGGCAAGGACAACGTGCTGTATCTTGAGGAGTACGACGCTTTTTATAATTATACGAGCGACTTTGCGCTGGAAAGCTTTGTCTGCGTCTCCGGCGAAAGCGACGGCGAGACGATTGCCCTCCGTTCCGAAAAGGGCATTCTAAAGGTCGCGGAATCGGAGGACGGGGATATCGTGATCCTCTCGCATATGACGGAAAAAGCGGCGGAGGAAGCATGAAAAATACATCCCTCTGCTATATTGAACGCGGTGACAGCTATTTGATGCTGCACCGCGTCAAAAAGGTCAACGATGAAAACCACGATAAATGGATAGGCATAGGCGGCAAATTCGAAGAGGGCGAAGCCCCGGAGGAATGTATGCGCCGCGAAATGCTTGAGGAAACGGGGCTGACCGCCGAAAGCTGGCAGTACCGCGGAATAGTTACATTTGTGTCGGACGAATGGGGAACGGAGTATATGCACCTGTTCAAATGCTTCGATTTTTCCGGTGAAGTGAAGGAATGTGACGAGGGCGTTCTTGAATGGATAAAAAAGGAAAAGCTGCTGTCGCTCCCGATATGGGAGGGGGACAAAATTTTCCTGCGCCTGCTTGATACGGACTGCCCGTTTTTCTCGCTCAAGCTCTGCTATTCCGGCGATACGCTCACAAAAGCCGTACTCAACGGCAGACCGGTATAAGGCGGCGTCCTGACGCGTGGGAGCCGGCGTTATTGGAGAACAAGTTTTTTCAGAACCGGTATTTTTTTCAGTATATACGACAGCACAAAGGAAAGCGCGGCCGTGACGATGAAAATGAACGGATAGCGGAGATACTGCATACTTTCGGTGAACAGCGCCGGAAGCGCGCCGATGTATTCAAGGCGGTATATCTCGTCGATGACAAAGGGATGGACGAGATATATGCCGAGACTGAGCCCGGAAAGCTGCATGATAAACCCATTCGGCTTTGACGATTTGCCCGCAATATATCTGCACAGCGCAAAGACGAACGAGGAGCACACAAAGAGCATTATCGACGGAGGCAGCATCGTCCCGCTTGTGAGATTAGGTATGACGCCGCCATAGCGTTTTATAAGCCACACGCAGAGCGGGAGGACGAGCAGCGTGAGCGCACCGAGAAAAGCGGTAAACGTCCCGGTGATCTCGCGCTTTGAAAGGTAATAGCCGTAGGGCATGTACACCAGAATAGGCACAACATCCGCCGAGAACATGGTAAGCGGCCCGCGCCATATGTCCGGAACAAAGATTTCGGCATTGTATTTGACGATAGCAAGGGCAATAAAAAGAATGATTATGTATCTGAGACTTACCTTTGCGCCGTGAATCGCGCCATGAAGCAGCGGCAGAAAGAAATACGCCGAGGCAAGCGCGGTAAGGAACCAGAGGTGGTAATGCCCGGTGAAAAGCGCCGAATAGAACTCGTTGAACGTGTGGTAGGTCTGGAAAAGGAACTGCGACCTTGCAATATAAAGTGCAGACCAGACAAGGAAAAGCAGCAGGAGCCTGAAAGCCTTTTTCACGGTTTTTCCGATGTCCGCTGTTTCCTTGCCGAGGTAAAGGCTGCCGGTCACCATGTAAAAAATCGGAATGACGGCGCGGCAGAAGTAAATGAAGCATGAGCGCAGATCGGCCGTGAAAGGCGAAAGCGAATCGGCGGAGCAAATATCCGGTATGTGCGTGCCGATCGCCATAAGGCAGGCAAACGCTCTGCACAGGTCAATATCATATCTGCGTTTTGAAGCGGGCATATAATCTCTCCCCCAAAATCATACTTAAAAAGGAGGGCAGAACCCTCCTTTTTGTTTTTCGTAAATACTCCGTTTTGCGTCCGGCGTTTACTCCTCCGCTATATTTTCGCCGATCTTGTAGACGTCGCCTGCACCTACGGTGAGAATTATATCGCCGGGACGTGCAATGGCTCTAAGCACGTTTTCAATGCCGTCAAAGCTTGGAATAAAGCTCGCCCGGCCTATCTCCTTGGCGAGATCACCCGATGAAATGCCGATAGTATTCGTCTCTCTTGCGGCAAATATCTCCGCCAGCAGCAGAACGTCGGGACGCTTGAGTTGCTCCACAAAATCGTTGAACAGCGCGGCGGTGCGGCTGAACGTATGCGGCTGGAACACAACGATGCTGCGCTTGTAGTTGAGCATTTCCACCGCGTCCAGCAGCGCTTTCAGTTCACCCGGGTGGTGGGCGTAATCGTCGTATATATCCGCGCCGTTGAACTTGCCCTTGAACTCAAAGCGTCTGCCCGCACCGTTGAAGCCCGCCAGACCGTATTTGACAGAGCTGGGACGTATGCCGACGCTTATGCATGCGGCGGTGGCGGCAAGCGCGTTCTTGACGTTGTGCATACCTGGGACGTGCAGGATAACGTCGGTAAAAAGCTGACCGTTGTACATTATGTCGAACTTTGAGTTTGCGCCCTTGAATTCGATATTTTCCGCGTAGACGTCGGCCTCCGGCGTAAGACCGAAGGTGATCACATTGCGGTCGATGCCGCGGATGGTATCCATCGTGTTCTTATCGTCATAGTTTGCAACGACCGTACCGCTTTCGGGGGTACGCTCGGCAAAAGCGCGGAACGATTTTTCAACATCCTCCAGATCCTTGAAAAAGTCGAGGTGATCGGCCTCAATGTTGAGGATGACGGCAACGGTGGGGTGGAAGGAAAGGAAAGAATTATAATATTCGCACGCTTCCATAATTATCGTGTTGCCGTGACCTACCCTGTGACCGGCTTTCAGCAGCGGCAGAGTGCCGCCTATCATAACGGTGGGGTCCTTTTCCGCTGCCATAAGGATGTGCGTACACATGGAGGTGGTGGTCGTTTTGCCGTGAGTGCCGGATATGCACAGCGCGTTGGTGTAGTCCTTGGAGATAGCACCCCAAGCCTGCGTGCGCTCAAAAACAGGGATACCCGCCTCATGCGCACGGATTATTTCCGGATTGTCATCGTGAACGGCGGCGGTTCTCACGATGAAATCAACATCTTCGCCTATATTCTCCGGCCTGTGGCCGATAAAAACGGGGATGTTCTTTTTCCTGAGAGATATGACATTGGGATTGTTTTCATTCATATCGGAGCCGGTGATGCTTATGCCCATTCCGCACAGCACCTCTGCCAGAGAGGACATGGACACGCCGCCGATACCTATAAGATGTCCCTTTCTTCCGGGGGACATATAATTTTCAAAATCCAGCATATTGTTCTCCAAATCGAATTTTGCTTCCGACCGCTTCTGCGGCGGTCAAAGCTGTTGATATTACGAAAGCAAAATGATAAAATGTTGTCCGTAAAGCGATCACGCCCTGACTTTAACTGCTATATTATACTACCTGAACGCTTCCAATGCAACAATTATATGTATATGCGAATTTCAGTATGAAAAATATCGGAGGAATACACTTTGAGCGAAAAGTGGGACAGCCTTAAAAATGAATGTAACGGGTGCCGCCGGTGCGGCTTGTGTGAAACGCGCCACAACGTCGTTTTCGGCGTAGGCAATGAACGTGCTGAGGTGATGCTTATCGGCGAAGGTCCCGGCGAGCAGGAGGATCTGCAGGGAATACCGTTTGTCGGTCCGGCGGGAAAGCTGCTTGACAGTATGCTTGAGATGATCGACCTCGACAGAAGCAGGGTGTATATCGCCAACATTGTCAAGTGCCGTCCGCCGCGCAACCGCGACCCGAAGCCGGACGAGCAAGAAGCCTGCCGCGAATGGCTTGAAAAGCAGATAAATCTTGTGAACCCGAAGATTATCGTGTGTCTGGGCAGAATAGCCGCCTGTGCCGTCATAAGCGAAAGCTTCCGCATAACGCGGGAGCACGGACAGTGGTTTGATAAATACGGGCGGCGCATTATGGCGACATATCATCCGTCGGCGCTGCTGAGGGATGTTTCCAAAAGGCCGGAAGCGTTTTCCGACCTTCGCATACTCAGAAAGGAGATAAAGGCCGTTTGTGTCAACACCTACGGCTGCTGATAAATGCTTGATTTCAAAGAACTTACTCTTGAGGACAGACCGTGGGCGGACAAAATCCTGAAAAGCGAAAACAGCCGCAGCGCGGATTTCAATTTCGGCAATATGTATATGTGGCTGAAAAAATACCCGCAGCGCGTGGCGAGGTTTGACGAGAGACTCCTTATCCACAACTGCGGCGCAGTGCCGTGCTTTTCCTTCCCGGTCGGCTCGGGGCCTGTGCGTCCGGCGCTGGACGCGATCATTGAATACGCCGCAGATTTCGGCGAGGAGTTTTGCATGCTCGGCCTCACCGAGGAGCAGCGCACCGCCGTTGAAGCGGAGTTTCCCGGGAAATTCGAGTTCCGTGAGAACAGGTTTTTTGCGGATTATATTTATTCCGCCGAAAAGCTTGCCACATATTCCGGACACGCGCTTCACGGCAAGCGAAATCACTGCAACCGCTTTGAAGCGGAGCATGAGTGGAAATTTGTTCCGCTTACGAGAGCGCTTATACCCGACTGTGCGGATATGCTGAAAAAATGGAACGATGAGAACGCGGACAGGCTTGAGACTGGCATCGCGTATGAATACGACGCCATTGCAAGGGGCTTTGCCGCTTATGAGCAGCTTGGGCTTGAAGGCGGCGTACTGATTGCCGACGGCGAGATCATGGGCTTTTCCGTGGGTGAAATGACCTGCGGCGATACGCTTGACGTGCATTTTGAAAAGGCCTTTGCCGATTTTGACGGGGCATATTCAATGGTGTGCCGGGAGATGGCACGCATGATGCAGGCAAAGCATCCGGAGCTAAAATACCTGAACCGCGAAGAGGATATGGACAACGAGTCGCTGCGCTTTTCAAAAATGAGCTACAAACCCGAATTTCTGCTTACGAAGTACGACGCGAGGTGCAAAAATGGGCGATGCGGCAATACGTGAGTACCGTACGGCGGATGTACCGGGGCTTATACGGCTGTGGACGTCGGTTTTTGACGATACCGAAAGTGCGGCCGAAAGCTTTTTTACAGCCCTGCCGGATATCGGCGCCGGCGCCGCCGCGTTTGTTGACGGCGAGATAGCGGGCGCGGCATATCTCATCGACGGGCAGAAGCTTGTCGGCAAGGGTGAGCGTTTGCGCATAGGCTATATCTACGGCGTCGGGGTTTACGAAAAATACCGGCGGCGCGGAATAGGGGAGCGGCTTGTGAAAGCGGTGTACGAGCTTTCAAAGCGGCGCGGCGCGGATGCCGTGGCGTGTCTCCCGGCAGAAAAAAGCCTTTACGCGTGGTATGAACGGCTCGTGGATTTCAGATATACCCTGAAATGCGAAAAACTTACGGTAAAGGCCGAAGCGGCGGAAACGGCCGTGCACGTTTCAGCGGCGGAGTATGCGCACCGACGCGAAGAAGCGCTCGGAAAGCGGGTGCATGTCATCCTTTCGGCTCCTGCGCTCGAATTTGAAAAACGGCTTTTTGAGGAATACGGCGGCGGATTTTTCATGACGCAAAGCGGGGTATGCGCGGCGTACATTGACGGCGGAAAGGCTCTTGTGCGTGAGGTCATATCGGCAGACAGAGCCTCAGCCATACGCACGGCGGGGACCGTAGGCGCGGCGCTCGGCGCGGCAGAATGTGAGATACGCTTCCCGGCAGTGGACGGAGATGAGTATGTCTGCTCGGACAGGCCGCTGCCGGACGGCTGCGTCTGGAACCTCACATTTGATTGATAAGCTTGAAATATATCTGAAATAAAGGTATAATGGCCGCACAAAGAATAGAAAACGGTGAACGAATATGAAATACGATGCAATCTTATATGATATGGACGGTACCGTCCTTGACACTCTCGGCGATCTCTGCGACAGCGTGAATTACGCGCTTTCACATTTTTCGCTGCCGGCTGTGGCGCCGCAGGCAGTCGCACAGTATCTGGGAAACGGCGCGAAGCGTCTTATTACGCTCTCCTGCCCGGCGGGGACGGATGAGGCAACTGTGGAAAAGGTGCTTGCGTTTTATATGCCGTGGTATAACGAGCATTGCCGTATAAAGACCGCGCCGTATGACGGCATATTGGAAATGATGCACAAGCTTAAAACGATGGGTGTAAAGCAGGCGGTCATTTCCAACAAGCCGGACAGTGCGGTGCAGCCGCTGGCGGAGGAATTTTTCTCCGGCCTTCTTGAGCTTGCCGTGGGCGAGAGCAAGGACGTCCGCAGAAAGCCCGCGCCGGACAGCGTACTTGCTGCGGCGAAAAAAATGAACGTGCCGCTTGACAGGTGCGTTTACATAGGCGATACAGAGGTCGATATAGAGACCGCGAAAAACGCCGGGATGGACTGTATAAGCGTCACGTGGGGCTTCCGCAGCGCACAGCAGCTTGCCCAGTCAGGCGCGACTGCCATGGTAAACAGCGCCGAGGAGCTTTTTGACAGGCTTACCCGCGAATGATTTTGCACACTTAGCGTATATAGTAAAATCCATTGTTATTCTTTTCCCGTAACGGTACGGAATCTTGTTTTGAAGGTGATCATTTGAGCGCATCCGCTGTTAAACTGAAAAAAATTACGGATAACTCCCTGCTGCTTTATGCAGTCGCCGCAGTGCTTGCCGTTGGGTTCGGCATATTCGTCATACTCACGGCAGAAAAGGTGAATGTGTATTACCCCATGTTCACGGCAGTCTTTTACGGCGGGCTGTTTTTCGCTTCCGAGGCTATACTTATCGCGCAGAAGCGCTTTGACGCGCTGACGCTTCTTGTCGGATGCGCGTGTGCGGCATGCGTGATGTTTGCAAGGGTAAGCCTTTTGTACTATGTTTCCGACGACTATGACGCGTTCCTGAAGGAGTGGGTCAAATCCCTCGGCGGCATGAGCGTCAGGGAGGCGCTGTGTGCCTCGATAGGGGACTATAATCTTCCGTACATATATATTCTTCTCATATTTTCCCGCATCAACTTCAACTCCATGATGCTGATAAAGGGGCTGAGCTGCCTTTTTGACGTGCTGCTGGCATATTATGTGATGAAGATAGTGATGTTCGGCGTTGAGGACAGGAGACTTCAAATGGCGTCCTTTGTGCTGACGCTTGCTGCACCCACAGTTATGATAAACAGCGCGCAGTGGTCGCAGTGCGACGCGATCTTTGTTACGTTCTGCCTGATATCCATGCTGAAAGCTCTCGAGGGCAAGGGCAGACCCTGCGCCATATTCTGGACAGCGGCGTTCTGCTTCAAGATGCAGGCGGTGTTCATTCTTCCCGCCCTCGGCATAGCCCTCTTTATGGGCAAGGTGCAGTGGAAGCACCTTATATGGATACCTGCCGTGTATCTCATCTCGCTTATCCCGGCGCTTCTTGCGGGCAGGAGCCTTGCAAGCTGCATCGGCATCTACGCACATCAGACGCAGGAATATGCTTTCCTCTTCCATAATGCGCCAACAATTTGGCGCTTCTTCGAGGGGGCGGATTTTGAAAGCTTCAGCGTTGTCTCTGTGTTCTCCGCAGGAGCCGCCGCGATACTTTTTGTCTACTTCTGTGCAACTTTCGTGAAAGAAATGGATGATAAGGATCTCGTAAAGCTGTTTTTTATATCTGCCATGCTCATTCCGTATCTTCTGCCCAGAATGCATGAGAGATATTTCTACATGGCGGACATACTTGCGCTCATATACTTTATCTATGACAGACGCAAGTGGTACATTCCCGTTGCGCTGATCCTTTCTTCGGTCATAGGGTATATGTTCTATTTCACCGAGATAGTCATAATCGACCAAAAATACATCGCAATAGTGTTTCTCGTGATCCTTGTAACCGAAACGAGGGAGTTTTTCAAAAAGTTCTGGCACAAAACCCCGGACGGTATAGTTTTATAATTTGATCAGGGAGGCTTGACCTATGAAATACAGAATACTTGGCGGCACTCTGCCTGTTGTCGAGGTGGAGCTTGAAGCACGTGAACAGATAAAGTGTGAAGCCGGCGCGATGAGCTGGATGACGCCCAATATTGCTATGGAAACGGCGGGCGGCGGGCTTGGAAAGGTGCTTTCCAGAATGGTTTCGGGCGAACGCCTTTTCCAGAACACCTACACCTGCACCGGCGGCGCCGGGACTATTGCGTTTGCGTCAAGCTTTCCGGGCAATATTGTGGCTGTCGAGATAACGCCGGACAAAGAAGTGATCTGCCAGAAATCGGCATATCTTGCTTCCACCGCAGGTGTCGAACTGTCGGTATTCTTCCAGCGCAAGCTCGGCTCCGGCCTTGTCGGCGGCGAGGGCTTTATTATGCAGCGTCTCTCCGGTCATGGCCTCGCATTTCTGGAAATCGATGGCAGTGCGGTCGAAAAAACGCTTGGAAGCGGTGAACAGCTCATTATCGACACAGGCTATCTTGCCATGATGGACGGTACCTGCTCTATGGATGTGCAGACGATAAGCGGTGTAAGGAATGTACTTCTGGGGGGAGAGGGACTTTTCAACACGGTGATCACAGGACCCGGAAAGGTCGTTTTGCAGACTATGCCGATATATCAGACCGCCATGTCCCTGCTGCCGTATATCCCGCGAAGCAGTAATTGACATATAAAAAAGGTTCCCGGACGTGTGTCCGGGAACCTTTTTTATCGGCGGTCATCCGACCGCATTTTCGTAATCAAAGTTGTCTGCGTCATAGTAATAGTAATCATAGTCGTAATCGTAATCATAATCGTCGTCGTAATAGTAGGGATTTGAGACTAAGTTGCCGTAGATATCGTAGATGTTGCCGTAATCGTCGTAGTAGTATGTGCCGTCAAAGTACATACCGTCGTGCCATGTGCCGGTGCCCGCACCCGCGCCGTAGAACAGAATGTCGGTCGCTTCGCAGGTGCCGTCCGGATAGTAGTTGTATGTCACATCTGCATAGCATCCGTCGGAATAGAGGCCGGTGATGATCGTACCGCCGTTGATGATGTAGTCAACACCGCCGATGTTAACGGCGTGTGCGGAATAGTTGTACGCTGCGCCGCTGCCGTAACGAACCTCATAGTATACCGGCTCATAGGAGGGGGTGAGGAACACTGCGTAGGTAACTTCCGTGTAGCCGTAGCCGTAGTCGATATAGTCTATTCTCGCGGTGCCGCCGACCTGAGCCTTGCCTTCAACGTTGGAGGTGTTGACGCAGAAGGTCATGCCGTTGACCGTGACATAGCTGCCGTTGACTGCCGTGATATCGCCCGTTACGGTATAGGTGTTCCATTCGGGAGTGGGGGAGGCGGAGAAGTACGCGGAGGTAACGATTATATACCCGTTGCCGTAGTCGCGGTAGTTGATCGTTGCCCAGCCGCCGACTTCCGCTCTGCCGCTGACATAGCAGTTTGCGCTGTTCACTTCAAACACTGCGCCGTTTACGGTGACCCAGATGCCGCATGCCGCAGTGACAACGCCGGTGACGGAGCCGTCCTTATAGGCGGGTGCGGGGGTCGGTGTGGGCGTAGGCTTTGGTGTCGCGCCGACCTTGGTGACATTGACGCTGACGGCGGTGGGATTGTTGTAGAGATCGCCTGTGTAGGTCACGACCACTTCCTCATTCTCGGCAAGCTTCGTCGCCGCACCGGAAACGGGGGTGGAGGAGGAGTACACAAAGGAGAAGACGTTGTTGTCAGAGGTCTGGACGAACATATTGCTGTCGATAAGCCTGAAAATCGTGCCGCTGAAGGTCATGCTTGAGGCGGCGGAAGCGGTACCGGTCTTGACGATCTTGATAACGTCGGAATCGCCTTTGATATCGCCGAGGTAAAGGACGTCAACCTTATCGTTTGCCGCGACCGTTATAGTCGGGATATGCTCACAGTTGAGAACGGCGGAGCTGCCGTCGTCAAGGTTGAGCGCGAGAGTGTTTTTAGTGGAATCCACAACGGTGCCGGAGACGGTCTTTGCATCCTGAGTGTAGATGAAAAGCTCATCCATGACCTTTGCGAGGGGCATTTCTTCTATTTTGCCCTTGCAGGCGTCGTCCGAGTAAAGGCTGTACTGCGTGCCGACCATTTTTGATGTCCAGTTCGCAACGCCCTTGCCGCTGTCGGGGTCATATCTCAGAACATAGGAGCCACCCGCCTGATTTTCGCCGGAGACATCAACCGTGGAAACGGACGGAAGCTGATCGTAAACACCGGAAATATCGGCGGAAGCGGTACCGTTAGGGCATGAGGCCGCACGGAAGCAGTATGTATGCCCGTCCAGGGTGAAGTCTATCTGGTCGATCGGGGGAATATTGCTGATCCAGCAGTAGGTAACGTTTTCGGCCTTTTCCGGAACGTCGTTGAGCTTGATAGAAGGCTGTGCGCTCACAAGCGCCTTATAGTCGGAAACGGTGTTCATTGGGCTGGCTGTTTCGGTGCTCTTTTCGGCAACTTCGGGTGTCACGTCGATAGCGTCGGTTGCGGAAGGCGCGTCCGCCTTGGCGCTGCACGCCGTGAGGCTGAGAAGAGTGCAGAGGGCAAGGAAAACGGCGAGAAGCTTATTTTTCATGATTCTTTCCTCCTGAAATGTTTTCTGCCATTAAATACGATTCAAAGGCAATTTTGTTTCAGCGTGTTTTACAAAAAATCTCTTTACGACATAATATTAGCACGTGAAGCAAAAAATGTAAATGGGATATAACTGAAAAGCCCTCTCCGGCAAACCGGAGAGGGCTGATTGCGTATGGGGATTATTCGTAAAGTGCTTTGAGCTTCATCAGGTGCTCGTAGCGCGCCTTTGCATTCTCCTCGGACTCCTCGAACAGAACATTTGCTCTCTCGGGGAATTCGCGGGTCAGACGGCTGTAACGTGCTTCGTTCATCAGGAATTCCTGATAGCCGCCTGCGGGCTCCTTGCTGTCGAGCGTGAAGGGCTTCTCCGCATCCGGGTTGAAACGGAACAGATTCCAGTAGCCGCACTTGACAGCCTTGTCCATTTCCTTCTGGCAGTTCTCCATACCGCCCTTGATGCTGTGCATTTCGCAGGGAGCGTAAGCGATGATGAGAGAGGGCCCCTTGTGGGCTTCTGCCTCGGCGATTGCCTTGAGGGTCTGAACCTTGTTTGCGCCCATTGCTATCTGAGCAACGTAGACGTAACCGTAGGTCATTGCAATTTCAGCAAGGGACTTGGACTTGATTTCCTTACCGGCAGCCGCAAACTGTGCGACCTGACCGATGTTGGAAGCCTTGGAGGCCTGTCCGCCGGTGTTGGAGTA
>CAVENX010000026.1:0-30545 GCA_963617275.1 bacterium
AACAGCATTTTGAACTTTTTCAAAATGCTCGGCGGAAAGCGCGGTCAAAAAAGTCTTTTCAGGACTTTTTTGACAAGCAGAGAGCAGCGCCGCTGGTAATGCGGCGCTGCTCTTTTTACTGGTTGAGTGAGAGTGTATAAAGATCCGTTCTGCGGTTTTTCATTATAGGAAGCTGCTGCCTGATGCTGCCGATCTGATCGGTGTCGATTTCACAGATGAGCACACCGGGATCCTCATCAAGCTCCTCAATTACAGCCCCCCAGGGCGATACGGCAATGGAATGCCCGTAGGATACGTAAGGCCCATTCACATCTCTCGCAGGGGCACAGCCGAACATAAAGAGTTGATTATCCAATGCTCTTCCCCTGAAGTGCGTCTGCCAATGCGCAGGGCCTGTGGTCATGTTGAAAGCCGCAGGCACAAAGACCATTTCGGCGCCTTCAAGAGCCATAAGCCGGGTGAGTTCCTCAAAGCGGATGTCGAAGCATATCTCCACGCCGATCACACCGAGCTTTGTGTTTATAACAGTGGGTTTGCTTCCGGCGGTAAAAGTATCGCTTTCCTTGAAATGCTGTCCGCCCTCGACGTCAATGTCAAATAAATGAATCTTTCTGTGCTTGCCTATCTGAACGCCGTCCGGGGCAAAGATGAAGCTTGTATTATAAATTTTGTCCCCATCCTGCTCCGGCATTGACCCGCCTACGAGATACACCCGGTTATCGGCGGCCATACGGCACAGAGCCTGCCATATTCTTCCGCCCTGCGGCTCCTTGTTCTTTACAAAGGAAGCGGACTGATAAAGGCAGCAGAACATTTCAGGCAGCACGACAATATCCGCGCCCTGTCCGGCGGCATATTTAACCTTTTCCCTTGCCGTTTCAAGATTTGCCGCGACATCCTCAACGGTAGGCATCTGTATAAGTGCGATCTTGATTTCAGCCATAGCAGACTCCCTTTACTGCGCGTTTGCACGCAGCTTGATAATTACTTTGCGGACGATGTTTTTATTCAGCGGGATCAATCTCGGCATATGTGCGTCGTTGAGAAAACAGATGCAGATATCGCCTTTCTCCATAAAAAGCTTGTTGTTGTACTCCTTTTCATAGAGAACCGTATCCCATATTTCTCTGCCGATATGTGTTGCCGGATTCATTTTAGTGACGTCGGCATATGCGATATATTCGCATCCCTCGGCAATGTAATGTATATCTATGAAATCAAGATGCGTTTCCATCTCGCAGTTATCCACGGTTCTGGTCTCATATTCCTGCACAAGAGCGAAAAGATCGTTTCCCTCGATCTCGTGACGGCCAAGAGGAAGAGCCATGATATCCGTGGCCTTGAGCCACTCGAACGCTTTCTGATATAATCTGCCGAAACAGTAGTACTGCTCGCAATGTTCAAGAGTATCAAATACCATAATATACCTGCCTGTTACTTGAGATTGGAGTACATTTCTTCCATATCCTCGTTCTGCGCGTCAAGCCACTCGGCAAAATCGGCGCCGATAAGCTTGTTGAGACCGAAGTAGCGCTCCGTTGCTGCGCTGATATACTCCTCGCTGCTCATTGCCGCGTCGAACACGCTGCACAGCTTTTCATACATCTCATCACTGATATCGCCCTTTGCAACATAGCCGCGGGTGGAGCCGCACACTACGTCATATCCCAGCTCTGTAAAGGTCTGAGTATCGGGAAGATCAGCAAAACGCTCATCAGCGCAGACTGCAACGGGAAGAACCTCACCGGACTGAGCCTGCGAAACCGCTTCGGATACGTTGCATATCAGAATATCAATGTTGCCGCCGAGAAGAGCGGCCTTGCCTTCGGAGGTACTTGTAAAGTGAACGGTCTGGAACTTAAGTCCGGGAACGGCCTCAAGAATATAGGTCTTGCATACGTTGTCATCAGAATATACGCCGGCAGAGGTGCCGACAAGAACATCGTTACTTTTTGCATACTCAATGAACTGCTCAAGATTTGTAAAGCGTTCCTCCCCGCCGATCGCAATAAGAATATTGCTGTCGTCAACATCGAGTGCAATAGGTTTATAGTCGTCAATGGTTATGCCAAGCTGTGCAGAAGGATCCATGGAAGCGACGATGATCTGCGGAAACGCGACATAGCATACTTCATAATTCCGGGAATTGCCCGCCATGAGCTGCGCAAGCGCGACCCAACCGGCAGAACCGGCAATGTTGGTTACGGGAAAGTTTACACCGGAGATCTCTTCAAGATGAGGCGTGAGGAGGCGGACGGCGGTATCCATTGCACCGCCTGCGTTGGTTGCGCAGATAACGGAAACGTCTTTTTCGGGCATATCGCCTTCTGCAAATGCTGCTGCGGAAATGGAAAGAACCATAATAACCGCAAGAACAACAGCAATGAGTTTTTTCATAAAAAATCTCCTTAATTATTCATATTTCTTCTGTATTTTTTTGCTGAGAAATTTCCCGATAGTGGGAGAGAGAAGCGCAAGAAGGATAAGTACGAGAAAAACGACGCAAAGAGGACGGCTGAAATAGTAGGCGACTATTTTCCCGTAAGACATGGATATGGACTGAATAAGATTTCTTTCGGCCATGGGCCCGAGAATAATGGCGAGAACGACGGGAGCTGCCGGAATACGGAACTTTCTCATAAGATAGCCGACAAGCCCGAAAACAAGCATTACATATACGTCAAACATTGTACGGTTGATGCAGAACGAACCGATGACCGACAGAATGACGATGCTCGGCATAAGGATCCCGGGAGGCAGGAGCGACAGCTTTACCGCATATTTTGACAAAAGCATACCGAAAAGCCCCATAAGAATGTTTGCGGCGATAAAGGCAATTATCACGCTGTACGTCATATCGGCGTATTTGCTGAAAAGCTCCCAGCCGGGATTCAGACCCTGAATTATCAGGCCGCCCTGAAGCACCGCGACCGCGGCAGAGCCGGGGATGCCAAGAGTAAGCATAGGAATAAGCGCACCGCCGCATACGGCGTTGTTGCCCGCTTCGGACGCCGCGACACCCTCAATGCTCCCTTTGCCGAATTCCTCGGGATGCTTTGACGCTCTTTTGGCCTCGTTATAGCTGACCCATGATCCGATGTCTCCGCCAGCGCCGGGCAGTATCCCGACAAAAATACCTATTATAGTAGATCTGATTATTGTCGGGAAAATGCGCTTAAACTCCTTGCCGGTAGGGAGGAAACGACCCTTTATGGAATCTCTTGCGGCCTGAACGGCCTTTATGCGCTCTTTCTGCTCGGCGGATTCCTCGTTGGCAGAGGCCTTTCTTCTCTGCTCTACAAGCTCAAGAACCTGTGGAATGGAGAACAGGCCGATCATAGCCGGAACGGTGTTGATACCGGCCATAAGGTGAACGTTGCCAAAGCTCCACCTTGAGAAGGCAGTTGTGTTCATGCCGATGAGACCGACCATAAGACCGATGCAGCCGGCAATGATGCCCTTTATCATGTTGTCGCCTGCGAGGCTTCCTATAATGGTCAATCCGAACACAGCGATAAGAAAATATTCTCCGGAACTGAACATCAGCGAAACTTTAGCAAGCTGCGGAGATATGAACAGAAGCGCAAAGCCGCTTATCACACCGCCGATCACGCTTGCCGCCGTTGAAACGCCAAGAGCCTTGAAGCCTTTTCCCTGCTGCTGAAGCTGATACCCGTCCAGCGCGGTCGCGGCGGAGGCAGGCGTGCCCGGAGTGTGTATAAGTATGGCGGAAATACTTCCGCCATAGACAGCGGAGGTATAAACGGTTGCAAGCATGGCTATTGCCGCAATAGGGCCCATGCCGTATGTAAGCGGTATCAGCAGAGCAATACCCATTGTCGCGCTGAGCCCCGGGAGCGCGCCGATCACGATCCCACCTACCGTTCCCAAAAGAACGGCGAATATAACTTCAAAGCTGAGAAGCCCCTGTAAAGCAGATAATATATCCATCCGTATACCCTCCTTATATCAATATCCCTGACGGGAAGTTTACACTAAGCCCGACATTGAACAGAAGATATACAAATCCGAGAAGAATAACGGCGGTGAGGATAATCGTTCTGGGCTTCCTGATATTCATAAAGTACATAAAGCAGACGAGAAAAAGCAGTGTGGCGGAATAGAACCCGAGAATATTGATAAGCGCTGCATATACCAATATCAGCAGATATGCGATCGCCGGGTACTTCATGCGGGCAAGTTCTATCGGCGTATGCTCGGGGATAGAACCTTTTTTGAGCTTTATAAGGCTTGCCGCCGACAGGAGCAGTCCAAGCGCCAGAAGAAGTATGGTTACCACTCTCGGCATCAGCGCCGCACCTTCGGGAAATTTGAAAGTGCTTATCAAAGCAACCGTGCCGAACAAAGCAATAAACAAACCGAGGAAAATATCCTGCTTCAAGGCTTTGATTCCCGGCTTATTATCCATTTCTTGTTTCCTCCGTCAGTCCAAGCGCGTCGTAAGCTGCCTGATATTTTGTAAAATCGTATGCGCCGCGCTCTGCAATATCGACAAGTATCTGTTTTTCGGCCTCTTCTCTTGCATGTGCGGCTTCATAGACCTCTTCTGCAATTTCCTTTGGAACGATCACAACGGAATCATTGTCGCCATAAACCATATCTCCGGGGTTTATAACGACATTCCCGATAACTACCGGATGATTGATCTTGCCGGGGGTTCGCTTTGTGCTGCTCTTGACGCAGCGGCCTCTGCAGAATACCGGAAAACCGATTTCCTTTATGTGCATACTGTCGCGCACAGAACCGTCGATCACAAGACCGGCACAGCCCATTTTCTGCGCAAAGCTCGACATAATGCCGCCGAACATTCCGCCGGATTCGGTAAATCCGTCAAGAGCAATGACAAGAACGTCACCGGGCTGAAGCAGGCGCAGCGCCCTGTGAATAATAAGATTGTCGCCGGGTCTTGCCTGCACGGTAAATGCCGGCCCGCACACTCTGGTGCCGGGCCACAGCGGGGTAAGGCCGGAATCAAGCGCGCCGCTTGCCGGCATTGCTTCGTTAATGGATGCGCCTTCTTCAATGGTTTTGTACTTTTCTACCAGCGCGGGAGAAACTTTACCGTAGTTCAGAATGATGTCTTTCATCTGGATAATTGCAACCTTTCACGGTGCAAGGGGCACCCTATTTGCCTTTGATGTCCGTCACACCATACATTATTTCTATAATATCTCGCAATTCATCATATTTTCTCAGCAATACACCCACCTGAAGAAGCTGTATGGTAAGATGCTGGCACAAAGTGATGCACGGAAGCATTATGGGCAGCTGCCTGTCGTTGATCGCCGTAAGCAGAACTATGTCTGCAATTTCCGCAAGGTCTGAGCGGGGATCTTCCGTAATGGCGATTGTCTTCACACCTCTTTTAAGGGCGAGCTCCACTATATTGAGCCCCTCGACAAATCTGCCGTTTCTGTTTATCACTACGACAACGTCCTTGTCGCCCAAGAAGTGTATACTTCTTCTTGCGGTCAGACAGTCCGTATAAGAGATCGCGTGAATACCCATATTCACAAACGATGCCGCTGCTGCCTGAGCTACGCCGGAAGCAGTACCCAAGCCCCAGAAAACAACGGTAGTGCTGTTTGAGATCGCGTCGATCGCTTCTTCAAGACATGCATTGTCCATTGTCATTACCGTGCTTGCAACGGAGCTGTTCACAAGGGAAATGACCTTGTCTTTGATCGCCGAAGCATTTGGCGCGGCATTGAGCAATTCTTCGTCATTCGAAACGCCCTGAGGCAGCTTCTGAAGAAAAAATCTGAACTCGGAATAGCTCTTGAAACCGATGTTCCTGCAAAAGCGAACGATCGTTGAAGTGCTTGTCCCAATGTTTGAAGCCATTTCGTTTATTGTAAGATCATTGATCTCTGCCAAGGAATTGCCGGTTATATAATCCGCTATTTTTTTCTCCGAAGAGCTCATGTTGGGGTAATAGGAATGAATCCGCTGTGCGTAGCTTTCTTCTGCAAATAAATATGATGAGTCTGACATAAAAGCTCCTTTTGAAATTTTTTTCATCAAAATCCGCCGCTTGATGAAACTATTTTACATTATATTCACAGAGGAAAAAAAAGCAATCGGCAATTTAAATAAATAATTTTTCACGATTTTGGTTAAATAAACGAAAAAAATATTTTCATTAAAATTGCTGTTGACGTAAAAAATATTTTGCACTACAATGTGCTTGCTGACATAAAAAGTCCCGAATTGTTTATTCCGCCATAGACGATTTATGAAGGGAGCTGTTATTTACTTAAAATGTCTCAGATTGGGTTCCGCGAATTTCCCATAAGCAGACCGGCAGATGAACTTGTACAATTGTTCAAAGATCTGCCGGTGGCCAATATAGCCGACAACATGGGCAGAATTTATTGCGTTGACGCGGCGATAAAGCCTTTCAGCAAAACGCCGATGCTTGGCACGGCCTTTACGGTAAAAGCCCCTCTCGGGGATAATCTGATGTTCCATCGAGCGCTTGATCTGGCGCAGCCGGGCGATATAATTGTCGTAGACGCCGCCGGCGGCATGGAGAGGTCTCTTTGCGGCGAGATCATGATGCGCTTTGCGATCAGCAGAAATCTCGGAGGCTTCCTTATTGACGGGTGCATCCGGGATGTAGATGCCGCGAGAGAAGCCGACTTCCCGATTTTTGCACGCGGCGTTACGCCGCAGGGGCCGTACAAAAACGGACCGGGGGAGATAAACGTTCCGGTATGCATCGGAGGAATTGCCGTTCTCCCGGGTGATATAATAGTCGGCGATTCGGACGGGATTGTTGTTATAAGGCCTGAGGATGCAGCGGAGCTTGCCGAAAAGGCAAGAAAGCACAACGACGGCGAAGCTGTCACTTTCAGCCGGATCGCAAACGGCACGTTCGATCACTCCTGGGTCGAAACCGCGCTGCAGGCAAAAGGCTTTTTTGAAAACAAATAATAAAAAACACTTGGGGCTGCCTCAGAAAATTATGAGGCAGCCCCAAATTTGTTGAAAGCGGACATTTTTGCCGGGAACATGTTCCCCGGCGGAATTTTGAAAAACAGGACATAACAAAGAAAGGGTTTTGTTATGTCCTGTCGGAAATCTGATATCAGGCTATCCGCCCGGAGCGGTGGGAGATCACAGATGTTCAAACCCGTCCTCGGGCTGAACCTTGTATTCCTTTTCCTTCTGCCCCATGTTGCAGATCATTATCCATACAAAGTAAAGCTGCATTGCGGCGCCTGAGAGATACATGAGCTGCATCCCCATATACCGCTCGTCAGCCATCATCATAACGCACATGGCACAGCCGAGCATGGCAAAGAACATTGCCCGCCACGGCTTAAGAACATCATAGGAGAAGCCAGCCAGATAGAAGAAGGAGAGAATGCAGACGATAAGCGTGAACACTTCCATTGCATAGTCCCACAGAACGGGGTTTATAGCGTTTATCTTGTAACAGGTGATCAGCCAGAAGCTGTAAAAAATTATGGGCACGGCGGCAAGCAGGCAGGTCGTGGAGGGCTTGGTGACGTGGGGCTTGTTCGCGCTTGTGACAAGTATCGGGAAGGAGAAGCCCGCCGCGACGCCCATAAGCGAAAGCACGCGCAGGAACGCCGCTTCCTTATCCACCTCACACTCCATAAGCAGCATGAGCGAGCCAAGAACCATAATGGCGCAGATCAGCCAGCGGAGAACCGTATAGACCTTGCCGCTGTTTTTAAATGCCTCAAAAAAATCCTCGGGGATATAGTATCTTTCGCGCTTGAATTTTTTGATGAAGTACCTGAACAGGAGCGCGCCTGCTGCGGTAATGGCGGGGACAAGTAAATTGAATATGCTGCCGTCCACAAGCCTCTCGTCGTTATATGCGAGCATGGTCTGCAGCCAGCGGATAAACACGCTGAACGCACCGGTACCCGCGACATAGCACGACGTTTCGAGCGCTCTCATGCGTAATTTTCTTTCATGCATAATGATGATCTCTTTTCAATAAACTATTATGACAAGCCTTCTGTAAAGCTTGTCTGTCTTGGGTATTATTTATTTTATACTTTTTTGCTATTTTCGTCAAGAGCGAGGAAATGCCGTGAAAAGAATACTTGTGATCTGCTATATCATCCTGCTGTTTTCCTACTGCTTCCCGCATTTCATGGAGCGCTTCCGGAAGGAAGCCGACGCGCCTGAAAGCGGCGTGCGGACCGTGAACGTTTCCGACGGCGGTGAAACGCGAGAGCTTGATATGACGGAGTACCTGACAGGCGTGGTCGCGGCGGAAATGCCCGCGTCGTTTGAAACGGAGGCGCTCAAGGCTCAGGCCGTCGCGGCGAGAAGCTACACGATGTACTGCATGATGAGCGGCAAGCACGGCACGGGGCGGGTCTGCACGTCCTCAGGCTGCTGTCAGGCATATCTCACCGAGGAGCAGATGCGCGCCCGCTGGGGGACGGGCTATGAAAAATATCGCGGGAAAATCAGCGCCGCCGTGAAGGAGACCGAGGGCGAATATCTCAGTTATATGGGCAAGCCCGCACAGGCGGTCTTTCACTCGTCCTCTGCACCGCTGACCGAGGACAGCGGGAATGTGTGGAGCGCCGTACCGTATCTTGTGAGCGTCTCCAGCCCCGAGAGCGCGGAGACCGTGCCGGATTATATAAGCTATGTCTCCGTATCGCCGAAGGATTTTAAGAACACCGTTCTTTCGGCGCACCCCGAGGCGGACTTCCCGGAGGATGCATCACAATGGATAGGGGAGATATCAAGAGACGGCAGCGGCAGAGTAAAAAGCGTGGATACGGGCGGAACAAGACTCACCGGGAAGGAGGCGCGTTATCTCTTCCTGCTGCGCTCGACGGCGTTTGACCTCTCGTATGACGGCACAAACTTCCTCTTTACCGTCGTCGGCTTCGGCCACGGAGTAGGAATGAGCCAATACGGGGCAAACGTCATGGCGCGCAGCGGCGCCGGCTATGCCTCAATATTGGCTCACTATTATCCGGGTACGACGCTATCGCATATAAGCGATGCGGCCCCGTGATCACTCTATTCTCTTATAGGTGCAGAAGCGGAAGGAAATTCCGTTTTCTTCCTGTTCTTCGCCCTCGTATTCGATCTCAAACGCGGGGTTGCGGTCAAGATTGGGGAAAAACGCGGTGGAGGGCGCGTGGGCGTTTATCTTTGTGACATAGATGCGCTCGAGATCGGGGAAGAACTGCATATAAATACTCGCCCCGCCGACGACCATGCATCTATCGTACTTTGCGGCAAGCTCCGTCGCCTCCTCAGTGGTGTGTACGACGATAGCATCCTCGACCTCTATGTCGCGGCGTGTGACGACGATGTTGACGCGATCCTTCAAAGGCTTCCCGCCGGGAAAATCCTCAAGTGTGCGTCTGCCGACGATGATCGCGGCGCCCTTGGTCATTGCCCGGAAAAATTCCCTGTCGGCCTTGAGCACAATGCTCTGTGTGCCGTCTGAGCCAATTCCCCAATCATCGGTAACAGCAACAATCGCGTCCATATAAAAAGCTCCTTGTACGAAGAAAATTCAAAACCCTTGACATCATACATTATACCACCTATTTTGCCGCACGGTCAATTAAGCAAATAGCCAAAAAAAGATTTCCCGAACAATGGATAAGCTGTATGAATATCATGATTTATGGAGGTGACAGATCTGAAATATGCGATCATAGGCGGAGACAGGCGCACGGTGCTGCTGGCGGAGGCGCTGGCGCGGGACGGAATGACGGTGCATTGCTACGCGGCGGAAAAGGCGGAGATCGCCGGGTGTGTGCAGTGCTCATGCCTTCTGTCGTGCCTTTACGGGGCGGAGTGCGTACTGCTGCCGGTACCGGCGGAAAAGGACGGGGCGATAAACGCGCCGCTGAGCGATAAGCGGCTGAGCACGGCGGAGATCGCCGCATCCCTCAACCCGGGTCAGCTGCTTGCCGGCGGGGGATTGAGCAGGGAGCTTGTGTTTGCCGCCGAGGCGTCGGGCGTGCGCACGCTTGATTTGATGAGGGACGAGGAATTTGCCGCGTACAACGCCGCGCTCACCGCCGAGGCGGCAATCGGCGTGCTTATCTGCGAAAGCGACAGGGCGCTCATGGGCGGCAGGGCGCTTGTCAGCGGGTACGGAAGGATAGGCAGGGCGCTGGCGGAGAGGCTGCGCACAATGGGAGCGGAGACGACGGTGTCGGCAAGAAGTGAAAGGGCAATGTCTGAAGCGGAGAGAGCGGGCTTTCACGCCGTCCCCATTCAGGAGCTGGAAAACGTTACAGGCGCGTCCGATTTCATCGTCAACACCGTCCCTGCCCGCGTTTTCTCAAGCACGGCGCTGTGCGGCGCACCGGAGGGTGCGCTGATTCTGGAGCTTGCGTCTGCGCCGGGTGGGTTTGACGCGGATTTCGCACGGAACATAGGGCTTAAAGCGGTGTGTGCGCCGGGGCTGCCAGGCCGGTTTTCGCCGCGCAGTTCTGCGAAGTACATAAAACGGTGGTTGGAGCGGCACTGCCCGGGTGAACGCTCCGGAAAGGAGTAGCACATGGAGGGGAAAAAACGTCTCGGTCTTGCGCTGTGCGGGTCGTACTGCACATATGAAAAACTGTTCTCAGCCGCGCAGGCGCTCAAAGAAAGCTATGAGCTGATACCTATAATGAGTGAGACCGCCGCCGAAACCGATACACGCTTCGGTACGGCGGCGGAGAATATAAAGCGTCTCAGTGAGCTGTGCGGCAGAGAGGTCGTCACGACGATAGCGGAGGCGGAACCGCTGGGTCCGAAAACGCCGATGGACGCGCTGCTGATAGCGCCCTGCACGGGGAACACGCTTGCAAAGCTTGCAAACGGGATAACCGACAGCTCCGTCACAATGGCGGCGAAGGCGCATCTCAGAAACGGCAGGCCGCTTATAATCGCCTTTTCGACGAACGACGGGCTTTCCGGCTCGGCGGAGAATATCGGGAAGCTGCTCAACCGGAAGAACGTGTACTTTGTCCCGTTCGCGCAGGACGATCCCGGCGCAAAGCCGCGCTCCCTTCAGGCGGATTTTTCGCTCCTTGAAAAGAGCGTCGAGGCCGCTCTGCACGGCTGGCAGCTTCAGCCGATACTGCGCTGAACGCTTCTCGCCCTCATGCCTCCCCTTTCAGGGGAGGCATGAGATGCGTCGGCTCTGCCGGCACATCAATCTCACTCCTCACTCAATAAACCCGCCGCCAAGAACGCGCTCACCGTCATAGAGAACAGCGGACTGCCCTGCGGCAGGGGCGCGCACCGGCTCGTCGCAGGTTATGTTCACCCTGTCCCCCTCGACCTTTGCGGTGCACGGCGGATTTTCCCACTTGGTGTGCCGCACGCGGACATTAGCGCGCACCGGCGCGGACGGGACGTCGATCATCCAGTTGAAATCGTGCGCCGTGACCTCAGTCTTGAAAAGCTCCTCCCAGAGTGCAAGCTCCACGGTGTTGCGCACGGCGTCTATGCGGGAAATGTATAGCTTCCGCCCGTCAAAAAGGCCGGGGCGGCGTTGGCCGACGGTATAGCGGTAGATGCCCTCGTGCCGTCCGACGACCTCGCCGTGGAATATAAAATCACCCTCCGGCGGCATTTCCGCCCTTTGGGCAAGCCATCCGATGTAGTTCTTGTCGGGGATGAAGCATATTTCCATGCTGTCGCCCTTGTGCGCAACGGGCAGGTCAAACTCCTCAGCCATGCGCCGCGTCTCGGTCTTTTCAAAATTTCCGAGCGGCAGGACAAGGCGGCTTATCTGCTCCCGTTTCAGCCGGCAGAGCATATAGCTCTGATCGTTCGAGGGACGGCCTTTATACAACACTCCGCTTTCACATCTTGCGTAGTGCCCGGTGGCGATATGCTCCGCGCCTATTCTGTCCGCCTCGTCGATGAGATTTTTGAATTTCATCGACGGGTTGCAGAGTATGCAGGGATTCGGCGTTTCGCCGCGCAGGTAGCACTCCGTGAACGGTCGGCATACCTTTTCCTCAAGCTCTGCCCTCACGTCGCGCACCTCAAGCGGGATGCCGACAAATTCCGCCGTTTTCACCGCATCGATGAGCGCGTTTTCATCTGTATTGTCAAGATACAGCCCATGCACCTCATAGCCCTGCCTTTTAAGCAGCACCGAACACACGGCGGAATCCACCCCGCCGGAAAACCCCAAAACCACTTTTTTCATTTTCTGCTCTCCAGATACACCATAAGCACCGTCACATCCGCCGGCGACACGCCGGATATGCGCCCCGCCTGACCGAAATTGTCCGGACGTATTTTTTTCAGCTTTTCCTTCGCTTCAAGCCTCAGACCGACTATATTGTCATAGTCGATATCGTCGGGAAGTCTGCGCTCCTCCATTTTTTTGAACTCCTCCACCTGTTTCAGCTGCCGCCTGATATACCCGTCGTACTTGAGGTGTATCTCGACCTGATCGCATATCGCGTGTGAAAGCGCGGGCCGATCCTTATCAAAGGGCGCGATATCGCGGTAGCTTATCTGCGGGCGGCGCACAAGCTCGGCAAGGGAAGCGCCGTTTCTGACGTCCGCGGTGCCGCGCACTTCAAGCAGCGCGGACAGCTGCGCACCCGGCGCGATGTGGGTATGCTCAAGCCGGTCAAGCTCTTTTTCGACGGCGGCATACTTTTCAAGCACCCTGTCATACTGCTCCGCGCTCACAAGCCCTATCTCAAAGCCTATGCGCGAAAGACGCTGATCGGCGTTGTCCTGCCGGTGCAGAAGGCGGTATTCGCTGCGTGAAGTCATCATCCGGTACGGCTCGTTCGTGCCCTTGGTTACAAGGTCATCTATAAGCGTGCCGATATACCCGTCCGAGCGGCGGAGAATGAACGCGCTTTCGCCTTTTATCTTCCGCGCCGCGTTGACGCCTGCGACAAAGCCCTGAACCGCGGCCTCCTCGTAGCCGGAGGAGCCGTTGAACTGCCCCGCGCCGTAAAAGCCGGATATCTTCTTGCTCTCAAGAGTTGCATACAGCTCCGTCGGGTCGATGCAGTCATACTCTATCGCGTAGGCGCAGCGCGTCATTTCCGCGTGCTCAAGCCCGGGGACAGTGTGCAGCATCTCTATCTGCACCTCCTCCGGCAGTGAGGATGAAAAGCCCTGAATATAAAGCTCCTCCGTCTGCTTGCCCATAGGCTCCACAAAAAGCTGGTGGCGCGGCTTGTCCTTGAACGTCACGACCTTTGTCTCGATACTGGGGCAGTAGCGCGGGCCGACGCCCTCGATAACGCCGGAGTATATGGGGCTTCGGTCGAGGTTTGCGCGGATTATTTCATGTGTGCGCTCGTTTGTATATGTCAGATAGCACACGGCGGAGTTGCCGCATTTTTCGGTCGTCGAGAAAGAAAACGGCTCTATCTCCTCATCGCCCTGCTGGATCTCCATTTTATCAAAATCCACCGTGCGCCGGTTCACTCTCGGCGGGGTGCCGGTCTTGAAGCGGCGCATATTCAGCCCAAGCTCCTTGAGCCTTGCGCCCAGCGGCACGGCGGCGGCAAGCCCGTCCGGTCCGGAGGAACGAAGCACATCGCCCACGATCGTGCGCCCGTCAAGGTACGTGCCCGTAGCGGCGATAACGGCGGCACATTTATAGGTTGCCCCCGTGTGCGTGGTGATGGAGACGACTTTGCCGTCTTCAACGCCGATATCTACGATCTCCGCCTGCTTTACACGGAGATTTTCCTGCAATTCAAGAGTGTGCTTCATTATCTCCTGATAGCGCCGCCTGTCCGCCTGCGCACGGAGTGAATGCACCGCAGGGCCTTTCCCGAGATTGAGCATCCGGTACTGGATGCAGGCCTTGTCCGCAGCCTTTCCCATTTCGCCGCCGAGCGCATCCAGCTCACGCACGAGGTGGCCTTTGCCGGTGCCGCCTATGGCAGGGTTGCACGGCATATTGCCCACGCTGTCGAGATTGACGGTGAAGCAGACCGTGTCCAGTCCCAGCCGCGCCGCGGCCAGCGCCGCCTCTATCCCCGCATGTCCCGCACCGATCACCGCAATGTCACATTTTCCCGCATCGTATCTTTTCAAATTTCGCACCTTTTTTCTGCAGTTTTATTTCCATTAGGATATCACCGCCGCGCCCCTTGCGCAAGAAAAAATTCCGGAACGCGCCGAAAATGACGCGTCCCGGAACAGACATATTACTATCAGCCGAGATATTCGCCCGGAACCTCGATAACAAGGTCGGAGGTGGGGAAGGATGAGCAGGGGTGGATGTAGCCGTAGTGCACATCCGCCCAGCGGCGCAGTTCGTTTTCCTCGGGGATGTAGACCGTGCCGGAAACGAGCTTGCTTCTGCACCAGCCGCATTCGCCGCTGCGGCAGCGGGAGGGCGCCTTGATCCCGGCGCGCTCAATGGCGACCAGCACAGGCTCCTCGGCGGCGGCCTTGATCTTGTACTCCTGCGCGCCCTGTCTGACGGTGACGTCGAACACCTTGCCCTTGCAGTCCGCGGGATAGCCGGGGCAGTTCCAGACCTCCTTGGTCACGTCGATCATCTTGCGCCTGAAAAGTCTCTCGGGCAGGCCGAGCTTTGCTATCTCCGGCTTGAGGAAGCGGTACATGGCCTCGGGGCCGCAGAGATACACGGAATATTCCTCATCGGCTGGGGCGTACTTCTTTATAAGCTCCGCAGTGATGAAGCCGTGCTCATAGCCCTCCTTCTCCTCGTCGGAGAGGACGTGGACGACTTTGAACTTGGGGCAGACCGCGGCGATCTCGTCCAGCTCTTTCCTGAAAAGAATATTCTTCTCGTCGCGGGAGCCGAACAGAAGCACGAGGTTGAAGTCTTCCGTACCGTCGCGCAGAGCACAGGCCATTGACAGGAACGGAGTTATGCCCGAGCCGCCCGCAAGACCGATAACGGTCTTCGCATCTCTGAGATCTTCATAGTAGAAGAAGCCCTGAGGATCTGAGGCGGTAACGACGTCGCCGACCTTGAGCGTTTCAAGCAGCTTATCCGCGACAAAGCCGCCGGGGTTGGAGCGGACAGTGATGGCGGCGGTGCCGGAGAGCGCATCCTTCGGGGAGGAACACAGCGAGTAGGAGCGTGTGACAAAGCTGCCCTCGATGGGAAGCTTGAGGGAGAGATACTGTCCGGCGCGGAAGTACGGGAACGCCTCGCCGTCCTCGCGTCTGAACACAAATGTCTTCGCATGGGCGTCGGTGTGCTCTATGACCTCTGCGACGACCAGGCGCTGATAGTCGGGGTGGAGCTTCTTTGCGTTGGTGTTTATCCGGAAATCGCCGCTTATCTCCTTGGCAGGAGCGGCCTGAATGGCCTGTTCGCGGACCTTTGCCATGTTCTTGAACTTGAGCATGTCAAACTTGCCGATAAGGCCGACTTTTACGTTAAGTGCCATTACCTGTCGCCTCCTTCTTCGTTAAGTTCCTTTATGGCGTTGAACGCCATGAGCTGACCGCAGATTATCGCGGCGGAATAGCCGTCGCCTCTGGGGCCGGCCGCGCCGATCGGGCGCAGACCCTTGATGGGATAGTCGCTGCCGAGCATCATCATACGCGCCATCATGCCGTCCCAGCCGGTCGTTTCGTAGCCGTAAACGGAACCTTCGGGCGTGCCGAGGTAGCGTGCAAAGGTCCACGGGGTGGCAACGGCCATTTCCTCGATATGACCAGTGAGGTCAACGCCCATTTTTTCCTTGACGGATCTGAGCATTTTCTTTGCGAAGTCGGTTTTGAACTTGAAGTAGTCCTCCTGCTTCAGCTCGCTCCACTCCTCCGGTTCGCCGAAGGTCGTAAACGAGCAGACGCATGTTCCCTTGGGCGAAAACTCCGGCTGCACTATGTTGTAGCAGAGGAATATGGAATAATCGTTTGTCTTCACGCCGCCCATTATGTTTCTGTATTCCTTTGCGGAATCGGAAGTGCCGGGAAGGAAGGTGTTGTAGTCCTTTATGCCAAGCTCCTCCGCACTCTTATCCATACAGAAATACGCGGTGAACATACGTGCGCCGAAGCGGCGGCCGCGTGCGGCGCTCAGCTTCTTCTCACGTTCGGGTATAAGCTCCTTGGGCATCATCTTGCCGTAGATTATATCGGGATTGATGTTTGCAAGGACATACTTGCAGTCGATCTGCCCCATGTTCGTCTTTACGCCGCACAGGCGGTCGCCGTCGAAAAGGAACTCCTCTGCGCGGCAGTTGAACCAGATATCTCCGCCAAGCTCACGCAGGCGCTCTACCATTGCGGTGGAGTATTCATGCGATGTGTGTCCGGGGATGTACGCGCCGCGGGAGACGTACTTATGCACCATTGCGGCGTAATGGATAAACGCAAGGTTTTCCATGTCAACGCCGAGATATGACCAGTAGATGGACAGGATATCCTGACATTTCAGCGGCAGCTTGAGCGCATCGAAAACCTTTTTGGTGGAATATGCGCCCGTGCGCAGCATATTGGGGTACTCGCTCTGGAGGACCTTGGAATCGGCGTGGCCCTTGGACGCGGTTATGTAAGCGATACCGCGCAGTACCTCGTCGAACAGCTCGAACAGCTCGACCATCTTGTCATGGCAGCCGGGGACGTATTTGTCCATCGCCGCGATAAAATTGTCGATCCCGGCGGGCATGGTAACGTCCATAGGCGTGCCGTCGGAATAGGTAGATATGCAGCGGAAGCAGTCCGGAACCTCAAGCCATTCAAGCTTCACGCCGTAGGATTCGAGAATATTGCGGACGTCGCCGGGATTATCCGCCGGGCCGTAGTCGCAGATCTCATGCAGGGACGGCTCTATCTCAAAGCGGCCTCTGCGGAAGGATGTTGCGGCTCCGCCGGGGAGATTGTGCTGCTCGATCAGCAGGGTTTTCTTTCCCGCCAATTGGCATTGGAGCGCCGCAGACAGGCCGGCGTTACCCGCGCCTACGACGACTACATCATATTTTGCCATAGATATGCTCCTTTCAGAATTGTTTTTCGGCAAGCCGGACTTTAGCATGGGGCGTCCCCGCACAGGCCCGGAATTACGTTTCATGCGCCGCCCCGAGTCTGTGGCTATACCAGCATCGTTTATATAATAACATGCTCTTCACCCGTTTGCAACCGTATTTGCATAAAAAAGATTGGGATGCAGCAAAATTCACATTGCTGCATCCCATTTTCAGAGCGGAGAGTGGAGAGCTCCTCATTTTCCGTTTCCGGTTTCCGATCCTTCTTCCGTGGGAAATCCGGCGGTGGTTTCTCCCGGGACGTTTTCTTCCGGGGCATCTTCCGCGCTTTCTTCATCCGCGCACGCAGATGTCCACGGAGCTTTGCCCTTATATTCAACGCAGTAGCCCTTCGCGGTCGCCCAGAGGCTGACAGCGGCGATAGCGAGCGCTATAAGCGTCAGCACCGACGCGCAGAGCATCAGCGCAAGCGACACATCGCCCTTGTCAAAATACGCAAGGACGACCTTGCCGCACGTGATTGCCACATAGCCGCAGCCGATGATGCGGATAACATGCGTGGCGTTTTTCGTGTTGTTGAGATCGTTTATCAGTTTTTCTTTCATTTTCCGTCACCCGAGCCTATGCTGAAGCCGAAAATTTTGTTGCTGAAGCCGTTTCTCAGCCTTTCAAAATCGGTACACTCATAGGGCATATCCGGATGGCGCGCCATCCACTCGCTCCTCACCGCCTCGGCAAACGCGTCCGCCTTTTCGCTGTGTCTTTCCAGCGCGGCGGGAGCGGCAAAGGTCAGGAGGAAATACTGCATATCGCAGAACTTTCTCTTTTTGAAAAGCCCGCTCACCCTGCCGTCCATCCACTGCGCAAGCTCACGCGCAGCAGCGGGGATATCGGCGCACTGCTCAAGCTCGTCAAAAAACGGTTGGCAGAGCTTCATATATTCGTCGCAGAGCGCGGCATATCTTTTGCGGTTGAAGCCGTCGAGATACGACGTAATGTTCGCGGGGATGTAAAGCTCAAAATTCATCGGTCTGTCCCCTTTTTGATATTATTTCTTTTTCGCGCCGACCTTTTCCATAAACCGGTCAAGCTTCACGACAAAGCGCTCATGCTCGCCCTGTCCTATCAGGCCGCACTCGTCATATGCCTTCACGCTGAAAACGAGCCGTCTGCCGTCTTCTTCGACAAGCTCGCTCTCCGCCCAGACCTTCATTCCGATAGGCGTCGCCGCGTCATGGCTGACGTTGAGCTTTGTGCCGACCGTCGTCATGCCCTCGCCGAGAAACGGAGCGACGGAAGTCTGCGCCGCTTCCTCCATAAGGCCGATAAGGCAGGGGGTCGCGTATACGTCCACCACGCCGGAGCCTATTCTGCTTGCAACATTTTTTTCGCTTACGGTATCTTCCGCATGTCCTTTGATCCCGATTTCCATAATAAATCTCCTGTTCGTTCATTCTTCGGCAAAAGCCGCTGCTGTATCAGCCGTCGTCATCCGCGCCGGCATAAGCCCTCTCACGGGCTTTGATTTTCGGTATATATTTGAAGAGGTCAAGGCCCGTCAGGAGCTTGACGAACCATATGAAAAACGCCAGACCAAGCATCGGTATGACGCAGGACGTGACGATCATCACAGCAAGCGTCTCGATAAACCTGTTGAGGATATCCGCCGCCTTTGCGGCCAGCCCCGTGGTAGTTTCCGACAGCTTTTCCATGAGCATATCTATGACCGTGGCGTCGTCGTCCGCCTCGACAAACTCCGATGTGTCGTTCGTAAACTGCTGCGCCGAGACAAGCGTGTTGTCGATCGCCGAGTCAAAGCTTTCATACACCATATCGGATATCCCAACGCTCAGCGGGATAACGATATACAGCGCGGCGGCAAAGATAAAGAGCTTGAGTGAGAGCCTGCCCATAAGCTTCGGCATACGGTAAAGGCCAATTATCGCAAAGGCGCAGGCGCACGGAATGAGTATCCTGAACACGGCGGCGCCGATTACGGAGAGAAGGAATTTCTCCGTATACAGCACACACAGGATAAACAGGAAGTACTGCGAAAAATCCGCCAGCTTTTCGGCTATCGGCGTCGCGGTATCGCCTGGGATCGCGGATATGCCGGCCGAAACGAGCGCTGAGGACGATGTAAGCTTCAGCACGGTGTTGACCTTCTCATCGATTGAGGCGATTATCCGTGCGTTCGCATCGTCCGAGGACAGAAGATCCGCTGCGGGCAGGGCTGATATTACCGCAATAAGCACCAAAAGCGCGGTTATAAGGACTTTTTTGAGTGTATCATTCATTTTTCTGCCTCCTGAGGGCTGTAAGAAACGCAGGACACCGTATACCGTGACAGATCGACAAGACTGCCGACAAAGCCGCGGATGATGAGCCGTGCGTTTTCGTCCGCCTTTTCAAGCACACCGCGCTCCAGCGCCTTTTCCGACGCGGTATTTTCAAGCTCCGCAAGGGAGGTGTTGAAATCGGCGACGGAGACGGGATTGCCAAGCCCGCTTTTTTCGGAGATGAGGCGGAAGCTGTCGGTATCGATATCAACACCGAAAATTTCGGCGGCGGGGACGCGGACGACGACGGTTCCGAGCGTGTCGTCCATTTCTACCGTAACGCCGGAAAAGTCTATCCCGGCGTTGACCGTGCCGTCGTAAGCGGCGCAGTAGTTCGTTTCGGTTATGCCAAGCTCAATGGTGTTGAAAAGCCGCATGACGCTCGTATAGCTTATCACATCGGTAAAATAATACTCCGCCGTGACGAGAAAGCCCATATCGTTAAGGCCGTCCTGAACGGTCTGCGCGGTTATCTTCTTCCCCACGTTCCTGATAATGACCTTGGGCGTGGGCACGGAGAGCGTTTCCGAAGTAAGCGACTGCGCCGGAGCGCTTTCCTGACCGCGCCGGGCAAACCAGAGCACTATCACGCCCAGCACAAGAACGGACACTATCACGATGGAAACAACATACAGCTTTGTTTTGCTTCGTTCTTTAATATGCATGGCTCATTCCCTCCGTAATTATTATACAGATTCCGCGCCGTCTTTGCAAGCATTTGTCGAATCGTGCGCCGCTGTGGCCAGTCCACTTTACAAACGGGGTGGAAAGAAGTATAATAGTTGCGAACCATGTCGAAAGGGCATAAATCAATGGTATATAATCTGCAAGTAAATATTATGAGCATGCTCCTGCTGTGCGGCGCTGCGTTCTATATGCACGGCTCAAGCCGCATCCCGTCCTCCAGGAGCCGCGCCGTCAGCCGGGTCATCATAAGTGCGGCGGCAATGTGCGTTTCCGACATTATATTTGCCGCATGCAACGGAAACGCGTTTGCCGGTGCAAGAGCGCTGCTGATAATAAGCAATATGGTGTATTTTGAGGG
Source organism: bacterium (assembly GCA_963617275.1). Taxonomy (GTDB): domain Bacteria; phylum Bacillota; class Clostridia; order Oscillospirales; family Oscillospiraceae; genus Limivicinus. The sequence continues at coordinate 20,325 of CAVENX010000026.1, forward strand.
TGTGATCGGCGTATGCTGGGCATGGCTGAGCTATGTGGACGTTTCCCTCGGCATCACGGGCAGAAGGAGCGCGCTTCTTGCGGCAATACCCTTTGTATTTGTCAGCATACTGACGCTGTTTACGCCGCTGACCGGCTTTATGTTCGGCGTTGACGCGCAGAACGTTTATACACGCGGCAGCGGGGTCTATCTCCATTGGGCAGTGGCCTGGGGCTACCTGATCACGGCGAGCATAAAGGTTCTTGCCCGGATGAAAAAGACGGACAGCAAAGCCGAAAAGGACAGGCTTCGCCCGCTGTTTGATTTTATAATCCTGCCTGCGGCCGCGTCCGTCTGTCAGATGCTCTCCTACGGGGTGAGCGGGATGCAGTGCGGCGTGGCAATATCCATCGTGCTGATCCTTGCAAGGGAAATGAACGAACGGATACAGAAGGACGCGCTGACAGGTCTGAATAACCGCGGCGCGCTCAGTGCATACGTCAGGGAGCTTTTTGAAAAGGGTCCGCAGGAACTGCGGGTTTTTATGCTTGATATAGACGATTTCAAAGCGATAAACGACCGGCACGGCCACCGTGAGGGCGACAGGGCGATACGCTTCGTCGCGGACACGCTCAAGGATGTCTGCGGGAACAGCGGCAAATCGCTCTTTCTCTGCCGCTACGGCGGGGATGAGTTCGTCATAGTCGGGAAAGACGTCTCCCAGCGGGAAGCCGACGACATTCTTTCTGAGATAGGCCGCCGGATAAACATGGCAAATGAAGAGATCTTTTCCTCACGCCTCGGCGTCAGCATGGGTGAGGTGAGCGGGCGCTGCTCCTCCGTCGAGGACGCGGAAAGGCTTCTTGAAACCGCGGATATGAAGATGTATGGCGCCAAGCAGTCAAAATACGTTCCCGTATAATTCAAACCGCCGTCGCTGTGCATAGCGGCGGCGGTTTTCGGCTTGTCAAAGAACCTCATTGAGGTTCTTTGACAAAAAGGCTGCACAGCGCTCATCAATGAGCGCCGTGCATCAGTCTTCGACCTCGATGTCAAGGCCAAGCTCCTTCGGCAAAAAGCGCGGGCAGGTGTTTTCCGCCACAGTTATGACCGAGGCGGCAAGACGCGTACCTATTTCCACAGCCTCCGGCATTGATTTGCCGTAGGTCAATCCTATCGCAACGCCCGCGCAGAAAGCGTCCCCCGCGCCGGTGGTGTCGCGCACGTTGACATGTTCCGCCGGGAAAACGCCCTTTTCCCCCGTGAGTGAGGCATACACCGAGCCGCGGCTGCCGAGCGTCACAACCATCGACGGTATTTTCGCGTTCACCACGTCCTCGCTGAGCTGCTCACAGATCTCCTCGGGCGAAAGGCCGTTATACCTGTTCACAAACAGCAGCTCCGCCTCCTCAAGGTTGCACACGAAGCAGTCAACCGATTGCAGAAAATCGCGCCGCTGGATGGCGATGCTCATATTGGCGACAACACCATACACCCTTTTATTGTACTTTTTGGCAAAGCGGAAAACGCTCTTGATAATATCCTTGTCAAGGTCTATCTCCACAAGTATGCTGTCGCATCCGGCAAATATCTCGTCTCCCTTGTCCTCGATAAGCCGCTCAAGCGCGGATGAATCGGGTCTCTTTGAGATGGAGGCGACTATATCCCCCGTCTCGTCAAAGACTGCCAGCCATATTCCCATTCCGTCCGGCGTTTTCAGGACATAATCGGTATTCACCTTGTGATTGCCGAGTTTTTTTATTACCTCTTCGCCCTCCGCCGTGTCGTCCACCAGAGAAACGAAGGTCGGGCGAAGCTCAACATTGGCGATATCCTCCGCCACGTTGCGTCCCACACCGCCGTGTACCGTCAGCACGTTCCCCGCGTTTCTGCCGCCGGGAATATACTTGCCGCGCGGGAAGCCCTTGATATCCACAAAAACATTGCCGATCACTACAATACCCATATCTTTTTCTCCTGTTTTTATATATTAACGCCGTGTTTCCGGCGGTCGGGTCAATACAGAAGTCCCTCGTATCCGCGTATTTCCTTCTGCCGCTCTCTCCAGTCCGGCATGAGCGCGTCAAGCTCCGCCCTGAAGCGCGGGGAATGGTCGGGGTGGATAAAATGGCACAGCTCATGCAGCACTACATATTCAATGCACCTTTCCGGCACGTGGATGAGCGCGGAGTTGAACGTCAGCACGCCGCGCATCGGCTGGCAGCTTCCCCAGCGGCTTTTCATGCGGCGGAACCTTATCTCGGGCAGAGGCACCCCGCGCCGTTCAAATATCGGGTACAGCCGTGTGAAAGCGTGGCTCACCGCCTCGACGCACCGCTCTTTGAGCCATACGTCCCGCTTCCTTTCGCTGTCAAACCCGTCCTCGACCTCGCGCCCGAGAACGAGCATTTTCCCCGCCGGGATCTCTCTGCGCCTTTTTCCGGCGCGTTCCGCAGCTTTGAATATAAACTCCGCCTTTGATTCAAGAAACGCCTCTATCGTGCCCTCCGGCATCCGCCGCGGAGCGGAGACGTATATGCTTCCGTCCGGTCTTATGCGCAGGTTGATATTCTTTACCTGCTTGCGCTCAAGCTCATACGTCAGCATCCGTCCGTCAAGAACAAGCTTTCTCTCCATTATATTTCAAAAAGCTCTCCCTTGAACACGACCGCCGTCGGTCCGGTGATGCAGATATCCCCGACACGGCCATCCGCCGCGTCAAGGCTCACCTCTATGTCCCCGCCCGGCATATGCACCGTCACATTCTCTCCCGAGGTAAGCCCCAGCACGGCAAGCGCGGCCGCCGTCGAGCCGCAGCCGGTACCGCAGGCAAGGGTAAAGTCCTCAACGCCGCGCTCAAATGTGACGGCTTTGAAGCTTCCGTCGGGCAGAGGTCTTACAAAAGTAACGTTTGCACCCCTGGGAAACTCCTTCGCCCATCTGAGCGCACGCCCAAGCTCACGGAGTTTATCCGTGCTTAGCGCATCCCAGCCGTCAAGGCGGACTACCGCGTGCGGAAGTCCCGGAACGCCAAGCTCAATGTAAGCGCAGTCGTACTCCGTCCCGTCAACGTTTACCGCCCTGTGCGCGTCGATGACCGACGGGTCGTTGAGGCGAACGCGGTAGCGCCTTTCGTCTATCCTCCTGCCGGTCACGATGCCGGAGGTGGTCCCGACGCGCTGCACTTCGCCGGCAAGCGCGTTTTCATAGCCGTAGCGGCAGATGCATCTTGCCCCGTTGCCGCACATCTCTCCGAGACTGCCGTCGCTGTTGTAAAAAATCATCCCATAGTCGGCGGCGCTGCTGTCGGTGACGACCATAAGCCCGTCCGCCCCGACGCCGGTATGGTATGCGCAGAGCTTTACGGCAAGAGCGCCAAGCCGCTCCTCCCCGATCTCCCCGCCGCGGTTGTCTATGATCACAAAATCGTTCCCCGCCCCGTGCATTTTGGTAAAGAGCATAACAGCCTCCCGTTCAAATTTTTTATATAAAGTAATTATATTGAAGCGGCGGAGAAAAAACAAGAGTTGATATGGAATATCCGCAATTTTATGTTATAATGAAAAAAGAGCGTATCGTACATCAAAACCGAGGGAGTGTTTGAAAAGTGCCGCAGACAAAAAACCGCCTTGAGGCTTTCGGCGCGCTGAGAGCGCTGTGCTGCCTGTCCGTTATCCTGCTGCATACCCACGTCACCACATATACAGCTTATCTCGGTGTCACAGCCTTTTTTATCATGTCGGGCTTTCTGCTCGTATACAACTACTATGACCGCACGGAGCTTGACGGGGCGGGTCTGTCCCTGTGCTTCCGCTTTGCACACGGCAAGGTGAAAAAGCTCTATCCGCTGCATCTTCTCACAATGGCTCTGTTCGTCGCGGAGTATGCCTACGCGCTCATCACCGGACTTGCAAAGCCGACATTGCAGCTTTTCGCGCCATTTATCGCAAATGTTCTCCTGATTCAGACATGGTTCCCGTCAGAGGGCTGCTACTTTTCCTTTAATATCGTGTCATGGTACCTTTCGGTAAGCGCTTTTCTGTATTTCATGTTCCCGCTCGTCCTCAAAGCCGTCAGACGTCTGCGCAGCACGGTGCAGGCGGCGGTGCTGTGCGTGCTGCTGTTTGCCGTTCAGGCGGCTGTGTCGTATTACGGCTGCGGCAGCGCATGGCTCGGCGCTCTGCTGGAGCGAAACGGCGGCACGACGCAGTGGCTGCTTTACGTGTTCCCGCCAATGAGGCTTCCGGCGTTCTGGATAGGCTGCAATCTCGGGTATATTTTCCTTAAAACAGAGAACATGGCTTTTTCAAGAACGCAGTCCGCCGCCTTTGAGGCGCTGACCGTGCTCACGGCGCTCTGCTCCCTGTGCACAGGTCTTCTTCCGAAATCCGCACCGCGTCTGCCCGCGTTTTTCGATTACTCGCTCAAATATATGCTTCCCGCGGCCATGCTGGTTCTTGCTTTCGCCTATGCCCGCGGCCCCGTTGTAAGGCTGCTGACAAACAGGATCATGCTTCACCTCGGCAGGCTCAGCCCGTATATCTATCTTATCCATTATCCGGTAATTGCGGCGACCGCGCTTGCCGTCACAAGACTGCCATGCTCATTCACCGTGCAGCGGGTGCTGTACCTTGCATCCGCCGCAGTGTTCACATATGTATTTTCCGCGCTGTATGCATCACGCTCCCAGCGCAAAAAACGTGGGGCGCAAAGAAGCCGTTGAAAAGGGGGAAAAATAATGAAACAGCGACTTGACGGACTTGATTTTATCCGTGCGGCGGCATGTCTCGGCATACTGCTCTTTCACATGCACATAACTTATACCGGTTTTTTTGCGGTAGCGGTCTTTTTTGCGCTCTCCGGTTTTCTGATGACCTACAACGCCCTTGACCGGCCGGAGGAAAGTGCACCCTGCCTGAAGACGAGCGTGTCCTTTGCCCTTAAACGCACGAAAAAGCTTTACGTACTTTACCTTATCACGCTGATTTTCCCGCTCCTTGAGCAGATCTACGGCGTCGCTTCGGGACTTGCAAAGCTTGACGGGCAGCTCGTGCTCAGGATAGTGTCGAATGTCCTTCTGCTGCAATCGCTTGTGCCCGACGTCAACACCGCGTTTTTCATGAACGGCGTTGCATGGTATATGTCCACATCGCTGTTTTTATATATGGCGTTCCCTTATATCATCCGCCGCATCAGAAGGCGCAGCGGCCGGCACGAGGCCTGGCGCGTGATAATCATTACCTTTTTTGCACAGGCGGCGGGCATTTATCTGCTCACTTCCCTTGCAAAGCGATTCGTGCCTGCGGATTATTACAGCGGTGCGGATGTCGCGCAGTGGCTTGCTTACGTCTCCCCCTTTTCCCGTATAGCGGATTTCATCATTGCCTGCAATTTTGCATATCTTTTCAGAAATCGCGCCCGGACGCCGAGATCCGCCGCCGCGGCGACCGCCGCAGAATGCGGCGCGCTCATTCTGGCGGTTGTGACGGAGCGTTTGTTTGACCTGAATATGCTTCCTGCAACAACGGTTTTCTGCACGGCGTTCATTCCCGTGACGTCGCTGCTGATATGGGAATTTGCCCGCGGCGAAGGCTATATTTCCCGCGCTATGAACAACCCTGCCGTTCACTTCATATCGGCTCTCAGCCCCTATGTTTTTCTCATTCACCCGATAGTCATAATGGCGCTGACGATCGTAATAACCCGTCTGCCCCTGTCGGCAGGAGCACAGCGGCTTATTTTCCTGTTTGCCGTTCCTCTGTTTACGTTTTCACTCTCCGTTGTGTACAGAAAATTTGAGCGGAGAAAACATGCGCTTACCAGCTCCGCTCTCCGCTCTTAACTCTCCGCTCTGATATAGACCACTCCGGCTCGGCTTGCTCCGACAGAGAGTTGGGGGGAAGGGAGGCAAAACCGCAGGTTTTGGCGGAGGGGTCTTGGAGTGAATGGACTGCTGGCGTGATTGTTTCTCTCCCTCAGTCAGCTGCGCTGACAGCTCCCTCATCAGAGGGAGCCATAAGTTGCGCGCTAAGTCATTTCGCGCCACCTCCCCTTTCAGGGAAGACATTAGTCCGTCGGCGGAGCCGACTCATAAATTCCTCACTCCTCGCTCATCACTGAGCGAAGCTCCGCTCTCTGCTTTCACGCGTCCGGTAAACCCTCTCTTGCACTTTGTGCAATACAGACAAATATAAAGTGCATAAATTAGAGGCTGTCACAATTGACTTTATATGTGAAAAATAATATACTACTTACAGAGCTTCTTTTTTTACAGCAAAAACGAACCGGTTCGCTTGACGCGAAACGCAGATTGCTGATGAAAACGGCAGACCGGCAATGAAAACCGCCGCCGTTTCCTTTGATGACGCTTCGTTAAATCGCACAAATCCGACAAGCGGAATCTGATACAATTCTTTGCGCGGAACCGCCGGCGGGACAGAGCGTTTTTGATAAACGTAAAAAAGTATCAAACAGAAACGGGGGGCTGAACTTTGGCTCAGTTGCTTGAAATGCGCGGCATAGAAAAGTCTTTTCCGGGCGTGCACGCCCTGGCGGACTGCCGTTTTGACCTGAACGCGGGCGAGGTACACGCGCTTGTGGGTGAAAACGGGGCCGGCAAAAGCACCCTGATGAAATGCCTGTCCGGCGTGTATAAGAAGGACGCGGGGCAGATATTGATCAACGGGGAAGAGGTTTCCGTCAACAACGTTCACGATGCGCAGAATCTGGGCATAAGGATAATCCATCAGGAGATAAATCTTATGCAGGATCTTACAGTTGCGCAGAATATCTGGATAGGCCGCGAGCCTATGAAGGGAATATTCACCGACGACAGAAAGCTCAATGCCGACACGAGGACGCTGCTTGATTCGCTGCATCTCGGCCAGCTTGACCCGACCACGCCGGTAAAGAAGCTGACGGTCGCTTTACAGCAGATGGTGGAAATAGCAAAGGCGCTCAGCTTTGATTCCACGAAAATAATGATAATGGACGAGCCGACTGCGGCGCTGACGGAATCTGAGATAGAGGATCTTTTCAAATTCATAAAGATGCTCAAGGCGAAGGGCGTCGGCATAATCTATATCTCACACCGGCTTGAGGAGCTGCGTGTGGTTGCGGACAGAGTGACCGTCATGAGAGACGGACAGTATATCGACACAAAGCCCATGAGTGAGCTTACCCTGCCCGACATAATACAGATGATGGTCGGGCGCGTGATATACGAGGAGCCGAAGAGCCATTCCATGGTCGCCGACGATGCGCCCGTTGTACTCGAATGTGAGCATCTTTGCTCAAAGGACGTACACGACGTCAGTTTTCAGCTCAAAAAGGGCGAAATACTCGGCTTCGCGGGGCTTATGGGCGCTGGACGCACCGAGACTATGCGCCTTATCTGCGGCGCGGATCCGATGGATTCGGGCACGATAAAGATAAACGGAAAGGAAGTCTCGATAAAAAGTCCGCAGGACGCGGTGAAAAAGGGCATCGGATATCTCAGCGAGGACAGAAAGCGCTTCGGGCTGTGTCTGGGGCTTCCCGTTTCCGACAATACCGTGCTGCCGACGCTTGACGAATACTCCAAAGCGGGCGTCGTGCAGAAAAAGCGCGTCACGGAGATGACCGGTACATATATCGACAGCATCAAGATAAAAACGCCCGGCACGGAAGCGCTTGTAAGAGGGCTGTCCGGCGGCAACCAGCAAAAGGTCGTCATAGCGAAGTGGCTTGAAAAGAACTGCGACATCCTGATATTCGACGAGCCGACAAGGGGCATAGACGTTGGCGCCAAAAGCGAGATATACAAGCTTATGACGGAGCTTGTGGAGGAAGGCAAGTCGATAATAATGATCTCCTCGGAGCTGCCTGAGATACTGAGAATGAGCGACAGGATCATCGTGCTCAACGAGGGCGTAAAAACCGGCGAAATGCTTATACAGGACGCAGATCAGGAAAAAATCATGCATTATGCAACAGGGGGCAAATGATGGAAAAGCTTGATACTAAAAAGAAACTGGATGTGCAGAAGCTGCTTGCTCCTGCCGCGCTCGTTATCCTCTATGTGCTCTTCTCTATCTTCGGCAATAACTTCTTCACGCTCGATACATTCAAAAACATCCTTGAGGCGAGCTATTACATAGGCTTTATGGCCTTCGGCGTCACCTTTATAATTATCACCGGCGGCATTGACCTCTCTCTGGGCACGGTCATGATGTGCTCGGCGCTTCTCGGCGCGTACACCTTCAATCACGGCTGGCCGCTGCTTGCGTCGGTGCTTCTGGTGCTTGTAGTAGGCGTACTGTTCGGCGCGCTCAACGGCGTTCTCGTGGCCAAGCTCAAGCTGCCGCCGTTCATTGCAACGCTGGGTACGCAGATGGTATCCATGGGTCTCGGCTCCATCCTCACCCATGTTCAGGCACAGCACTGGCCTACTGCCTCCGACCCTCTGGGCGGCTGGTTCAAGCCGGTGTTCATCCGCCGCACGCTCTTCGGCATAAAGGGCTTTCCCGTGGGGGCGTTCTGGCTGATAGGCGGGTTTATCGTGGCGTGGTTCATCCTGCATAAGACGAAGTTCGGCCGCTATACCTATGCGATCGGCTCCAATGAGGAGGCGGCGCGCCTTTCCGGCATCAACGTTGATGCGTGGAAGATCGGCGTGTATACGCTCTCGGGTCTGTTCATAGGCTTCTCCGGGCTTATGTATGCCGCCGCATATACGACTATTACCCCCGGCACCGGCAACGGGCAGGAGATGAACGGAATTACAGGCGTCGTCATCGGCGGAACGTCCATGTCAGGCGGCTCGGGTACGATGGTAGGGACGCTGATAGGCGTGTTCATCATGTCGGTTCTCAAAACGGGGCTTTCCGCCTGTGGCCTTCAGGCTCCGTGGCAGACATTCTTTACAGGCGTGGTTGTAGTGCTTGCTGTGCTGCTCGATATCCAGCGCAACAAAGCTGCAAATAAAAAATAATTTCAAAGGAGACAACGAAATGAAAAAGTTCCTGGCACTGCTTTTAGCGATGATTATGGTATTTGCCATGTTCGCAATTACCGCCTCCGCAGAAGAGACCATGTACATCCCCGTTATGGCAAAGGGCTTCCAGCATCAGTTCTGGCAGGCCGTTGCAAAAGGCTCCGAGGATGCCGCAAAGGAATACGGCGTAGAGATCTATTTCGATGGTCCCGCATCAGAGACTGAAATTCAGGCTCAGGTCGATATGGTCAAGAAAGAAATGGCAAAGAATCCCAAGGCTCTTGCTCTCGCCGCGCTTGATACCAGCGCTGTCACCGAAATTCTTGAAGAGTGCGCCGAAAAGGGCATCCCCGTCATCGGCTTTGACTCCGGCGTTCCCAACGATACTACCGGCGCCGTCGTCGCCACAGCCTGCACCAACAACGAAAACGCAGCCGCCATTGCAGCCGAGAAGTTCGGCGAACAGGAATCCCTCGTTGAGGCGATGAAGGCCGCCACTCCCGATGCGCCCGTTATTATCGCCTGCATTTCTCAGGACGCCGTTTCCGCCTCCGTCAGCGGCCGTACCACCGGATTTGTCAACAGAATGAAGGAGATAGCCTCCGAGTACGGTACGGTTGCCGTTGAAGGCCACGAGAAGTGGGCCGCTCCCGCGGACGACGCTTCAATCATCATCCGTGTTGAGATCTCCGCCACCACCGAGGCGACCGCAGTTCAGACTGCTTCCAACACCGTTCTCGGCATGGACGGACTGAAAGCTGTGTTCCTCTCCAACGAAGGCGCTGTCACCGGCTTCCTCTCCGCAGTGTCCGACGGTGAAGACCTTGCAGAGGGCGGCAAGTATGAAGACCTCATCGTCGCCGGCTTTGATGCGGGCAAGACCCAGAAGGCCGCGGTTCGCAACGGCTGGTTCCTCGGTTCCGTCACTCAGGATCCGTACCACATCGGCTACTACGCGGTAGAGATGGCTGTCAAGGCTGCAAAGGGCGAGGAAGTCAGCGATGTTGACACCGGCGCTCAGTGGTATGACGCGTCCAATATTGACGACGAAATGATCGCGCTTCTCGTTTACGACTGATAATCCGCTTCTTTTTCCATAATTGTCTCAAAAAAGGGCATCGGGGAAACCCGATGCCCTTCAGCTTGTCAAATTGCCAAAGAAAGCCTCGCAGAGTTTTTTGCCCGCAGGCAAAAAATAGTTTTAATCGTTTTCTCCGGCGGCATGTACGTCGGAGAAAACACTTCTCACGGAGCGAGTGTCGAATTGT
>CAVENX010000027.1:0-14813 GCA_963617275.1 bacterium
CCGGAGAAAACGATCAAATCTATTTTTTGCCTGCGGGCAAAAAACTCTGCGAGGTTTTTTTGACAGTCTCCAAAAAACCGGAGGAAAGTCTTCCTCCGGTTTTTCTTATTATGCTGTTTTATCAGACGAGCTCGATGACAGCGGTCTCGGCTGCATCTCCGCGGCGAACGCCGATGCGGGTGATGCGGGTATAGCCGCCGTTGCGCTCCGCATATTTGGGAGCGATCTCATCGAACACCTTCTTGGCGACATCCTCACGGGTGATGAAAGCAAGAGCCTGACGGTAGGAAGCCAGATCCTTTGCTTTGCCAAGAGTTATCATTTTCTCGGCCATGGGCGCGATCTCTTTTGCGCGGCTGATGGTGGTTTCCATTCTACCCTTGTCCAGCAGATCAGTAACCTGCTGACGGAGCATTGCCATGCGCTGATCGGTGGTCTTGCCGAGTTTTCTTGTTCCGGGCATAATTGCATTTCCTCCTTCTGAGCTTAATAGGGACGCGGCGTTCTTCAGAGCGCCGACCCATTTTCAATCGTTTCATCCGCCGCTGCGCTGCGGATAAAACACAATGAGGCGAACAAATCGCATCCTCGTGCGGCCGGGGCGGCCTGAGCCGCCGCGGCAGGTATGAGCATCCGCTGAAGCCGCAGCTTCCGGCAGGGTGCTCTTACTGATTATTATCGTCGCTTGCCAGCGAGAGACCCATCATGGTGAGCTTATGCTCAACCTCTTCGAGGGACTTGCGGCCGAGGTTGCGGACCTTGATCATCTCATCCTGAGTTTTGTTTACAAGGTCTTCTACGGTATTGATGTTTGCGCGTTTGAGGCAGTTGAAACTTCTGACACTCAGATCCAACTCTTCAATGGTCATTTTCAGAACCGTATCGGGTTCTTTCTCGACCTTTTCCACGACGGTACTGCCGGTGGAAGCGACCTCGGAGAGGTCGGTAAAGAGTGTGAAGTGGTCGCAGAGTATCTTTGCTCCGATGGATATCGCTTCTCTTGCACTGATCGTGTTGTCCGTCCAGACCTCGATCGTGAGCTTGTCAAAGTCCGTCTGATTACCGACGCGGGTATTCTCGACGAAGTAATTGACCTTCAGAACGGGTGTATAGATGGAGTCCACGGGAATTGTGCCGAGAGGCAGATGGGGATTCTTGTTCTTTTCGGCGGTCACATAGCCTCTGCCGTGGTCGAGGACGATCTCCATATTGAGAGCGCCGTCGGCACCGAGCGTTGCGATGTGATGATCCTTGTTGATAATCTCCACCTCTGCGTCGGTCTTGATGTCGCCGGCGGTAACTTCGCACTCGCCGGAGGCTTCGATGTAGACCGTTTTAGCACCCTGCGAATGGAGGCGGGCAAGGATGCCCTTGACGTTCAGAACGATCTCCGTAACGTCTTCCTTGACGCCGGGAATGGTGGAAAACTCATGCTGCACACCGGCAATTTTGATGCTGGTGGGAGCCGTGCCGGAAAGAGACGAGAGAAGCACCCTGCGAAGAGAGTTACCGAGAGTTGTGCCGTAGCCGCGTTCCAGCGGTTCGATCACATACTTTCCGTATGCCGGGTCGGCCGGAGTTTCGATACATTCGATGCGCGGCTTCATTATTTCGATCATATAATTATATAACCCTCCTTATAATTGCTGCGCCGTTGAGACGCCTGCGGTGATTCAGCTTACCAATTTGAGGGTGTCTTTATTACTTGGAGTACAACTCGACGATGAGGTGCTCCTCGATGGGCAGATCTATATCCTCTCTTGCAGGAACAGCAACGACCTTGCCGGTCAGGCTGTTTGCGTCATACTCAAGCCACTTGGGTGCTGCGCGGAATGCATTTGCCTCAATGTTAGCTTTTATTTTCTCAATACCGCGGCTGGACTCTTTCAGAGTGATGACCATGCCGGGCTTTACCTGATAGCTGGGGATGTTGACCTTGCGGCCGTTGACGGTGATGTGACCGTGGGAAACCATCTGGCGTGCTTCGGCACGGCTCATGGCGAACCCGAGACGGTAAACAACGTTGTCAAGACGGCACTCAAGAATGCTCAGAAGGTTTTCGCCGGTCTGTCCCTGACGGCGCTCCGCGAGATCGAAGTAGCCGCGGAACTGGCTTTCAAGAACGCCGTAGAATCTCTTTGCCTTCTGCTTTTCACGAAGCTGGCTGCCGTATTCGGAAGCCTTGCTTCTGCCCTGGCCGTGCTGGCCGGGGGCAAATGCGCGGTTGTTCATTGCGCACTTTTCGGTGTAGCAGCGGTCGCCCTTGAGGAAGAGCTTCTGGCCCTCTCTGCGGCACTGGCGGCAAACTGCATCAGTATATCTTGCCATATTCGTTTACCTCCTTCAATTATACGCGGCGACGTTTCGGAGGACGGCAGCCATTGTGTGCAATGGGGGTGCAATCCTTGATCATCGTCACTTCAAGACCTGCGGTCTGCAGGGCGCGGATGGCAGCCTCACGGCCGGAACCGGGTCCCTTGACAAACACTTCGACGGTCTTCAGGCCGTGCTCTTTGGCCGCGTTTGCGGCGGTCTCGGCAGCGGACTGTGCGGCAAAGGGGGTAGACTTCTTGCTTCCACGGAAGCCCAGACCACCGGCGGATGCCCAGGAGATCGCGTTGCCCTGAGTGTCGGTGATGGTTACCATGGTGTTATTGAAGGAAGAGCTGATATGAACCTGACCCTTTTCAATGTTCTTGCGCTCTCTTCTGCGGGTTCTTACAACCTTTTTCTGATTGTTAGCTTTTGCCATTGTTCATATCCCTCCTTACTTCTTCTTATTTGCGATGGTGCGTTTGGGGCCCTTGCGGGTGCGCGCATTGGTCTTGGATCTCTGTCCGCGAACGGGCAGGCCGCGGCGATGGCGCTGGCCTCTGTAGCAGCCAATCTCGGTGAGGCGCTTGATGTCGAGCGCAGTCTGACGGCGAAGGTCGCCTTCCACGATGTAGTCGTGGTCGATGCACTCACGAAGCTTTGCTTCCTCTTCCTCGGTGAGGTCTTTTACGCGGGTATCGGGATTGATTCCGGTCTTTTCCAGAATCTTGGTTGCGCTGGTTCTGCCTATACCGTAGACATAAGTGAGACCGATCTCAATTCTCTTGTCCTTGGGCAGGTCAACGCCGGCTATACGTGCCATACTTCATATCGTCCTTTCGATAGTTTTGATGCGCCTTTCTGCGAATCGGGGACTTGTTCCCGCCGGAGGGAGTCTCCGGTCCGGCGCATCTTTTTTTATTTTAAGACGGGCTTTCACCCGATCTTACCGGAACTTTGCCGCATAAGGGCTGACGTGCTGAAATTAGCCCTGACGCTGCTTGTGCTTGGGGTTCTCGCAGATAACCATGACCTTGCCATGACGCTTGATTATCTTGCACTTCTCGCACATGGGTTTTACGGAAGGTCTGACTTTCATTGTATTTCCTCCTATTTGCTTCTCCAGGTGATCCTGCCGCGGGTGACGTCGTAGGGAGACATCTGCACCGTGACCTTGTCGCCGGGAAGTATCCTGATAAAGTTCATCCGGAGTTTACCGGAAATATGCGCCAGAATGATGTGGCCGTTGCCGATATCCACCTGGAACATGGTGTTGGGCAGGGATTCAACCACTGTGCCCTCGAGTTCGATTACATCGTCTTTTGCCAAAGTAAATTTCCTCCAAAGTCGGGTTTAAATGTCCTCTGCCATTGTGAGTATTTCCGCCTCACCGTCGGTGATGGCGATCGTGTTTTCATAGTGTGCCGAGAGACTTCCGTCACAGGTGACGACCGTCCAGTCGTTTGAAAGCACCCTCACAGCGCATCCGCCGGCGTTTATCATCGGCTCGACCGCTATGACCATGCCCTCAAGGAGCCTTGGATCGGGTCTGTGCGTTTCGGAGCGGTAGTTCGGAACCTCGGGCGCTTCATGCATCTCGCGTCCGACGCCGTGCCCCACATATTCTCTCACCACGGAATATCCGCGCTTTTCCACATACTCCTGAATGGCAACTCCTATATCGCTCACGCGATAGCCAACTCTTGCGAACTTGATGCCTTCAAAGAAGCTCTGTCTTGTGGCCTCCACAAGCCTTTTCGCTTCCTCGCTGACCTCGCCGCAGAAGAAGGTTCCGGCGCAATCGCCGACGTAGCCTTTGTATGTGGCACCTACATCTATGGAAACAATGTCGCCGTTCTTGACGACCCTTTTGCCGGGAATACCGTGTATGACCTCATCGTTCACGCTTATGCAGGCGCTTGCCGGGAACCCCCCGTACCCCAGAAATGTGGGGATCGCGCCGGACTTTACGATGAACTCATGTATCTCTTTGTCTATCTGCTTTGTCGTCATGCCTGCCCTGACCGCCTGGCGTCCGATAGAACGGGCGGCTGCGGTGATCCTGCCGGCCTGACGCATCAGCTCGATTTCTCTTGGTGATTTGATATAGATTCTTTCCGCCATATCATATCCCCAATTCTTTCCTGATTACCGCCGTTGTATCCTCTATCGTGTCCTGGTTGTTGACGACCTTCAGCTTGTTTCTCTTCGCGTAGAAGTCCTTGAGCGCCTCGGTCTCGTTATGATAGACTCTGAGTCTTTCAAGGACCGTCTCCGGTCTGTCGTCCTTGCGGATGACAAGCTTTCCGCCGCATTTATCGCACACTTCCTCTTTTTTCGGAGGGTTGAACACAACGTGGTAGGTCTCGCTGCAATCCGAACAGGTCCTGCGCCCGGACATACGGTTGACGATCGTCTCGTCCTCTATTTCAATAGAGAGGGCGGTATCGACGTCTATGCCCAGCCGCTCCATTGCCTCGGCCTGAGGAATGGTGCGCGGCACGCCGTCAAGAATGTAGCCGCCGGCGCAGTCATCCTGGGCAAGCCTCTCGGAGAGGATGCCCATAATGACTTCGTCCGAGACGAGATGTCCCGCCTCGATAAGCGCCTTTGCCTTCAATCCGACCGGCGTCCCTGCCTTGACGGCAGCGCGGAGTATATTGCCTGTGGAAATGGTCGGAATATTCAGCTGCTTGCTGAGTATATCCGCCTGCGTACCTTTACCTGCTCCCGGAGCACCTAAAAGTATCAGCTTCATATTGCCACCTTTATCAGGAGAGGAAGCCCTTGTAGTTGCGCATGAGCAGTTCGCTCTCGAGCGCACGGATCGTCTCAAGCGCAACACCGACGACGATTATGATCGAGGTGCCGCCGAGGGAAAGACCCGTGAGAGAGGAGGTAGTGCTGAAATGTGACACAAGGATGGGAGTCACGGCAATGATACCAAGGTAGATCGCACCGAAGAGAGTGATCTTGTTGAGAACTCTCTGGATAAATTCACTGGTGGGCTTGCCGGGACGGAAGCCGGGGATATAACCGCCGTTCTTTTTAAGGTTATTCGCAACTTCCACGGGGTTGAACTGAATTGTGGAGTAGAAGTATGCGAAGAAGATTATGAGAAGGAGGTAAAGAACCGCATAAGGAATGGAGTTCGTGCCGAAGTTGCGCATGAACCAGCCGTCGCTCTTGCCGGTGAACGCGGCGATAGTCGCGGGCAGGGAAGCGATGGACTGAGCGAAGATGACAGGCATAACGCCGGACATATTCACCTTCATGGGCAGATGTGTGCTCTGGCCGCCGTACATCTTGCGTCCGACGACTCTCTTTGCGTACTGCACGGGGATCCTTCTCTCGGCATCGTTGACAATGACGATGAGGACGATGATCGCAAGTGCGCCGAGGTACATCAGAACCGCAACCCACCATGCCAGCTGTCCGGTGATGCAGTTGCCGATAGTGCTGACAATGCTGCTCGGGAAGCGGGAGATGATGGAGGCGAAGAGTATCATGGAGATACCGTTACCGATGCCGTGCTCGGTGATCTGCTCGCCAAGCCACATGATGAGCGCGGAGCCGGAGGTGAAGGTCAGGATGATGACGATAGCCGCCCATACGCTGTCCTTTGCGCCGGTTTCGAGCATATTGTTGTTCTTGATGAGCATGTAGTATGCAAAGCCCTGAAGAAGACCGATCGCAACGGTGCTGTAACGGGTGATGGAAGCGATCTTCTTCTTGCCTTCCTCGCCCTCTTCCTTGCTCAGACGCTCAAGCGCGGGAATGGCGATGCACAGGAGCTGAATGATAATGGAAGCGTTGATGTAGGGCTGGATGGACAGGGCAAATATCGTTGCGTTGGAGAACGCGCCGCCGGACATTACGTCCAGCAGGCCGAGAACGGTGTTCTGAAGCTGGGAGAAATAAGTCTGAAGCAGCTGAACATTGACGTAGGGAACAGGGATGGAGTTACCGAGACGATAAAGAAGGACGATAAAGAGTGTGAACAGTATCTTTTTACGGAGCTCTTCAACTCTCCATGCGTTTTTGAGTGTCTGGATCACTTATACCACCTCTGCCTTTCCGCCGGCCGCTTCGATCTTCTCTTTTGCGGTTTCGGAGAAAGCAGCAGCCTTAACAGTGAGCTTCTTGGTGACTTCGCCATTGCCAAGGAATTTTACGCCGTACTTGCACTTGGAGAGCAGCCCTGCGTCGAGCAGTGCCTGCGCGTCCACGACCGCGCCGTCCTCAAACTTGTCGAGAACCGCGACGTTGAGCGCCTCCAGAGGCTTTGCAAAGATGTTGTTGAAGCCTCTCTTGGGGATACGGCGTGCCAGAGGCATCTGACCGCCTTCGAAGCCGATACGGGTACCGCCGCCGCTGCGGGCTTTCTGACCCTTGTGGCCGCGTCCTGCGGTCTTGCCGTTACCGGTCGCGTGACCTCTGCCCTTGCGCTTATCGACATGGGTAGAGCCGGCTACGGGAGAAAGTTCGTGTATATACATTCTCTGACCCTCCTTATTCTTCTGTAACCTTTACAAGATAGCCTATCTGGGCGATCTTGCCGCGGGTCTGGGGATTGTCGGGCTGTACGGTCTCGTTGCCGATCTTGTGCAGGCCGAGGGACTGGGCAGTTGCGATGTGCTTGTCGTGTCTGCCGTTGAGGCTCTTAACGAGCTTGATTCTAAGATTAGCCATGTTTCGTCCTCCTTAACCCTGAACTTCTTCAGGAGTCTTGCCTCTGACTGCGGCAACCTGTGCTGCGTTGCGCAGAGACTTGAGGCCTTCCATGGTAGCGGCAACAACGTTTGCGGGGTTGTTGGTGCGCAGGCACTTGGTACGGATGTTCTTGATGCCGGCTGCCTCTACCACAGCACGGACAGCGCCGCCGGCGATAACGCCGGTGCCCTCGGGTGCGGGCTTGAGAAGCACGCGGCCGGCGCCGAACTCACCGATGACCTCGTGAGGAATGGTGGTGCCCTGGAGGGTGACGGTGCAGATGTTCTTCTTCGCATCCTCAAGGCCCTTGCGGATGGCTTCGGAAACTTCGTTTGCCTTGCCCATGCCGAAGCCTACTCTGCCCTTGCCGTCGCCGACAACGCACAGAGCGGAGAACTTTGCGACACGGCCGCCCTTGACGGTCTTGCTGACGCGGTTGAGGGAAACTACCTTCTCGACGAACTCGGAAGCGACCTCCTCCTTGCGGCGGTCTTTTCTGTCATTATTATATGCCATTATCAGTTATCCCCCTTCCTCAGAACTTGAGGCCGCCCTCACGGGCGCCTTCTGCAAGTGCCTTCACGCGGCCGTGATAGATGTAGCCGCCGCGGTCGAACACTACGTTTTCGATGCCCTTTTCAAGGGCGCGCTTTGCGATGGTCTCGCCGATGGTCTTTGCGGCCGCGGCGTTGCCGCCGTTGCCTTCGAACGCCTTCTCAACGGTGGATGCGGAAACGAGGGTCTTCCCCGCCACATCGTCGATGATCTGGGCATAAATGTTTGCTTCACTGCGGAACACGCAGAGACGGGGCGTCTCGGCCGTGCCGGAGATCTTGCCGCGGACTCTGTTATGGCGCTTGATGCGCTGTCCTCTGGTGTCGGGTCTTTTAATCATTCAGGCACACCTCCAATTACTTAGCGCCGGTCTTGCCTTCTTTGCGGCGGATGACTTCGTAGTCGTACTTGATGCCCTTGCCCTTGTAGGGTTCGGGAGGACGCTTGCCACGAACTTCTGCTGCAAACTGGCCGACCTTCTGCTTGTCGATACCCTTCACTACAATGTGGTTAGCATCGGGAACATCGATCTGGATGTCCTCGGTCTCAGGCATGACGACCTGGTGGGAATAACCGATATTCATGACCAGATTCTTGCCTTCCTTGGATGCTTTGTAACCAACGCCGTTGATCTCCAGCTTCTTCTCGAAGCCGTGGGTCACGCCGACTACCATGTTGTTGACGAGGGTTCTCGTCAGACCATGGAGAGAACGGTTTTCCTTGGTGTCGTCGGGGCGCTTCACGTGGAGGACGCCGCCGTCGATCTCAACGGACATGGAGGGAACGAGGGTGCGCTCAAGAGTGCCCTTGGGGCCCTTGACAGTGATGTGGTTGTTGCCGTCAACCTTGACTTCAACACCTGCGGGGATAGTGATGGGAGCTCTACCTATTCTTGACATTCTGCTACCTCCTTACCATACAAACGCAAGGACTTCGCCGCCGACATGCTCTTTGCGGGCCTGCTTGTCGGTCATGACGCCCTTAGATGTGGAAATGATAGCGATGCCCAGTCCCTTGAGGACGCGGGGCAGCTCGTCAGCGCCGGCGTATACGCGAAGGCCGGGTTTGCTGACGCGGCGAAGGCCCTGAATGGCTTTCTCCTTGCCGGGGAGATACTTGAGGGTGATGCGGATGATGCCCTGAGTACCGTCGTCGATAACCTGGAAGTTCTTGATGTAGCCTTCGTTGAGCAGGATCTCAGCGATGGACTTCTTCATCTTCGAAGCGGGTACATCAACGGTCTCGTGCTTTGCTGTGCCGGCATTGCGGACGCGAGTCAGCATATCGGCAATAGGATCGGTGATCTGCATGGATTTATCCTCCTGATTTAGAGTTACCGGCAAAAGCCGGTTTCGGCGGCGAGGTTCCATGCCAATACATGATTGGCCATGGCCTTTCGCCATCCGTATATTCAATAGCGGAAGTGATCGGCCTCCGTTACCGACAAAATTTCTGCGGGCGTGAAGACCGCAAGATATTGCGGCTTCTTCCCGTGATTTACGCTATTTAGCCCCGGCGTTGCCGCCGGGGATCCCATTAGGCCATAAATCGCTTTATTATAGCGCATTTATTCTGGCTTTGCAAGTATTTTTTGCGTTATTTTCAATATTTTCTGTGCGTTTTATTCGTTCATAAGCTGCTCGAACTCGGCACAAACCTCCGGAAAGAGTTTTACGGGCGCCGACTTATCCGCACGCTCTCCTATGCGCTTTTCCATCATCAGCGTATCGAACCAGCGGCCGAACTTATATCCGTCTTTCGGAAAGCGCCAAACAGGGCGGTATCCCATTTTTTCATGGAAGAGCACGCTGTTCTTTGTGAGAAGCTCACATTCGTCCTCGGCGTATGCTATACAGGCGTACAAGACTGTGATGTTTTGCAGCGCCAGCGCGCTTTCAAACGCTCCGTAAAGCCGGCGGCCTATTCCCGCGCCGTGTGCGCTGCGGCTGACGTATATGCTCGTTTTCACGCGCCGGTCAACACCGCGCCGTGGGTCAAACTCCGACGCATACACGTATCCGAGTATTTTCCCGTCGGAAGACGCTTTTATATACGGATATTTTTCAAGTGTTTGCTCTATCCTCTGCCGGAACTGTCCGACCGTCGGCACATCGGTTTCAAATGTAACGGCGCTTTCCCTTATGTATGGCGCATAAATTTCCAGAAGCTCGGCGGCATCGTCCGTGCTTGCTGCCGATATTTGTATTTCCATTTCATTCTCCTTGCATACGCTCCCTCACAGAAGCGGCAGCTCATTTCTCATATGTATATTCCTGACTTGCCGTCCCGTAAGATCTGTCCTCCGCGCCCGCTTCGACCTTTATCATATACGATGGTGCATCGCCGAGCGCTATATCAAGCTCACTCTCGCTTGTCCAGTCCTGCGCCACGCTGTATTCGTTCTCGCCCTGTCCGCAGAGAAGTACCCTGTACAGCGGCGCTGCATCATCGTTCTGAAGGCTCTTGATACTCATATGCACCGTGTTTTCCCGCTCTCCCTCGCTTATCTCCGCCCCGACGGCAACTATCCTTTTCACGCTTTTCCTGAAATCGTCAAGGTCGCGGTAGAAGTACTGCGAAATATCCTCTCCCGCTTCTTCTTTTTTGATGACCTGCGCGAAAAATTCGCTTGCGATACGCGCCCCCTCGCCGTTGCAGTGGTTATAGTCACACATCTTATCATCCGGCAGGAGGCTTTCACGGTCCTTCATATAGTTAAGGTTATAATATTTTATTCCGTTTTCCTCGGCGTAGCTTTTATAGAAGTCGTTTGCCTCCTGGTAGCCGGTGCAGGCGTACATCCTCATGACCGTGGTTATCCCCGATACAAGCGCCACCTCGATATTGTTGTCCTTGCATAGCTTTATGCAGGCATCGAGATATTTAAGCTTGTCATCCGAAACCTTGTCCGGCGAAAAGTCTGCTGCGCCGGTAATGGGTATCGTGCCCGGAGCACACGAATAGCGGTTATAGGTAAACCCATTGCCGACATAATAGTCAAATATATCGGCGCGCAGCCGCTCTCCCGTTTTTCTGAGCGCGGTTTTCTCTCGGACGTTCGTCCTGATATTCTCTATGTCGAGGTTCTCATTGTGCCTGTATGTCTGCAAAAGATATATTGCTTCCTCCGGTGCAAAGCAATCAAGCACCATAAGTATTTTATTTTTCAGCGACAGTCTGTCAAGAACCTGCAAACGCCAGTTCAAGGGATCCTCTCTGTCGCTCAGCAGCTCATCAATTGCCGCGCCAAGGTAAACCCTGTCAGGGTGCATCCGCTCGATCAGGTCCTTCAGCTGGTAGTATGTTGCGCTGATGGGCTGCGCCGAGCTTCCCGCGTTCAGCACGCACTTCATGCCCCACTCGTCCTCAAACACACGCGTGTCGAATGTTTTCATTATCCGCGACGCGCCGATAAACACGATGTCCGCTTTCTCCCCGGCTTTCTCAAGTTCCCTGACATCGTGGCTGAAATAAGTGGCATACGTGATCGGAGCAAGCAGATATCCCAGCCCCTGATCCATGCCGATTGTCAGCAGGACGATCGAGAGAAGTGACAGCACCCTGCTGAGGATTTTATTTTTAAAAATTCGCATATATGAATCCCCCACTAATATCTGCCTTTCCGGAAGCCAGCAGCAGCATCAGTATCACCATTGACGCGTAGCAGACATTTTTCAGGATAACGGGGCATTTTTCCTTGACGGTGTTCCACTTGCCGCATTCGCACAGCAGATCGACCGCGAACATAATTGCGATCCCCAGAACGGCGGCGTATCTGTCTGCGCTTGTCATCCCCACGAAAAATGCTGCCGGATACATGAATGAGCCGGGGTGAAGCTCAAAAAACGCATGTCTGAGCGTCGAAAATGCGATCTCCAGCGTCGGCTGCGTAGAGAAGAAGCGGAAGAACGAAACCAGAACGAACGTGCGCAGTACGCAGAACGCCTTCCATGGCAGCGAATCCGAATTGATACGGCATTTTGCCTTGAGCTTCTCATAAAAATCGGTCAGCTGCATGGTGGACATGATAACAAGAAGATTCAGGTATCCCCATACAAGATACGTCCAGTTTGCGCCGTGCCACAGCCCCGTCGCCGTCCAGACAAAAATGAGCGCAAAATACCCCGGGACGAGCTTTCCCATCTTCGCGCCCCACTTTTTTCTTGCGGCGCGTCCCAGCTTCTGCCCGGTTTTGCCCATGGACACCGGATAAAACACATAGTCCTTGAACCACGCGCCGAGCGTGATATGCCATCTGCGCCAGAACTCGTCTATCGTTTTTGCAAAATATGGCTGTCGGAAATTCTCTGCAAGGACGACGCCCCATATATGCGACAGGCCGCACATGATGTCCATGTATCCGGAGAAATCGGCGTACAGCTCTATGCAGTAGGCGAACACGGCAAAAATTGAGAACGCGCCGGGGTAGCTTTCATAATTACCGAGGATCATATTCACCGCGACGGCAAGCTTGTCCGCTACAATAAGCTTTTTGAAAACGCCCCACAGTATCCGCGCACAACCCTCGCACAGCCGCTCATACGAAAACTCGTGCCGCTCAAACAGCGTTTTCCCGAGGGAATCGAAGCGGCTGAACGGGCCTTGAACGATATGCGGGAAAAAGGTCACGAATGTGAGGTATTTCGCAAAATTCCGCTCTGCGGGATATTTCCCGCGGTAGACATCGACAACATAGCCGACGATATGGAACGTATAGAACGAAACGCCGAGCGGAAGCACCCATGCTGCCGCCGGTATCGCCCATGCCGCATTTATCCTCCCGGCGAGCGCGTTAAAATTTTCGATAAAGAAATTTGAATATTTTAAAATGACCCAAGCGCCGACAACGCAAACGATCGCCGCGGCGCAGATAAATTTTTTGATGTAAAGAAGCTGTGCCCTTGCTTCCGTCTTGGCCTCTCCCGTCAGCGCCGGCATCGCTATGCCCGAAAGCCTTGCCGTGCTCTCCAGTCGCAGCGCTGCGGCATAGGAGACGAAAGACATAAAGAGGATATAGAAAAGATACTTCATCCCCGCGGCCGCATAAAAAACGACGCTGCCGCACAGAATGACCGCCCATTGAAATCGCTTTGGCAGGATGAAATACAGCGCCGTTACCGCCGCCGCAAAAAGCAGAAATTCAAACGATACTATCTGCATGTCCGTCTCAGCTGTTTTTCAGTCTTGAGATCAGCTCATACAGCGCCTCCGCCGAATTGAAGTTCTCCGGCAGCAAATCGTTTACATTCAGCTCTATTCCGAAAAAGTCGTTTACCTCGCTGACGATAGCGATTATATCGAACGAATCGAGAATGTCGTCGTCTATCAGCTTGTCCTCGAGTGTAAAATCAAGATCGGGACGTATCTCGCTCATTATTCTTATAAGTTCTTCCATGTTTTTCTCTCCTTACTCACATTTCGTTTTTCAGCTTTACTCTGTCTATTTTACCGTTCTTATTGAGCGGCAGTGCGTCGTGCCTGACATAAACGTTCGGCCACATATATTTCGGCAGCTTTCTTGAAAGCTCCATAACGATCTCTTTCCTGCACTCCGCATCCGCCTGATAATGACAGATTAT
Organism: bacterium; assembly: GCA_963617275.1. GTDB lineage: Bacteria > Bacillota > Clostridia > Oscillospirales > Oscillospiraceae > Limivicinus. Next base: position 13,161 of record CAVENX010000027.1, read on the forward strand.
ACGCTCTCTTTCGCTGTCGTACACGCAGCAGGCCACTGTCAGAAACGGTATCGCGTTCAGCGCGACCTCGATCTCCCCAAGCTCTATCCTATGCCCCATGTGCTTTATCTGATAATCCTTGCGGGAAGCGAAGACTATTTCATAGTCGTCGTTATAATAGCCGAGATCGCCCGTTTTGTATATGCCGGAATAATACGCGCTTGTCAGGGGATTGCGCACAAAGGCCGCGTTCGTTTTCTCCGCGTTGTTCCAATAGCCAAGGGCAAGGCAGGTTCCCTCGACGCATATTTCACCCAGCTCGCCGGGCTTTGTGACCTTTTCGTCCTTTTCGCTTTTAAGAAAAACCCGGGTGTTCCTGAAGGCTTTTCCGACAGGTATTTTCTCGTCGTCGCGCAGGGGGACGCTCTTGTCTATAATATGGTATGTGCAGTTGCACGTGATCTCCGTCGGTCCGTACAGGTTGACATATCGTGCGCCGGGGACATGCTCCATCCAATATTTGAGCGACTTGACCGGCATTACCTCGCCGGAAAACATTATGTTTTTCAGTTCCAGCTCTCTGCCGTCCAGCGCCTTGAAATCCGCCACGATCCTCAGCGCGGAAACCGCCCAGATAAGCGTGTTGATGCGCTTTTCCTGCAAATAGTCAAGCAGGAGCTTAGGTGTTTTAAAGCACCTTTTCGGAATGACCTGCACGCTTGCCCCGACATACATCGCGTTGTAGATGTCCTTTACCGACACGTCGAAATCAAACGGCGCCTGATTTCCGAACACGTCCTCATCCGAAAAGGCGAACGCCTCTTCAAAGCTGCCCACAAGGTCTATGACCGAGCGGTGGCTTATAAGCACACCCTTGGGTACGCCCGTTGAACCGGAGGTGAATATGGAATACAGCGGATCGGTATTGATATGTCCGTCCCTGATTTTTTTCAGCAGGCAAACATCAATTTCACCGCTGTTCACAGCCTCTGTAAAGCTCACAGCACTCTCATCACCGTGCTCCGCCTCGGTATTGCGTGCGTCCAATGTAAGAACAGGAGAGAGTGTCTTATATATCAGCTCTATTCTTTCACGCGGCATTGCCGGGTCAATTGGCACATAAAAATTCCCGCTGTACACAACGCCCATAAAAGCGCAGACTGACTTTATATTTCTGTCGATAAGCACTGCGACCGGCGCGCACGTAACGCCGCCCACTTTCTTTGAAATATATGTACCGATTGCTTTTGCGGCGCTTGCGTATTCCTTGTAGGTCACGCTTCCGAATTCATCCTCCAGCGCGATCTTATCCGGGAACCTTTCCGCCGATCTTTCCAAATATTGAAGTACGTTATATATCATACAATTAAATACTCCGCACAAAATCTCATTTTTATTTCATATTACCACTCACACATAAGTATTGCAAGGGATTTCTTTGTTCCGCCATAGAGCATAATATCTCCTTTCGTTCTTGCGTCACAGCTTATTTCTAAAGGATTTTCTTTGTATGCTCTATTTCTTTTTTTGCATGAAAAAAGTTGGGTGCAGCTCATCCTCGCCGGATAAGTACCCCAACATTAATTTTAAAACCACATTTATTTTGGAGCCTTAAAATAAAAAACCCACCGTCTCGTTTATGAGACGGTGGAGTTGGCATTGACCTATTTTCCC
>CAVENX010000028.1:0-16938 GCA_963617275.1 bacterium
AAAAAATAACGGGTATCCGGCTTTCACCAGATACCCGTTATTTCGTTCCCAATCCCGCCTGACAGATGCCATAATCGTAATTTTTAGAATTACTGTCTTATGAGCACCCATGCGATGGAGCGGGCTTCTTTATAGAGGCTTCTGGACACAGCGGCTTCGCCGGGGCGGGGCGCGACATCGTGTGCGCCGGTATATCTGCGCTGATTTTCGCCGAAATTGATCTGACAAGGAAAATGGAGAGCGCAGGACATATCGTAAAGCGCACGGTCATAGCGCACGACGGCTTTTTGTATCTGCACGTTGAGCCGTGCGTGGAAAAACGGGAGCTGCTCAGGGGCGCTTTTGCCGCGGCGAGAGCGGGGCTGCGCCTGCTGGCGGAGAAATACCCGGAAAATGTACAAATGGAGGAGACAGATGGAGAAAGCATTTAGTTTGCCCGAGGAAGAAACCAAGGATACCGGCGGGAGGCTTCCGGAGGGAAGGAACGCACCCGACGCGGAGGACGATCCCGCGGCGGCAAAGGAGCCGTCGAGAGAGGAAAAATTCACCGCGCTTATCACGGGCGAGTACAAGGACCTTTTTGAAAGGTGCGTTGAGGACGCGGTGAACGCGAAAAGCGCGGGAGCATCGCGCACAAACATCGCGGAAAAGGCGGCGCGGCGCTACGAAAAATGGCTTGCCGAGGCACGGGAGGCGCGGGAATGTCACAGCGCATTCGACCTCAGCCGCGAGCTTAAAAACGAACAGTTCTGCGAGCTTCTGAAATGCGGCGTGCCGGTGAAGTCGGCGTATGAGCTTATTCACCGCGACGAGCTTATGAAGAGCTACGCCAAGGAGCTGGAGGAGAGCATAACAAAGCGCATACTTGCCGGTACTCTGCGCCCGAAGGAATCGGCGATCGCCGCGGGCGGCGGCGCCGTGATAAAAAGCGGCGCTGCGGGCATGAGCCGCAGCGCAAGACAGGAGATAATCCGCAGAGTACAGCGGGGGGAAAAGATCAGCTTCTGAATAATAGGGCGCAGCGGGTGAGGCGTTTCATTCAGTTAGGAGTGAGGAATGAGGAGTGAGGAGTTAAGGAGCCGCTGGCGCGGCAGGTTGAATTAAGAGTGAAGAGTGGAGAGTTGAGAGTGGAGTTACGGTGTCGGCAAAGCCGACGGATTTCATGGCTCCCCTGAAAGGGGAGCCATGAGTGCGCGTTGACCGAATCAGAGATTCGGACGCTTACTTACCTCATCAGAGGGAGCCTTGAGTTGAATCGCCGCGTCAGCGGCACAACAACTCCTCATTCCTCACTACTAACTCCTCACTCAATTGTGCGGGATTTGTTAAGGACAAGAAAGCCAAAACCGGCACTTAGTGATCGGGAAAGATGATTAAGAAACATGTGCGGGATTTGTTAAGGACAAGAAAGCTAAAAACCAGCACTTAATAGTTAAGAAAAATTTAAAAAAGGAGAAAAATATGGAATTTGATATTCAGTATTTCGCAAACGAGGTTCAGACCACCGAGGCGCTTTCCGCCGAGATGAAGACCTTTTATGACATGACTCTGCTCGATGAGGCGGGCGCAAACCTCATCCACGACCAGTTCGGTCAGAAGCGCCCCATCCCCGCAAACGGCGGCAAGGTCATAAGCTTCCGCAAATTTGCGCCGCTTGCCAAGGCAATTACCCCGCTGACAGAGGGCGTCACCCCCGACGGCAAGCAGCTCTCCGTCAGCACCGTGACCGGCACCGTATCACAGTACGGCGACTACATCACCCAGAGCGATATGCTTGAGCTGACCGCGCTTGACAACACCATCCTCGAATCGGCAAAGCTGCTCGGCAGACAGGCGGGCGCGACGCTCGACACCGTGGTCAGGAACGTCATGCACAGCGGCACGAACGTCATATACGCCGACAGGATAAGCGGCGGCAGCGCCGCCGAGATCACAAGCCGCGCCGCGCTCGACGAAAACTGCGCCGTCACGGTGGAACTTATCCAGCGCGCCGTTGCAAAGCTCCGCGCACAGAACACCCCGACCATCAACGGCAAGTATGTCGGCATCATCCACCCCTATGTCGCCTACGACCTCATGCGTGACAGCGAATGGATAGACGCGCACAAGTACGCAAGCCCTGAAAACCTCTATGAGGGCGAGATCGGCGAGATCGCGGGCGTGCGCTTCGTGCAGACCACCGAGGCAAAGATATACTGCGGCGCAGATCTTGCGTCCGACACACGCAATCTCAGGGTCAATGCGTCCGCAGGCCTTACAAACGCACTCTCCGTTCCCTTCGACGGCTCAAGCGCCGGCGTTGAGGCGGACGCGCTTGCGGGACGCTTTGTCATCATCGGCGGCACACGCGCCAAGGTCACGTCAAACACCGCCGACACGCTCACACTCGACACCCCTGTCACCTGTGCGGACAATGCCGACATCTTCCCCGGCGAGGGCGGAAAGGACGGGCTTGCCGTGTTCGGTACGCTTATCCTCGGAGACGGCGCATACGGCGTGACCGAGGTCAGCGGCGGCGGGCTTGAGATAATCGTCAAGCAGCGCGGCTCCTCCGGCGCGGCAGACCCCCTTGATCAGCGCTCCTCCGTGGGCTGGAAGGCGCTGAAAACCGCAGAGCTGCTCATCGAAAACTACCTCCTGCGCATCGAGTCCGTCTCACCCAAGTTCTCCGCAAGCGCAAAGGAAAACTAAGACAATCACGCTCTGCGCTCATCAATGAGCGCAGAGCAGCGGGGAGAGTTTCATACAGTGAAGAGTTAGGAGTGAGGAATGAGGAGTTAAGGAGCCGCTGGCGCGGCAGATTGAATTAAGAGTGGAGAGTGGAAAGTTGAGAGAGGAGAGTTGAGAGTGGAGTTACGGTGTCGGCAAAGCCGACAGATTTCATGCCTCCCCTGAAAGGGGAGGTGGCAAAACCGCAGGTTTTGATGGAGGGGTCAATGTACGGCAGAATATAAAAACAAATGGGAGCAAATGACCCCTCAGTCATCCTTGAGGATGACAGCTCAGCCAAAGGCATAAGTGCGCGTTTGTTTCTCTCCCTCAGTCAGCTATCGCTGACAGCTCCCCTTTCAGGGGAGACATGAGTTGATTCTGCCGCGAGAGCGGCACAATAACTCCTCACTCCTAACTGTATAAAGCTCCACTCTTAACTCTAAATTATTTAAAAATGAAAGGAACAAATAAAATGGCAGGAAAGATCAAAGGCGAAAAAACCGTTAAAATAAGACTCCCGCGGGACAGGCGCGAGCAGGAGGATGTGTTCGTGGGCATCAACGAGCGCACTTGGCTCATAAAGCGCGGCGTCGAGGTGCAGGTTCCGGAATGTGTGGCGGAGGTTTTGCAGCACAGAGAGGAAATGCTCGAGAAGATCATGGCGTTTGAGGACGCCAACAAAAGCGCGGTATGACGGTATCACAGGCGATAGACTGCGTTGACCGGCTCAAGCCCAACGGCTATTCCTACGCGGACAAGCTCGTATGGCTCAGCCGTCTTGACGCGGCGGTGAAGCGCGAGATAACCGACGCATACGAGGACGGGCCGGCGGAAGAAGCCCCATCGTATACCGGCAGCGGCGGCGATGCACCCTTGCTGGCGGGGGCGCCGTATGACGAGATGTATATCCATTACCTCTCGGCACAGATAGACTACGCTAACTGCGAATACGACCGCTTCAACAACTCAAACGCGATGTTTGAAAGCGCCTATTCCGCTTTCCGCAACGCGTATAACCGCGATCACGCGGCAAGGCAGCGGAAGAAAAAATATTGGTAAGGCGGTGAGAATATGTTTTATCCCTCGCTTGAAAGAAAAGCCGTCAGAAAAAAGGTCACATCGGTTTTTCGCGGTCTTGACATGAGACTTCGCGGCGCGGACGGCGCCTTTACCGACATGGAAAATCTCTCCGACGGATGCTATCCGATGCTCGGCGTGAGAAAGAAGCGCTCGGTTTCCGCGCACCTGAGCGCGCCCGGCGGCCTTATAGAAAAGGATGCGCTTGCGTGGGTGGACGGCGGCACACTCTATTACAACGGCCTGCCCACACCCGTAACGCATCTTGCTCCGGGCGAAAAGCGGCTTGTGAGCATGGGCGCGTACATCTGCATCTTCCCCGACAAGGTTTTTTACAACACTGCCGACCCCGCCGACTACGGCAGCATGGAAGCAAACTGGATCTATACGGGGCGCGTGAGCTATACCCTTTGCAGCGCGCAGGGGGAGGATTACGACGGCGTTACCGAGAGCGAATACGAGCCGGATGCGCCGGAGGCGGGCGCACTGTGGCTCGACACGGGGGAAAGAGCGCTGTGCCGCTGGGATGCGGCGAGTGAGCAGTGGATAAGCATAGAAAACGTCTACACCAAGCTCACCTTTACCACCCAAGGGCAGCTGCCGGGTAAATTTTCGCTCTATGACGGCGTGAGCGTTACGGGCGCACACTTTGAAGGCCTCAACGGCAGCAAGATAATATACGGCATAGGCGGAGAGAACGAGAGCGATTATATCATCCTCGTATCCGAACCGGTTTCGCCCGGACATTTTGACGGCGAGAGCATCACGATAAAGCGCAGCGTGCCGGAGACGGACTATGTATGTCAGTGCCGCAACCGGCTGTGGGGCTGCCGCTACGGCAATGACGGCGCGGGCAACATAAACGAGCTTTACGCCTGTGCGCTGGGCGATTTCAAAAACTGGAATCAGTTCATGGGGCTTTCCACCGACTCGTGGCGCGCCAGCGTCGGATCGGACGGGGTATGGACAGGCGCGGTGAACTACCTCGGTACGCCGATATTTTTCAAGGAAAACTGCCTGCACCGGATCTCCGTGTCCGCGGCGGGGGCGCATCAGGTGGACGAAACGGTATGCAGAGGCGTTGAAAAGGGCAGTGAAAAAAGTCTCGCCGTGGTAAACGAGACGCTGCTTTACAAATCACGGAGCGATATATGCGCCTATCAGGGCGGCTTCCCGGAGAGCATTTCCGCCGCGCTCGGCGGCAGGCGGTATTCGCATGCCGCGGCGGGCGTGCTGGGACAGAAATACTACGTCTCCATGCTCGACGAAAAAAACGCGCCGTCGCTGTTCGTATACGACATGGCGCACGGACTGTGGTTCCGTGAGGACGGACTGCACGCAGAGTGCTTTGCCAAGGTGGACGATGAGCTTTTCTGTATCGCGAACAACAGGCTCATTGCCCTCACCGGCAGCGCGGGCGAAACGGAGAAGACGGTAAAATGGTACGCCGAAAGCGGGGCGCTCGGCCTTGAATACACGGGGGAGAAGTACATAAGCCGGCTCATACTCCGTGCGCTGCTCGGCTGCGGAAGCGTTCTGGAGCTGTTCACGGAATACGACTCCTCAGGCGTGTGGGAGTTCGCCGGACGCGTCCACCGGCACAGTCTCGGCAGCATAGAGATACCGCTGCGTGTGCGCCGGTGCGATCATATGAGAATAAAACTTGCGGGCGAGGGGGAAATGAAGCTCGTTTCCCTTACGCTTGAGCTGACGGAGGGATGAGCATGTATGAGCTGCCGCCGATTTTAAACGGCAATCCGACACAGCAGCTTGCCTCGCTTCGAGCCTATCTTGTAAGAATGGCGCAGCAGCTCAATGGCGCGCTCGGCGCGGAACAGACGCAGGGACTTACCGCCGCGCCGTCCGTCTCCGCCGGGGCAAAGGCAGCCGCGGCGCTCGTCTCCGGCAAGGACGGCGGCGAGGAGATACGCAAAAACGCCAGAGAGCTGAGAGCGCTTATAGTAAAGACCGCGGACGGCCTGAGCGGGGATATAATCCGCAGTCAGGATCAGCAGAGGCTTTATACCGACGCAGCGGCGGAAAAGCTTTCGTCAACGCTCGTGGCAAGGTCGGAGTTCGGCACGTTCACGGAGAAGATAGAAAGCCGGATAAGCGAAAGCGCACGCGGCGTCGTGGAAAGCTACAACTATGATTCCCTCATAAGCTCGGCAGAGGACAGCATAGCCGTGCTGCAAAGCTACATGACAAGTCTTGACGGGGAGATACGCCGCGGCATAGTGACCGATCCCGAAACGGACGAGGAGGTCACGGGAATAGCGATATCCCAGAACCTGCAATTCACAGGCGCAGCAGTCAAAGGTGCGGACGGGGCGGAGTATTACCGCCTTTCATCCGGACAGACCTTCGGTCTGTACACCTCCACCGGCTGGCAGTTCTGGATAGACGGGCACAAACGCGGCTGGTACAACAGCGTTGACGGTATGCTGCACATTGCAAACACCGCCATAGAGGACACATTGCAGATAGGCGGTGCATGGCGCGTCCTCAACGAGGGCGGACTTGGCATCAAATACACGGGCGGATGATAGGGGAGGATGATCTATGGGCGTAATGTTCTATCAGAACGGCGCCGCCATCGGCACGGACGCGGGCTGGGGCGGCTTCACGGGAAAAAACAACTATGTCGTGCGCTACGACTTCACGACCGGCGCGGCGGGCGCGTCGCAGGCGGCAATAGGGCTGAGCAATATATTCTACGGCCACGGCGCGGGGACGCAGAGCTTCGGCTTCAAAATAAGCGCAAGCCCTGCCGAATGGTGCAATGCCCGCGCCGTGCCTCCCGACTCCAACACCGCGAAAATGGTCTATTCCGCCTCCACCGGCTACGGCTGCGTACTCACGGCGAGCGCCCTGAAGCTTCTGCCGTACACAAAATATTATATATTCGTCTATGCTGCAAGCGGCGGCGCGGAATACTATACCGGCTGGAACTGCGTGAATCCGCAGATAGTATATGCGGGAAGCTACACGCAGGACGCAAGCACGATCGACTATCTCTCCCCCGCCGTCTCCGCGCTCGGCACCGTATCGCTCACGATGAAGCGTGCGGGCGGCAACTACCACAGGGCGTCGTTTTCCTGCGGCGGCGAGACGCTTGCCGTCTCCGACGTGTTCGCCGCATCGCTTTCATACGTCTGCCCGCGCTCATGGCTCCGGAAAGACACCGCCGCAAAGAGCCTGAGCATCGGCGTAGCCGTACAGAGCTATTCAGACGCTGCGTGCGAAAGCCCCGTCGGCTCCCCAGTCACGGGCAGCTTCACGCTGAGTGCGGACAAGGATATGCACCCCGTTTTCTACCGCGAGGCCGTTACGGTCACGGCGGTCAATCCAAAAGCGCAGACGTCACAGTTCCTGACAAACGTCAGCCGTGCAAAGGTGCGCTTCGACACGGGACTTATCGATATGACGGCATGCGCGGGTGCGGAGATAAGCGGGTACAGGATAAGCTGCGGCGGGAAGGAGGTGTCCTCACCGTCGGCGACGGTGATCTCCGATGTGATAGGCACGGACGGGACGATCGTGTGCACCGTTATCGACACACGTGGGTGTGAACACTCGATAAACGTCACGGTGAAGCTCTATCCCTATGTTGCGCCGTCACTTACGGCGATCGCCGCGGCGCGGTGCAATGCGGACGGAGCCGAGGCGGACGGCGGCGCGTTCTACAAGCTGCGCTTCTCAGCCGCCTGCGCCGCCCTCTCCGGCAACGTCTGCTCGGTGAGCGCGAATATCCAGCCCGCCGGCGGCTCCTACGGCGCGGAGACGGCGCTGACGGGATATGAGAACGGCGTCTGGTCGGACAAATGGTCAAGCCCCGCGATACTCGGCGGCGCACTCTCCGGCGACAGCTTCACGGTGCGTCTCACCGTGAGCGACAGCGCAGGCGGCAGCAGCGTCTACACGCTGCCGCTCTACCGTCTGCATTGGGCGATGAAGTTCAACCGGACGGGTACGGCGGTAGGCTTCGGAATGGAGCCGTCGGCACAGAACGCCATCCAGATACCCGATCACTGGCGCATGTACTGCGGCATACCGGTACTCTCCCCGCTTGCCTACGGCACCGCCGCGCCGGAAGCGACCGTGACAGACCCCGTTGAGGGGCAGATATATCTGAGGGTAAAGGCATGATATATCCTGACGGCAGCCTTGTACCGACGGAGATATATATTTTCACGGACGGAGAGTGGGAAAAAACAGAAGCGTATATTTATGCGGATGGGGAATGGAGAATAAACTGCGCTGACTGCGAAAAATAAAACGATTGGAGAATAAAAATGACTGCAACAAAGAAACGTGCGGCCGAGGCGGAAAAGCCCGCGTATGACGACAGCTACGACAAAAAGCTCAGCGAAAGCTACGAAAAAATAAAGTCCCGCCCGGCTTTCAGCTATGACGCAAAAAACGATCCTCTGTACGCAAAGTACAAAAGCGACTATATCTCCCGGGGACGGATGGCGATGAAGGACAGCGCCGGACAGGCGGCCGCGCTGAGCGGCGGCTATGCGTCAAGCTATTCCGAAAACGTGGGACGGCAGCAGTACGACAGCTATCTCACGAAGCTTGGCGATGTGATACCGGAGCTGTACCGTCTTGCGTACAGCCGCTATGAAGACGAGGGAGACAGACTTGCAGGCGAATATGACGCGCTCAAGGCTCTGCGCGGCAACGAATACAGCCGCTACACCGACGCGCTCGACGATTATAACGATGAGCGGGAGCGGGAGTACCGCCGGGAACGCGATGCGGCGGAGGATGAGAGAACGGCGCTTTCCGACAAGCGCAGCGACGCCGCCGCAAGAGCAAAATACGGCGATTTTTCCGGCTACGCGGAGCTTTACGGCGACGAGACCGCAGAGCGGATGAAAAGCTATTGGATAAGCGCCAATCCCAAGGCCGCTTACGGCATGGGACTTATCAGCGCCGACAGGTACTACTATATGACCGGCAGCTACGCCCCCGGATACGAGCTGCCCCAGCCGGACGCGCCGTCTTCGGGAGCTTCCCGGACGTACTACCCCAGCACCGCCCCCGACGGGCGCGACGCAAAGGTCGTTCAGCGCGAGCTGCGCAATATGGGCTACAAAATAGCCGTGGACGGCGCGTGGGGACCGAAAAGCCAGGCGGCATGGGATAAGGCTTACGGCAGTAAAAAAACCGGCGGCAAGAGCGGATATATATTCATTTAAGGGGCGATACGCATGAATATCAGAACGCACAGGATCATTCTCGATCTTGACGCGGCGGCAGGCGGCAGCGCCGTTACACTGCGCCAGGGCGAAAACGCGCACCGCTTTGAGATCTGCTTTAACCGAAGCGCACAGCCCTATCATATAAGCGGCGACTGCCGCGCCGTTCTGGCGGCGGAAAAGAGCGACGGCACACAGCTTCTCAACAGCTGCACGATAGAAAACGACACCGTTATCTACGACCTTACCGCCCAGACTACAGCCTCCCCCGGCAGGCTCGACTGCGAGGTGAGGCTTTACGGCGCGGAAAACAGGATCCTGATCGCGCCAAGATTTTCGGTATACGTCGAAAGCAGCGCGATAGACGAGGACGCCGTTGAATCCTCCGACGAGTTCACCGCCCTCAACGAGCTTATTCTGAAAGCGGGCGCGTCCTCCGGACTGCGCATAAAGGGCTACTTTCCTTCCGTCGGCGAGCTTGAAAAGATCGCCTCTCCCGAGGCAGGCGACGCCTACGGCATAGGCATGCAGCCGCCCTATGACATTTATGTCTGGGATGCGCTGAACGGCGTATGGGTGAACAACGGTAAGCTTACCGGCGGCACAGGCGGCGAAAAGGGTGAGAAAGGCGACAGCGGTGAGCGGGGTGAAAAAGGCGAGAAAGGCGAACAGGGTGAAAAGGGCGAGACGGGCGTGCGCGGAAGCAGATGGTTTTCCGGTACGGCGCTCACAGGAACCTCGTCCGTTCCGTCCGCGTTCGCGGACTCCGGAATAGCGGAAGCCCTGAGCGGCGACAGGTACCTCAATACGCTTACCTATAATATCTATGAGTGTACTCTCGGCGGCGGTGCGGAAGAAGCCCTCTGGAAATACAGCGGCTGCATAAAGGGCGCCGACGGCGGCTCAAGCGGCAGCGGCTCGGACGGGATATGGTTCCCAACGGTCAGCGCCGAGGGAATATTGAGCTGGGAGAAATCAAGCGCAGCCGCGGCACCGGCCTCCGTAAGCATCATGGGCGGCAAGGGCGACCCCGGTGAAAAAGGCGAGAAGGGCGACAAGGGGGACAAGGGCGATAAAGGAGAACCCGGCGCACAGGGCGAAAAGGGGGACAAGGGAGAGACCGGCGCGCAGGGTGAAAAAGGCGAAAAAGGCGACAGCGGTGAAAAGGGCGAAAAGGGCGACAAAGGCGATACGGGCGGAGACAGGGTATACATCGGACCGGAAGCGCCGGATGACCCGAAGTACGACATATGGCTTGACACCGATGAACCGGCGCTGAAGATATGGCTGCCTACGGTAAGCGAGGCGGGTATGCTCAGCTGGGAAAAATCGGCAAGCGACGCTGCGCCGGAGGCGGTAAGCATAAAGGGCGAAAAAGGCGACAAGGGCGACACGGGCGCATCGCCCGTGCGCGGCGTGGATTACTGGACGGCGGCGGACAAGCAGGAGATCATCGATTCGGTGCGTGATGCGCTGCCGACATGGACGGGAGGAAGCTTCTGATGGCGTTTGACAAAATAATCGACAGCGCTCAGCTTGAGAGCGATCTGACCTCCGTTGCCGCGGCGATACGCGCCAAGGGCGCTGCGACCGGCTCCCTGAGCTTTCCCGCAGGATTTGTCTCCGCTGTAAACAGTATCTTCACTTCCTCTGCCTTTGGTTATATCATTGCAAGCTTTCCTGCCGGGGCTGCAAGCTGCACGTGTTCAAGCGGCGGCGCGGTTTTGCAGGCAGACGCGGCGGGGCTTGCGCGGGGACAGTTCGTTTTTGAGGTTCCCGCCGCCGGAACGTGGACTGTGGCGATAAGCAGCGGGACGGACACCAAAACGGAGAGCGTCAGCATTACTAACAGCGGGGAGGCTGTGGTAGTTACACTTACATTTTCGCTCGTTCTGCTCGACGGCGGCGATGAATGTACAGACGTCACAGGCGGCTGGGCGAAACTCATCAACACTACTGCGACGATTGTCAACACTGGAACGGGGCTGACACTGACCGGACAGAGCGCTAACGCGTGTCATTGTTACACAGTCAACAAAATAGATGTGAGCGGCAGGAACACACTTAAAATGCACATTTCTGAAAATCCAAGCACAATATATAGCGTAACCATAGGTCTGAAAAATGTGGCATCAGCGACGGCATGGGTTTCAAGCAAAACCGTTGACAAGGGGTACACCGGCGATGTGGAACTTGATATCTCCGGTGTAACATCTGGTGAATATTGGGTTGGTATTAGTGTGTCGAGCACGGGCATTTCTTTGATTGTTGATAAGGTGGAATTGATATGAAAATCTACATTGGCAGCGATTACAAATGCTGCACAGCTGCCGCCGAGAGACGCAGAGAATTTGATGTGGAGTTTTTCGACGGCAAGTGCAAAGCGCTGATTGAAGGCTACAGGTACGTCCCCGCTGGTGAAACGTGGACACGCGCAGACGGCGCGGTGTTTCCGGGCGAGATGATAAGCCCGTGGAAAGAATACAGCATCCTTGAAACAGCACAGGCGGCGTATGAGCAGGCACAGAGCGAGAGCGCGGCGGAGATCGCCGACATGCGCAGTGCGCTGAACGTTATGGGGGTGTCGGTCGATGAGTGACAAGGGAAAGTGGACAGCTGCCGCCGAAACGGCGACGGCGGAAACAAGGGCCGCATTGCAAACGGTCTACGACAACCTCAATCAGGGTCAACAGAAAAAGCTGCTTAGATCGCCGGAGGTCAAGGCGCTCTTTGACCGGTACGCGGTCGGGCAGAGCGAGGAGGAATAGAGCATGGCGGTATTGAAAGGAAAGGTCAACGGTCAGTGGCAGGAGATAGGCGCGGCATATTATCAGAAATTCTATCCGGATGAGTGGCTTTTCAAGGACGGGACGCTGAATCTCGACGCCTACGGCAATCTCCTGCCCGCGGACAAGTATTCGATCAACAGCACATCGAAGACTTTTTACGTAAAAGCAGAGACATCCGTTTATTTTGAAAATCCGATAACCAAGAGCTTTGCAAAAATAAAAATAGTTGTCAGCGGCAGCAGCTATTTCCCAAGACTAAAGCTCGGGAGCACACCGGCGGGAGGGGAATATTATGACTATGCACTGTTGAAAGGGGATAACGAAATAAGCCTGCAAAATATTCCGAAGCCGTTTTATTTCTGCCTCAATAATCCGTGGTCATATCCGGCTTCCGAAATCAAAAGCATCACGCTTGAATAGGAGGGACTATGAGTCAATTATCAATTTTATCGGCCCTTGTGCGCGGCGGCATGACGCCGATCGCGGCCTGCGCCATGGGCGGCAACATGATGTGCGAGAGTCGGATGCTGTCCGACATTGTGCAGGGCGATCTCAGCTACTCGGCCAAATCAAAACAGTACACGGCGGACGTTGACGCCGGGCACAAAACCCTTGCTGACGGTTCAACCGGCTACGGCCTGTGCCAGTGGACGCTCAAATCCCGCCAGCAGAAGCTTTATGATTTTGCCAAGGCACGCGGCATGTCGGTCGGCGACGAGGCAATGCAGGTGGATTTTGTCCTGCATGAGATGCAGACAGAAGTGGAGTATTCAGCGCTTTGGAGCTATCTCAAAACGGCGCAGGACTTGTACGGCGCTGCGGCGCGGATATGTAGGGAGTATGAGCGCCCCGCCGTCAACAACATCGCCGACAGGGCGAACGCGGGCAATGCGCTCTATATGCAGTACGGCGATAAGCTTGACGCGATAGCGGCAGGCATGGAGCCAGACCCGTTTGCTACAGCGAATGATTCCGCCTCTTATGAGAGCAGTGGCTTATCTTTGTCCACTGTGCGCACCGGGGACAAAACGCCGGAGGCGGAATATCTTGCGGCACTGCTTGAAAACCTCGGCTATGACGTGCTCTGGGACGGGCTTGCGGCTTGTCTTATCGATTATCAGGTCAAGTGCGGCATTGACCCTGACGGCATCTGCGGGGAGATAACGTGGAGGCGGCTGCTGGGGTGAGCGAGATAATTATAGCTCTTTTCAGCCTTGCCGGTACGCTTGCGGGGGCGTATTTTGCAAACCGCAGGACATCGGCGCTCGTGCTGTACCGTCTCGAGCAGCTTGAAAAAAAGGTAGACAAGCATAACTGCGTGATAGAGCGCACATATGTCCTCGAGAAAAAAGAGGAGCTGCTTGCCGAAAAAATATCCGTGGCAAACCACCGGATCGCCGACCTTGAGTCGGGAAAGTGAAGCGGCACAGGAAGACACCGTGACCATGAGTATGAAATAAATAAAAGCGCGGAAAGCGCAGGGAGGAATATTATGGATTGGATGAACATTCTGGAAAGAGCGGGCTGGACGTTTCTTGAGGCGTTCCTTGTTGCCCTGCCGACTACGATAAGCACGGATATGGACGGCGCGGCTTGGAAAGCCGTGCTGCTCTCCGCCGCATGCGCCGGTCTGAGCGCGGTCAAGAGCTTTGCTATAGAGCTTCTCAAGGATAAGACCTGACAGAAACCGAACGGCAGTGTAAAATACGGCGGGAAATTGCGTATTCGCGGCAATATACGGCACAGAAGAAAAAAACCGTTGAAAAGCGCGGCGGAAATGATATATTATAATGTATGTCAGATGGAAAAAAACGGAAATGTGTATTGACCGCATCCGCACGGCTTGTCCGCGGCGGGCGGCATGAGCCTTGGCTCACTAAAGTATATGCACGGGAGAGAGCAGAAATGAAAAAAATATTCGCCGTTGTTCTTGCCGCTGCGCTGTGCCTGACGGTCTGCGGCTGCACGAACGTATTCAAGGAGTTCAAGGAGAGTGCGGATAAGGCCGTGGAAAGCGCGTCGGCATCTCCGTCCGCTTCTCCTTCACCTGCCGATGACCCGTTCGCCGATCAGCCGGCGGCAGGCGGTGTTTCGGATGAGCCGGAGCCGTCGTGGTACAATGCGCCGGAGTTTAAAGAAAAAGAAAAGGCTCCCGCCTCCGCGGCTCCGTCGGATGCGGGAGCGGATGCCGCCTCCGCAGAGAGCGCCGCGCTTCCCGCGCAGAACCCGACGCCAGCCGTACAGAGTGCAGCCCCTGCCGCACGAGCGGAAACGGCGGCCGCACCCGCATCCGACGCGGCGGCTTATGCCTATGAGCCGGTAAAGGTGACAAAAAGCCCGACGAGCGAGGTCGTATATGAGGGCGGCAGCGCAAGCTTTGTCGCCTATGCGCAGAACAGCACGGGCATAACGTGGCTGCTGGTCGCGCCGGACGGAGGACAGATATTCGATGCATTCGCACTTGCAAAATCGATGCCGGGACTGTCGATAAGCGGGGCGGGCACCACCACGCTTACAATCGGCTGCATCCCGTTGAGCCTTGACGGCTGGTGCGTACAGGCAAAGTTCTACGGCGAGGGCGGACCCGTGCACAGCAGCATGGCGCGCCTGAGCGTATGGAAATATCCCGCTTCCGGCACGTGGAACCCATGGGAGCAGGGCGGATGGAATCCGTGGGGATGAAGCGCCGTCCGCTGCGTCCCGGTTTTTTCTCAAAACCGGCAAAAAATTTAAAAAGCCTATTGACAAATCGGGACGCATGGGTTATTATAACGGAGCTGTGGCCGAGTAGCTCAGCTGGTTAGAGCGCCGGCCTGTCACGCCGGAGGTCGAGGGTTCGAGCCCCTTCTCGGTCGCCACAGATATGCCCCTTTACAAAGGGGCATATAATTTGCTGCTGTAGCTCAGTAGGTAGAGCGCATCCTTGGTAAGGATGAGGTCGGCAGTTCGAATCTGCCCAGCAGCTCTTGACTTCCCGTCCGCAATAGCGGATGGGTTGTTTTATTTTATGCAGTTTCAGGGATTTTCCGGAATCGTCAGGCAAAGTCGGGCGTTGACCTGACAGAAAAAATCAAAAAGTCAAAAAGAGGCTGCTGCAAAATCCATGTTTGCAGCAGTCTCTCAGCTTGTCAAAAAAGATTAGGAAGCCGAACCGTCAGCTTTCGTTCTGCGGCTTTTCTATTATGCCGTCGGGCGATGTGCCCACATACTGCGGCGGGCACGGGTCGCCGCAGAGGGGATCCTTCCAATAATAGCTGTATTCGCTGTATGTGTAGCCGAGCTGGGTGCGCAGCAGCTCATAGCGCGGGACGTAGTGATAGATGAACATGCTGTCGTCGTAGTAGTCCCAGCGCCATTCTTCGCCGTGGGGATCGTCCGTCGTGGTGTTGATGACGCAATTTGGCGCGATCTCCTGCATTTTTGCCACCTGCTCCGCCGGAACCTCCGTATAGCGCCCTATCCAGAGACGCTCAAGCTCCGTGCAGCCGTAGAGCGGGCTGATATCGCGCACCTGTGTCGAGGCGATATTCAGATGGTGCAGTCCGGTCAGCCCCTCAAGGCAGGAGATGTCCGCCACGGGAGTGGAGTTTATCTCGAGATACTCAAGCTTAGGGCAGTTTTTAAGCGGGGAAATGTCAGTTATGTTCTGGTTTATCGCAATGATGAACACCTCAAGATCGGGCATATACCTGACAAAGGATATGTCGGTCAGCGTATCGTTGTGCCCGAGGTCGAGATACTTTATCTTCGTGCAGTATTTGAGCTTTTCTCCCACGGAGTTATCAAGCATACCGCCGACAGAGGGACGCGAGGCAAGGATACGCTCGGTATCGGTGCGCACACTGTAGCACGTGCCGAACCAGATGCGCCATATCACCTCCACGTTCGGGAACATATCGCGTATCTCTTCCATACGCGCATCCTCCACACCGCAGTAGTCCATGTCAAGCTTTTTGCAGCTTTTCATGCACCTGAGCGCGGTGACAAGCGCTTCGGCGTTGTCGGTGACGGGCGTGTGGTTTATGTCTATGGTTTCCGCGTCAAGCGTGAGCGGGTGATCGTAGAGAGTGAAGGAATAGCTCAGCTTTGCACCGGGACAGGCATCCGCTATTTTTGCGATATCGTCCCACGTCAGCGAGCAGCTGCTTTCATCGCCAAGCTCGATACTTTCAAGATTTTTCATGCATCTGAGCCACCGGACGCTTTGCGCGACATCCTCGGCGGCAAGCGCCCTGAGATCAACGCCGGACGCTGCGAGATCGACGCTCTGCGTGCCGATCGTCACAACGTATGAAAATGTCAGCTCCGGATGATCCCTTGTGAGCGCGGCAATGTCCTCCGGCGAGAGAGCTTCGCCGTTTTCGCTGCTGCCAAGCTCCACGATCCTGACCGCGGGGAGATATTTCAGAAGGGCGATGTAGGACTGAAAGCTGCCGGCGGTTGCGCCGCGGAAATCCGCCGTTTCGCTCTTACTGCTCACGGCGCTCCCGTCGGGAAGCGTGACGGCATAGGTCACATCCACCTGCGGGTTCGCCTGCGCCCATTCGATTATTTCGTCGAGGTTTTCGCTTCCGGAAAAGTCCGCGCTTTCAAGACCGGTAAAGCCGCTGAGCTTTACGCACTCACCCTCGTTGAGCACGACGGAGACGGCTTTTGAGTTTTTCGGAAAGCTGCCGTTATCCAGAATGACCGTCTTTGTGACGGCGGCCTTCACCTCCGCCAGGAAATCGGCGGAGAGAAAGGAAAAGCCGACCGCCCCGACCAGAAGCAGATATACTATTATAAATAAGGAAGCAGCGAGGCCCTTTTTCTTCATTCCGGTATCCTCCGAGTAGGTGATGAGGAAATTATAACATCGTGAAATCCGTTTTTCAACAGTATTGCCGCCGCCGGAAAAGGTTTTTCGGCGGCGGTGCTTGTGTCCGGGGCGAAAGCATGCTATTCTGTAGATCAATAAGGAAAAGCTTGTCAAAGAACCTCAACGAGGTTCTTTGACAAAAGGGCTGCACTGCGCTCTGTGCCTCGGTTGTTCGCCGCGGGCGAACAATTCGACACTCGCTTCGTGAGAAGTGTTTTCTCCGACGTACATGCCGCCGGAGAAAACGATCTAAACTATTTTTTGCCTGCGGGCAAAAAACTCTGCGAGGCTTTTT
>CAVENX010000029.1:0-25803 GCA_963617275.1 bacterium
GATTGGAGATCTTGGAGTATTCAGCTCTAAGGATGAAATGAAACAGCAGATGAAGAAAGAATACGGTGATAGCAGTTCCTATAAGAATTCAGCTCATGCTACTTGGCAGTTTGTGCATGATATTAAGATCGGCGACGTGGTATTCGTTAAGAAAGGCAACAACGGCATCCTTGGCAAAGGAATCGTTGAGTCTGATTATGAATATGATGCAGATCGCACAGATGAATATTCCAATGTCAGAAAAGTAAATTGGACGGACAAAGGCGATTGGACAATTAATCATCAGTCCCCTCAGAAGACTCTGACTGATATTACGCCATATAGTGACTTCGTGCAAGAAGTTAAGGCTTTGTTTGAGGAAGTCGATATTGCAGATGACGAGCAGGAAATTACCTATCCGGAGTACACAGCAGAAAATTTTCTGGATGATGTATATATGTCCGAAGAGGATTATACCAGATTAGTTGGCTTGCTTAGAAATAAGAAAAATATTATCTTGCAGGGTGCGCCAGGAGTAGGAAAAACATATGCCGCTAAGCGCCTGGCATATTCTATGATGGGCGTAAAAGATGTAGAGCGTGTCATGATGGTACAGTTCCATCAGAGTTATTCATATGAAGATTTTATTATGGGCTTTCGTCCAACTGCTGCAGGATTTGAACTGAAGAAGGGCGTGTTCTACAATTTCTGCAAGAAGGCCGAGGTAGATAGTGATAACGAGTATTTCTTTATCATAGATGAAATCAACCGCGGCAATCTGAGTAAGATATTCGGAGAGCTGTTTATGCTGATTGAAAATGATAAGCGCGGAAATGCGCTGCAGCTTTTGTATTCGGATGAAAAGTTTGCGGTTCCGAAGAATATCTATATCATCGGCATGATGAATACTGCAGACAGAAGCCTTGCTATGCTGGATTATGCACTTCGCAGGAGGTTTGCTTTCTTTGATATCAAGCCAGGGTTCGAGACTCCGGGTTTCCGTGAGTATCGTATGGCATTAGATAATGAAAAATTCAACAAACTGATCAGCTGCGTCGAGAGCTTGAATAGAGAGATTTCGGCTGATGAATCTCTGGGCGAGGGGTTCTGCATTGGTCACAGTTACTTCTGCAATTTGTGGCCTGACACAATTGACGATAGTTTGCTTTATAGTGTTGTGGAATATGAGCTGATTCCGCTTTTAAAAGAGTACTGGTTTGATGAACCTATGAAGGTGAAAGATTGGAGCGAAAATCTAAGGAGTACGATTAAGTGATACCGATACAAAATGTCTATTATATGCTGTCCTATGCATTTCAGGCATTGAATGAGCAAGGCTATAAGAATATAGCCACAGAACAATTTCATAATACTGCTGAGCTGATGGCGGCTATCTTAGAAAAAGGTATCGCAATTCAGCTGAAATGTGGACTTAGTAGAGAATATATTCCGCAGACGGAGGCGCTCTCTTCTCTGCGAGGAAAGATTGATATTGCAGAGTCCATCAAGACACAGTCAATGCTGCGGAAACAGCTAATCTGTACATATGATGAGTTTTCGGTTAACAGTATCATGAATCGGATCATCAAATCTACAGTTGAACTTCTCCTTCGCTCGAATATATCGAAACAGCGCAAGAAAAATCTTAGAAAGTTAATGGTGTATTTCAGCGAGGTGGATTTTATTGATTTGTATATGGTGAATTGGAATGTTCAATATAATCGAAATAACCAGACCTATCGTATGCTGATCTCGATATGCTATCTGGTAGTAAAGGGTCTGCTGCAGACTCAATCAGATGGTAGCACCAAACTGATGGATTTTCTGGACGAGCAGCGTATGTGTCGATTGTATGAGAAGTTCATCCTGGAATATTACAGGAGAGAGTTTAAAAATCAGATTACCGCAAATGCGTCACAGATTCCGTGGCAATTGGACAACGACGAGAATTCTATGCTGCCGGTGATGCAAAGTGATATTATGCTCCGGTGTGATGATAGAGTCCTTATTATTGATGCAAAGTACTATGAGCATAGTACGCAGATACAGTTTAACAAGCATACACTTCATTCAGGCAATCTCTATCAGATTTTTACTTATGTGAAGAATAAGGAATACGAACTGAAAGAGAAGGAGCATACAGTTTCAGGAATGCTTTTGTATGCAAAGACTGATGAAGAAATATACCCGAATAATGTATATCAGATGAGTGGTAACCGGATCACGGTCAGGACTCTGGATTTGAATTTACCATTTGCGGAAATAGCAGGGCAGCTAAATACAATAGCAAAAACGCATTTCAGTTTATAAAGGAGGTTCTCCTATTTGAAAAAGAAAAAATAGATAAAGGCAATAACAAATCTGAGGATTACGGAGAATGCGAGTATATGGCTTTTAACTACAAGCAGAAAACCGCTGTCCAAAGGACGGCGAAAGTCGGGGAGGAAGGATGAAGAACAAAAAGGAGATCACGGTGCCGCTTCTTATGTGGGTGATTTTTGAAGCAGTGGCTGTGACGTTATGGCGCACGAAGGACAATCTGTTTTATCTTATCAACTTCAGCTACATCGGCACGGTGCTGGCGGTGTCGCTGTTTCTGTTTGCGAAAAAGCACAGGAATGCGAGGAGATTCGCGCAGCTTTTCATCGGTACATATATGCTGGTCTACCTTGGGCTTATACGTGGGGAGAATATGCAGATCGAGGGCTTCTGGTACTATCTCTTTACCGGAGTGTTTGAAGCTGCGACGATCCATTACGCTGTTGCAAAAATATTCGGGCCGCTGGTGTTCGGGAGAGGCTGGTGCGGATATGCATGCTGGACTGCGATGCTGCTTGACTTTCTGCCATACAGACAACCGAAGGAGCCGCGCAGAAAATTGGGTTTTATCCGTTATATTACCTTTGCCGCGTCCTTTATCCTTGTGGCGCTGCTGTTCATTACCCGCGTGGGGAATCTGGAGCGTATAATGTTCTGGCTGTTTCTTGGCGGCAACGTGCTTTACTATGCTCTTGGCACGGCGCTTGCGTTCGCGTTTCATGATAACCGGGCTTTCTGTAAATACATATGCCCGATCACTGTTTTCCTGAAACCCATGAGCTATTTTGCGCTGTTCAGGATCACCTGCGACAAGGAAAAATGCGTTTCCTGCGGGAGATGCAAAAGAATCTGCCCGATGAATGTGGATATAACGGACAATTCAAGAAAAAGGGAAAACGGCACAGAGTGTATTCTGTGCATGGAATGTGTAAGAGAATGTCCAAAAAACGCTTTATAATTAAGGAGAAGAGAAATGACAAAGCTGTTCAGGAAAAAAGAGATACTGTTTGCAATCGTCTGGATCGTTGTTTATGTAGTCGGTTCAAGCGTGGCGGATTCGCTGTCGGAGGCGGCGGGGCTTGAGAAAAGCATCACGCTGATATTTGACGCCGTGTTGTGCATAACTGCTGTACTGTGGATAAAGGAGAATAACCTTGCGGAATATTTCGGACTTTGCAAAAGCGCGGCGGAACCGAAAAAGTTTCTCTATTATATTCCTCTTGCCGTGCTTGCCTCGTGCAACATGTGGTTTGGCGCGGCCATGAATTATTCCGCGTTGGAAACTGTGCTGTTTGCTGCAAGTATGCTCTGCGTCGGTTTTTTGGAGGAGCTTATATTCCGCGGCTTTCTTTTCAAGGCAATGGCGCGTGATAATGTCAGATCGGCAATTATTGTATCCAGCCTTACCTTTGGCATCGGGCATATCGTCAATCTTATAAACGGCAGCGGGGCAGGACTCATTCCGAACCTGTGCCAGGTGTGCTACGCAGTTGCGATAGGCTTTTTGTTCGTCACGATTTTTTACAGGGGAAAAAGCCTTGTCCCATGCATCATCACCCACGGCGTGATGAACTCCCTCAGCGTGTTTTCAGGCGAGGCGGCGCAGAAACTTGATAACATTATCATCGTTTCGCTGATCCTGTGCGCGGTATCCGTTGCTTATGCGCTTTGCCTGATAAAGACCCTGCCGGAAAAAGAGTAAAAGATTTTGTTGAAAAAAGTCTCTGCTGCTGTTAATATAAGATATACAATATAATATGTGTCTATTGTGCATGTAATCGCTTAAGCAAAGGGAAGTCGAACCCGCGCCGGTTTTTATCGGGCGGATTTTCACCCATACATCGTTATTGTCCTTGGCAAGCCGACAAGGATTATCTGCGGACAATGCCTCGTCTGTTCAACTCCCCTTTGCTTGGCTGTAAAGACAGTATTGTCAGGCGGCGACTGGAAATGAATGGGGTTATAAGCCCCGCGCGAACGGCACTGTAAGCGTGAGAACGTACCGAAGCGGCTTCGGCTGTGGGGCTAAAGCCCTCCATTGCGGATACTTCCGTGAGAAGGTAGGATACGGGCGCAGGATGAACGATCCATAACGCGAGTCAGGAGACTTACACGGCATAGGACAAAGAAAGCAGCGGACGAGCTCTCCGTATATGTTTTGACAAGGGATAAGTCTGCCGTCTTCCGGATTTCCGGGAGACGGCTTGTTGTCGTACGCATTTTTCCGCTGATTTCCGTATCATACCGAAATCGGCGGTTTTTTCTGCCGGGAGGAAGAGATGAAGAAAAAACGGCAAAATCTTATACTGAACGTGCTGATGACAGCGGCGATAGCGCTTATTGTGTTCTCGGGGATAATGATAGCAGGGAATATTCAGCGCACCGAAACAAGCACCCCACCTGCGCCTACGCTCAATATCTCCGACCTGAGCGGGACGGAAAATCAGACGCACGAGGTACCGGAAGACAACGGAGTATCTATAAGCGATGCGATGACGGTAAAGATCGCCGACGACAGCACCGAAACGGCAGAGGTATCGACTTCGGACAGCGGCACGGTAAGCGGCAGCAGCTGCACGATCTCGATAGTCTGCGATACGATACTAAATAACCTTGATAAGCTTAGGGCCGGCAAGGAGGTTTTTGTCCCCGCAAATGGGATCATTCTTTCCGTATCTTCCATTAGCATCAAGGACGGGGATACGGTGTTTGACGTTCTCAGGAAAGCCTGTGAGCTTGCGGATATACAGCTTGAGTATTCATACACGCCGCTTTATGGAAGCTATTATATAGAAGGGATAAACAACCTATATGAATTTGACTGCGGCGAGCAGTCCGGATGGATGTATAAGGTGAACGGGGTGTTCCCGGATTATGGATGCTCCGCATACTATTTGTCAAACGGCGATGAAATAGTTTTCTGCTATACCTGCGTGGGACTCGGCGCGGACGTCGGCGGAAGTATGTATTGATATTGGAGGCAAATGAAGATGAAAAAGCGCATATTATCACTTTTCCTTACGGCAATAATGCTTATCAGCATCGTTCCGGCAGGGGCGTTCGCACAGGAGGATGTGCAGCTTGACAGCGCATCGGCGGAAGATGTTCTGCCGGAAAAGCTTATAGAAGATGTTATAGAGGAGCCGGAGGGAGAACCGGAAGGCGACACGGCAGATGAACCTGAGCCGACGGACGCACCGGCGGAAGAACCGGCAGGCGAACCCACCGAAGAACCGGAGCAAGAACCTGAGCCTGAGGAGACGGGTGAACCGTCGGAAGAACAGGATGGAGAAGCGCAGGACGATGACGAAATCGAGCTGCTGAGCGATGAAACCGCATCCGTTATCGGCACGGTGCGGGTTGTAGTTGAAAACAATACGCTTCCGATGAGTGCGGGTGCAGCCTGGGAAGGCGTGTTGGTTGACACACAGACCGACATCTATGCGGATTCAACGATGATGACCTGTGTTGTGGACGCGCTCGGAGAATATCCGCAGGAGGGTGCGGACTCCGGTTATATAATGAGCATCAACGGCCTCAGTGCGTCCGGAATGTCCGGCTGGATGGGCACACTGAACGACTGGTTTACAAACGAGGGCTTTGCAGCCTTTAACGCGGCGGACGGTACGCTGCAAAGCGGCGACGAGATCCGGATAATGTACAGCTGCAACGGCGGCGAAGACTGCGGTGGAAGCTGGAATAATAACGATAAAGCACTGGCCGCACTCAGTTTCAGCGAGGGAGAGCTGTCTCCGACGTTCGATGCAGCTACTCATGAATATACATTGACGGTACCCTATGGGACAACTGCGCTTTATGTCACTCCGACGGCGGCGAACAAAAATTTTCAGGTGCATACCTTTGTCGGCGATATTGCCTATAAACGCAGTCAGCCGGTTCCGACTGCCGACGGAACGGTGATAAGCATTGTAGACGGCGACCCGTCATGGCCGAGTATGAACGGCGGAAGCTACGGTACGGCAGACTCCGTTCCGGCCGAGGTTTATTATGTTACGGTAGTTTATGAAGTCCCCGTAACCACGGTAGACGTCACTGTCCGTTCACAGATGGCAGGCGGATATCTGCACGGCTTTGGCGAGACCTTAACGGTAAGCTCAAACAAAGCGGAAAGTCTTGGATATACCGACAGTGTTGATGGCGTGTCCGCGCTTGACGCGCTTGTAAAAGCGCATGAGCTGGTTTTCGGAGAAGAGTTTACTGCGGACACGGCAGTCGATTTCCTTGCGGTAACAGATGCGGGATATGTAACGACGATTTTCGGCACGGAGACATCGGCCAACGGCTTTTTTATAAACGGAGGTTATCCCAACGACGGAACGGCAAATGAATACGGCGGCTACAACGGCACGACCGTAACGACCCAGCAGATTTTCGGCGGCGACGTATTGGACTTTTTTGTATACGCCGATACGGAATTTTACTCCGATTACTATACATACGCAGCCGTTCCGCAGAGAATATATGCCGGCAGGGACTTTACGGTCACTGTCAGCGGCGGCATGGCGATGGGCGGATATCTGTACGCGGACGCGGCGGCATTTGCGGCAGCTGCGGAGCCTCTTGAGGGCGCACAGCTTGCGTGGGTGGACGCGCTTAGCGGTGCGGTCAGCGTAATAAGCGGTACATATACCGACGAAAACGACAAAGCCGTTGTGACGGCTCCGGCAGAGGGGATGTATCTTCTGGCGGCGCTCGGCAATGAGGACGAGGAAATATACTGCTTCATGAACCCTGCTGCCGTCAAGGTAGGGAGCGGCGATCTGCTGCAAGGCCCCGTGGTCATACGCACAAGCAATTCCGTAGCTGATCTTTCAAACGCGATACTGGCCGGAGAAAATGAGCAGGGCATAGCTGTTTTTGACGGCGCAATATACGAATACGCTCTCGGCGATATCCTTACCGACGCTAACTCACAGCTAAGGTTTTATTTTGACCTTGCCGGTGACGATCTGACGGCAAAGCTGTCATGGCTTGACGCGTCCGGCACCGAAAAAAGCAAGGACATAACAAAAGTATCGGCGCGTTTTGCAAACTGCCTGCATCCTGGACAGAATACTCTGACGCTGACGATAGGCGCGGGCGGGGAGACTTATGATACATATACCTTCCGGATAGGCTGCAAGCCGACGCTGACCGCCCTGAATGCAGCGGCAGACGGTACGCCGCTGTATACTGACGGCGATTTCGCCCCGGACAGGTTTGACTATGCGCTGACCGTACCCGAATCCGCAGAAAAGCTGCTTGTCGATGCGCTGGCGAAAAGCGCGGAATATACCGTCCTCATAAACGGCGGGAGCACGGCGGAGGTATACCCAATAGGGGACAACGTTGAAATAACGCTCCTGTGCGCCGACGGCACACAAAGCGTATATACGCTTGCCGTAAACCGTGTAAGACAGCTTGACCTGATTATCGTTCCCTCACCGGCGGATGCCGTTGTGAGGGTGTACGACACGGCGGGCGTTGAAATACCTCAGAACGCCGATGGCAGTTACAGCGGCATGTTCGGTGAATACGAATACACTTATACCGTCACAAAGTACGGGTATATCGCCGAAAAGGGCACGGTTCCAGCACAGGGCGGAAAGCTTGACGTCATACTTCAGACTGCGCCCGAAACGGATATCGGCGACGTCGGCGCGGATTGGGGCAATTTCCGCGGCAGTGACGACAACATGGGCATCACCGATACGGAGCTTCCTACGACCGGCGACGATACGGAGCTTATCTGGGCGAAGAAGCTTGGCAGCGGCTGGAAAGACGCACCCTCCGTGCAGATAATAGCGGACAATTCCCTTATCGTGATGAGCGGCAAAAAGCTGTATAAGCTTGACCTTGCCACCGGTGAAATAACTGCGGAGGGCGATATGGTTTCGGAGCCGAGCTACGGCTACACCCCGCCGACATATGCTGTGGGAATGATATTCTGTCCTCTTGGTGGGGGCACGGTGCAGGCGTTCAACGCCTCGACATTGGAATCCCTCTGGGTATATACCGACGTTCTGGGCGGACAGGCGCTTTCGCCGATAACCTATTCCGACGGCTATATCTATACCGGCTTCTGGAAGAACTATACGGATGCGGCAAGCTACGTCTGCCTTTCCGTAACGGATGAAGATCCGGCAGATCCCCTTGAAGTCAAGCAGGCAAGCTGGCGCTTTGTAAATGCCGGCGGGTATTATTGGGCAGGCTCGCTTACGATAGGAAACGCCGTCATCTTCGGCTCTGAGGACGGGGCAAAGAGCGCCGGCGGCAATGCGCATCTCTATTCAATAGAAAGAATTTCCGGCGCTCTGATATCCGATATCGAGCTTGCGGGCGTAGGCGATATCCGCTCTACCATTGCCTATGATCCTGACAGCGGGAGGATATTCTTTACTACCGCGGACGGGTATCTGTGCTCCGCCTTTGTTGACGCTGCAACGGGCGTCATAGCCGATGTGAAGATGGTTTATTATAACGCGAAAAGCACCTCCACCCCGGTCGTGTATAAGGGACGCGTATATTTCGGCACGGGCAGCGGCATAACGACCAGCGGCTCAAGCGGGAACTTTGTCGCTGCGGATGCAGTGACGCTGAAAATGATAAACTATATAGGTCTTCGCGGCTATCCGCAGTGCTCTGCGCTGCTGTCCACCGCATACGAGAGCGAGGGATATCTCTATTTCTACTGCACATATAACTCTATGCCCGGCGGAATATCCATGATCCGCGTGGATGCTCAGAACGCAATGATGGAGCTTACGGAGCTTTATAATGCCGAGGGGTATGAGCAGTACTGCATTACGAGCCTTATCTGCGATAAGGACGGCACAATATATTATAAGAACGATTCCGGCAATATTATGGCGGTCGGCTTCTCCGGTGCGGCGAGAGTGCGCAGACTCATAGACGCGATAGGCGAGGTTACTGCGGACAGCGCGGATAAAATAGCCGCCGCAAACGAGGCATACGGCAAACTGACCGAGGCCGAAAAAGAAAAGGTCACGAACTATCCCGTACTTGAGGCTGCCGTAAAAGCATATGAGCAGCTTTTGGGCGATATCGCGGCGGTTGAGCTTGCTATCAACAGCATAGGCGAGGTAACGGCGGACAGCGAAGCTGCGATAAAGATAGCCCGCGGTATGTATGACGCGCTTTCCGAAAGCGAAAAGTCAAAGGTTTCCAATTATTCCAGGCTTACGGAAGCGGAGGCGGCTTACGCCGGTATCACGGCGGCGATAGACGCCGTTGAGAAAAAAATATCGGCAATAGGTACGGTTGACAGGAACAGCGGGGAGAAGATAGCCGCCGCGAGGAAGGCATACGATGCTCTTCCCGCAAGCTCCAAGGGACACGTGAGCAATTATTCCGTTCTTCAGGCCGCAGAAGCGAGGTTTTCGCAGTTTGAAAAGGCGGATAAGGTAATTTCACTTATCAACGCTATCGGAACCGTAACGGCACAGAGCGGGACGAAGATCACGGCGGCGAGGAACGCCTATAACGCGCTCAGCGAGGAAGAGAAGAAACTTGTAACGAATTATAACGTTCTTCAGGCCGCAGAGACGAAGTATAACGCGCTCAAATCGACAACAACCACGGGTACGGCAACAAAAACCGTGACCACCTCCGCGACAACGGCAAAATCAAGCGGCGGCAAGACGGTCACAGTAGAGATCGACGGAAAGAAATATACTGTGGACGAAAGAGCGGCGGAGCTTATGACAAAGATCAGCGAGCTTGCCAAAAGAGGAAATGTGCAGGAGAGCGAGATAGTTTCGCTTTACCGTATCTATAGCGCGCTGCCAGAGACGGTCAAGCCGGATGTAAAAAATTATTCCGACCTCGAAAAGCTGATGATAAAGCTTGGCGAGAAAAACCACCGCGACAGCGCAAGCGGCGTCACGGCGGCGGGGCTTGAGTGGAACATCAGGCTTAAGGCAGAAGAGGTGACGGGCGGCACGGAGTACGGCTACGTATTGGGCAGTATCGGAGTGAACACGCTCAAAAAGCTCATGCGCGTAAGCTTTATCGACATACTCACCGGCAGGGCATATGAACTCACGGCTCCCGTAAAGCTCAGCATTCCGGCAGAGCTGAGCGGCGGGGAGATCGCATTTGCACTTTACCGTGTTGATGATATGGCGCTTTCGGAGACACGCTTTTCCGAAAAGGACGGCGTGCTCACCTTTGACGCGCAGAGCGGGCTGTATGCAATTGTCGGCGTTGTTCCTGCCGAAAAAGACGCGGATACCGTGCGTGAAGAGAGCGTAACGCTCCCGCTCACATGGGTCGCCGCGGGCGGCGCAGGTATTGCGGTGCTGCTGGCCGTGCTGATAATAGAGCTTCTTAAACGGAAAGAATGAATAAAGACAGAGAATTTCCGCGTATTCATCCGGCGGTGATACTCGGGTATTTTGCCTCGGTCACAGCCTTTACGATGTGCGTCTTTCACCCGGCATTCATTGTGCTCTCCTTTGGCGCATCGCTTCTGTGTATGCTGCTTATCGGAAGAGAAATACTGCGCGCACTCGGCACGGAGATCATACTGTTTGTGCTGATAAGCCTAATAAATCCGCTTTTCTCCGCAAACGGAAACACCGTAATTTTCACATATTTCAGCCGTCCATTTACCCTTGAGGCCCTTGTTTACGGTATGTGTGCCGCCACCGTTTTCTGCGGAGCGCTGCAATGGCTGTCTTGCTTCGGGGCGCTGTTCACGGAAGAAAAGTTCGTTTCGCTTTTCTCAGGAATATCCCCGTCGGTCACGCTGCTTTTTGCGATGGTGCTCAAGCTCATTCCCGAGCTAAGGCAGAAGCTGAAGCGCATAAAAGAGGACAGAAAACGCATCTGCAAGGGTGCGGCGGAGGGCGTAATAGGAAAAACCGGCGTCAGCGCGGAAAATCTCTCCGCGCTGACCGGCTGGGCCTTGGAAAGCGCCGCAGACACCGCCGCGTCCATGAACGCCAGAGGTTTCGGCGGCGGTAAAAGGACAAGCTATGCAAAATACCGCTTTCGTGCGAGGGATGCGATCCTTTTCGTAATTATCCTGCTTGACGACGGCTTTATCGCCGCCGCGCTTTTGAACGGAGGCGCAAGCGCGATGTTTTATCCGCGCATTGATATGGCGGCCGCATCCGGAAGTGTGCTTGCTGCGTATGCGCTCCTTATGCTCCTGCCCGTAATTATCTGGATATCGGAGACATTGAAATGGCATATATCGACATCAAAAATCTGAGCTTTTCCTATCCCGGAAGCGGCGGAAAAGCGCTTGACAGTATAGACCTCTCAATCGAAAAGGGCGAATTTATCTGCCTCTGCGGCGTTTCGGGCAGTGGGAAAACAACGCTTCTGCGACAGCTCAAGCCCGCCCTTACCCCTCATGGCAGAAAAAGCGGAGAGGTACTGCTTGACGGCAGAAACGTGACTGAGCTTTCTCTGCGCGAGCAAAGCGCCCTTATCGGCTATGTCATGCAGGACATCGAGGCACAGCTTGTTACGGATAAGGTCTGGCACGAGCTTGCCTTCGGCCTTGAAAGTCTCGGCTGCGAGCAGCAGGCGATGCGCCTGCGCGTGGCGGAGATGGCAAGCTATTTCGGCATACAGTCGTGGTTCCGCGAGAAGGTATGCAATTTGTCCGGCGGACAGAAGCAGCTTCTGAATCTTGCCTCCGTTATGGCGATGCAGCCGGAGATACTTATTCTTGACGAGCCGACGGCGCAGCTTGACCCGATAGCGGCCTCGGATTTTATTGCCGCCGTTTCGCGCCTTAACCGCGATATGGGCGTGACCGTCATAATCTCGGAGCACCGCCTTGAGGATGTCATTCCGGTTTCGGACAGGGTCGTTGTCCTTGAAAACGGCAGATTGACCGCCGACGGCGCGCCGGATGAAATAGGCGCGGCGCTGGACGCGGCAGGCAGCGATATGATCTCGGCTCTGCCTGCGCCGATGAGGATATGGAGAACATGCGGAAGCGGCACAAAGTGCCCCGTCACCGTCAGGGATGCAAGACGCTGGCTCCGTGCACAGTGCCCGGAAATTCATGCCGAGCCGCCGGAGACAAAAAACGGATATCTTGAGCCTGAAAATGCCGCCGTCGAGCTTAGGGAGGTTTATTTCAGGTATGCCAAAAATCTGCCCGACGTAATGCGCGGGCTTGATCTGACTGTCGGCAAGGGTACGTTCCACGCGGTCGTGGGCGGCAACGGCAGCGGCAAAAGCACCCTGCTCAAGGCGATTTGCGCCGAGATAAGGCCGTATTCAGGAAAAATTCTCATCAACGGAAAACGCCTTGAAAAATACAGGGATTGCGAGCTTTTCCGCGGACTTGTCTCCGCATTGCCCCAGAACCCGAAAAGCCTCTTTGTGAAAAAAAGCGTTCGTGAGGAGCTTGAGGAGATGGGCGGGGATATAGGAGCTGCCGCAAAATTCTGCAATCTTGAAAAGCTTCTTGATATGCACCCATACGATCTCTCCGGCGGCGAGCAGCAGCGCTGCGCGCTTGCAAAGGTGCTTATGACGAAGCCGGAGATACTCCTGCTGGACGAGCCGACAAAAGGCATGGACGCGCCGTTCAAGCGTTCCTTTGCCGCAAAGCTCAGGCAGCTTTGCAATGAGGGCATGACGGTGCTGCTCGTGTCTCACGATATAGAATTCTGCGCCGCATACGCGGACACGGTCTCCCTTATGTTTGACGGCATTATGGTCAGTACAGGCGGTGCGAAGGACTTTTTTGCCGGCAACAGCTTTTATACCACAGCCGTAAATAAAATGTGCCGCGGCATTTTTCCCGGTGCGGTCACGGATACGGATGTTATCGAAAAAATAGAACAGGCAAGGGAGAAAAAAGAATGAAAAACAAACAGCCGGCTTTGTTCTCTCTTATCCGCCTGCTGACAGTCGTTTTTGCCGTGCCGCTGACGCTGTATATCGGATATAAGATCGGCGGGGGACATTATTATGTGCTCAGCTTTATCGTGCTTATCTGGGCGATGCTGCCGCTTTTCCTCATGTTTGAAAAGCGCGCTCCCAAAGCGAACGAGCTTGTGACGCTTGCCGTCATGTGCGCCGTTGCCGTTGTATCGCGGGCGGCGTTCATCTGGCTGCCGCATTTCAAGCCCATTACCGCCGTCATTATCATAACCGGCGCCGCTTTCGGCGCGGAGGCAGGGTTCATGGTGGGCGCGGTTTCGATGCTTGTGTCGAATTTCCTTTTCGGACAGGGAATGTGGACGCCGTGGCAGATGTTTGCCTTCGGCGTTGCGGGCTTTCTTGCGGGCGCGGTCTTCTGCAATGCGCACGTCAAAGCCGACAGGTGGAGGCTTGCTCTGTTCGGCGGGTTCACCGTTATGCTGATTGTGGGACCGCTTCTTGATACCTGCACGCTTTTTACCATGACGTCGGAGATATCGGCTCAGGCTGCCGCCGGCGTGTATCTGGCGGGGCTTCCCGTAAACGCGATCCATGCCTCGGCGACCGTTCTCACACTGTTTTTTGCCTCCGAACCGCTGCTTGAAAAGCTGAACAGGGTAAAGACAAAATACGGCATGATGGAGCGCGGAGGATCAGATGGTTTTTAAGGGCTTTCATCCTGCGGTACATCTTGTTTATTTCACCGCTGCCATTGCCGCCACGGCCGCATTTTCGCATCCGTGTTTCCTGCTGTGCGCTTATGTCTGCGCTTTTGCCTGCAATGTGTTTTTCGGCGGGAAAAGGGCGTTCATGCGCAATATGCTCCTTGCCGTGGCCTCAGGCGCGTTTGCGCTGTTTTATGCGGGGTATAATCACTTCGGCGTGACTGCTCTGACGGTCAACTTTATCGGGAATACGATCACTCTTGAGGCACTTATCCGCGGTGCCGTCACAGGCATTAAGTCGGCGGCGGTGCTGATGTGGCTGGACGCGCTGTGCGCCGTAATGACGACCGACGAGATCGTATATCTTTTCGGCAGAGCTGCGCCGAAGCTCTCGCTTTATGTCGCTGCATTTCTGCGTATGATCCCGTGCATCCGGGAGGAGCGAAGGCTTATAAAAAGCTCAAGGCGCGCCGCCGGAGTACCGGATGGAGCCGTTGCGGCGTTTTTTACGCGCACAGGCATCCTTATTTCGTGGACGGCGGAGCGCGTTTCGGAATCTGCCGAGTCCATGCGCTCAAGGGGCTTTACGCTGAAAGGGCGGACAGCGTATTCCATATACCGCTTCGATAATCGCGACAGGGCGTTTGTTATATTCATTTTCACCCTGATAACCGTGCAGCTTATGGCGTATATTCTCGGCGAAACGGCGGCGGTCTATTCTTCCGTCGTGATCATCTCCGCCGTGACCGCACGCAAAATACTGTTTGCGTTCGTCTGCGCGGCGCTGCTTCTGCTGCCGCTTGAGGCGGCGTTCACAGTGAAGATGTTGAAAAGAACGCGGAAAGTGCTATAATGTGGGTATTGAAAAGAACGGAGGAGTGATAATGGCGTCAGGCAAAGAGTATCTTGACTATGTTCTTGAACAGCTTTCCGATTTGGACGGTATAACGTACCGCGCCATGATGGGAGAGTATATCATTTATTACCGGGGAAAAATTTTCGGCGGGGTTTATGACGACCGGTTCCTTATAAAGCCAGTGGAACCTGCGCTTGAGCTTCTGCCGGATGCGCCTCTTGAGCGCCCGTATGAAGGGGCAAAGGAAATGCTTCTTGTCGAAAGTGTTGACGACAAGGATTTTCTAACTGCGCTTGCAAGCGCAATGTACGACGCCCTGCCCGAACCGAAGAAGAAAAAAGCAAAGCGTGAAGGCCGTCTTCCGGAGCAAATGTGACCGTATACGGCGGCAAGCCTCTTGACTTGCATGATGCGTTGTGCTACAATGCGTGACGTTCGCTCGGAGGGCGGGTTGTTCGGAGAAACAACAGCCGGATAAGGCGCAGACTGAGACGTCTGTTTCTTATCCGGCTTTTTTGCGCAGATAAAGGAGTGTAAAATGGATATTCTGAACGAAAAAATGAAGTCTCTTTATTTCAAATATCTTGCCGCTGCATTTGGCAGTGCGCTTATTTCAAGCATCTACGGCATCGTGGATATGGCGATGGTCGGGCAGTATCAGGGACCGGAGGGAACGGCGGCGCTGGCCGTAGTCGCGCCGGTGTGGAACGTTATATATAGTCTCGGCCTGATGACGGGCGTAGGCGGCAGCGTGATCTTCAGCGCAAAACGCGGCAGTGCGGAGCATCCCGGCAGCGAAAACCAATATTTCACGGCCGCGGTGATCGCCTCGGCGCTTCTGGCGCTTCCGGCATGGATAGGCATAATATGCTTTGAGCGCCCTGTGCTTACCTTTTTCGGCGCGGATGAATCGCTGCTTGCGCTGGCGCAGGATTATATGCGTCCGATCAAATATGTTTTCCCGGTCTTTTTGTTCAATCAGATGCTGTCGGCGTTCCTGCGCAACGACGGAAATCCGGGACTTGCGACTGCCGCCGTACTGTCGGGCGGCATCTTCAATGTCTTCGGCGATTATTTCTTCGTATTTCCGTGCAATATGGGCATTTACGGAGCCGGACTTGCGACGGCGGCCGGCTCTGTCATTTCACTGCTTGTGCTGCTGATGCACTTTATGAGAAGAAAGAATACGCTCAGTCTTGTGAAGACGGAAAATCTGCCTGATAAATTGCGTGAAATTTCCGTCACCGGCTTCCCGTCGTTTTTCATCGACGTAGCGATGGGGATCCTGACGGTGCTGTTCAACCGGCAGATCATGAAATATCTCAATGCGGACGCACTGGCGATCTACGGACCCATTATCAACATCAGCACCTTTGTGCAGTGCTGCGCGTACAGCGTTGGACAGGCGGCTCAGCCTATCATCTCCACGAATTTCGGCGCGGGCAGGATCGGGCGAGTAAAGGAAACACTGCGTCTGGCGCTGTGGACGACAGCGGCTATAGGCGTTTTCTGGACGGTGCTCAGCATGGCCTGCCCGAACCTTTATATCCTAGTTTTTATGACGCCTACGCCGGAGATCCTGAATATGGCTCCCGCGATCATTCGTAAGTATTCCCTCTCTTTTCTGCTTCTGCCGTTCAACATCCTATCGACCTATTATTTTCAGGCTGTTATGAAGCCGAGAGCTGCGTTTGTTGTGTCGGTGATGCGCGGACTTGTGATAAGCGGCGTTCTGAGCATGCTCCTTCCGCTATTTGCCGGCGCGGATTCGCTGTGGTTCACCATGCCCGTCACTGAACTGCTGGTCGTCTTTGTGGTCATTAAAGAGGCGGGAGGAGTAAAACACGCCGCGAAGCTTATAAGATAAGACCGCAGGGAACAAGAAAAAAGTTGCACAAAAATCATAGTGCTATTTTATATGAAACGACGAATAGTTTCAAATGTAACGATTGTTGTTGACATTATTGGCGGGACGCTGATAAAATACATATTGCATTACGGGCTCAGGTATCGACGCTTTTCACGCTTATCGTACCGTCCGGATGCTTTACACGGAATAATGACCGCTTGCGGTTATTATAAAAATATTTTATTGGAGGAAAACCAATGAAAAAGTTCTTAGCAATACTTCTGGCTCTCTGCCTGGTATTGGCACTTGTTCCCTGCGCATTCGCCGCGGACAAGACCATCTATGTTCTGGGCCCCACTCCCGACCATGGCTGGACTGCACAGGCCGGTTCCTACGCACAGGCAAAGTGTGAAGAGATCACCGCTGCCGGCGAGTATAAGGCAACCTACATTCCTGCCTCCTCCGGCGAGGAGCAGGTCGACCAGATCAACACCATCATTGCAAACGGCGATGCTGCTATCGTTGTTATGATGGCTCTGGACGATTCCGCACAGGCAGGTCAGGAAGCCCTCTATGCAGAAGGCATCCCCTTCATCTCCTTTGACCGTATAATCGAGGCTACCGAGAAGTACGCGGCACTCAACTACTCCGGCAACAACTGGCAGTGCGGTGCCGGTATCGCATACTGGCTCCAGCAGAACGGCATGGCTCCCGGCGACACCGTCGTTGTTCTCTACGGCGACAACGGTACCGTTTGCTCCCGCCGTCAGGAAGGCTTTGAGCAGTTCCTCCGCGGTGAGATCAAGTATGAAGATCTGAACAAGGGCGAGTTTGAGACCACCGAAAAGTGGGAGCAGGCTGACATCGACAATATCTTCAACGGCTACACTGTAGTTTGCGACTGGTCCGCAGACGGTGCATACGGCTACATGGAGCAGAAGCTCGAAGAGATCGTCGCAAAGGCAAAGGATAACGGCAACAAGCTGTACATCTACTCCATGGACGACGAGATGACCTTCGGCGTTCTCAACTACATCAACGCCGGCGCTTCCGACGCTCTCAAGGCTGACCTCGAGGCAATGGATGTTTACATCTCCGCTATCGGCGGTATGCAGGAGCTTTACGACGTCATGAACGGCAAGGATGCTGAGAAGGCAGCCATCGCTGACAAGTACTTCGACAACATGATGAGCGTATACTTCTCCCCCAAGATGATGCAGACCGTTATCGACATGGGTGTTGACTACGTGAACGGCAATTGGGACTACGAAGTAGGTTCCGGTTCTTATGAACCCGTCTTCATCGTTGATGCATCCAACGCAGGCGAAGTAGAAGGCTTCACCGGCCACTGATAATTCAAACGTTTCCTATCGGGCGGAAGCAGTCTGTCTGCTTCCGCCCCATGTCTTAAAAATCCTATCTGTTTTGAGGAGGTGCAGCTCATGGCACTTCTTGAGATGAGCCATGTCTCAAAGGCGTTCGGAGGAACGCAGGCACTGAAAGATATAAATATCAGCGTTGAAGAAGGGGAGATACATGCCCTCCTCGGAGAAAACGGCGCAGGAAAGTCAACTCTTATGAATGTCCTCACCGGCGTTATCCCGGCGGACAGCGGCACGATTAGTTTTAACGGAAAAAAATACCCCAATCCCACTATTCAGACGATGGAAGCGGCAGGTATCGCCTTTGTCCATCAGGAACTGAATGTTATCAATGACCTCTCCGTTTCGGACAATATTTTCCTTTGCAGGGAACTGAGAACGAAGCTGGGTCTTATAAAGAAAAAAGAGCAGCTTGAAAAGACGAAACAGCTCTTTAATGACCTGGGGGTCAACATTGACCCGCATGCCATGGTTTCAGAGCTTAAAACAAGCGAAAAGCAGCTTCTTGAGATATGCAGGGCGCTGTATGCCGATGCAAAACTGCTTATACTTGACGAACCTACCACGGCGCTGTCGAATGATGAGATCAATCATCTTTTCGACATACTCAGAAATTTGAAAGAAAAAGGAAAGTCGTTCATCTTCATTTCACATAAAATGCCGGAAATATTTGCCATAGCCGACAGATATACGGTCATGAGAAACGGTGAATACATTTCCTCGGGATATATAAAGGATACCACGCCCCACGCTGTCACCTCCGATATGGTCGGCAGCCAGTATGTGGATGCTGAAGTATATGTACCCAGAGAACTGGGCGATACATATCTTGAACTTGAAAAATTCAGCGGACATGGCTTTTCCGATGTTGACCTCAACGTCAGAAAAGGCGAGATCGTCGCGTTCACCGGACTTGCGGGCTGCGGCGCGAGTGAGCTTATGCAGACAATGTTCGGTGTACTTCCGTGCGAGGGCGGCAAAATGCTCCTCGATGGAAAAGAGCTTGACGGCAGGATCGCCGCGTTCATGAGAAACTCCGTCGGTATGCTTCCGGCGAACAGAAAAGAAAACTCAGTTGTGCCTGATATGTCTATTATGGAAAACTTCTATCTTGCCGAGCATGTTGTAAGCGCGAAGAAGCCTTTCATACATATGTCGGAGGAGAACAAGCGCTATCAGGAGCAGAAGGACGCACTGAATATAAAGGCAGGCGACAGCTCCGAAGGCATATCCTCCCTTTCCGGCGGCAACCAGCAGAAAGTTTTTCTTGGCCGCTGGATGAATATGGGCGCGGACCTGCTCCTCTTTGATAATCCCACGCAGGGCGTTGACGTCGGCGCGAAGGAAGAGATATACAAGCTTATACTCAGCTTTGCGCAGGCAGGCAAAACTATTATTATGAATACGCTTGAGATCCCCGAGATACAGAAGGTTGCGGACAGATGCATCGTCTTCTACGAGGGGCATATAGTCAAGGAATTTGCGCACAACGAAGTCAACGAGCATGATGTAATGCTCTATTCCACCAATGCGGTTTGATCTGGGAGGAAGAAGTCATGAATAAAGAAAATACTTTCGGCAAGAAAATAGGAAAGATATGGTCAACATATAGCTATATCTTTGTTCTGCTTATCATAATGATAGGCTATGCGTATACCGTAAGGGCAGGCGGCAACACCTTTAAGTGGAGCCATATTGTCGCCATTCTGGGCAGTCAGAATACCTGTATCGTCGGTACGATCGCCCTCGGTATGGCATTTGTTATCATAACCGGACAGATCGACCTTTCCGTCGGTTCATCTCTTGTCCTCTGCACCGGCGTTACCATCATTGTCTTTAACCTTACAAACTCCATCCTGCTGACGGTTCTTGCGGCTCTTGCCTCCGGCGCGCTGTGCGGCCTTATCAACGGTATGCTTGTTGGCTTCGGAAAAATGCCGCCGTTTGTCGTTACCCTCGGTACCATGCTTATATACCGTTCTCTGACGCTTTCCTTTGTCAGAAAGATAGATAAGGCGATCTCCGGTTCTTCGTCCTCACAGTTTGCAATGATCTCCGACAACAGCAATTACGAGCTTCTCAGAATGAAGTTCGGCGTCGGTAAGCTCACGATAGGTTCTTTCCAGATTCCTTATATTACCTTTGTCTTTCTTGCAATGGCGATCCTCTTCATCGTCATTTCGCAGAATACCAAGTACGGCAAAAGCATTTACGCGGTCGGCTCCAATGAAAAGAGCGCCCGCCTTGCCGGCATCAATGTGACTTGGGTCAAAATCTCTGTGTTTGTTCTCACTGGTCTTGCTGTCGGCGTTGCAAGCATCCTCCAGGCGTGCAAGATAGGTAATGTAACTCCTGCTTCCTCCGGCGTCAGCTATGAGATGTATGCCATTGCGGCTGTCGTTCTGGCGGGCGTCAATATGGCAGGCGGCAAGGGCAACATGCTTGGTGTTATTTTCGGTGCGCTGTCCTATACCACCATTAACTTCATCATTGTCTCCATTCCGGGACTGAGCGTTGATATTCAGGATACTTTCCAGGGTCTTGTACTTATAATCGTCATCCTTATCCAGACGGCAGGCCCATCCATCAAGGAAAGCATTCAGATTGCAAAAAAACGCAGAGCCGCCGCAAAAGCCGCATAATAAACAATAATACAAATTGCAGAAAAATCCCCCTGACGCATAAGCGTCAGGGGGGATTTTTTGCTGTTTCAAGTGTTTAGAGACAATTTATGGTATCATTCAAGACTCTCTGCGTCTTCGAGGAAGAGAGCGGCTTCCGCGTCGGAGGGGATAAGAAAGCCGGTGCGCGGAGAGACGGTGAACGCTTCAGCCGCAGGTCCGTCCATCAGGCAGGAGCGCTTGAACTGCTGTGAGAAATACCGCCTGCAATAGCTCTTGAGCCAGCGGATAAGCTCTGCATCGGTGAACTCGTCTCCATATGCCGCTTTTGCAAGACGGAAAGTCTTGGAGGGCGTAAAGCCGCAGATCATGATCTTGTGCGTAAAGAAATCCTGCAATGAGTACGAGCCTACGGAATCTTCACTCTTCTGCTCTATCTGATCGTCGTGGATCGGCAGCAGCTCAGGAGTTACGGGGCAGTCGAGCACATCCCATAAAGCCGCCGCAAGCACCTTGTCATCCGTGGTCTGGGCGATGTAGCGCACATTTGCGCGAACCTGGGTCTTGGTAAGGCCGAGGTTGACGTCATAGTTGCTTGTATGGTCGCCGTTGAAGGTGCACCATCCGTCCACAAATTCGCTGAGATCCTCCGTGCCTACGTCAAGGCCGTTGACCTTGTTCGCAATGTCGAGCAGGATCTGTGTGCGTTCACGTGCCTGTGCGTTTTCAAAGGCGATGGAATAATCGTCGTGCGCGTGACCGATATCGTCAAAGTGCTGGTGCACTGCTTTGCCTATGTCGATAACACGGACCTCTGCGCCCATCTGTTCGGCGACTATAATGGCGTTGGACTTTGTGCGTGAGGATGTGCCGAAGCATGGCATCGTGCAGGCAATAACGTTTGTGGCAGGAAGCCCAAGCTTTTTGACGGCCCTCGCGGCGACCATGACAGCAAGCGTGGAATCAACCCCGCCGGAGATGCCGACGACGCAATGGTCGAGATGTGCATACTCCATGCGTTTTACAAGGCCGGATACCTGAATATCCAACATTCTCTCACAGTAGGCGGGGACTTCCTCCGATTTCTCGGGAAGGTGAGGGTGTTTTGAATACGTGCGCGTAAGCACCGTCTTCACAGGCTCACCGCCCCAGAGTACGACCCAGTGCTCATCGTCGCAGCAGTCGAATTTTCCGGAAGCGCGGCGCAGGTTCATAAGGCAGTCAACGTCTATTTCGGTGATCGTCATAGAGTTTTCACGTTCATCCTGCGCAAGGATCTTTCCGTTTTCCGCGGCAAGGCAAAGGCCGGAGTAAACGTTGTCCGTGCTGCTCTCTCCTTTGCCGGGAGCCGCCATAATCATACCGCATTTAAGCCTCTTCGACTGCGCACGAATGTCCAGCAGCGCGTCGTCTGTCGAAGTGACCGTTTCGGGAAAGGCGGCAAGCTGCGCTATAACGGTCGCACCCGCCTCGGCATGGCGCACGGAGGGAGGGACAACGGCGTCCATATCCTCGCCAAGCTCTGCACCGACGACGAGACCGCGCAGAGCCGAACACTCAAAGAGCATGTCCGCGCACACCGATGTGAGCTGACCGGCGATCTCCACCTCCACCTCGTCAATGGAAGGAGCTGCAAAAGCCGTCCCTTCCACGTTTTCTTTCGGGACAAGGCCAAGAATTTCTCCGTCATACACCGCGGCGGCGCAGCTGTACAGCCTTGCGCCGACTGCGACGGGCAGACCGACGAAGATGAGCATATCAACGCCCGCACTTGCTTCCGCGACCCTTTCAAGAGCCTTTGAGCAGCCATCGAGCAGCACCCTGTGACCGATAAGGTCGTAGCAGCGCCCGGAAAGGCTTAGTTCCGGAAAAACAAGAATTTTAACGCCCTTTTTATCGGCGGCTTTGATACATTCGATTATTTTGCCGGCATTGTAACCGGCGTCGGCAACCTTTATAAC
Source organism: bacterium (assembly GCA_963617275.1). GTDB lineage: Bacteria > Bacillota > Clostridia > Oscillospirales > Oscillospiraceae > Limivicinus. Next base: position 22,547 of record CAVENX010000029.1, read on the forward strand.
AGGAGAGGCGGCCGCTACCTTTATGAATCCATCTTGCATATATTTATCCTGCTTTTTTAGTTTTCTCCGAACTGGCGGGAGAGCGAGAGAGAGGAATCAGAATTTGATGCGTTCGCTTATATAGCTCTTGACTTCGGAGATGGGGATACGGATCTGCTCCATGCTGTCGCGCTCACGTATCGTGACGCAGTGATCAGCGGCGTCGGTTTCGGTGCCGACTGTGTTGAAGTCGAAGGTGATGCAGAACGGAGTGCCGATCTCATCCTCGCGGCGGTAACGCTTGCCGATAGAGCCGGTTTCGTCGTAATCGCACATGAAGTCTTTGCTCAGCTCCTGATAAAGCTCCATAGCGGGGCCGGTGAGTATTTCCTTCTTGGAAAGGGGAAGGATAGCGCATTTATAAGGAGCAAGAGCCGGGTGGAGGTGCAGGACGGTGCGTATATCGTCGTTGCCCTTCTTGTCCTGACCGACGACCTGCTCGTCGTAGGCCTCGCACAGGAAGGCAAGCGCCACGCGGTCACAGCCGAGAGAAGGCTCGATAACATAGGGAACGTAGTGCTCGTTGCTGTCCTGATCAAAGTAGGTCAGATCCTTGCCGGACTCCTGCATATGACGGCTGAGGTCAAAATCGGTACGGTCGGCAATGCCCCACAGCTCGCCCCAATCGGTGAACGGGAAAGCATATTCGATGTCGGTGGTCGCACGGGAATAGAAAGCAAGCTCTGCCGGTTCATGATCGCGCAGTCTCAGATGCTCACGCTTTATGCCGAGACTGAGAAGCCAGTTGAAGCAGTAATCTTTCCAATACGCGAACCACTCAAGATCGGTACCGGGTTTGCAGAAAAACTCACACTCCATCTGCTCAAACTCACGGGTACGGAAGGTGAAGTTGCCCGGCGTTATCTCGTTGCGGAAGGCTTTGCCGACCTGACACACGCCGAACGGTAGCTTTTTGCGGGTGGTACGCTGAATATTGGCGAAGTTCACAAAGATGCCCTGCGCCGTCTCCGGACGGAGGTAGCATACGGAAGAAGAATCCTCGGTGACGCCGATAGAGGTTTTGAACATAAGGTTGAACTTGCGGATGGGCGTAAAGTTGTGTTTGCCGCAGACGGGGCAGACTATATCTTCATGCTCTGAAATAAAAGCGTCCATCTCATCAAAGCTCATGGCATCTACATTGACCTCGGGGTGCTCATCGCCGATAAGCTTGTCGGCGCGGTGGCGCGCTTTGCAGGAACGGCAGTCAAGCAGTGGGTCGGAGAAGCTTGATACATGACCGGTGGTGACCCACGTCTGCGGGTTCATGATGATAGCGGCGTCAAGCCCGACATTGTATGGGGATTCCTGCACAAACTTTTTGAGCCATGCCTTCTTGACGTTGTTCTTGAACTCAACGCCGAGAGGGCCGTAGTCCCACGAGTTTGCAAGACCGCCGTATATTTCGCTGCCCGCGTATACAAAGCCGCGGTTTTTGCACAGAGCAACTATTTTGTCCATTGTTTTTTCCGTATTTGCCATTTTACGTCCTTTCCCACGGCTGGCAGCCGCAGAGATAAATTGATTTGTCAACAAATCATATTGACAAATAAGTAGTATATCAGATAAAAAACGATATATCAACCTTAATAAAAAGTTAAAAAATAGTCAAATATGCGGCGCGAAGGAGTATATATGCCGGATTTGCAGTCTTGACAAATTACGGCAAACATATTACCATGATGCTGCGCCGCATCCCGCAAAAAAATGGGAGCGACAGCAGGAGGAAAATTAAATATGAAGAGATCAGCATCTGATTTGAGACGCATGACCGTTTTATCTCTGTTATCGGCGATAGTGGCCGCTCTGGCGGCTTTGGGCAACTTCATCCGCATTGGACCATTCCCGATAACGCTCGTTCTTGCACCGATTATTATCGGAGCCGCAATGTACGGCGCAGGAGCCGGCGCGCTGCTCGGCGGCGTGTTCGGCGTTGTCACCGTTATCACCGGTATTCTTGGCTGGGACGGCGGCGCGGTAATGCTGCTTATGAGTGCCAGCGCGTTCTGGACAGTTTTTTTCTGCATCCTGAAGGGGGTACTTGCGGGATGCGCGGCGGGACTTGTCTATAAGGCGGTCGAGGGGAAGAATCCTCTTGCGGCTGTCATTCTGGCAGGCGTTGTCTGCCCGCTTGTGAATACGGGTACGTTTGTGTTCTGTATGCTCGTCTGCTTCAGAGAGATACTTGCATCGTGGGCAGGCGGAAAGGACGTTGTCACTTATATTATCGTCGGACTTACGGGGGTCAATTTCCTCGTTGAGCTGGCGGTAAATATGATACTTGCCTCTGGCATCACATCAATCATAAGGTACGGAAAGGGACATAAAAAATGATTCTTGCCGTTGACATCGGGAATACCAATATTGTTCTTGGCTGCATCGAAGACGGGGAGATACTCAATATTTTCCGTATCCGCAGCGATGCGAAGCAGACGGATATGGAGTACGCCATAAAGCTGCGTGAGATACTTGGCATTTCAGGGATCAATACAAAGGGAATAAACGGCGCTATCCTTTCAAGTGTTGTGCCGCAGCTTACACTTGCGCTTACCGGGGCTGTAAGGCTTGTGACGGGGTTAGAGTGCATGGTGGTCGGTGCGGGAATGAAAACGGGACTTAATGTGTGCATTGACGACCCGGGTACCCTTGCGGGGGATATCGTTGTAGGCTCTGTTGCGGCGATGCACTGCTACGGTACACCGTGCATAGTGATAGATATGGGCACCGCCACAACAATAGTTGCGATCGACGCAAAAAAGCGCTATCTCGGCGGGGCGATAATTCCGGGTGTGAACCTGTCGTATTCGGCGCTCGCCAGCGGGACAAGTCTTCTGCCGCATATCTCGATAACCCCGCCCGCTAAGGCAATCGCAACAAATACCGTGGACAGCATGAGAAGCGGTGCGGTTTTCGGTACGGCCGCAATGCTGGACGGAATGATCGACAGATTTGAAGCAGAGCTTGGCGAAAAGTGCGCTGTTATCGCAACGGGCGGTCTCGCGTCGAGCGTTGTAAGCTGCTGCCGGCATGAAATGGTCTGCGATAACGACCTTCTGCTAAAAGGTCTCTGGATCCTGTACCAGAAAAATAAATAGAAAAAACAAAAACCGAGGGACGGCTGATTTATGCAATGTCACTAAGTTAGCAAGATTGTTTTCAAATATAACGCCATAACGAATGAGTGCATTCCGCAAGGGATGCACTTTTTCTGCAAAATG
>CAVENX010000030.1:0-6751 GCA_963617275.1 bacterium
GCCTCCTATGACATGATCGGTCAGGCCTTCTCCGGCTGGATGGGGCTTAACGGCGAAAAGGGCGGCGAGCCTGTTGTCGGTAAACCGTGGCTGAACGACTTTACATCCGCCTATGCAACGGTATTCGCGGTTCTTGCGGCATATATCAATGTTCTCAAAGGCGGCGACGGACAGATCGTCGATATTGCGCAGTTTGAGGTTCAGGCAAGCTATTGCTGCGATCTCTATACCTCTTACACCATGGCGGGACGTGAAAACACCCGTTCCGGCAACAAATCCGCCGCGTTCCAGCCCTATGGCCTTTTCAAGTCCAAGGACGGGTACGATGTGGCACTCGGCGCATTCGGCCCCGGCGTGTACAAGAGAGCCATTCAGGCCATGGGTCTTGATCTTGAATATTACAACTTCAAGGATTGTTCCTCCGGCATTGAAGCGGTCGCCTCCGAAAAGGGCAGAGAGCTTGACGCAAAGACGATCGAGTGGTGCGGCGCACGTACCGCGCAGGAGATTGAAGACGCAATGGCAAAGTTCAAGGTTCCGTGCAGCCGCGTAATGGGCGCAAAGGATTGCCTTGCCAATGAGCACTATCAGAAACGCGGCGACTTCATAAAGTATGAAGACCAGACCCTCGGCAAGGAGATCACCGCTTTCGGCATAGTCCCCAAAATGTCCGGCACTCCCGGCAAAGTCTGGCGCGGCGCGCCCAGCCTCGGTCAGGACACCGAAACCATACTCAAGGATCTGCTTGGCTACGACGATGCAAAGATCGCCGGACTGAAAGAAAAGAACCTTATATAAAAATATATGATTTCAAGGCCTCCTGCCGGAGATTGACGGCAGGAGGCCTTTTGCTCTATAATCAAGGCAGTGACACCGGCGCAGCCTCAAGAAATTATAAAACCGCAGGGAATGGACAACATGGATACGGCGCATTATCATCTTCCGGGACTATTTGAATTTTTTGAATTATATCGCGTATTTCTTCCGTTGTTTTACGGACACAGGGAATACTTTTACGATTGGTGTGACATCGGCTCGATATACGGAGCACCGGCTGACTGTATATGGGGCGGAGGGCGCGTCGGCTTCGGTGACAGCGATCCGCACAAGGTCGCGGCACTCATGCGCGAATACGGTATTTCGGCGCGCCTTACTTTCAGTAATTCACTGCTTCGTGAGGAGCATCTTTCCGATAAGAAATGCAACGATCTCTGCAAGCTGTTCAGCGGGAACGGGGGAGTGCGCAGCGGCATTATCATATGTTCGGAGCTGCTGCTGGAATATTTGAAACGCAAATTTCCGGAGTTTTATTTTGTCTCATCCACAACTAAGGTGCTGACCGATTTCCGTCAGTTCAGGGCGGAGACGGAACGGGAAGATTTTCTCTGCGTTGTGCCGGATTTCAGACTGAACAAGGCCTTTGACAAATTGAACGGACTTTCGGAAGCGCAGAAAAACAAAGTGGAATTTCTGTGCAACGAGTGCTGCCGCTATGATTGCCCGGACAGAAGAAAATGCTATGAAAACGTCAGCCGCAAGAATCTGGGGGAGGACTGCGGGGAGCATCGCTGCACGGCACCGGACGCAGCTTTCGGGTACCGCTTTTCAGAGGCAATGAAAAACCCCGGTTTTATCGGCGTAAATGATATTAAAAATGTATATTTGCCGATGGGCTTTTCTAATTTCAAAATCGAAGGACGCAGCTTGGGCAGCGCCATGATCCTTGAGTTCCTGCTTTACTATATGACAAAGCCCGAATACCATATCCATGTACGGGAAGCGATATATCTTGACAGTATGCTTGACCTGTTCTAAGCTCCGTATGCTCATGCCGGAAAATTCATGTGTAACCTTTTATCGCGCCGCGCATCTCTTATACAAAAGCGATGAAAAAACCTTAACGATTAAAATGAATTTCTGATAGGAGAGTTAATATGAAAAACATAAATTCCAAGACTGCTGTCCGCAGCGCCCTTATTTCCGTCGGCATCTGCGACGAGAATTACCGCTGTGATTATATCTGCCTTGAGGGCGACTGCTATCACATTATAATCAGCACCATTATGCTCAGATACGAGTTCTATGTAGATGCGGATACCGGCGAGGTTCTCGGAATAAACACCGAGCCTGAGATAGACGCATCCGAAACCGCAGGCGAGTTCACGCTGTCCGCGTGACCTTTGATTAACTTAAGATAAAAATCCGGGTAAGACGAAAAAAGTCTTACCCGGATTTTTTGCGCAGGATTTACTTGCTCTTTATGCTTAATCACCTATGCTTACAGTAATATATATAGGAAGCGGCAAATGGGATGATCACGGCGGCAATGATCACCGCGAACATTACGATGGGACTGCCGAAAAATGCGTTGAGAATTTCCACGAATCCTGCTATCACATACACAAAGCCGCCGAGGCGGTGAGTGTAGTTCCAGTTGTCCTCATCGTCAAGCGTCCAGCGAACCTTTATGCCCATGGTATAGTTCTGACGGCATTTAGGCAGATAATTGCCGATGACGATGAACAGTACGCCGACCAAAAGCTGCGCGATCAAAGCGACGTTTACGCTCTTTCCGAGAGCCGCAAACAGGCACAGGGGAACGACAATGCAGCTAAGCCCCGGCGTGAACCAAAGCATTATTCTGGAAAGCGCCTGACTGTGACCGTCGGCCTTGGGATCGCTGCTCAGAACGAACAGACAAAGCGCGTCCAGCGCCGCCATAATACACGGTATGCCGACTACCGCAAAGAGCTTGCTTGAGTAGCCATCAGGCTCGCCATTTAAACCGTAATGCGTCGGCAGCATATCCGGAAGATCGTTCCACATAATAAGTCCGAGCACCACAGGCAGCAGGCACAGCAGCATTGATATGACCTTTTCTTTTTTACTTGCTTTCATCATCTTTTACCTCCCTGAAATCACTGAGCCATAGCAGTATTTCCTCGAAAACCGAGGCGTTGAGTTGGTAATAAATAAAATTTTTGTCACGCTGTTCCACGATAAGGCCGGCTTTTTTTAATTGCGACAGATGATAGGATATTGTCGCGCCGGTCATGTCAAAGTGCGCTCCTATCTCGCCCGCACTCATCTTACCGCTGCGCAGCAGGGTGAGTATCTCGCGTCTCACCGGATCGCCAAGCGCACGGAATGTCTCCTGAAATCCCAGACAGCTCACGTCCTTTCATATGGTATTTAGAAGTTTATCTAATTAGATGATGCAAGTATATCACATCCGCAGCAGATGTCAAGAACTATTTAGAAAAAAATCTAAATACCTGCGCGAAAACAGATACGGAAATGCTTTTGAGCGTACCTATATAAAAAGCTCTTGAAATCACCGTGGTTTGAGTGCTTTCAGGAGCTTTTTCATTGTGCTGTAATTTCTGTCAAATTCCATGCCGCGCAGAAAGCTTCATGGCGGAATATGTCTGCCAGACCCGTGCTGCGCCGCGAGAGCGGCAAACCGGAATTTGTCAGTCTTTAATACGTCTGATTTCTATTAAATTGCCACTGCACAATGCTTCCATATTGCGAAAAATTTTCTCCGCATCCCAATCCCACCATTTGAGATTGAGCAGATATGAGGTAAGCTCGTTGTCGAAACGCTGTCGAATCACTCGGCAAGGATTTCCACCAGAAATGCAATAAGGCGGAACATCTTTCGCTACAACAGAATTTGCCGCAATGATAGCACCGTCACCGATGTGTACTCCCGGCATCACGGTTACGTTTTGCCCGATCCACACATCATTTCCAACAACCGTATCGCCTTTTAGCGGCAAGTCATCCAAGGTTGGTGTGAATTTTTCCCATCCGCCGCCCATTATGTTGAACGGGTAGGTCGATATGCTGTTCATTCGATGGTTTGCCCCATTCATAACAAATTCAATTCCCTTTGCAATGGCGCAAAACTTTCCGATGATAAGTTTATCTCCCAAAAATTCATAATGGTGTGTAACGTGTTCTTCAAACTTTTCCGCACCGTTGATGTCATCATAGTAGGTATAGTCGCCAACGATGATATTTGGGCGCGTAATAACATTTTTAATGTACACGATTTGCTTCAAGTTTTCATTTGGATAGATTCTGTTTGGGTTAGGCCCTGTCATATCTTGCAATTACCTCCACAGCTTCCGACTTGATGAGCCGAGTATACCATGAGTATACCATATTTCCAAATGAAAGAACATCCCTATAATGCTGGCAAATCTGATGCTTTTATAGCACTTGAAAGCGGGGGGGGATTCTGCCCATATTGACATATACAGAAAATATGATATACTATAAATAACAGCGTCTGTAAAGATGCGCAAATGATTACTGTGTGCACGGCATGGACTTGCGTTAATGCGGTAATTGAAAGATGTGCACAACCGGATATATCCATGAGCGTATACGTGCACGGTGTCACGCTCGAATGCAATTGAATACTGACCTATAAGAGATGCGCGAGGGACAAGCCCTATGACCGCACGGCAACCTCCCAGAGAGAAAGGTGCCAAAGCTTGCATGATAGGTATGCCCTGTCCCGCGACAGGATTTTTTGCACCTATTTTTCGGGAGGAACAACGAATGGAGGATGCAGAAATGACTGGCGAGACAATGTATGAGATCACTACGCAATGGGGTAAGTTCAAGCTTGACGGGCGTTCATATCAGGATTATCTTGACGGCAGGTCATGGCTATGTGCAGCGTTTGAACCGATAAAGCCGAAACACAGCCAACAGACACAGGTTGAGGTATGCCTGCATAATGTATCGCAGCGAGCTATTGAGCTTCGGGAGGCAGCAGCAAAAAACGGTGTGGGGGAGACTATCCGAAGAAATTTTCCGTACAGTGCAGTTAGGATTCCTTACAGGAGCAGAATGTCTGAAACGGGAATATACGAGATGAACCTATCGGTACGTGCAAGCAACGGGCTTATGAGAGCGGGAGTAAATACACTCGGCAAGCTTAACGATACCATGCAGACAGAATCTGGTATTGTCGGGATAAGAAATCTCGGGGCAAAGAGTGTGAAAGAGATAAGCAGGGCATTTCTTCTGTTTACATACTCGCAGCTGTCACCGGCAGAGAGAGCAGAATACTGGCAGAGAATGATAGATAACGAATCAGAATGCTAATAGGAGGGCACTATATGTCTAATGGCTTTGACTTCAATCACGACGGCAAGGTTGATATGCAGGATGTGCATTTGTATGAGGACATTTTCAGCGATGAGAGCGGGGACAGCAAGCAGACGCACAGGCGCAGCTCAGGCAGCCATATAAGCGGTGGTGCTATCATTGGTGCAATATTGGCGGGTTCGTATCTCGGCTCTTTGCTGAATGGCATGATCGGAGCCAATTGGTTTACGTTGATTCTCGGCATTATAAGCGTTGTTGTACTGGTAGCGTGTTTGTTATCCGGCAAGTGAGCAGGAAGCGAAACAGGCATGAAAAATCAATTTCACAGATAGAAAAAGCCCGCAGAACCGAAGTTCTACGGGACTTTGTGGTGGACGATACAAGACTCGAACTTGTGACCTCCCGCACGTCAAGCGGATGCGCTACCAGCTGCGCCAATCGTCCGTCAGCTCGATTATAATAACTCACCATGCAAATTTTGTCAAGCTTTTTTTGCGAAAGGACGCCGAAATTTTATTCAGGTTTTTCAACGGAGAAAAAGCGCAGAAAGACCAGATGCCAAATAAGCTCTCAACTTCCTGCAAACAGAGAAAAAAGACTCTGAAACGGTATCAGAGTCTTTTTTCACAGGCTGTCAAAGAATTATGCACCAAAGCCGGAAAACAGAGCAGCGGGGGAGCTTGAGGGGGCAAGGCCCGCCTCAAATTAGATAAACCGCCGTCGAAAGCCTTGGTATATCAAGGCTTTCGGTAACAGTATTTTGAACTCTTTCAAAATACTCGGCGGAAAGCTTGTCAAAAAAGTCCTGTAAGGACTTTTTTGACAAGCTGATAAAAAAGACTCTGAAACAGTATCAGAGTCTTTTTTTAATTTGGTCAATCAACGCAGTAAACAGTAATAGTCTTTTCAACGCCGAAGCACTCTGCGGTGAGCTTTACACCGCCTGCAATTGTGCCGATGATGTGGACATCGCAGCTGAGTGTGTCGTCACTCGGCGTCAGCTCAAGGATACCCTCCTGATTTACCGACCAATTGATTTTAACGCCTGTTATTGTAAGCGGATAGGGGACTGCGGTGAGAGTTATCGTCTCATCGTTGTTTTTGTGCATCGTGCAGTCCTGATCAATTTCCTTTTCGTAGAACTTGATGGTCAGTCTTTCAACCGAGGGAGTCGGCGTCGGGGGCGCGGTAGGCGCGCTTTCGATCTGTGGGATGTTGTTTGTAACTGCAATAGGCGCCGTGACTTTGGACTGACCGGCGTTATCGGCCCCGTCCAGGCTTGTGGACACCATGACAATAACTGCGAGAATAACCGAGACGACCAAAATCAGGCCAAAAATCATCTGCCATTTTGTGTTCGCCTCCGCCCGTTCGTAGGAAGCGGTTCCTTTGACTGTTCCGGGCGTTGCTGCCGGGGTGCGGCTGCTCTGCGAAACTCTGCGTGTGCCGCAATTTGGACAGCGGCTGCGCAGGGATGAGAATGTCTGACCGCAGCGACGGCATCTGACATCGGGAATCATGCCCATTTACAGGATCCTCCTCATTCTATGTATAATAGAATCTTTGCTAAATATACATCTTTTCAATGCTCAAGTCAAGACTCACGTACACTTATGCCCATATT
>CAVENX010000031.1:0-47328 GCA_963617275.1 bacterium
GTGCGACCTGACCGATGTTGGAAGCCTTGGAGGCCTGTCCGCCGGTGTTGGAGTAAACTTCGGTGTTGAACACAAAGATGTTGACGTCTTCGCCGGAAGCGAGAACATGGTCAACGCCGCCGAAACCGATATCGAACGCCCAGCCGTCGCCGCCGAATATCCAAGTGGACTTCTTGTTGAGGAAGTCTTTCTTTGCAAGGATCTCAGAGCAGGTGTCGCAGTGAGTCTCTTTTGCTTCGAGCAGGGAGATGAGGCGCTTGGAAGGCTCCTGGTTTGCGTTGCCGTCGTCGTAGGTGGCGAGGTAATCGGCAGCAGCCTGCTTGATATCGTCGCGCTTTGCGTTCTCCGCAATATACTCGACCTTGCTCTTCAGATCGTCGCGGATCTTCTTCTGGCCGAGGTGCATACCGAGACCGTGCTCCGCGTTGTCTTCAAACAGGGAGTTTGCCCATGCGGGGCCGTGGCCGTCCTTGTTGACGGTGTACGGAGAGGTTGCGGCGGGGCCGCCCCAGATAGAGGAGCATCCGGTGGCGTTGGAGATAAGCATATGATCGCCGAACAGCTGTGTTACGAGGCGCGCATAGCTTGTCTCTGCGCAGCCTGCGCAGGAGCCGGAGAACTCGAGATAAGGCTGTGAGAACTGGCTGAACTTGACATTGTCCGCAACGAACATGTCGGGCTTCGCGGAGACGTTCTCGACCATGTAGTTGAAAACTTCCTGTTCGGCAAGCTGGCTTTCCATGGGAACCATCTCAATTGCGTGGACAGCGCACTGACCTATGCAGACGCCGCAGCCCATACAGTCAAGAGGAGAAACTGCCATTGCGAACTTGTACTCGCCTTTGCCCTTGCCGACCTTGATGTCTGCCATCTTGGTGCCTGCGGGAGCGGCAGCGGCCTCAGACTCGGTGAGTGCAAAGGGACGGATGGTGGCGTGGGGGCAGACGAATGCGCACTGGTTGCACTGTACGCACTTCTCGGCATCCCACTTGGGAACGGAAACGGCAATGCCGCGCTTCTCGTAAGCGGCAGCGCCCAGCTCGAAGGTGCCGTCCACGTGATCGACGAAAGCGGATACGGGCAGGGAATCGCCGTCCATCTTATCGACGGGATCAAGAATGGTCTTGACCATCTTGACGGTCTTTTCACGTCCGGTCAGAGTGCTGTGGACAGGAGCGTCAACGGCATTTGCCCAGGATGCGGGAATTTCGACCTTGGTGAACGCGGTTGCACCGGCGTCGATAGCCTGATAGTTCATATCGACGATATCCTGACCCTTCTTGAGGTAGGACTTCTTTGCAGCTTCCTTCATGTGGCCGATAGCCTCTTCCTGAGGCATGACCTTTGCGAGAGTGAAGAAGGCGCTCTGAAGGATGGTGTTGGTGCGCTTGCCCATGCCTATCTTCTTTGCAAGGTCGATAGCGTCGATGATATAGACCTGAATGTTATTCTCGGCGATGTAGCGCTTGGAAGCGGCGTCGAGATGATGCTCAAGCTCCTCAAAGCTCCACTGGCAGTTGATAAGGAAGGTGCCGCCGGGACGTACATCACGGACGATGGGGAAGCCCTTGGTGATGTAGGAAGGAACATGGCATGCGACAAAGTCGGCCTTGTTGATGTAGTACGGGCTCTTGATGGGCTTGTCGCCGAAGCGCAGATGGCTTACGGTAACGCCGCCGGTCTTCTTGGAGTCGTACTGGAAATATGCCTGAACGAACTTATCGGTGTAGTCGCCGATGATCTTGATGGAGTTCTTATTTGCGCCGACGGTGCCGTCGCCGCCGAGACCCCAGAACTTGCACTCGATAGTGCCGGGAGCGGAGGTGGAGGGAGCGGGGCCTTCCTCAAGGGACATATTGGTGACGTCGTCAACAATGCCCAGAGTGAACTGATGCTTCATCTCGCACTTCTTCAGCTCGTTGTAAACGGCGAAGACGGATGCGGGGGGAGTATCCTTGCTGCCCAGACCGTAGCGGCCGCCGATGACCTGAATGTCGGTCTTGCCGGCGTTTGCAAGCGCGGTGACAACATCAAGATAGAGAGGCTCACCCTGTGCGCCGGGCTCCTTGGTGCGGTCGAGAACCGCGATCTTCTTTGCGGTCGCGGGGATAGCGGCAAGAAGCTTGTCGGGGCAGAACGGACGGAACAGACGGACCTTGACAAGGCCGACCTTCTCGCCCTGAGCGGTGAGATAGTCAATGACTTCTTCTGCAACGTCGCAGATGGAGCCCATTGCAACGATAACACGCTCTGCGTCGGGAGCACCGTAGTAGTTGAACAGCTGGTAATCGGTGCCGAGCTTGGCGTTGATCTTGCCCATGTACTCCTCTACGATGCCGGGAACGGCGTTGTAGTAAACATTGGAAGCTTCACGGTTCTGGAAGAAGATATCGCCGTTCTCGTGGGAACCGCGCATGGTGGGATGGTTGGAGTTGAGCGCTCTCTCACGGAATGCCTTTACGGCGTCCATATCGAGCATGTCGGCCAGATCCTCATAATCCCAGACCTGAATCTTCTGAAGCTCGTGAGATGTGCGGAAACCGTCGAAGAAGTTGAGGAAAGGAACGCGGCCCTTGATGGCTGCAAGGTGGGCAACGGGGCTGAGATCCATAACTTCCTGAACATTGGACTCGCACAGCATGGCGAAACCGGTCTGACGGCATGCCATAACGTCGCTGTGATCGCCGAAAATGCTCAGCGTGTGGCTTGCGAGGGCACGGGCGCTGACGTGGAAGACACCGGGCAGAAGCTCACCGGCGATCTTGTACATATTGGGGATCATCAGCAGAAGTCCCTGAGATGCGGTGTAGGTGGTGGTAAGAGCACCGGCGTTGAGAGAGCCGTGAACCGCACCGGCCGCACCGGACTCGGCCTGCATCTCCTGAACCTTGACGGTGGAACCGAACAGGTTTTTTCTGCCGGCTGCCGACCACTGGTCAACATAGTCGGCCATGGGGCTGGACGGGGTGATGGGGTAGATTGCGGCGACTTCGGTAAATGCGTAGGATACATGGGCGGCAGCGTTATTACCGTCCATGGTTTTGAAGTGTCTCTGCATTTCTATATTCATCTCCTATATAAAATAAAATGCGTTCCTACCTGTAAAAAGGCATAGTAATTCTAACATCAAATTTCCCGATTGTAAACCTTTCAATTGGAGAATTTGAATAAAAAATAACAAATTGTGACTTCCTACAAAAAGATAAGAAGCAAAGCGGCACCAAAAACGAAAATTAAAACATTTTTCACCTTGTGCTTTTCGGGAAACTGTAATATAATAACGTAGAATTTGCAAAAATACCTATTGACCATTTTCCGGAAGGAGCGTGCATAATGATAAATATCAGCAACGAAAAAGGCACGATCAGCATTACCGATGACGTGCTGACAAATATGGCAGGCGATGCTGCGACAAGCTGCTTCGGAGTCAAGGGAATGGTGACTTGCACAAAGGATGGCGGCCCGTGGCAGCTTCTGCGCAGAGAGTCAATGTCCAAGGGCATTGTGGCGCATATGAACGATGACGGGACGGTTTCGCTTGAGCTGCACATCGGGGTTGACCACGGGGTCAATTTCTCCGCTGTCGGCAGGAGCATAATGAGCGAGGTCAGATATAAGCTTGAAAAATCCACGGGCGTACCCATCAAAAGCGTGGACGTTTTTATTGACACAATAATCTGATTCGCCTGATACGAAATCACCCCGGAGGTAAAGAGTTTTGGAGAAATATATAGACGCCGCGCTTTTGAAGGATATGCTTCTGTGTGCAGACGCGGCGATAAGCTCAAATGTACGTCTTGTCAACGAACTTAACGTTTTTCCGGTACCCGACGGAGACACGGGTACAAATATGTCCCTCACATTCAATACGGCGGCGGTCGAACTGAGAAAAAAGAATTTCGACAGAGTGGATAAGGTCGCCGACTGCGCCGCTTCCGCACTTCTGCGCGGCGCCCGCGGCAATTCCGGCGTTATTCTGTCGCTGCTGTTCAGAGGACTTGCGAAAAAGCTGAAGGGCATTGACCGTGCGGACGGGCTTGAGTTTGCCTGCGCCATATCCGAGGGCGTCGATGCGGCCTATAAGGCGGTAATGAAGCCTGCAGAGGGAACCATACTGACGGTGTCCCGCCTCGCCGCTGCCGCTGCGGTCGCTGCCGCAGAGAAGGGGGCGGCGCCGGAGGAGGCGCTGGACGCCGCCGTAAAAGCCGGTGAAGAAGCGCTTGAGGATACGGTCAATCTCAACCCGGTGCTCAAAAAAGCAGGCGTTGTGGATGCCGGCGGCAAAGGCTATATCATAATGCTCAAGGCGATGCTCGCGTATCTGCGCGGCGAAGTCGCCGCCCCGGAGGAAAGCTTCAGGGTATCCGAAAATGAGGAGTCTCCCTTTGACGTGTTCGACACTGAGGAGATAACTTTTGCGTTCGATACTGTCTATATCATGCGCAAGACGAATCCGGATGTTGATCTTACCCCGCTCAGAGCGTATCTGGATACGATCGGCGACAGCCTTGTCATCGGTGAGGACGACGAGCAGTTCAAGGTTCATGTGCATACGAATATTCCCGGCGAAGCGCTTACGGAGTCGCAGAAATACGGCACTCTTGAGCTTGCGAAGATCGAAAATATGCGCACGCAGCATGACGATATCGTCGCCGGGCGCAAGGCACAGACGACAGACGATCTTGACGCGATAGAACGTGAGCTTGAAAACGGCGGCGCGCAGGACGCAGTCGCAAAACCCGAGAAGAAGTACGGTGTTGTCACGGTATGCGCGGGCGACGGCATGGCGGAGATGTTCAAGGAACTCGGCGTTGACACTATCGTTACCGGCGGGCAGACCATGAATCCCTCCACGGATGATATACTTACCGAGATAAACCACACGCCTGCCGAGACGGTTTTCGTGCTTCCCAACAACAAGAATATCATCATGGCGGCGGAGCAGTGCATACCTCTCACGGAGAAAAAGGTCATCGTGATCAATACGCGCACCGTGCCGGAGGGAATCTCGGCAATGCTGACATTCAACCCGGATGAAGAGGAAGAAGAGATCGTCGCGGCCATGAACGAGGCAAAGTCGCAGGTGCATACCGCAATGGTGACTTATGCCGCGAGGGATTCGGACTTTGACGGACATAATATCCATGAGGGCGAATATCTTGCCCTGCTGGACGGAAAGCTTATCGGCAGCTACGCAAACAAGAGAAAGCTGTTCGAGGAGCTGAACTGGGCGTTTGATGAACTGAATCCGGAGTTTATCAGCATTTACTACGGCGAGAACGTCACGCAGGAAGAGGCTCAGGAAGCGTATGATTCGTTTTCCGCCTGCTTCTCCGACGCTGAGGTCAGCCTGATAGACGGAGGACAGCCGGTTTACTACTATATGATAAGCGTGGAATAATATACAAGGGCAGCGGCGAGATGTTCATTTTGCTGCTGCCTTTTTAAACCGCACCGCATTGCACGGCGCAGTCCCGAAGAAAAATTCAATCGGAAATACGGATGAAAATGACGGATATTTTTAAAGATATAAAACTGGTCGCCACTGATATGGACGGCACCTTTGTGGAAAAAGGCACGTTTGACCTTGCCGAGGCAGATTTTGAGCTTATCCGCGCCCTCAGGGCAAAGGGGATAATTTTTGCGGCGGCCAGCGGGCGGCCTTACGGGAACCTGCACAGAATGTTTGCGCCGGTCGCGGACGATATGCTGTTTATCTGCGACAACGGCTGCAACGTCATGTGGCAGGGGAAAAATATATATCTGCGCCCGATGGAGCGGGAACTTTGCTTTACCCTGCTGGACTATGTGCGTACCCTGCCGCCGGAATACGAGGGCGTTATGTGCACTGCCGACAGCTATGTGATGATGCCGAAGCGCGACGGGGATGTACTCTCCGTGCTGCGGGATTGGGAGATGTCGGTTCGCATAGCCAAAAGTGCGGACAAAGTCGTTGATGAGATCATCAAGTTCTCGATTTTCAATAAAAACGGGATAACCATGGAGTTTATAGACGCAATGAAAGCGCGTTGGCAGGGTAAGGTGCGCTATATCACCGAATCGTGCCGGGAGTGGCTCGACTTTCAGGACGGCGACAAGGGCGATGGCCTGCGCTTTGCGGCGAAGTATCTGGGAATCGGGCTTGAAAACGTCGCCGCGTTCGGGGACGGCGATAACGATATAGAAATGCTGGAGAGCGCTGGATACGGCTATGCAATGTCGGAAGCACGGGATGACGTAAAGGCTCACGCAAAGTATGAATGTGCCGACGTCCGCACGGTTCTGAGAGAGATCCTTGCAAAACAGTAAGGGGAAAATGCCATGAAAAAAACGGTTGTGTTCGGCGCCGGACAGATGGGAACAATGGCGGCGCGCCTGCTCGGCACGGACTACGATGTACTATGCTTTGCCGACAATTCTCCAAAGAAGCAGGGCGGCACTGCGGCGGGGCTTCCCGTCGTTTCACCGGAGGAGGCTTTCGCAAAAGCGCCCGACGCGGTGTGTATAGGTGTGCTTGACGGCGAACGTGCCGCCGCCATGACAGGACAGCTCTGCAGACTCGGCTTTGCGGGGGAGGTCTTTTTGCTTGGCGCGCTGAAAAGCTTTGATGTGCGTCTCGGAACAATGCGCCTGCTGGCGGAGCAGATAAATGCGCTCGGCACGTCCGGCGCGGTCGCGGAGCTTGGCGTTTTCAGAGGCGATTTTGCCGCGTGCATCTCTGCGGCGTTTCCGGACAGAATGATACACCTTTTTGATACGTTTGAGGGCTTTCCAGAAAGAGATGTGGCAATCGAGACGGCAAACGGCTTCTCGATGGCCGTCGCTGGCGATTTTTCGGACACATCGGAGAAGGCGGTTCGCGCAAGGCTTCCGTATCCGGAAAGGGCAGTGTTCCATAAGGGCTGGTTTCCGGACACATTTTCGGGCTTGGAGAACGAGAAATTCACCTTTGTTTCGATCGACGCGGACCTGTATGCACCGACCGCGGCGGGGCTCCCGCTCTTCTGGGACAGACTGAGCTGCGGCGGGGCGATTATCATCCACGATGTAAACAGCACTCAGTTCACCGGCGCGGGACAGGCGGTCAACGACTTTTGCGCCGAGCGGCGCATTTTACCTACGCCCGTATGTGACCTGCACGGTTCCGTGATCCTGAGAAAACCGTTCTCCGCACCTGACGCTTACGAATGAGCGCGTATGGGATAATAAAAGCAAATCCCGGTGTATTTTGTATGAAAAATAACAAATCAAGCAATAAACTGCTCTCTTTCTTTAATAAAACAGACATTATTTTGCTTGCGGTATTCCTGCTTATGGGCGCGGGGAGCGCTTTGGCAGTGAATTTGCAGCCCGCTTCCGGAAGTACGGTCGTTATAAGCGTGAACGGGGAGGAATACGGCAGGTATCCGCTGAATGTTGACAGGGAAATAGATGTTGATACCGTGTATGGGCATAATACCGTGACAATAAGCGATTCAACGGTATGCGTTGCGGACAGTGACTGCCCCAACCTTGACTGCGAACGCTTCGGACGTATATCCCGTCCGGCGCAGACGATCATCTGCCTGCCGCACCGTATGCTCGTGCGCATCACGGGGGATACGGATATTGACGCCGTGATTTATTGACGCCATGAATGATTCCAAAACAAGAAAGCTTGCCGTCTGCGCTATGCTTGCCGCCGTCGCGCTGATCTTTTCGTATATTGAGGCTATTATTCCGTTTTCCCTCGGAATGCCCGGCGTAAAGCTCGGCTTTGCAAATATTGTAATAGTTTACGTTCTGTACCGGTTTGACGGAAGGTATGCATTTGCGGTGAATGTTGTGCGCATTGTGCTTGCAGGGCTGCTGTTCGGTTCGGCCTTTTCCGCGCTGTATGCGCTGGCGGGCGGTATGGTGAGTCTGTGCGCAATGATACTTATAAAAAAAGCCGGAATATTCAGCATTACCGGCGTATCCATGGCGGGCGGTGTTTTCCATAATTTCGGTCAGCTTGCCGTTGCGGCGTGTGTTGTACATACGCCGCAGGTGGTCGTATATTTTCCCGTACTCATCTTTTCGGGCGTCGCGGCGGGGATCGTAAACGGCATAGCCGCGCAGCTGTGTCTGAACAGAACAATGAAGGCCTTCAAAAAATCGCTTTAACAAAGCGATTTTTTCAGCTTGTCAAAGAAGCAAGCTTCTTTGACAAAAGGGACTGCACTGCGCTCTGCGCCTCGGTTGTTCGCCGCAGGCGAACAATTCGACACTCGCTACGTGAGAAGAATTTTCTCCGACGTACACGCCGCCGGAGAAAATGATTAAAACTATTTTTTGCCTGCGGGCAAAAAAACTCTGCGAGGCTTTTCGAACAGGTTCAAAAAAGTGCTTTAACAAAGCGATTTTTTTGTTGATTTTGTACAGACTTCATGTTATCCTGATAACATATTATAAAATCGGTTAATTTACAGAAAGGACAGGATATTGATGAAAAAAATAGCGATACTGTTTCTGGCACTGACCGTCGCATTTACTCTCGGCGCGTGCTGTCTCAGGCATGAGTGGACGGAAGCGACCTGCACCGAACCGAAAACCTGCGCAAAATGCGGCGCGACGGAGGGAGAAGCCCTCGGGCATGAATGGGTGGAAGCGACCTGCACCGAACCGAGAACCTGCACCGTCTGCGGTGCGACGGAGGGAGAAGCCCTCGGACATGAATGGGCGGAAGCGACCTGCACCGAACCAAGAACCTGCACCGTCTGCGGTGCGGCCGAAGGGAAAGCCCTCGGACATGAATGGGCGGAGGCTACATATATCAATGCGAAGACATGCGTTGCCTGCGGCGAAAGCGAAGGCGAGCCGTTGGAGCCGCTTCTCTATATCAATAAAAAAGACGGTGTTACCATTACCGGCTATGCCATCGAATGCGACGCCAACTTTGAAATTCCCGGGGAAATCGACGGGAGACCGGTCGTTGCCATCGGCAAGCACGCCTTTGACGGCAGAGATGAACTTGTCAGCGTGACGATCCCGGAGAGCGTTGTAAAAATTGAAAACTACGCGTTCAAGGACTGCAAAAACCTGAAGTATGTGTATATGCCAAGCGGCGAAACTGCCGAGTTTGACCATACGACGTTCTATAACTGCACAAGTCTTGAGGCGGTCGATACGGGCACCGTAAAATACACGGGGTTCACTGATAATATAGGCGCGCTTGACGGCGCGTGGACCGAGGAGCAGAGTGTCTCTCTGCGCGGGGTAAACACCAATATGTATAAGCTCAGCGATACAGTGACGAACTGTGTCGGCTTCAGCATGGATGTGGCAATTGTCGAATATACCGGGAACCCGTTCGGCAGATGGTTTGTTTACGCACACGATCTTTCCGGCAAATGGAATGTAGTCGCCGATTATGTTATGGAAAAAGAACTGGCAGGCGAATATCAGCACTTTGACTTTGAATTTGATGCCCCTGTAACATTTGACGCCATTACTATCGTTGAGGAGCAGAATGTCTATCATTCCGTTTCGTCCTCCATTGATTTTTATGACGTTATATGCCATTTTTCAATAGACGGCAAATAAAATTTTCTGCAAAAGCATCACGGGCGAAATCCCGCGGTGCTTTTTTGCATCGGAGTGCCTGTATAATATAATCATGGCGAGAGAGTTGTTGTCAGCGTTTTCACCCGTTTTTTATTGCTTTTATACCCTGCTCATGATATCTTTAAAACAGGCTATGAACAAAATCATATAAAAAGGGAGGATTTCAATGAAGAAACTGCTGATCCTGCTGCTGGCTTTATCCATTGCGTTTACTCTCGGTGCATGCTGTTTCAGACATGAGTGGACGGAAGCGACCTGTACCGAGCCGAAGACATGCGCCAAGTGCGGTAAAACCGAGGGTGAAGCACTCGGACACACGTGGACGGAAGCGACCTGCACCGAGCCGAAGACCTGCACTGTCTGCGGTGCGACCGAGGGCGATCTTGCAGAACACACGTGGGCGGAAGCGACCTGCACCGAGCCGAAGACCTGCACTGTCTGCGGTGCGACCGAGGGCGATCTTGCAGAACACACGTGGGCGGAAGCGACCTGCACCGAGCCGAAGACCTGCACTGTCTGCGGTGCGACCGAGGGCGATCTTGCAGAACACACGTGGGCGGAAGCGACCTGCACCGAGCCGAAGACCTGCACTGTCTGCGGTGCGACTGAGGGCGATCTTGCAGAACACACGTGGGCGGAAGCGACTTGTACCGAGCCGAAGACCTGCACCGTCTGCGGTGCGACCGAGGGCGAGGCTCTGGGACACACAGCGGGTAAGCCCGGCTGTACGGAGGATGCCGTTTGCAGTGTCTGCGGCGAAACGGTTGAAAGTGCAATGGGACACAATTGGACGGAGGCGACCTTTGATGCGCCTAAGACATGTGCTGATTGCGGTACGTCGGAGGGGGATGTCCTCACTCCGTTCAGCTATGTGGAGGAAGACGGGAAAGCGGTAATAACCGGCTATATGGCGGCCTGTCCGGCAGAGCTTGTTATTCCGGATGAGATCGACGGTCTGGAAGTTGCGGCGATAGGCGACAACGCTTTCGCCGGATGCAGCGGACTTACAAGCGTGACTCTGCCTAAGAGCGTTGTACATATCGGCGCAAATGCTTTCGGCAATTGCCCGTCTTTGACAGTCGTGAATATGCCCGGGTTTGAAGCGGCGGAGATCAACCGCACGGCGTTTGAAAACTGCGGCGAGCTTACCGGCGTTATGGGCGATGAAATATTCTACACGGGCTATACAAGCAACTGCGGCGATATGGAGGGCGAATGGGAAGGCAGCAGAGGCACATGCTTCCACGGCGTATATACGGACGTTTACCACCTTGCCGCGCCTATCAAAAAATGTGTCGCATTCAGCCTGGATACGTCCATTACGCAGTATAACGGCAACCCGTTCCGCGAATGGGAAATATATGTAAAGCGCGGCAGCAAGGCGTGGGAAAAGGTCGCCGAATATACCATGAGCAAGGAAAAAGCGGGTGAAGTCGAGCGCTTCACGTTCGAGTTTGAAAAGCCCATCTCCTTTGACTCCATAGCTGTTGCTGATAAAAACAATTTCTATCACACGGTTTACTATACAGTTTACCTGCACGACGTAGTCAAATACTTTTCAATTGACGGCAAATAAGATATAATAAACAAACCTGCGGCTCTCCGAAAAATCGGGAAGCCGCAGTTGGGTTTTCTTATGCCAGTTTTGTTACCGTCATGGTGCTGTTGGAGTAGTTAACGCTGTTGCCTGAGTTGTTGAGCACGGTCAGCGTTTCCGTGCCGGTTGGGCTGACTATCGCACTGAGAGAGAGCCTTTGCGGCTCGTTTGCCTCCGCAGTTATAGATGTGACCGCATACGGCACGGCCGAACCGTTCAGCGCAAGCGCAGCGCCTATGGTTCCGGAGCTTGTGACGCTTGCGTCGCTGTCGAAGGTCACAAGATACTGACCGGGCGTGAGCGTGACGCCGGTCGTCCCACTGGCGGTTATGTCGCCGGTGGAATTTATCACATTGGTTCCGAGCGGTATCGCTGCGGCGTTGTCAACCGCCTGTGAGGCGGCGCTGTACAGCATGGCGTTCTGGTTGGTCGCGGTTGCACCCGCCGGCCCTGTCGCACCCGTTGCCCCTGTTGCGCCTGTCGCGCCCTGCGGCCCAGCCGGACCGGCAGGACCCGGTATTCCCTGCGGACCTTGAGGACCCTGCGGACCCGGAGGCCCCTGCAAGCCCATTGGCCCTGCCGGACCTACGTTGCTGCCGCAGCCGCAGCAGCCGCAGCTCCCGTTGCAGCGGTCTGAATATATCTTGGTGGAGTAGTGATCGTTATCAGGCATATAATACCTCCGAATTTTGGTATTTGCGAGGTTGCCCTCGGAGCATTATATGCATCTGCCGTTACCGGCGTTATGGTGCCGAAGCACAAAAAACCGGGAGTGCGCCGCACTCCCGGTTGATTACATATGGTTTTTATCCGCCGTATTCGCAGATATACGCTATTTTGCCGCTGTACATATGCGCAAAGTCCTTGCAGGGGTCGTTGCGGCTGTCGTTCTGTGACCAGCCCCTGTTATTCCACAGAAGCATATAATCCTCCGGAACACCGTTGTCGGTGTATGAGGGTTCGCCGTAAGCCCATTTTTCGTAGATTTCGGATGAACCGTCTTCCCATATCACGGTTCCGTTTTCGCGGTGTCCGCCGATCCAGACATATGTTACTCCGGCATCGGAAGCAAGCTGAGTAACCACGGCAAATTCGTCTGCGTTGTTGATGACGACGAGGTGTCCGCCGAGGGCTTCACACTTTTCCTTGGCCTGCTCCCAACTGACGTCTTCAACAAATACCTTATAGCTATGCTCCACCGGCTCGGAGGACTGTGCCGTTCCGGCGGTGTCGGTGCCGGGAATATACGGCGCTTCCGAAGGATCGGGCGGTATGTCAAGGTCGTTAGAGCTATCAACGGGCGCGGGCGTCACGTTGACGGCAGAGGCGGCGGGTTCATCGTCGTCTATAAGTGCCGAATAGTCGCCCTGTTCAATGTTTTCGGCTGCTTTCTGCGTCTCTTCCGTGCTTTCGGTAAGATCCTTTATCAGGGCATTGAAGAGGATGGAGACGATAACGAGAACGGCACACAGCACAAGGATTATTGCCACGGGGCGGCGCTTGCGGCGATTAAGCTTTTCGGCGGAGATACGCTCCCTTTCCGCACTCTTGGTGTACTGCACCGCCGGGGCGGAGTTTTTGTCCGCACTTACATATACCGGCTCAAGATCATCCTCATTGATGTCAGGCTCACTCTGGGGGATATACAGGTCAAAATCATCTTCGCCGCTTGCCGCGGCAGGAGTGTCTTCGGCGACTTCCGTTTTATCTTCCGCATTTTCCTCGACGGGGGAAACGTCTTCGCTATCCTCCGGCGCGGGAATTGGGGTGTCTTCTTCCTTTTCGATAATACCAACCATCAGCTTTTCAATCTCCGTCAAATCATCATCATTTTTTTTGAATATCACTTCGGCACTCGGTGCGCCGTTGAGGTAAAGGTTTTTGAGACAGCTTTCAGCCATCACGCGCATTTCGTCCATGCTCTGATAGCGTTCGGCCGCCTTGAAGCGGGTGGCCTTGCCTATGATCTCGCCGAGCCTGCGCCCGGCCTCCTTCGGAACTTCAAAATTATCGCCGCCCATACGCCTCAACTGCGGGTCACGGCATTTTCCCTCAAACGGCAGCTTGCCGCCCGTTACGGCGTAGTACATGAGCAGCCCTATTGAATAAACATCGGCGGCGGGTGTGCGTTTCCCGTTCCAATACAGCTCAGGCGGGAGAAAGTCAAGCTCCTGTCCCGTCCAATCCTCCTGCTTTGCGGGGCCTATGGCGATGCCTCCGTTTTCGTCGATGCTGATGTTCTCGGGATAAATTCCGCCCCTGTAAACACCCGCTCCAACGTCTGCCTTGATATACTCACACAGCTTCGCAACGAAATCGCAAAGCTCCTGCCGCCCGAACCGAGTTATTTCTTTGCCGAGGACTCTCTCGGGATCAAATTTTGCCTTTACCAAAACATCGCCTCCTCTCTGGGGTTGCATAATTTACATTGTTATGTTAACATAGACCGCGCCGTTCGTCAATGAAAACTCTTTTTCTTTTCTAAAATATTTTTTCCGACATTTCCTGATTTTTCATAGCCGTTTTAACGGTAAAAAATATTGCAGATGAGTCTTCATCTGCAATATTTATGATTATGCTTATTTGACTGTAATGCTTGTGACAACGTGAGCGGTGTTCTCAAGCACAAACTCAACGGTATGCTTTCCGGTCTTGAGATCCTGAAGTATAGAAGCGGGGATGACGGCATTCTTCCCGTCCGTTTCCGCACTGACCTTCACATGGTCGATCAGAACCTTTTTGATCTTGCCGGACATCTCATACTGCAAGCCGTTTTCGGAACCTTTTGTCCATTCGATCTTCTCGTCGGGAGTGACTTTGATGTTGGTCACAACAACGCTGCCGTCTTTGAGAACGAATCTGACGCTGTGGCTGCCCGCACTGAGCACTTCAAGCGTATCGGCTTCAAGCTCTGCGTACACGCCGTCGATAACGGCGTCGGCCTTGACGTTGTCTATGGTTACATAGGAAACAGCGGCGCTCACTTCAAAGGTCAGTCCGTCTTCGCTGCCCTTATACCAGACGCTGTTTGCGCCGTCAACGATGCTGACGGTGCGGCACATGTATCTGCATCCGGGGATGAATATGCTCTGACCGTTGATGACGGCTCTGCCGTTGATGAAAATGAGCTTTCCGGTGGAGTTGCCGACCGCTATATTCCCGGGAAGCGCGATTGCGCCGCCGGACTTGAGCATATTAACGAATGTGGGGGCGAACATTGAAGAACCGAGAGCTGACCAGGGAATGTTTTTGCCCGCAGAATAGATTTTGCCGGTGGGATTGCTGATCTCGGCATAGTTGGTCTTTTCATCGACGTAGTTTCCGACGTTCGTCGTATAGTTGCCGCCGTCTACCGCAAGCTTCGCGCCGGCGTCTGCGGATATTTCACCGTTATAGAAGCCGTTGTGAAGGTCTGCGGCGACTTCGCCGCCGCTGGCGCTGACCTTGCCAAGGACTATTCCGGTGGTATCAACATCAACATCGGAAGCGCCGGAAATGTCTATCGCGGTGTTGCCGGACTTTCCGGAATTGATGGTGGTTCTGCCGGTAACGTCCACATCGCCGCCGTTGATGTCGAGCACAGGGGATGCGGAACCGCTTCCGATAAGATTGACGTTTTTGACGTCAAGATCGGCGACGTCGGTCTCAACGACTGCGGCGTCAGCTTCCGAGGCGATGGTTCCGTTCTCAACGGTAACGGAGCCTTTGCCCGTAAGCTTTGCGGCGATTCCCGAAATAACCTTAAAGGTCTTCTTGCACAGGTCTATGACTACGTTTTTGCCTTCGTCAACATCGACCTCAATGCCTTCTGAGCCTTCATAATCTTCCGTAAGCTCAACTTTTGCCTCCGTTGCTGCCGGATCGGCGCTGAAAATGGCGTCTATGGCTTCTTTTACAGTCTTGAAGAACTGTCCCGCAGCCTTCCAGATGTTGCCGGAAGCGGCGGAGGGAGTCTGAACGACAGGCACGGAAGCACCGGCTTCGGTGGTTTCGGCCACAGTGTTTTCTCCTTCGGCGTCCTCAACGACCGCAACGGAAGTGTCGGCGGTAAGCATTACGGTGGGTTCCTCAACGGTGGGTTCCTCAACGGTGGGTTTCTCAGCAGCGGGTTCCTCGGCAGCAGGTTCCTCGGCAGCAGGTTCATCAGCAGTGGGTTCCTCAACGGTGGGTTTCTCAGCAGCAGGTTCCTCGGCAGTGGGTTCCTCAGCGGCGGGTTCCTCAACAGTGGGTTCCTCAGCGGCGGGTTCCTCAACAGTGGGTTCCTCAGCAGTGGGTTCCTCAGCAGCAGGTTCCTCAGCAGCAGGTTCCTCGGCAGTGGGTTCCTCAGCGGCGGGTTCCTCAACAGTGGGTTCCTCAGCAGCAGGTTCCTCAACGGTGGGTTCCTCAGCGGCGGGTTCCTCAACGGTGGGTTCCTCAGCGGCGGGTTCCTCGACAACGGGCGTCTCCGCAACGGGTTCCTCAACAGCGGGCGTCTCCGCAACGGGAGCGGATGCTTGCTCCTCTGCGGCTTTCCTTGCCGCTTCTTCTGCGGCCAGACGCGCTGCTTCCTCGGCGGCGAGACGGGCTGCTTCCTCTGCCGCTGCCTGCTCGGCTGCCGCCGCGGCAGCGGCCTGTGCGGCCAGCTCTTCAAGGCGCTTCTTTTCCTTCTCCTTGCGGATGCGTTCTGCTTCCTCCATCTGAGCCTGAAGCATAAGAGCCTCTTCGGGAGAAAGCTGATCCCAAGCTATTTCGTCAGCAAACGCGGCCGGGAGCATGGCAAATACCATGCAGACTGCAAGACAAATTGCCGCTGCCTTGCGAAAAAACTTTTTAGGCTTTTTCATGGTTTTTGCTGTAAAAGCATAGGAGTTTACCTGTACCTTTTACAGCTCACTCCTTTCATTATGAAATTGTGTCATGATCCTTGTGATAGATCCCTCCTCCTTTGCGGATCAGTCCTCTCGGAATTGTCACGGAAAACTCATGCGGCGCAGAACGGCGCGATCACTTCCCGATGACGCAAAGTTGAAGCTGAACGCGGACCCAAAACCCTCCTCGCCGGACGGCAGCTGTTATGCGGCGGGCAGGCATGATCATCCGCGGACATATTCCGCGTGGGTATGCAGGAAAAAACGATTGAAAAGAGACGGTCTGCCCATTATGGCAGGCAGCTCTATTCATAGACAGTATAGCATAAAGGAAAATATTTACAAGAGGAGGATTGTAAATAATCGGCGAAAGCAAAAGCAGTCCGAAGGGCTCAGACTGCTTTTGCTTGCAAATATTAACTATTGAATTATCACGGCTCGTCGCCCGGATCTGGGTCGGGGTTACCGCCGCCAGGATTGTCACCGCCGCCAGGATTGTCGCCGCCGCCGGGATTATCGGGGTCTATCTCCGCGGGAACTTCTGCGGTGTAGGGATTTGGCCAGAGAGTGTAATCCACTTCGCCGTCAAGAGCGTAGTCCTTTGCGATATAGCCTTCGAAGGAATCGTTCTTGACAAGGTAGCAGTATCCCAGATCGGCAAGCACGGTAAATTCGGTATTCTTTCTCACCCATGTCGCATTGGAGTCGCCGTGGGGGAGCATACGGGAGTCGAACACGATCTTGCCGGTCGCGTCGCGGAGCCAGGGGTTGTTGAAAACGAGAGTGTTGGGAGCAGAGTAGCAAGTCCAAGGCTGGTACTCTTCCTCACCGTCGAAGCGGAGGAAGCGCGTCTCGATCTCACCTTCAACGTCGTTTACTCTGACTTTGGTGAACTCTTCACCGCGTTCAAGAACCTCAACGGTATCGCCCTGCTTGAGCATTTCGGCAAAGACCTCGGCGCGCTCGGGGCGAACCTGCGCCTTGCCGGAGGCGGGGAAGATGTTGAGCCATCTTGCGTCGGCAAGTCCCTCAACGCCGTTTGCGGTTCTGACCTTGAGATATCCGTCAGAATTTTCCAGCACCTCAAGGATCTGATTCATCCCGGCATAGTCGAGACAGAGCGGAGCTTCCGGTATGATAACGACGGCGGTTTCGACCTGTTCGCCTTCATCGGCAAAGCACTGTGCAAGACCGCAGGAGCAGATCATTACCAGGCATAAAACAAGTGCTGCAAATCTTTTCATGAATTTTTCTCCTTTTCAAATTTTGGAATTGCCTATTACCTGTCAGTATAGTCTCTGAGCCAATAAATGTCAACTTGAAATATTCTCTTACCGCGCCCGACCGGAAAAATAAACAGCCCAAAAATTCAGGCTGTTTACTTTTTTACATTTTGAAATCAGAGTTTAGGAGGCGTCCATTCGCCGCCACCATCTCCGTCACCGGCTGCGGCAGGAGTTTCCAAAACGTAGGGGTTCGGCCAAAGAGTGTAATCCACCTCGGCGTCAAGAGCATAGTCCTTTGCGATATAGCCTTCGAAGGAATCGTTCTTGACAAGGTAGCAGTATCCCAGATCGGCAAGCACGGTAAATTCGGTATTCTTTCTCACCCATGTCGCATTGGAGTCGCCGTGGGGGAGCATACGGGAGTCGAACACGATCTTGCCGGTCGCGTCGCGGAGCCAGGGGTTGTTGAAAACGAGAGTGTTGGGAGCAGAGTAGCAAGTCCAAGGCTGGTACTCTTCCTCACCGTCGAAGCGGAGGAAGCGCGTCTCGATCTCACCTTCAACGTCGTTTACTCTGACTTTGGTGAACTCTTCACCGCGTTCAAGAACCTCAACGGTATCGCCCTGCTTGAGCATTTCGGCAAAGACCTCGGCGCGCTCGGGGCGAACCTGCGCCTTGCCGGAGGCGGGGAAGATGTTGAGCCATCTTGCGTCGGCAAGTCCCTCAACGCCGTTTGCGGTTCTGACCTTGAGATATCCGTCAGAATTTTCCAGCACCTCAAGGATCTGATTCATCCCGGCATAGTCGAGACAGAGCGGAGCTTCCGGTATGATAACGACGGCGGTTTCGACCTGTTCGCCTTCATCGGCAAAGCACTGTGCAAGACCGCAGGAGCAGATCATTACCAGGCATAAAACAAGTGCTGCAAATCTTTTCATGAATTTTTCTCCTTTTTAAATTTTGGGAATTGCCTATCATTGTTAATATAACTGCAGACCGAATAAAAGTCAACACGAATACAGCCGCTATTCGAAAAAAATAAACAGCCTGAGAACTCAGACTGTTTATTATCGGTAATTAATAGAAGCGCTTATTCTTGTTTTTGCGTGCTGCTTCGGACTTTTTACGACGCTTGACGCTGGGGCTCTGGTAATACTCCTTTTTTCTAAGGTCAGCCAGAACGCCGGACTTTGCGCAGCTTCTCTTAAATCTTTTAAGAGCGTTGTCCAGAGACTCGTTTTCCTTGACGTAAATTTCAGACATTTATTTCCCTCCCTCCAAACACGCCATGCGGCGCTTAAAGGGCCAACAATCGGCTTGTTAACGGATGCATTATACCGGTTTTTTGCGCACTTGTCAACAATCAGTTTTGAGGTTTCAGTATTAAATTTATAATTTTGTTCTTTACGACAATTGTTTTTACAAGTTTCATGCCTTCCATGCAGCGGACTATCTTCTCGTTGGCAAGCGCGGCGTCGATGATCGTCTGTTCGTCGGCGTCGGAAGCGACCATGATAGTGGAGCGGAGCTTGCCGTTTACCTGCACGGCCATCTCGCGCACGGCGTCTATCGTCTTCGCTTCGTCGTACTTCGGCCAATCGCACTGCATCGCCATTTTGCCGCGCTTTGCGGCAAAACCCGTCAGCTCCCACATCTCCTCGACCATATGCGGCGCGAACGGGGAGAGCAGCAACATAAGATACTCAAGATCACCCTTGGTGCAGCCGTTGGAATAGAATTCGTTGACCATGGTCATGAGCGCGGCGATAGCGGTGTTCATCTTGAGCGTATCAATATCCTCGGTGACCTTTTTGATGGTCTTGTGTATGATCGCCTCGTTTTTGGGTGTGACGGCGTAATCGTCTGCAGCCTGATCCATCAGGTTCCAGCAGCGGTCAAGGAAACGCTTACATCCCTTGACGGCCTCGTCCGACCATGTTGCGGTTTTCTCAAAGTCGCCGATGAACATGATGTACATACGCATGGTGTCCGCACCGTATGCCTTGACAACGTCGTCGGGGTTGACGACATTGCCCAGAGACTTGCTCATCTTGACGGAGGCGCGTTCTGCCTGCGCACCGTACTTCTCGCGCATTTCCTGCTTCTCTGCCTCGGTCGCAAAGTTGCCTACATAATGCGGGTTCTTGCCGAGGATCATGCCATGGGAGGTGCGCTTCGCAAAAGGCTCCTTGGTATGCACCGCGCCGATGTCGTACAGGAACTTGTGCCAGAAGCGGGAATACAGCAGGTGCAGCGTGGTATGCTCCATGCCGCCGTTGTACCAGTCAACGGGACCCCAGAAATGCTCCGCTTCCTTGGAGCAGAATTCCTTGTCGTTGTGAGGGTCCATATAGCGCAGCCAATACCAGCTTGAGCCGGCCCAGTTTGGCATGGTGTCCGTCTCGCGCTTCGCGGGACCGCCGCAGCAGGGGCAGGTGGTGTTGACCCAATCGGTCATCTTTGCCAGCGGGCTTTCGCCGTCGTCGGTAGGCTCATAGCTTTCAACGTTGGGCAGGACAAGGGGCAGCTCACTCTCGGGGAGCGGAACCCAGCCGCACTTTTCACAGTTGACCATGGGAATAGGCTCGCCCCAATAGCGCTGACGTGAGAATACCCAGTCGCGCAGCTTGAAATTGACCTTTTCCTTGCCCCAGCCCTGTTCGACGGCGTATTTCTTCATTGCGGGGATAGCTTCCTTGACAGTCATACCGTTGAGGAAACCGGAGTTGACCATGATCGCGGAGTCATCCTTTGCGACGAAGGCTTCCTTCGTCACGTCGCCGCCGCTGACGACCTCAATGATAGGCAGTCCGAATTTCGTGGCAAACTCCCAGTCGCGCTGGTCGTGGCCGGGAACGCCCATGACGATGCCTGTGCCGTAGCCCATGAGAACATAGTCGGACACGAACATGGGAACCTTTTCGCCGTTTGCGGGGTTAATGACCTCGATGCCGTCAAGACGCACGCCGGTCTTGTCCTTGTTAAGCTCTCCGCGCTCAAAATCGGATTTGCGCGACGCGGCAAGCTTGTAATCCTCGACGGCGGAGTAATTTTTTATTATGTTCTTCCACTTCTCAAGCAGCGGATGTTCGGGAGAAATGACAACGTAGCTAACACCGAAAAGCGTGTCGGCGCGGGTCGTATAAACGGTGATATCATCCTCGGTGTTGGTCTTGAAGGTGACTTCACAGCCAGTGGAACGGCCTATCCAATTCTTCTGCTGGATCTTGACGCGCTCGATATAGTCAAGGTTTGGGTCGTCAAGGTCATCGATAAGGCGGTCGGCGTACTTGGTGATAGCCAGCATCCACTGACTCTTTTCCTTGCGCACGACGGGAGCGCCGCAGCGCTCACACACGCCCTCCACGACTTCCTCGTTCGCAAGCACTACCTTGCAGCTCGTGCACCAGTTGACGGACATGGTCGCCTTGTAGGCAAGACCTTTTTTGTACATCTGGAGGAAGATCCACTGCGTCCATTTATAGTAATTCGGGTCGGAGGTGTTGACAACTCTGTCCCAATCAAAGCCGTAGCCCAGCATTTTGAGCTGACGGGTGAAATTTGCGATGTTGTCATGCGTGACCTTGGTGGGGTGGATATGGTTCTTTATCGCGTAGTTTTCCGTGGGCAGACCGAAAGCGTCGTAACCGATCGGATTAAGGACGTTATAGCCCTCCATGCGCTTTTTGCGGGTGATGATATCCATCGCGGTAAAGGGTCTGGGGTGGCCGACATGAAGACCGGCGCCGGAGGGGTAGGGGAACTCAATAAGGCCGTAGAACTTGGGCTTGGAGGAATCTTCCGTTGCGGCATATGGTTTTGCCTCTTCCCATTTTGCCTGCCATTTTTTTTCTATATTTGCAAAATCGTATTTCATAATGCTCTCATCCTTTTATTATTTTTCCCGGTCTATCCGGAGTTTTTCGGAAAGCTCTGTGGCGTTTCCCGCAGCCGGCAAAATGCGCGGCCCGACGCTTTCCGCTTGCCAAAGCCGGGCGGCCTCGGCTTGTGCTTCTGCCCCCATTATTGGGGGCTGGGAAGGGATGAGAGAGCCACCTCTTCACTGTCGCTCCAAAGGCGTTCAAGATTGTAGAATTTTCTGGCCTCATCGGTGAAAACGTGCACAATGACGCTTCCGAAGTCCATCAGCACCCAGATATCCGAACGCAGCCCTTCGCGGCGGATGGGCGGCTCACCGGATTCCGACAGCGCCTTGTCAACCTCGTCCACAAGCGCCTTGATATGTGTCGTGGATGAACCGTGGCAGATGACAAAGTAGTCCGCAATGACGGTCTGCTCTGCGGTTTTGAGTATTTTGACGTCGTTTGCCTTCTTGTTTTCCAGCGCACTGGCGGCAACATAGGCTATTTCAGCGGGAGTAAGCATTTTGTATCCTCCTTACAGACATTCGTTTTTATACCATTCATATGCTTCGGCGGTGCGCGGGTGCGGCTCGATCCCGTGTGAGCGCACTTCCTCAAGGCTCATTCTGAGTCCCAACACGAGCGCCTTGTCCAGATCGTCATACGCAAGCTCGCGCAGCCTGTCAACGCCGGGAAAGTCACGGTTAGGCTCGATATAATCGGCAAGGTATATGATCTTCTCAAGCAGCGTCATATCCGGCTTGCCGGTGGTATGCCAGCGGATGGCGTCTGCGATATCCTCGGACACGCCGAACAGATCCTTTGCAAGAGCGGCGCCCGTTATCGCGTGGAGAAGCTTGACATTATCAAGCTCGGATTTGTCGCAGACTATACCATATTTTTTGCACAAATTCAAGTGCTCGTTATAACTGAGGCGCTTTGTGATATCGTGCAGTATTGCGGCCTCGGCGGCGGCTTCCGCGTCCTCGCCGTACTGCATCGCAAGAAGCACAGCCTCGCTCTCGCAGCCGGCCACATGGGCAAGACGGTTTGAGGAGAGGTGCGGCATAACCTCGCCGCGCAGCCACGTAAGCTCCGGCAGAGCGCCGTAATAGTTGTTCTTTATAATGGAAGCGTATACCTCCGCTCTGAGCGTATCGGAACCCATGCGCCTCGGCAGCCATGCGCGTATCTCGGTGGAGCTCATCGGCAGCGGGACATGCCCGAGTATGCGTATTCTCGCACCGTATTTCCTCTCGTATTCCTCCTTGCGCTGGTTAAGCTCGTACCTGTCGTCCTCCTCGCGGGGCATTACAAGCAGCGTACACTGTTCAAACAGGTAGGGAAAGTTATACCATGCTTCAAAGGACATGAACATATCCGTACCGACAACGAGGGAAAGCTCACAATCGGCGTACTCCTCGCGCAGCTTTGCAATCGTCTCGGCGGTATAGCTCTTGCCCTCGCGCAGAATCTCCATATCGGAAATTTCGGCACATTCTATGCCCTCAAAGTTAAGCCGGCACAGCTCAAGCCGCTGTGCGGGGGAGGGGCTGTCGGCAAAAATTTCCTTGTGCGGGGGAATACAGTCCGGGATTATCAGCAGCTTGTCGGGGGAATACTCCTCCGCCACGGCCTTTGCCGTCTCCAGATGTCCCAGATGCGGAGGGTTGAAACTCCCCCCGTAAACAGCAATTTTCATTACTTCTTTTTGTCCTTTACAAGAACTATTTTAGGCTCTTTTTCGTTCCTTTTATACAGCACTATCTTTGTACCTATTGCCTGTACCTCTTCCGCCTTGCAGGCGGCGGCAAGCTCGGCCAGCGCTTCACGCGGGCTGTATTCGCAGGTTTCGAGAACTCTGCCCTTGACGATTTCCCTTGCTCTCAGCGCATTGCTGACTGACTCGACAAGCGCGTCGTTTATCCCGCCCTTGCCGACCTGAAATATGGTGTCTATTCCGGTGGCAATGGCGCGAAGCTGTGCGCGCTGCTTACTTGTTATCGGCATTTTTGTCTTCCTCCACGCGGCATTGCCGCAAATTCAAATATTCCCGCTTAGCCGTGCAGACGGCGTAAAGCTTACCGTCTGCTATTCCGCGGTTTTCATATATTCATCAAGCTTCTTTATAAACTCTCTCAGCGCCTTGCCCCTGTGGGAAATTTTATTCTTTTCTTCGGGCGTAAGCTCCGCCATGCCCTTATCTGTGCACAGGGGGTGAAACACCGGGTCATAGCCGAAACCGCCGTCTCCGTGCGGGGCGCGCATGATATAGCCTTCGCACTCGCCGCGGGCGCGGATGATGTCGCCGTTCGGCATGGTGCAGCATATACAGCAGACAAAGCGTGCGCTTCTGTCTTCAATATTTTCCATTTTTTCCAGAAGGTAATTGTATCTGGCTGCGTCGGACGCATCGTGCCCGGGACCGTAGCGTGCGGAATACACCCCCGGTTCGCCGTTGAGCGCATCGACCGCAAGTCCGGAATCGTCCGCAAAGGCTGCAATGCCTGTCGCCACTGTCACGGCAGAGCATTTTAAATATGCGTTTTCCTCAAAGGTCGCGCCGGTCTCCTCGACTTCAAAGTCGCACCCGGCGTCGCGCTGACCGATAAGCTCGATATCCATACCGGCTATAAGCTGCCTGAACTCACGCAGTTTGTTTTTGTTGTTGCTGGCAAGTATAAGCTTCATTTGAACAGTGCCTCCACAAAAGTCTGCGCGTCAAAGGGGATAAGATCGTCCATACCCTCTCCAACGCCGACGTATTTGACCGGCAGTTTCAGCTCGCTTGCTATTGCGAAGACTATGCCGCCCTTTGCCGTGCCGTCAAGCTTCGTAAGCACGATGCCGGTAAGTCCGGCGGTGTTGAGAAACTCTTTCGCCTGGATAAGCCCGTTCTGCCCGGTGGTCGCGTCAAGCACCATGAGCGTTTCGACCGAGGCGTCCGGCAGCTCGCGGTCAATGATGCGGCGCATTTTGGAAAGCTCATTCATGAGGTTTGCCTTATTGTGCAGCCGTCCGGCGGTGTCAATGATGATAACGTCCGTGCCGCGCGCCTTTGCCGCGCAAATGCTGTCGTATACGACAGCGGCGGGGTCGCTGCCCTCCTCGTGGCGCACGATGTCCGCACCCGAACGTTCCGCCCAGATATTGAGCTGTTCGCCCGCGGCGGCGCGGAAGGTGTCGCCCGCGGCAAGCAGAACCTTTTTGCCCTCGCCTATGAGCTGTGCGGCAAGCTTGCCGATAGTAGTCGTCTTGCCGACACCGTTGACGCCCACCATGAGAATGACGGAGGGCTTTGTGTCGAGCTTCAGCGACGTGTCGCCCGCGTCAAGAAGCTTCTTGAGTATCTTTATAAGCCCTTCGCGGGCTTCCGCCCCTTTGCGGTAGCGGTCTACCCATGTCGCCTTGCGCATCTCCTGGCAGACTTTTGCGGCGGTGGCGGCGCCGACGTCGCTCAGAACAAGCAACTCTTCAAGATCGTCGTAAAAATCCTCATGGTCGGGAGCGTAACCCTGAAACAGCTCCTCCAGCTCGACCATGTTGTTTCGCGTTTTGGCAAGTCCGCCGAATACTTTGTCGAAAAATCCCATAATATTTTACTCCTCAATAGTCTTCTGCGCGCTCTCAAGGTCAAGAGCGATAACGCTTGAAACGCCCTTTTCCTGCATCGTCACACCGTAGAGCATATCGGCCTCCTCCATGGTGCCGCGGCGGTGGGTGATGACAAGGAACTGCGTCTTGTCGGACATACGGCGCATATACGACGCATATCTGCCGACGTTCGCCTCGTCAAGCGCGGCCTCTATCTCGTCCATAACACAAAACGGTGTCGGTCGCACCTTCAAAATCGCAAAGTACAGTGCAATAGCAACAAACGCCATCTCGCCGCCGGACAGCAGGCTCAGCGTTGAAAGCGCCTTTCCGGGGGGCTGCACTTTTATTTCGATGCCGCAGTTGAGAACGTCGTTCTCATCTTCAAGCACAAGCGCCGCTTTGCCGCCGCCGAACAGCTCCAGAAACGTCTGGCGGAAGGCGCTGTCTATCTCCTTGAACCGCCCCCTGAACAGAGCCGTCATCTCATCGGTGATGTCGCTTATTATGCCAAGCAGCTCTTTCTTCGCCTTTTCTACGTCGTCGCGCTGACCGGTAAGAAATTCATAACGGGTGTTGACGCGCTCAAACTCCTCTATCGAACCGAGATTCGGATTGCCCAGAGAGCTTATCTCACGCCGCTTCTCGGCGATGGACTTGTTGAGCTTTGAAAGATTTTCCACCGGCTGGCGGAGCGCTTCCGCGTCGCTGTGGCTCAGCTCGTAATTATCCCAGAGCTTGTCGAGTAGCTGCTTTTCCTCCATTTCGGAGGCAAGCTTTTTCTGCTCTATGCGCCCGCTGCGCCGCTCAAGCTCTACTATGTCGGCGTTGCGCTGCTGTGTTTCCTTGTCGTTGCGTGTACGTCTGCTCTCAAGCTCAAGCTTGCCGGCGGATATTTTTGCGATCTCGTCCCTTATTCCGGCAGACTTTGCGTTTATCTCGGCAAGAACGGCCTCTTTTTCGGCCTTCTGCGCCTTGAAATCTTCGATCCTGCGCCGGTGAGCGTCCACCGCGCTCCTGCGCGCTTCGCTGTCACCGGTGAGACTGTCAAGCAGCGCCTGAAGCTGGCTGACGGAATTTTCCGTTGCGCGGCTTTCCGCTTGCAGTGATGATATCCGGGTCTTGATCGCGGTCTGATCCTCAAGCGCCATGTCGAGCTGGTATTTTACCGCCGCCAGATCGGACTTTGCTTTTTCTGCGCGCACGGAGTATTCCTTCTCGCTCTCACGCAGTTTTTCACGCTGCTTTCTGAGCTTTTCAAGCTCGTTCGCACGGGAGAGAACGCCCGTGCCCCTTGCGCTGCTGCCGCCGGTCATCGAACCGCCCGCGTTTATCAGCTGCCCGTCAAGCGTGACAATTCTCAGGGAATTGCCACTGTTTCTGGACATACGCACTGCGTCGGGCAATGCCTCTGCAGTGACCGTTCTGCCAAGCAGATTTGCAATTATCCGGTCATATTTTTCATCAAATTTTACAAGGTCGTATGCGACGCCTACAAAGCCCGGGTCGCGTTCGGGGGCGTTGGTCATGACGCTGCCGCGTATCGTGTCTATAGGCAGAAATGTCGCTCTGCCGCCGTCCTGACGCTTCAGAAGTTCGATCGCGGCGCTGCCGTCGCGCTGAGAGTCAACAACGATGTTCTGCGCAGCCGCACCGAGCGCAGTTTCTATCGCAAGGGCACATTCGTCGTCCGCACGGATAAGGTTCGCCACGGGCGCGTGTATGCCGCGCAGGTTTCCGCGGCTCTTTTCACGCATGACGGTTTTGACCGCCTTTGAAAAGCCCTCAAAATCCTTTTCCATTTCGGACAGCATGTTGATGCGCCCGTCCATTGAGCGGGCGTCTATCTGGAGCTTTGTGAGCCTGTCGCTGATCTCGCCAAGCGCGTTTTCGCGGCTTTGCAGCTTCATCCGGCAGCCGGTCAGAACATTTGCGTTCTCGCTTTCCTTCTCGACAAGCTCCTTCAGATGCTCCTCAAGCTCACCTATACGCGCCCTGCCGTCGCCGATACGTGCGGAAATTTCGCCCGTGCGGCTTTCCTGCTCCTTGAGGTCGGCGAGCATACGCTCCATACTTTCGATGCTGCTTTTTATGTTCGCCTCAATAACGGCAATCTTGGCTTCACAGTCGCTTGCCTGCGCTTCTACCGCGGACAGACGCTCCCTTGCCTGCTCGCTTTCAACGTCCTTGTCGCGCATACGCTCTGAAATGCTGTCGGAGGAAGCGTAGAGCGCGGACAGCTCATATTTCGCCTTCTCAAGCTCGGCTTTGACCTGCTCAAACTCGGCGTTTACCGCGGCGGAGTTGTCGTGGATTTTATCGAGCGTTGCCATCCACGCGGAAATTTCCTGCACGCGCAGCTCGTCGCGCAGTCTGAGATAGCGCTTGGCGATCTCAGACTGCTTTCTAAGCGGCTCGACCTGAATTTCAAGCTCCTCTATCTTGTCATTGACGCGGAGCAGATTGTCTTCGGTCTTTTCAAGCTTTCTCTCGGCTTCCTCCTTGCGGTAGCGAAAGCGGGAAATGCCCGCCGCTTCCTCGAAGACCTCGCGCCTGTCGGTGCTTTTTGTGGAGACGATCTCAGCGATCCTGCCCTGACCGATTATCGAGTAACCGTCACGCCCAAGGCCGGTATCCATCAGCAGACTGTTGATATCCTTGAGGCGCACAGCCTCTTTGTTGATGTAATATTCGCTTTCACCGCTGCGATAGTAGCGGCGGGAGAGCATTATTTCGCTACTGTCAAAATCAAAGATGTGCGCGGAATTGTCGATGATCAGCGTGACCTGCGCATAGCCGAGCGCCCCGCGCTTTTCGGTTCCGCCGAAGATGACGTCCTCCATTTTCGTGCCGCGCAGAGCCTTACTGCGCTGTTCGCCCATTACCCATAGGATAGCGTCGGAAATGTTGCTCTTACCGGAGCCGTTGGGGCCTACAATGGCGGTTATGTCCTTTTCAAATGTGAGTCGGGTCTTGTCCGCGAAGGATTTGAAACCCTGTATCTCAAGTGCTTTTAAGTACAAAAAAATAACCTCAAATACAAGTAATATAAAACCAATAAATTATACAATACGCCCAAAACATTTTCAACGGGTAATATATGAATTTTCAGGATTTTTTTACAAACAAAGCGGCCGACAGCCAAAGACGGCGTTCTGTTGCCGGCGGAGACTGTCAAAAAAGGTCATACGCATAAAATCCAACTGGGCTGTCCCGGGACAGCCCAGTTGGATTTTATAAAGAATATGTTTGTCAGCGGGTGCTCTTGTCGTATGGGATACCCTCCGCCTTGGGGGCACGGGAGGATTTGGACGTAAAGGCAAGAACGAACAGCGTGATGACGTAAGGCAGCAGCCTGTATACATCGGAGCTTATGCCTGCCGCTGCGAGAGCGAATACGCCGTCACCGTTGACGTCAAGCGTCGCGTAGGATGCGGCGATACACTTGAACAGACCGAACAGCAGCGCGCCGCCCGCAATATTCAGCGGCTTCCAGTTGCCGAATATCATGACCGCCAGCGCGAGGAAGCCGAAGCCCGCAACGTCGCCGTTGGCGGAGCAATTCGCTGTAGTTACCGAGTAGACAAAACCGCCCATACCGGCAAGCGCACCGGATATGCACACGCCAGCATAGCGCATCCTGTAAACGTTGATGCCCAGAGAATCCGCCGCCTGAGGATTCTCGCCGCAGGCGCGCAGACGCAGACCGAATCTGGTCTTATAAAGGATTATCGACAAAACGATAAAGATGATGATGCAGATGTAAGTCGTCAGATAAACCTTGTCGATGAACGTCTGTCCGAAGAAGCCGAGCTTTGCTTTTTTATCAAAGCCGAACATGGTTTTTTTGATCATGAACCACGAAGCCGAGTCGCCCTTGAGGAGCAGCAGCTCGTTCTGCTTTGCGATAAGACGGACAACGAAAAGCACCAGCGCAGGAGCAAGCATGTTGAGTGCCGTGCCGCCGATCGTCTGGTCGGCTCTGAGATTGATCGCCGCAAACGCCAGCAGCAGGGAAAAGACCGCGCCCAGCGCCGCGGAAACAAGCATCGCCAGCAGCAGGTAGCCTTGCAGCGTCATCCAGCTTCCGGCGGCCTTTGCCGCGTCGAACCACCCGGCGGACTGCATGATGCGCACAAAGCAGACGCCGATAAACGCGCCGAATA
The DNA here is from genome assembly GCA_963617275.1 of bacterium. Lineage (GTDB taxonomy): Bacteria > Bacillota > Clostridia > Oscillospirales > Oscillospiraceae > Limivicinus. The sequence goes on from CAVENX010000031.1 coordinate 28,879, forward strand.
TCATGATACCTTCCAGCGCAAGGTTTATTATACCGCTGCGCTCCGCGAAAACACCGGCGAGAGCCACTATCATGAGGGGGATGGCATAGATAAATGTTTGTCTTATAAGAAACGGCATTACTTTCCAGCCTCCTTTTCGAGTTTCGCGTCTTCATCCTTTTCGTGGGCGGACTGCTTTTTCTTTCTCTCTCCGAGCCAGATTTTTACGACGAGAGCAAAGGCGGAGAGGTAAACGATGACCGCGATGATAACGTCGGTTATATATTCGTTGTAGGACGTGAGATTTTTAAGCTGGAGACCGGCGATGTTGAGCATTGACATGAACGTGCCGGTAAGCGCGACCGCAAGGGGATTGTTGACCGCCAGCAGCGCGACGGCGATGCCGTTGAAGCCCTCGGAAGGCAGCGTCTGATAGGTTGACCAGAAGAACTCCGTATTGCCGGAAAGGTAGTACAGCGAACCGGCCGCGCCGGAGAGCGCACCGGCAATAGCCATCGAAAGGATTATGTTGCGCTTGTCATTGATGCCGGCGTATTTTGCGGCGTAGCGGTTGAAGCCGCATGCCTTGAGCTCATACCCGAAGGTGGTTTTGTCAAGGATCACGTATATGGCAATTGCAAAAAGAATCGCAATGATGATGCCGCCGTTTATCTGGGAGCCGGGGAAGAGCTTGTCAAGACCCATTTTGGGTGTGGCAATGCCCATACCCGCTTTGTAAACGGCCTCGCCGTTTTCAATCACAAGCCCGTAGGTGGTTTTGTATATGTAGCCGGTCTTGGTGCCTTCGACTATGTTCTTGAGGTTGCTTGCGCCGAACGCCCATGTAACAAGGTTTGCCGCGATCCAGTTCGTCATGATGCAGGCGATGACCTCGTTGATATTGAGCAGCGCTTTCATTGCGCCGGGTATCGCGCCCCAGAGCGCACCGGCGAGCATACCGCCGAGAAACGCAAGCAGCCAGATGACCCAGCCGGGAAGGGCGGTGCAGGGAATTGAGAGCGCGATAAACAGTGTCGCGGCGGTTCCCGCAAGGTACTGACCGGGCGCGCCGATATTGAAAAGGCCGGTTTTGTACGCGAGTGCAACGGAAAGACCCGTGAGGATGAGCGGAGTGGCGCGGAAGAACATATTGCCCATGCTTACCGGATTGAAGCCGAACGCAAGATTGCCGACCGCGTCGCGTCCGTTAACGAACACGCCGAGAAGTATGAGACGTATGCCGTCCCACACGGCTTTCATGCCCATGCCCTCATTGATAAGTCCGACAATAAGGATGAGCAGCGTACCTGCCAGAAGCCCGAACAGTATGGAGATGAGGGAGGCGAGCACGCTTTTTACGGAATCCTTTTGCAAAAGACTTTTCTTTTCTGTCATACGGCTTTGCCCTCCTTATCCTGACGCTTGGCGCCCGCCATGTAAAGGCCAAGCTCCTGCGCGGTCGTCTTTGCCGGATCAAGCTCACCGACTATTTCGCCCTCGTACATTACAAGAATACGGTCGGAAAGGCTCATTACCTCCTCAAGCTCAAGCGAAATGAGCAGGATGGCCTTGCCGCGATCCCGCTGCTCAACAAGCTGTTTATGGATAAACTCTATCGCGCCTACATCAACGCCGCGTGTAGGCTGAACGGCGACGACAAGATCCTTGTCGCGGTCAAGCTCACGTGCGATAATGGCTTTCTGCTGATTGCCGCCGGACATACTGCGGGCAGGGGTCACACTGCCCTGACCGGAGCGGACGTCGTACTTCTCTATAAGCTTATCGGAATAATCGCGTATCGCGTCGAATTTGATGAACCCGCCTTTGGCAAAGCGCGGCTCTTTGAAGGTTTCAAGAACAAGGTTCTGCTCAAGCGTGAAGTCCAGCACAAGACCGTGCTTATGCCTGTCCTCCGGAATGTGGGACATGTTCTCGTTGCGAACGCTGATGGGAAGATGCTCTGCCTCCCTGCCATCAAGAAATATTTTGCCGCCGCTGAGCGGCTCAAGTCCGGTGAGGCCCCAGACAAACTCACTCTGCCCGTTGCCGTCGATACCTGCGATGCAGACGATCTCACCGCGGCGCACCTCAAAGGAAACATTGTTGACGGCGTTGCTCTTGCGGCGCTTGGATGCAACGCACATATTCTCAACGCGCAGCACGACGTCCGTGGGCTTTGCGGGATCCTTGTCAACAACAAGCTGCACGGGACGGCCGACCATCATGTTGGAAAGCTCCTGCTTGTTGGTGTCCTTCGTGTTGACGGTGCCGACGCATTTGCCCTTTCTCAGAACCGTCACCCTGTCCGAGACTTCCATGATCTCGTTGAGCTTGTGTGAGATGAAGAGGATGGATTTACCCTCCGCCGCGAGATTTTTCATGATCAGCATAAGCTCCTCAATCTCCTGCGGAGTGAGGACGGCGGTAGGCTCGTCAAAGATGAGTATCTCGTTGTCGCGGTAGAGCATTTTAAGGATCTCAGTGCGCTGCTGCATACCGACCGTGATATCCTCGACTTTTGCGTCAAGGTCAACATGCAGACCGTACTTTTCGGAAAGCGCCTTCACCTTTGCGCGGGCGTTCTTTTTCTGGAGAAAGCCCAGCTTTGTATCCTCCGCGCCGAGGATGATGTTGTCAAGCACGGTGAACACGTCAACAAGCTTGAAATGCTGATGCACCATACCTATGTGCAGCGCCGTTGCGTCGTTCGGAGAGTTTATTTCGACTTTTTCTCCGTTTTTGCGTATTTCGCCCTCTTCAGGCTGATAAAGGCCGAAAAGCACGCTCATCAGCGTGGATTTTCCCGCACCGTTTTCACCGAGCAGCGCGTGGATCTCACCGCGCTTCAGCTGAAGCGTGATATTGTCATTCGCCTTTATTCCGGGGAAGACCTTGGTGATATGAAGCATCTCAATTACGTAATCCTGCGTATTGTCCATGCCCCCACCTCTCTTTCTGTGATTTATGACCGCGCCGTTATGCGCTCTTGCAGCGCTGCACGGTGCAGCCTTATGTATAAACCGAAAATTATACTTATTTTATTATATAGTCAACGGGGCAAAATTGCAAGACGATGTTAACAATTCCGACACAAAAAATTGCCTGCGGGACGCGCTGCAAAAAGATATTTTTCCGTTCAGGCAGTGCGGAGAAGATTAAAAGGATTGATTTCAGGCGGCGAAAACTGTAAAATAAAAGAAAAAATGCAAACGGAGAAAAACATAATGCGTCTTTTCCCACAGCTTGAAACGGACTTGAATATCGTGCGCCGCAACACCACTGAAATAAAACGCCGGTGCGAGGAAAGCGGGATAAAACTGACGCCCACGGTAAAGGGCGTGAACGCCGGCGCGGAGATCGTCAGAGCCATTCTCGGCGCGGGGATAGAGCAGCTTGGCACATCCCGTCTAAGTCAGATAGAGCGCTGCAATGCGCACGGGATAAAAGCCGGATGGCTGCTACTGCGTATTCCACAGCTGTGCGAGTGCGCGGACGTTGTGCGCCTTGCGGAGGTGAGCCTTGAAAGCGGCATTGACACCGTGATGGAGCTTGAAAAAGAGTGCGTCAGGCAGGGCAGGAGGCATAAAATCATAATGATGCTCGACACGGGCGATCTGCGCGAGGGCTATTGGGACAGGGCGCGGCTTCTTGATGACTGTGCCAAGATAAAGAAAACCTGCCTGCATATCAAAATTGCCGGTATTGGCTCAAACTTTACAGATTACGGCGCCACCGTGCCGACTGCCGATAAGCTCGAGGAGCTTGCCGCAATGGCGCGGCGCATGGAGGAGATACTTGGCTATGCTCTTGAATATGTCTCCGGCGGGGCGACGACAAGCTATCCCCTTGTGCATAGGGGAGAAATGCCCAAGGGCATAAACCATCTCCGCGTCGGAGAAGCGATCATATTGAACCATGACCTGCCCAATGAATGGGGAATAGACACAGATTATCTGGCTTCTCCCGTTTTGCTCAGGGCGCAGGTCGTTGAGGTTTATGACAAGCCGTCCGTTCCCGTGGGTGAGACGGCGACGGATGCTTTTGACAATCATCCGGCTTTTACGGACAGGGGAATACGCCGCCGTGCACTGCTTGCCTTGGGGAGAGCGGACATCGGGGATGCGAGAAAGCTCTTGCCATGCGACGGCGGCGTTGAAATACTGGCCGCCACCAGCGACCATACGATAATTGATATCGGGGACTGTGAGCGGGAGATCAGAGTGGGGGACGTTATGGAGTTCCGCCTCAAATACGAAAATCTTATGTATGCCTCTCTCTCGGAAGATGTAAGGAAAATATATAAAAATGCCTGAATATAAACATATTCAAAGACAATTCGGCCCGGTGTATGACGAAGACTCAAAGATTCTCATACTCGGCAGCTTCCCGTCGGTAAAATCGCGTGAAGTAAACTTTTACTACGGGCATCCGCAGAACCGGTTCTGGCCGCTTCTGGCGCGGATACTCGAAACGGAAGCGCCGCAGAGCATAGAGGAGAAAAAGGGACTGCTGTTAAAAAATAATATCGCGCTGTGGGACACGCTCGACAGCTGCGATATTATAGGTTCGTCCGACAGCAGCATAAAAAACGCCGTGCCGGTGGATATAATGTGTATATTGAATGCCGCCGGCATAAGAAAAATTTTCTGCAATGGCGGCACGTCATATGCGCTTTTTGTGCGGTATCTTACGCCGACGTGCTCGATCACACCGGAAAAGCTCCCGTCCACCAGCCCCGCAAACGCGGCGTGGACGATGGATAAATTATATAATGAATGGGTGCGGATAAAGGAGTATCTCTGACAGACGAGAGATTAACTGAGCCTGCACAGAAAAAGTTCCCGGGAGGTCTTTGACCTTCCGGGAACCGATTTTTTCATCAGAGCTGGGGGCCTGCCGCAACGAGGGCTTTGCCTGCTTCGTTGTATTCGTACTTTGCAAAGTTCTTGATGAAGCGGCCGGCGAGATCCTTTGCCTTGTTCTCCCACTCGGTCTTGTCAGCGTAGGTGTCACGCGGGTCGAGGATAGCGGGGTCAACGCAGGGGAGCGCAGTGGGAACGGCGAGATTGAAGTAAGGAATGACCTTGGTGTCGGCGTTGAGAATGTCGCCGTTGAGGATCGCGTCGATAATGCCGCGGGTATCCTTGATGGAAATACGCTTGCCGGTTCCGTTCCAGCCAGTGTTGACAAGGTATGCCTTTGCACCGCTCATCTCCATCTTTCTGACAAGCTCCTCGGCGTACTTGGTGGGATGCAGCTCGAGGAAGGCCTGACCGAAGCAGGAGGAGAAGGTGGGGGTAGGCTCGGTAATGCCGCGCTCGGTGCCTGCAAGCTTTGCGGTGAAGCCGGACAGGAAGTAATACTTGGTCTGCTCGGGAGTCAGCACGGAAACGGGAGGCAGTACGCCGAAAGCGTCAGCGGAGAGGAAGATAACGTTCTTCGCGGCGGGAGCGGCGGAAACGGGGCGGACGATATTCTTGATGTGGTTGATGGGGTAGGAAACGCGGGTGTTCTCGGTGACGGACTTATCGGCAAAGTCGATCTTGCCGTTCGCATCGACGGTGACGTTCTCAAGCAGAGCGTTGCGCTTGATTGCGTTGTAAATGTCAGGCTCGGATTCCTTGTCGAGGTTGATGACCTTTGCGTAGCAGCCGCCCTCAAAGTTGAACACGCCGTTGTCGTCCCAGCCGTGCTCGTCGTCGCCGATGAGAAGACGCTTGGGGTCGGTGGACAGGGTGGTTTTGCCGGTGCCGGACAGGCCGAAGAAGATAGCGGTGTTCTCGCCGTTCATATCGGTGTTGGCGGAGCAGTGCATGGAAGCGATGCCCTTGAGAGGCAGGTAATAGTTCATCATGGAGAACATACCCTTCTTCATCTCACCGCCGTACCAGGTGTTGAGAATGACCTGCTCACGGCTGGTGATGTTGAAGACGACTGCGGTCTCGCTGTTGAGACCGAGTTCCTTATAGTTCTCGACCTTTGCCTTGGAAGCACAGTAAATGGTGAAGTTAGGCTCAAAGTTTGCAAGCTCTTCCTCGGTGGGCTGGATAAACATATTCTTTACAAAGTGTGCCTGCCATGCAACTTCCATGATGAAGCGGATAGCCATGCGGGTGTCCTTGTTCGCGCCGCAGAAAGCGTCCATGACATACAGCTTCTTGCCGGACAGCTCTTTTACCGCCAGCTCCTTGACGGCCTTCCAGCATTCCTGAGAGGCGGGATGATTGTCGTTTTTATACTCGTCGGAGGTCCACCACACGGTGTCCTTGGAGTTCTCGTCAACAACGATGAACTTATCCTTGGGGGAACGGCCGGTGTATATACCGGTCATAACGTTGACGGCGTCAAGCTCGGTAAGGGTGCCCTTCTCGTAGCCTTCGAGAGAGGGATCCATCTCATCTTTGAAAAGCTCCTCATAAGAGGGGTTGTGGATGATCTGAGTGGTACCGGTGATACCGTACTTGGTGAGGTCGATAGTAGACATATTCGTTGATCCTTTCTGAAAAAATGTTATTTTTTACATAGAAAAGCATAATGCGGCAGGAAAAGCAAATTTTCCCGCATTTTGTTGTATACTAATTATATAACGTGCGGAATCAATGTCAATCCCTTAAAACAACTTTGTTATTTTTCTCACTTTTATACAAAACCACCCCTGCGCATTGAATATGAGCGACTGTTGAAACTGTGCAAAATTACAACGCCGCGTCGGGAAAAACTGTGCATATTATCAACGGCGGAACGCGGAGAATCGCGGCACTTTTACAGCGCTATATTTAACTTTTCGTTGCAGCGTTACAACAGATGTGATACCGGCGGCCCACAAAGCTGATGCCTTTCGTTTGACAGCATCCGCGGCTGAGGAAATGAATAGGTTATATCCAGAGTAAGCGTCACAGACAATAAAATAATGAAAATTGTGATAAGGCATTCATCTTAAACAGGTGAGAGTTTTTTTATTTTCAATTGAATCAAGAAAGATACCTGCTTAGTTTTGAGTATCCGGTATAAGATGAAAATGAATCCTTTTCAAACGTTACACAGGCTGACTTGCCGTAAATGTGTAAAACAAAAAAGGCCGGAGCACGCCCCTAAGCTCCAATTTATGACAAAGTATGAGCCCTCCCGGTTCAATTTTCTTCTGTTCAGCATTTACTTTCGGAGCCATGTGATCGTCATCTTTGTGCCTTTTCCGAGTTCACTTTCGGCAGTCACATTTCCTTCGTGAAGCTCTGCGATCCACTTGACGATGGAAAGCCCCAGACCGGAGCCGGTCCTGTCCCGCGCTTTATCCGCCCTGTAAAACCTCTCGAAAATTTTTGGCAGATCATCCTCGCTGATGCCGATGCCGTCATCCTCAACGCACAGGCTGTAGTGCGCTTCGTCATCGGATGATGTGATGCGGATGTTTCCGCCCTCGTTTCCGTATTTGATCGCGTTTTCGACCAGATTCACCAGCAGCTGCGTAAAAAGGCTCTGATCGGCATATATCATGTATGTCTGCGGTACTTCGTTATGGATGCTTATCGACTTTGACCCGGCCAGCGGGGAGAGCGACTCGCAGACGGTTTCTGCCATATTCCAAAGGCAGAGTTCCTCTGGCTGAAAATGGCAGCGCCCCTCATATCCTCTGGAAAGCATGAGCAGCTGGGATACGATTTTCCGCATGCGTTGATTTTCTCTCTGGATGACCCGGATGTTTTCGTCCCAGATCGCGGGATCATCTGTGTGGATCGCATCCTCTACGCAGGCGGTGATGACCGTCATCGGCGTGCGCAGCTCGTGAGAAGCATCGGATGTAAACTGCCGCTCTCTTTGAAAGGAGACCTCCAGATCTTCCAGCATGGTGTTGAAAGTATCGGCAAGCTCGCCGACCTCATCCTTTGAATAGATGCCCTCAATTCTCTCTGACAAATCTCCCACGCTGATCTTTTTTGCGGTCTCGCTGATCTGCCTTATCGGCTGCAATGCCCGTTTTGCGAGGAACATGGAACCGATCGCCGCCAAAAGCATGTAGCCCGGCACTAACAGCAAAAGCATCCATGAAAAATCGTTCAGAAAGTCGTTGAAATAAATGCTGCCCAATACCTGAATCTGAATATCCTGTCCGTCTACGGTTTCAGACTGCGTGATGGAAGACCATTCCCGTTCCGGCTCTTTGTTTTTCTCTTTCTCGGCTGCCACCACTTCAAAGATCCAGTCCGCGTCCCTACTGCTGTAGAGGGCATTGCCCTCCGCGTCAAGGACCTGAATATAGATACCGGGTTTGACGGCATCGTCGTCCAATTTGGATGAATCCACCCGTATGTTCCCGCTTTCCTCGGCGATGGCCTCTGCTATCGTGTTCGCCGAGATCTGCATATTTGCGGATAAGCTGTCTCTCAGGGAGCCTTCCACCAAAAAATATACGGCAGGGATCAAAACCGCAAGCAGCAGGGCGGACAGCAAAAGATAGAGGACGGTGATCTTTGTGCTGGTTTTCCAATGCTTAATTCGTTTCACTTTCATACTTCACCACATATCCATGGCCTCTGACGGTATGAATCAAAGGGAAATCAAATCCCTTATCGATCTTATTGCGCAGGTATCTGACGTAAACATCGACAACATTGGAATCGTAGTCAAAATCGTAATTCTATACATGATCCGCGATCTGGCTTCGGCTCAGGACGTGGCCCTGATTGCGCAGAAAATACTCGAGCAGGGCATATTCCCTTGAGGTGAGCGATATTTCCCGCCCTCCGCGCGAAACGGAATGCATTGACACGTCCATGACAAGGTCCGCTATCTGCAGCCTGCTGTTTTTTGTCTCCGTATTTCTTCTCATAAGCGCCCTGACCCGCGCCGACAGCTCGTCATAAGCAAAGGGCTTTGTCAGGTAATCGTCCGCCCCAGCGTCCAGACCCTCCACACGGTCGATTATGGAGTCCTTCGCCGTCAGCATGAGTATGGGCGCCTTAAATCCATGGTCTCTGAACTCCCGCAGGACTATCACGCCGTCCTTTTTCGGAAGCATCCAATCCAATATGATGCAGTCGAACACTTCGCTTTCCATATAGGAAAGCGCTTCCTCTCCGTCGAAGCAGCCGTCTACGGCATAGCCTTCTTCCGTCAGCCTTCTTCGGATGATGCGGTGTAAGGACTGATCGTCCTCAACGATCAAAATTCTCATGAAGCAATCTGCCTTTCCATATCCACCTGAATCTCTTTCCTGCAATATTCTTGATAGATGTCCTTGAGCCGCCCCGCGATCTCAGGGAAGGACCGCTCTCTTGCTACCTTTTGGCCCTGCTCGGTCAGATCCGGCAGGCTGCCGTTTAACATGTTCCTCGCTGTAAAAACGAATGCGTCCGTGTCAGATACTTTGTACACATTCACTCCGTCCTCCAGCCAATCCGCGTAGACCGGAATATCGCGCACCAATACCGGAATTTTGCACGCCAGCGCTTCCAGCACGACAATCCCCTCCGTCTCCTCATGGCTCATAAAGCAGAAAAGATCGCTGCCCGCATACGCATACCGCAGCTCCTGCGGAGCGACATAGCCAGGAAATAGGACATTCGCGGGCGCGGTTTCGATCGCTTTTTGTATCTTTGCGGGGATCAGCCGCGAATCGGTATAGCCAAACCACAGAAACCGGATCTCCGGCAGCCTGCGCGCCATTTCTACGAATTCTAAAATTCCCTTGCGCTCAATATAGTGCCCCACCGATATGACCACCTTGTCGTTTTCGGACAGATGATACTTTTCGCGGAAGCTCTTCCGCATCTCTTGATCCGGAGCGAACTGCCGCAGATCGATCCCGTTGGAAAGCGCGATGATCGGCTTCTTGATCCCATACCCCATCAACAGTCTGCGGGAATATTTGGTGGGGGTGATGATCACATCACCCATACTATAGCAAAATTTGATCCACTTGTAAAACAGCGGCGCCAGAAAATTTGACCCTTTGAAGGAATTTCTGAAATCCTCCATGGTGGAATGCCCGTAATAGATGACCGTTTTCTTCCGCGCCCTTGCGATCAACGCTTCCAGCACGCTGTCCGGAAAGACGGCATTGATATGTACCGCGTCCGTCTCCGCGTCCATATGCGACGCGATTTCATATCCGGCATCCTGCAAAATCTGCTCCTGATGCCGGATGGCGATCCCCACGCCGCTTTTCCGAACCAATTTTTCAGAGCCCTTATAGATACAAACCTTCAAGATAAACCCCTCTTTTTATACAAGACTGCTGATTGCTTTATAGATCACAGTTAATCCAAGGCTGTAAGCCGCAATGGAACACGGCTTTCCGAGCAATATGATCATACTGAACGTTTTCAGACTCATCTTTGTCGTTCCCGCAAGATAGCACAGGAAATCATCCGGCGCCATCGGCAGAAAAATCGCCGCAGCAAAGAGCTTTGTAAAACGGTTTTTTGTCTCTGTCCAGCGCTCATATTTCTCAAGGAGCTTTGGCTGAAACATTTTTTCCAATAATGGCCTTCCGTAAGCCTTGGCGATCAGAAACGCCAGGACTGAGCCGATACATATGCCCACATAGTTGTACAGGAATCCCATTCCCGCACCGAACAAAACGACTCCGGCCAAGCAGCTGATGCCGCCCGGTATGATCGGAATGATGACCTGCACGATCTGGATAAAAACAAACACCAGCCCGCCGACCAGGCCGAAGCCCGAAACAAAGCTCTGGAGCTTTTCCTGAGATGTGAAGATCCCCATTTTCCACAGGTAGATACAAGCTGCCGCCACAAAAATCATGCCCGCAAGGGAAATGAGATTGCACGCCTTTTTGATCGTCATGCGCAGGCACCTGCCCGTTGAATCGCGTTGCTGTATACCATCAGGCAGGAGCCTGCAAACGCCTCGACAGAATAGCGGGCTGCGATGCTGCGTTCTGCGGAGAGCCCGATAGACCTGCAATACAGCGTGTCTCGGCGCAGGCGCTCATAACGACTGAGAAACTCCTCCTCATTGTGATAGAGAAAACCGTTTTCCCCGTCAGTGATGACGTCGGCAAGACATTCGTCCGCCCTGCACAGAACGGGCAGGGCAGAGGACATTGCCTCCATATAGGTCAGCCCCTGGGTTTCGCTTTGCGACGCGCTGACGAAAATATCGCCTGCGGCATAGTAATCCGGCACCTGCCGGGGAGAAACCATACCAGTGAAGATCAATCGGTCCTGTACGCCCAGCGCTTCCGCTGCCTTTTCAAGCTCTGCCCGGCAGGGGCCGTCGCCGACGATCAGCATTCTCTGTGTCCGGCCGGTTTTCGCCAGAAGCTCCAGCAGCTCCCCGATATTCTTCTCCTTCGCAAGCCGCCCGACGTAAAGAAGGATACATTCGTCCGGGGCAATGCCGAGAGCGGCTCTCAGCTTCTCTCTTTTCTCAGTCTTGACGCGTTCATACCGCCCCATATCGATCCCAGAGGGAATGTTGTAGATCGCCTTGTGGACGCCGTATTCCTTCAGCATGCTTTCGATCTTGCCGGAAGGGGCGATGACGGCGTTAACATCCGACAGGATCTTTTTCGAGAAAAACTTCGCCGCTTTTTTTCCTATCGTGTGGCTGGGGCAAAAATAGTGCGTATAGTCCTCATAAACGGTGTGATAGGTGTGGATCAGCGGGATGCCGCATTTGTACGCGATCTCCCGCGCGATACCGAACGTCGAAAATTCGCACTGGCTGTGGACGATATCCGGTTTCCAGGCGAAAATATCCCGCAGGATCTCCGGCGAGGTCATGAGCTTCACGCGCGCGTTTTCGTAAACCATGCCCGCACTGACAGAGGCGATATAGTAAACGTTTCCCACCCTTGAGGAGTGGAAGTCTTGGGACAGCGTGAGTACGCGCACCTCATGGCCCGCTGCGGTCAACCCTTGTGTCAGGCTTTCCACAGAGGTTACGACCCCGTTGATCACGGGTTTATACCAATCTGTTGTGATCAAGATCCTCATGTCCGAACGTACCCTTTCTTTTCTAAAATTTTCCCGTATAAGATGCTTTCTTTTTCCAATACTCTCGCACAGATCACCGTGCAGGCACGGCAGATGTACATACTGTCGCAGCGCGCCGAGGGTTCTGCCTGCATATAAGCGCTGTGCAGTTTGGCGAAACATTCACCAATGGATGCGGTGCTGTCTGCCTGCGCCGTACTGATGCTAAATTCTTCGGAAAGGTATTTTGAAAATGTCTGGTGCAGCTCGCCGCGCTCGTACCGGGCATGCTCCAGCATACTGCCTGTGAAGTGCTCGTTGTGCGGATAGGTAAATGCGTCTGCTGCGTAGTGCAGCAGCGCTCCCAGCGTGTAATAGTCCCAAAGATAGAGCCTTGTCCGGTTTTCCAGCTTCTCACAAAGGCGCATGATCTCCGGATAAGACAAGAACACAAAATGTGTCTTGAACGGGTGCCCCATAAACACGCCCCGCAGGTATGTCCACGGATTGTGATCCGGGAATACGCACCCTTTGATGAAAAGGCGGATTGCCAGCGGCGATGTATGTCCTATCATCTGTCCGGCGAGATATTCGCCCAGCAGACGATGATCCTTTGACAGCATAAGTATTGATCTCCTTCTCTGACCGCAACTGCGGCAGACATGTTATTTCTCACTCTGTGGCCATTATAGAAAAGGAAAATGAGAATCTGGTGTAAAATAAATGAGAGTCTTCTCATATTTCAAATATTTTGCTCTGCCAACAGGCATAGGAAAAGGCGGTACTCATCATGTGAGTACCGTCTTTTCGCAAAGACATTCCATTGCTCTGCTTTCAATCGCCGGATAAATTGCTCTTAATCCTTTTCGAACTTCACGCCGCTGCTTTCAGAACGCTTGGTGATTGCCGTTGCTGAAACAAAGGTGATTGCCTCCGCAATGCCTACGGTGAACCAGAGGAGCGCGCCGTTAGTTAGGAAGGACAGCGCCACCACGCACAGCGGCGTAAAGATCAGACCGCGCAGCACATTGACCGCAACAGACTCTTTCGTCCGCTTTGTGGAATAGAGATAGGCGGACAGGACGGTATTGAGCGACGCGAACAGGAACGTCCAGCAATACTGCGGGATCGCGGCGACTGCCAGCTCCGTAGCCGCCGCATCCGCACCGAACATCTGACAAATTGCTTTATCCAGCAGCATGATGAGTACATATACAACGACGCTGCCGGCAAAGCTGACGATCATGCCCCAGTGCTTGAAGTAGTGCAGATCATCGGCGTTTTTATCGCCGTAGCTCTGCCCGAACAGCGGCTGCATCCCCTCGGACACGCCGATAAACACGGCATAGGCAAAGGAAACGACATAGCTGATGACCGAGTAAGCATTGATGCCGCCGTCCGGCAGGAAACGGATGATCACAAGGTTCATGCAGAACACCGTGATCGGCGTCGCAAGCTGGGAGAGCATTTCCGGGAAGCCGCGCTTGAACACCTTTTTCAGCAGCTTGCCATCCGGTTTGAACTTGGCAAAATGCAGATGCCCGCGCTTCATCAGAAAGTGGATGATCATGATCGCCAGACCGACAGTCTGCGAAATGCCGGTGGCGATCGCAGCACCGGCGATGCCCATTTGCAGCGGGAAAACAAAGAGCCAATCGAGGAAAATATTCAAGGCTGTGCTGGCGATGGTGGACACCATGACGAACACAGGCGCGCCGTCGTTCCGCCCGAAGCCCTGTAAGGTGGCGGACAGCGCCGAGGGAATGGTAAAGGCTGTGTACCAGAAGAGGTAGTCGCAGACCATTTTTACATAATCGCCCTCCGCGCCCAGCAGAACGGCAAGCTGCTTGGTAAAGAGCGTTCCCACAAGGGTGAAAAACGCCGCAACAACAAGGGTGCTGACCGTGGCGTGCATGAACGCCTCGTTTGCACCCTCATAGTCCTTGCGTCCGATGCGGATGGCGGTGATCGTTACGCCGCCGATGGTCGTCAGCATGAAAGCCGCACCGATCACCATGACAAGGGGCTGGGCGAGGTTCACCGCGCCGAGACCGTCCGGACCGACGCCGTGACCGACAAAAATGCCGTCAATGATGGTAAACAGGAAAAAAGCGCACTGGCTCAAAATCGTGGGGAGGACATATTTCAAAATCAGTTTCGCTCTGGATTCTTTCATTCGGGCTGGTTCTCCTTATCAGGTTTCTCATACAGTTTTCGCATGGTCAGATTCATATAGTGCAGGTACAGCATCCCAAAGGGATTTTTGTACTCTTTATGCCACGGCTTATTTTTGCCGCAGAAGTGCAGAATTGCCGTATTTTGCATGACCCAGTTCAGATCATGCTTGCCGGTGCTGCGGATGAGGTACTTAGAGTAGTTCCGCACATCGTAGTTCCAGATTACATCGTCTATGGGCTGCGTTTGCTTGCCGTAGAGAATGTTGAAAACGTCCTGATCGGGTAAAATCAGTTCCTTTTCGTGTTCGCTGACGCATCCGAAGACATCCTCCGCCGTCACCAGCTTCCGGGCAGTATTTAGATCAATGAGCATGACACCGGAGTTGAAGTATTCGTGTTCCGTGTCCAGCCGCACATTGTTTATCCCGTTTGCCATCTCGGTCAGTCCCGTGTGAGAAGCCGCCGCAAAGGTCTTTCCGTACAGATTCAGTTCCCACAGGGGACGCAGCGGGTTGATGATGAGCATATCTGGGTCGAGATACAGTACCCGTTCTACCTCCTGCGGCAAAATCAGCGGGGAGAGCAGCCGGTAGTACATCTCCTTGGGGTAACGCTTGCTGGTAGGAGCGTTCTCAAAGAGAGCCGTATCAACGGAGATAGGTTTTAATTCTGCGCCGGAGCCGGAACAAAAGCCCGCCAGCTCTTCCAGCTTCTCCGCGGGGATAGCACTATGGAGCAGATAAACCGTCACGTCCTGCTCGTTGGGATTGCTGGCAAAGAAGGAATCCAGCATGACCTTACAGGGCAGCAGGTAGTTTTCATCAAGGGTAAGCAGTAAATTCATTGTGACCTCCTCACTCCGGAATGGAATCCAGCACACGCTTTTCCTCGGCTTTCAGGTATTCAATATGCCGCTTGAACAGTGAAAGATATAATTCACGTTCTTCCTCATTGAAGCACAGAAAAGCGGTTTTCTCTATTTCGTCCGCTTTGTTGATCGTATTTGCAATGAAGATTTTCCCTTTCTCCGTCAGTAAAATTGCCTTGCGGTTTCTGGTACAGGGGATGACTTGCAGCTCCACCAGCCCATCCTTGCGAAGATTGTTGATCGCGGAGTGAATGGTCTGCACAGGGAAAAAGAAATCGCTGCAAAGGTCGTTCTGCGTCATTGGTTCTTCGGAATGGGCAATCGCATACAGCACCCAAAAGGTGGTGTCCGTCATACCCAGCTTCGACGCAAGCCGACTGTAAATGTGATCGCTTTCTTTATACAGGCGGTTGAGAATCTGCAACTGCTGTTGTAACTGGTCGTTCATGTCGTACCTCCCAATAAGTTTCCGAAACCGTAAACATAATTATATCCGAAATCGGAAACTTGTCAATGGACTTAATAGAAAAGTTACAATCGAAAGGGTTTGGGGCTATCCCCCAAAAAATAAATGCGCATCCCAGCCTTAAGGCTGGGATGTGCATTTTTGCCGTGTGTCCGGACACCGACTGTGCTTGCTATTCTCTATAATCTCAATTTCCGCAGATCGTAATGTCACTGATTTTTCGGACTGTGGACAAGCTGACACTCCATAGTGTCCCATAGCTGGATTTCAGGACGCCGGTTTCCGTGACGTTCATCGCCGGCAGAAAGCAAAATCTGCCCGCAAACGGCGGTCCAGCGTAGACAATTAGGCGTTGAAAAAGCCAGTGTTTTCAGGGGTTTCCGAACCGCAAATCATGCAGGACAGTACGATTTCCCCCGCACATCACAAATGCACTCTCTATTTGTCTACATATCCATCATGAAAGGAGACTTTCAATGACCAATACACCTGTCGTTCCGATCCAGCTGAAAATGACGCTGACCACCAAAGAGGCGGCAGAATACAGCAATATCGGCATCAACAAGATTGACAGTATGCTGAGAACGCCCAACTGCCCGTTCGTGCTTTTCGTCGGTACAAAGAAGCTGGTCAAACGAAAGGAATTTGAACAGTTCATCAGCCAAAAGCTGGTTATCTAACGGCAAAAGATTATTTGCAAAAACAGCTTGAGGGGAAAGAGCTTATCTGTTATAATTATATTGTTGCAGTAGGCTCTTTTTCCTCTGCGGGAAAGGAGTACACAATGGGCAAAAACCTGAAAGGCAAAGAATGCGGTAAGGGTATCTGCCAAAGAAAGGACGGGTTATATCACACACGCTTTGTAGACAAAGCAGGAAAGCGGCACGAAAAATATTTCCAGACGGTTCCCGAAACGCGTAACTGGATTGAAGAAGCGAAGTATGCAGACAAGCACGAAGACGTGTTTGTTCCATCGGACATGACCGTTGACGCATGGTTTTCATTTTGGATTGAGAACATTGTAGGTGATTTGACTCCCAACACGCTGAGAAATTATCGGGAGCGATACAAGCAAAATATTCAGCCCATAATCGGCAAAATGCTCCTTTCCGATACAATCAATACGCTTCGATTTTGGAAACCGGCTTGCGTACCGGTGAGATGATCGGGCTGACATGGGATGCGATTGACTTTGAAAAGCGCACGCTCACGGTCAACAAAACGTTGGAGTTTCGACACGGTGAAAAGTATTGGCGTGCAGGACCAACGAAAACGCAGCAGAGCTATCGCACCATCCCGTTGACGGATCGGGCTTATGAAATCCTCAAAGATATTTGGGATAGCCGCCCGGAGCAGAAGGAGTCCCCAACGCTGGACAAGACACTTGATTACATAGACCGGCGCACAGGCGTTTCTTCCAAGCTCGTCATGCGTGACCTTGTTTTTATCAACTGGCGAACAGGAGATCCAGCGAAGAACAGTTCCTATGATACCCACCTTTACAAGCTCTGCGACGAAGCAGGAATTGAACGATTCTGTATGCACGCTTTGCGATATACCTATGCTACAAAGGCGATTGAAAGCGGTATGCAGCCCAAGGTGCTGCAAAAACTGCTGGGTCATGCAAGCATAAAAACAACGATGGACAGATATATCCACGTCACATCTGAATCCTTGGATCAGGCTGTGCGGTTATTTGAATCAAACAGGGTTTCCGATATAAAAGTCCATGCGGAAATGGCGTAAAAATGGCGTAAACCGAAAGCGTCGGATCGCAGAAACCCTTGATAAATCAAGACTTTTTAAGGAGATGTAGAGATACATGAAATTAGGTATCGTTGGTCTGCCCAATGTGGGCAAGTCCACTCTTTTCAACGCCATTACTAACGCAGGTGCTCAATCGGCAAACTTTCCGTTCTGCACGATAGAGCCTAACGTGGGCATGGTGACCGTTCCCGACAGCCGCCTTGACTTCCTTGCAGAGCTTTACAAGCCCAAGAAGTACACTCCCGCGGTTATTGAGTTTGTAGATATAGCCGGTCTTGTCAAGGGCGCGTCCAAGGGAGAGGGGTTGGGCAACAAGTTCCTCGGTGACATCCGCGCGACCGACGCTATCGTACATGTTGTCAGATGCTTTGACAACGACGATATAATCCATGTTGAGGGCAGCACCGACCCGAAACGCGACGTAGAGATTATCGACCTTGAGCTTATCCTTGCGGATATGGAAATGGTTGACCGACGTATAGACAAAGCCGCAAAGGCAGCAAAGGGCGACAAAAAATATCTGCATGAGGTCGATGTTTTCAAGGCTTTGCGGGAGCATCTTGACGGCGGCCATTCCGCCCGCTCCTTTGAGTGTGACAAGGATGACGCGGAAATAATTGCTTCTGCCGATCTGCTGACGCTCAAGCCCATTATCTACGCGGCAAACATGGACGAAGACGGCGTTGCCGACTACGCGAACAACGGCTATTACAAAACCGTCGCCGCGATAGCCGCGGAGGAGGGCGCACAGGTTCTGCCCATTTGCGCAAAGGTCGAGGAGGAGATGGCGGAGCTGGATGAGGAAGACAAGGCCATGTTCCTCGAAGAGCTTGGTATGAGCGAGTCCGGCCTTGACCGCATGATAAAGTGCTCCTATGACCTGCTGGGGCTTATATCATTCCTCACCTGCGGAAGCGACGAGTGTCGCGCATGGACGATAAAGAAAGGCACAAAAGCGCCTCAGGCCGCCGGTAAGATACATTCCGACTTTGAACGCGGCTTTATCCGCGCCGAGATAGTCGCATTCGACGATCTCAAGGCCTGCGGCAGTATGGCGGCGGCAAAGGAAAAGGGACTTATGCGCAGCGAGGGCAAGGAATACGTCATGCACGACGGCGATGTGACCCTGTTCAGATTCAACGTCTGACCCGGAGCCTTTTTGTCAAAGAACCTCGTTAAGGTTCTTTGACAAAAGGGGCTGCACTGCGCTCTGTGCCTCGGTTGTTCGCCGCAGGCGAACAATTCGACACTCGC
>CAVENX010000032.1:0-75711 GCA_963617275.1 bacterium
GCGTATGGTGTGCTGCCATTCAGAGTTATCGTTGGTATTCGGAGATATATAAAGGTTCACGCCTTTTTCATAGAGTGCAACCCTTGCAAGGGGCATATAGCTTTCCCAACAGATCAGGTTCGCCATCGGCCCCCACGGAGTATCCATCACAGGGAAGAAATCTTTATCCGCATCTCCCCATACAACACGTTCGCTTCCGGTGGGCTTGAGTTTTCTGTGATTCATGCACTCACCTGTGGGAGAAATCATTATATTTGAGTTGTAGAGCGTTGCCGTCACCGCATCCACCTCAGAATAGCCGATACTAAGGTAGACGTTCAACTCTCTCGCTTCATCACAAAGAGCGGAAATTTCCTCGCCATCGGCAAGCAGAGAATTGTCGTAATATTTTTTCCAATCCTCGCGGCCGTCGGCCGTTCTGCTGCCCACGGTATAGCCGAAGGTCATGCCGTATGGATATCCGGGAATAAAAAGCTCCGGAAAAACAATAAGCTCTGCCCCGTTAGCGGCGCTTTCCCTGATAAGCTTCAGCGCTTTGTCAAGAGATTTTGCCTTATCAAACATGACCGGTTCCGCCTGAACAAGGGCAATTTTACAAATACTTTTAGAGATTTTCATAAATAAAGCTCCGTTTTTAATGAATCTGCATATACGCTGCCATACGGCATATAAGCGCAAATCTGCGATGTGCTTTTTCCCGCCGCTGCACTCGTACCACGTGTACAACAGAGCGGATCATCTGCTTCATTTTATCATATAAGCGGAGTTTTCACAACACCTACGCACACTGGCTGCATACAGCAACAAAGTTAAGGCTTCTGCAAAATGCAGAAGCCTTCAGCTTGTCAAAGAACCTCAACGAGGTTCTTTGACAAAAAAGCTGCACTGCGCTCTGTGCCTCGGTTGTTCGCCATAGGCGAACAATTCGACACTCGCTCCGTGAGAAGTATTTTCTCCGACGTACATGCCGCCGGAGAAAATGATCAAAACTATTTTTTGCCTCCGGGCAAAAAACTCTGCGAGGCTTTTTTGACAGTCTTAAGGCTTCTGCAAAATGCAGAAGCCTTTTTAGAGTATTTACTGTCCGAGGTACATCGCACTGAGATTTTCATCCGCAAGAAGTTCTGCACCGGTACCGTATCTTACAACCTCACCTGTCTGCATAATATATGCATGGTCTGAGATGGCAAGCGCTTTATTGGCGTTCTGCTCAATAAGCATAACGGTGATCCCTTCACGGTTGATCTCTTTGATTATTTCAAATACCTGAGACACGATAACGGGAGCAAGACCGAGTGAAGGCTCGTCAAACATGAGAAGCTTCGGCTTTGCCATAATTCCGCGTCCGATTGCAAGCATCTGCTGCTCACCACCTGAAAGAAGGCCGCCATACTGCTTTTCACGTTCCTTGAGACGCGGGAACATTGCATAAACACGCTCAAAATCCGCCTTTATGCCTGCCGCATCCTTGCGGTTGCCTGCGCCGACGCGGAGATTTTCCTCAACGGTGAGCTTGGCAAATATCTGTCTTGCCTCCGGAACCTGAACAAGCCCCGCTTCAACATTTTCATAGGGTTTCCTGGAAACCGGTTTCCCTTCAAATTCAATAGTACCGCCGACGGTTTTCATAACGGAGGAGATGCACTTCAAGAGTGTGGATTTACCGGCGCCGTTGGCGCCGAGAACGGATACGATCTCACCCTGTTCCACTTCCATTGATACGCCGCGCAGAGCATGGATACCGCCGTATGCGGCTCTGAGATCGGTTACTTTAAGAATGGTAGACATCAGTCCTCACCTCCAAGATATGCACGGATGACTTCGGGATTTGCCTTGATTTCCGCCGGGGTCCCAACCGCAATAGTCTTTCCGAAGTTGAGCACTGTGCAGTAATCGCAGAGATTTGTAACAACATCCATGTGGTGCTCTATCATGAGAATCGTAATATCAAACTTTTCACGTATCTCTTTTACAAAGTTTACAAGGTCAAGGGACTCCTCCGCATTCATACCGGCGGCAGGCTCGTCAAGAAGCAGAAGTTTCGGGTCAAGCGCCATAGCACGGGCGATCTCAAGCTTGCGCTGATGGCCGTAAGGCAAAGCGCTGGCTTTCTCTTCGCACTTATCTGCAAGACCGACTATTTCAAGCAGCCCCATGGCTTTGTCATTCAGAAATTTCTCACGATCAAAAAACTTTTTGCTGTGAAAAATCGCCTGGGGCATATTATATGTCGCATCAAGCCCGCTTGCAATAATGACATTTTCAAGGACTGAGAGATTGGAGAACAGACGGATGTTCTGGAAAGTTCTGCCTATACCGAGCTGAGCGACCTTGTACGGTGCAGTACCTGTGATATCCTTGCCGTCGAATATGATTTTACCTGCCGACGGTGCGTAAATACCTGTAATATTGTTGAAAATAGTGGTTTTACCGGCGCCGTTAGGTCCGATAAGGCCGTGGATCTTGCCCTTCTCGATTTTGACGCTGAAGTCGTCGATTGCGTGAACGCCGCCGAAATGCTTTTCGACATGCTGCATCTCAAGCACGGGATTGATTACTTCATTACTCATTTCGCAGCGTCCCCCTTAGCAGTTTTCTTGCCGGAGAAAAGTTTTTTGATGCCGGCGCACATTCTCTTGAATGAGAACTCTTTATAGCCGTAAAGTCCGCTGGGCTTGAACATGATGATAAGTACAACGGCAATACCGTAAACAAGCATACGGTATTCGGACATGGTACGGAAAATTTCCGGCAGTACGGTCACTATGATAGCGCCGAGTACAGAGCCGGTGAGAGAGCCGAGACCGCCAATAACGGTGGTGGTTATAAGCTCACAGCTCTTGCCAAGGTTAAACGCAGTGGGAACAATATACATAAGATAACCTGCGTAGAGAGCACCTGCAATGCCTGCGTATATTGCGGAGAAGGTGAAAGACATTCTCTTGCAGCGAAACGCGTTAACACCGACGGCTTCCGCCGCAACCTCGTTCTCACGTATTGAGGTAAGATTGCGTCCGTATTTTGAATGAATAAATCTCCATGCTACTACGAAGCACAGCACGGTAAGGATGACCGCAAAAAGCATGGTGGAAAAACCTGGGATTCCGCTGAAGCCCTGAGAACCGCCGAGCGTTTTTCTCATATAGGTAAAGAGGACCCTTACACACTCGCCGAAACCAAGGCATGTAATAAGGAAGTAGTCGCCCTTGAGCTTAAGGGTAAGAGATCCAAGCAGAAACGCGACAAGACCGGCTAACGCCGCGCCTATCACGATAGCAATCAGAAAATTCACATGGCATTTGACCGTGAGCACGGCAACGGCATAAGCGCCGATCGACATGAAGCCCGCGTTGCCGAACGAAAACAGTCTTGTAAAGCCAGTAAGCACTGACATACCGAGAACGGCGATGATATTGATGCATATCATTATGATGACGCCCTGTATGTAGCTGTTGATGCCAAAGAAGTTGCAGAAGGCGGTATTTATATTCTGAAATAACTCTAACACTGTCATCCCCTCCTTATGCCTTGTCCTGTACGTCTACGCCCATAAGACCCGTTGGCTTTACGAGCAGCAGGACGATCAGAATACCAAACGAGAAGAAGTCACGCAGACTTGAGCTGAGGTAGCCGGCAACGAGAGTTTCGATAATGCCAAGCAAAACAGCGCCGATTATTGCGCCGGGAACGCTTCCCAGGCCGCCGATAACCGAAGCAATGAACGCCTTAAGTCCGATATTGCCCATGGTGGGGAAAATATTATATTTCAAGCCGTACAGTATACCGGCAACACCCGCCAGAGAACCGGCAAGGAGAAATACGGAGGCAATGGATCTGTCAACTTTGACGCCAAGAACCTTTGCCGCGCTTGCGTTGCAGGCAATCGCACGAACATTGAGCCCGAATTTAGTTTTGTTGATGAGGAAAATAAGACCAACAAGAATTATCGCGGTAATAACGAGACTGACCATATCGAGAACACCGATATAGGAGCTGCCGATTTTAACGGTTCCTACAGGAATGGTGTAGTTATAGGATCTGTACTGACCGGAAAAAATAAGGTTCGCCGCCTGCTGAAAAACATTTGAGAGCCCCATTGCGGCAATCATTAGGAACATATTGGGAGCCCCGGTGCTGCGTATACGGCGATATGCAACTTTTTCGCTTGCAAAGCTTATAAGCGCACCGCCTATAACGCCCGCAGCCGCCGCAACGGCAAACGGAAGCTCTATTATATTTGAACATACAAAGGCCACATAAGCGCCGACCATGGCGAACTCACCGTGTGACCAGTTGGAAAAATCCAAAAGGCTGTATATCAAGGAATATCCCGTTGCCAGCAGCGCATAGATGCCGCCGACAGATATGCCGGTTATCAACTGTTGAAAAATCATATACTTTCACCCCTGACGCGAGTTTAGATTATCGTCTGAAAAAGGCTTTGCCATATAAAAAACCGGGGGAGGAGTTCATCCTCCCCCGATCAAGGGTTTTTTGCTATATTACACCGAATTACTTAACAGCCTCGATTTCCTGAACAGCAATGCGCTCGGTGCCTTCGAACTTATAGAGCTCGCAAGCAAGAGTGGGGTTGTGAGTCTCGGGGTTCATAACGAGGGTTCCTATGTAGCCTTCGAATACGTCGGTAGCCTCAAGAGCGTCACGGATAGCAGTGGGATCAACGGAGCCGGCGCGCTCGATAGCGTCAACGATCCAGGATACTCCGTCATAGCCGAAGAGGCACTCGGTCTCAGCTGCGGAGTCAAGCTTGAAGTACTCATTTACTCTTTCGCCGAAAGCAGCGGCCTCAGGATTGGAGAAGCCGATACGGGAAACATAGTAGCATCCGTCGAGAGAACCCTGTGCTATGTCTGCAAGTTCCTGAGAGTCCCAACCGTCATGGCCGACGAAGGGAACGGTGATCTCCATCTCACGAGCCTGCTTTGCAAACGCGGAAATCATTGCGTAGTTGTTGATGATAACGAAAACGACTTCGGGATCAGCCTTTTTGATCTTTGCAAGCTGAGCGCGGAACTCCTGGTCGCCGGACTGGCACTGCTCCTCAGCGACTATCTTGCCGCCGTCTGCTTCAAAAGCTTCCTTGATAAAGGAGCTGACTGCCTCGGAGTTGGTGTCGCCGAGAACGGAGATGAGAGCTGCGGTCTTGTAGTTGCCTGCTGCATAGCTGCCGATAGCGGTTCCGATATAGCTGTCAAGGAAGCACATACGGAAAGAGTAGGGATGGAGCTTGCCGTTTTCGTCAACGGTAACGAGCTCGTTGGAAGCCGCAGTACCGATAATAGGAACATGCAGTTCGTCAGCGGCGGAAGCCATAGGAATGTTGCAGGAAGAGAAGTTGGTGCCGATAGAAGCGACAATGCCGTCCTGAGTGACAAGCTTCTTGTATGCGTTGACAGAGTCTGCGGGTTCACCCTTGCCGTCCATGGGAACGAGCTCGAGCTTGTACTGTCCGTTCAGAACGCCGCCCTTTTCGTTGTAGTCCATAACTGCCAGCTCTGCGCCGTACTTGCCGTACTGTCCCCAAATAGAGGTGCCGCCGGTCAGGTCGCCGATATAGCCGATTTTGATGACTTCAGGTTCAGCCGCAAATGCGCTGCTGCCCATTGCCGCAATCATAACGAGTGCGAGCACGATCGCGAGAAATTTCTTCATTGTGTCCTCCTGAAAATAGTTTGTTGTACATTTTGCTTGCGCTGATATAAGTAAATCAAAAATAGCATGTTTTGTCAAGACTGATTTTGTTGTTTTTTGTCTGTTTTTTACTTAACGAGTTGTAATGCGAAGCTTTTTCGTTTGTCAAGGTGCAGAATATGTCATCCGATTTTTGCTTTAATTATCACGTTTTTGGTGCCGTGTCTGATTTTGCCTGAAATCTGCCGATTTTTGTTGTTGTGCATATATACTCAAAATCATGTTTTGATTTTGTTGATTTGTGACAAATTTTATTGTCTTGCTCAAATCATCTTTCTTTGAGCTGCAACAAGAGCTATAATACACTTAAATAAATAAAAGGAGAAAAGGCATGATTTATATCGCCTCCGACGATTCCGGATATGAAGCAAAGCTTACGGTGATCGAATATTTAAAAGAAAATAAAATTGAATTTATCGACTGCGGCAGCGATGACGAGCCATCAAGATACCCATACTTTGCCGCCCGTGCCGCCGCCGCGGTTTCCCGCGGAACGGCAGAGAGGGCAATTCTGATATGCGGCTCTGGTGTCGGAATGAGCATCGCTGCGAACAAATTCAAGGGCGTTCGTGCGGCTCTTGTGAGCGAGCCGTATTCAGCGCGGCTCACCAGACGGCACAACGATTCCAACATTCTATGCCTCGGCGGCAGGCTTATCGGCAGATGGATGCTGCTTGAAATAGTGGACACATGGCTCAACACCGAATATGACGGCGGGCATCACGACGGTTCTCTCGAGCTTATCAGGCTTATTGAGGAGGAAAATATGTCCGGCAGTCAATGGCTGCCGGAAGAACTGCCATATGAGCCTTTTGTGTGGAATCCGGAACAGAAACTGTAACCCAGTTCCGCCGCAAATAATAATGATATTGGAGCTATTTAATATTGAAAAAGCTTCATGAAATTCTTTCCATGAAGCTTTTTCCGGCGCAAAAATATTCTTTTTCAGCCGTCAATATATTCTATTGTGATATCATGCTCCGCGGCGTATTTTTTCCACTCGGGTGAAAGACGCTGGTTTGTGAACAAATAGTCCATTTTTTCAAGGCCGTCAAACGGAATGTTTGCACTGACGTCAAATTTTTCATGATCGACCAGCAGAAATCTCTTCTCCGATTGGATTATCATCTGTTTTCTCACATTTGCCTCGCTTATGTGATTATCCGACAGGCCGAATTCTATCGTAAGATTCGGGCAGCTTATAAAGGATTTGTCCGCGTGATAGCTTTTGAGCGCATCCACTGTGTTCGGATCCGCAAAGGCTGATGTTCTTTTCCTGTACGCGCCTCCGACACATATAAGGTTTATTTCCGTATTATTTTCATGGCACAGACGGCATATGGCAAAGGAATTTGTTATAAGCGTGATGCTCATGGAGTGCGCAACGATCGCCTCGGCAAGCGCAAGGCAGGTTGAGCTGGAGTCAAGCATTATCATGTCGTTATCTTTTATATAATTAAGAGCATGCTCCGCAAATTTTTCCTTTGTGCGGTGGTTCTGAACCTTCCTGAGCTCCATCGGATACGTTTTATCGTACTTTTCCGCCTGATACGCCCCGCCGTGAGTTCTGACCAGCTTCCCCTCGCGTTCCATCTCCTTTAAATCACGCCGGATCGTCTCCTCGCTGCATCTCAGCAAACTGCTCATTTCGGGTACAAGTACAAATCCCTGTGTTAAAAGTTGCTGGCTTATTATATTCTGACGCTCAATCTTTAACATTTTTCCCCTTTTCCCGCTTTGCCGCGTTAAAGTCACTGTTGTTTTTTGTTGACCGAATTATATTACATATTAGCTTTATTGTCAACAGTAGGCAGAAAATGTCCGTTTTTATTTTTTTCTGTTGACTTGTGACTGTTTTTGGAGTATTGTTTACTTGTTGGATAAGCCATATAATCCAAAGGCTTAGGAATTTATTGCAGCAGGAGGTACGCGTGAAAGATTTTAATGAATTTTTTCTTATGTCCACAGATGATGTGAAGCGCTATGCGGTTGAAGTCCTCGGGCGTTTTTCTCCCGATGAAGAGACTGACTGCATAGAGATCGGCGACGGAAATATAAACTATGTATATAAAATTGTTTCCAAACGCGACGGACATTCCGTGATCATAAAGCAGGCCGACAAACTCCTCCGTTCCTCCGGCAGGCCGCTTGATCTGTACCGGAACAAGATAGAAGCCCGTATTCTCCAATTGGAAGGCAAGCTTGCACCCGGTTTTGTACCGGAAGTCTATTATTATGACGAAACAATGGCAGCAACCTCCATGGAGGATATCTCCGCATATAAAAACCTGCGTAAAGAATTGGCCGAAAACCGTGTATATCCGCATATTGCGGAAAATATATCCGAGTTTATGGCCTCCACACTCCTGCCGACTACCGATCTTGTTATGGACAGCGGCGAGAAGAAGCAGAACGTAAAATTTTTTATAAATCCGGAGCTTTGCTTTATCACCGAGGATCTTGTCCTTACGGAGCCTTATACGGCGGTTCCGTATTTTGACAGGAACAAAAATATAGTCACTCCCGGCAACGAGGCTTTTGTTGAAGAAAGGCTCTATAACAACTCTCATCTGCACGCTCAGGTTGCAAGACTCAGAAACAGTTTCATGAACAATGCTCAGGCTCTAATACACGGCGATCTTCATTCTGGTTCGATTTTTGCAAACGAAAGCGGTCTGAAAGTGCTCGACCCCGAGTTTGCTTTTTACGGGCCGATGGGCTATGACATAGGCAACGTTATCGGCAATCTTTTCTTCTCCCTTGCAAACAAGCTCTTTACGATGCCCGGCGAGAAAGAAGCAATATCCGCTCTTTATTCAACCATAAGCGGAGTATTTGACCTTACGCGAAAAAAGCTGAGTGACAAGTATGATGAGTTGGTCACGCTTGATCTTTACAAAAATCCCGAATTCAAAAAACTGTACATAGACTCCGTCATGGCCGATTCGGTCGGCTTTGCCGGAACGGAAATGATACGCCGCACGGTCGGTGATTCGAAGGTTGCCGAGATAAGCTCGGTTTCCGATATGGAAAAACGCATACCAATGGAACGCGTTATCATAGAAGCCGGTATTGCTTTCGTCATGCAGCGTGAAAATATTTTCGAAGGGAAAAAACTTACCGAGATTTTTTCCCAAATGCTCGAAAAAATCTGATGGAGGATTCCGGGGTGGAAAGATTTGATAAAGACATGCCCTTTCTTCTCAAATATGAGAATGTGGCATGGTTTGAAGACGGAAAAGTACGTATTCTTGACAGGCGCGTTTTTCCTGCGGAAATTAAATTTGTCGAATGTTACGATTATCATGAGGTTGCGCAGGCAATTGCCGACATGGTAACTCAAAGCGCAGGTCCGTATACTGCGGTGGGCATGGGTATGGCGCTGGCTGCGTATCAGGTTCGCGGAGAGGCTAAAGAAAAACAGATAAGCTTCCTGAAGCAGGCGGCATATGATCTTGCTCATTCCCGCCCCACAACGGCAAACCGCTACGGTCAGATAACCTATCGCTGCGCAGATATAGCCGCAGCCGCCCTTGAGAGCGGCAAGGACGCTGTTGATGCAATAAGGGATGATACAATAGCGTCTCTCAACCGCCGCTATGGCACGATGCAGAAGGTCGGGGACTATCTTGAGAGCCTTGTTCCGCAAAACGGAACAATCCTTACGCAATGCTACGGCGAAACAATAATAGGCACGCTCATACGCGCCGCGAAAAATAGCGGTAAAAGCTTCAAAGTGTTCTGTGCTGAAACAAGGCCGTACCTTCAGGGCGCAAGACTCACTTCAAGCTGTTTTGCCGAAATGGGATTTGATACTACGGTCATTTCCGATAATATGGTGGCATATGCCATGCAGAACGAAGGAATAGACCTTTTCACCTCCGCCGCTGATTCCATTGCCCGCGACGGGCATATCGCCAACAAAGTCGGCACCTTCCAGATTGCAATTCTCGCAAAATATTTTGCCGTCCCCTACTATGTCACGGGTATTCCCGACAAGGACAAGATGACGAAGGATGATATTGTAATAGAGATGCGTGACCCGGAACAGGTACTGAGATACCGCGGTATACAAAACACGCTCCCACAGGTCAAGGCTATCTATCCTTCCTTCGATGTCGTGCCTCCACACCTTATTTCCGGCGCAGTCACCGATAAGGGCATCTATGTTCCCTATCTTCTGGACAGATACTTTGACGGCGAACAGTCAAGCTTCTATTAACCAATTGGTCAAACAAGAAATTTAATCATACAAAAATCAGGAGAAAAGCAATGAAAGTTTATGTACGTTCCCCCTATCCCGAAAAAAGTCTCGAAGCCCTCAAGGGTATGTTTGACGAAGTAGTATACGACCCTTGGACTGCAACCGGCGAACGCTTTTACGAGGACGAGATGCTTGAGCATCTTCTTTCCGTGCAGCCTGATGTTCTTATAACCGAGCTTGACAGAATCACGGCAAAGGTTCTGGCCGGATACAAGGGGCTCAAGGTTATAGGCGACTGCCGTGCCACGCCCGCAAACATTGAAGTTGACGAATGTACCAAGGCCGGTATTCCCCTCCTGTGCACCCCCGGCCGCAACAATCAGGCCGTCGCCGAGATGGAAGTTGCAGCTATCATCATGCAGTACCGCAATATGCTCCCCGCTATTGATTGGCTCAAGAAGGGCGGATGGGTTCCCGGAACTACCCCTTATTTTACCTTCATGGGACACGAGCTTCAGGGACGTAAAGTTGGCTTTGTCGGCTTCGGCGCCGTTGCAAAGGCCGCCGCAAAAATCATGGACGGCTTTGACTGCGATATTTGCTTTTACGGTCATCAGAGCGGCGATGTCGGTCATTACCGCAAGGTTGAGCTGGAAGAGCTGTTCTCGACTTGCGACATCGTATCTCTGCACCTTCCCGTTACCGACGAGACCCGCGGCATGATCAACGAGAAGCTTCTGCGCTCCATGAAGAGGGATGCACTGCTTGTCAATTATGCCCGTTCCGCAGTCATTGACACCGCCGCTCTTTTGCGGATCGTCAAAGAAAATGCCATTGCAGGCGCAATTATCGACGTTTTTGAAAACGAACCTCCTACGGCAGACGAAGTCGCGCTTTATGAGCACCCCAACATCCTTGTCACTCCTCATATCGCAGGCTCCACCTATGAGGTAACAAATCATCAGGCTGAGATTATCAACGACAGGCTCAAGCAGTGGTTTGCAGGAGAGAATCTTGAGCGCATTGTATATAACAAGGCCGTTCTTAATAAATAACCGCCATGAAGCATTACCTTATGGTTGATCTCGGCACGGGCAACACCCGTGTCGCCATTACGGACTCAGTCGGCAGGATCCTTGCTCTCAGGGTCTTTACCAATACATATTACAGAGACCCCGCATATCCGGACGCACAATATTTTATCCCGCACGAGTGGGAAGCGCTTATTCTCAAATATTGCAGCGAGCTTCATAGCGAACTGCCGGATATCAAAATCGACGCAGTTTCCTCGGCTGCCGCAAGGCAGACGATAGTTCTGATCGATAAGTCCGGCAGGGCTTTCCTCGGTCTGCCAAACATTGATAACCGCGGGCGTGAGTATATGCATGAGATAGACGGCAAGGACGATATCTACCGTATGTCCGGAAAATGGGTAACAGAGGATTTCTGTGCTGCAAAGCTCTACGGCTACAAGAAGCTCTATCCCGATGATTTTGATAAAATAGGTTCTGTTTTGAGCCTTGACGGCTGGATAGGATATATTTTTACCGGCAAGCTCACCTTTGAGCATTCTCAGGCATGTGAAACTTCGCTGTACGACATTGGTGAAAAACGCTGGTCCAAAGAACTGTGCAATAAATTCGGCATTGACTTTTCGGTTTTGCCGCCGCTCGTTTCCGCGGGGACTGCCGCAGGACCTATCCGCCCCGATTTTATTGAACGCTGCGGTATGGCGGATAATGCCGTTTTCGTCGTCGGCGGGGCAGATACGCAGTCCGCGCTGCATCAGACCGGCCTCCGGAAAGGTGACGTTGCAATCGTTTCCGGTACCACCTCTCCCGTCGTCACGCTGATCGACCGAAAGTATTATGACCCGCAGCAGCGTGTGTGGACAGATATAAATCTTGGCGCTGACGGCTATGTTATCGAGATGAACCCCGGCGTAACGGGACTTAACTATCAGCGGCTCAAAAGCAATCTTTGCCCCGATATAAGTTATGAGGAGCTTGAAAAGGCTTACAGTGAAAAAACTGATTTCTACTGCACCGCGTCTTTTTCCTCTCTTCTCTTCTATGAGCAGCGTTCTCTGAGAAAAGGCGGCTTCTTCATGACCTCCCCAATGTCTGACAAAGCCGACCGTATAGACATGGCTTGGGCTGTCGTTGCAGATATAGCCTGCTCCATATACGAACAGCTTTATCGTCTGATTGCGCTGACCGGCTTCAAGGAAAAATATATTCTCGGATGCGGAGGCGGGTTCCGCTCGGCAGCGCTGTGTCAGATGATCTCCGACCTTTCCGGGCTTGAGCTGAGGATACGCCCGGGGTTTGAGCAGGCGACCGTAAACGGTCTTGTCAAACTTTGCAACGGCGCCCTTGGTTATGCCCAGAGCGATGCATCCTCGGAGTATATCTCATATTTTCCCCGGGATAACCAACTTATTCACAGATACCACCCGATCTGGAGTCAAAACAGAATGAGCGTCAATCAAATATAAGCGGATATTCCATATGTATTTCAGGACATTTTTGAAAAAAACGCACGGAGGATAAATATATGAATTCATTTGATTTCTACAGCCCTACCTATTTTGTATTTGGCAAGGACAGAGAAAACGACACCGGAAAGTACGTCAGCAAGTTTGGCGGCAAGCGCGTCATGGTCGTTTACGGCGGCAGCTCCGCAAAGAAATCCGGGTTGCTTGACAGAGTTATGAACTCTATAGCCGCAGAAGGACTTTATGCGATAGAGCTCGGCGGCGTCAAGTCCAACCCCAAAAGCGGCTTTGTCTATGACGGCATTGAGCTGGCCAGAAAAGAAAAAATCGACTTTCTTGTTGCGGTAGGCGGAGGCAGTGTCATTGATACGGCAAAGTCAATCGCCATGGGCGTTCCCTATGACGGAGATTTCTGGGACTTCTTTTCATGCAAATGCCCGGAGACCGCACTCCCTGTCGGCGTTGTTCTGACGCTTGCCGCTTCCGGCAGCGAAGGCTCTCCCAATGCAATAATCACCAACGAAAATACCCTTGACAAATCCGCTGCCGAGGCTGACTGCATTCGCCCCAAATTCTCGGTTATGAATCCTGCGCTTACTCAGAGTCTCCCTGCTTTCCAGACGGCATGCGGCGTTACCGATATTATTTCTCATGCGCTTGAGCGCTATTTCACCAATACTCCCGGCGTTGAAACCACCGACCGTCTTCTTGAAGGCGTTGTGCTTTCCATGATGCATGAGGGACGCACCGTAATGAAGGATCCAGATAACTTTGATGCCCGTGCAAATATCATGTGGGGCGGCATGGTCTGCCACAACGATATTATGGGTGTAGGACGCAAGCAGGACTGGAACAGCCATCACCTTGAACACGTTCTCTCCGCCGTCTATAACTGTGCACATGGTGCCGGTCTTGCGGTAATTATGCCTGCGTGGATGAGCTACTGCATCGAGCACAGCGACGCAAAGCGCTTTATTCAGCTTGCGACACGCGTTTTCGGATGTCAGATGGACTACGACGATCCCAAACGCACCGCACGCGAAGGCGTTGAAGCTTTCAAGAATTTCCTCAGAGAGTTGAATATGCCTCTCACCTATGCTGAGCTTGGCATCGACCCGGACATAGATAAGATGGTTAAGATGAACAATGTCGGAGACGGCGTGACGGGCGGGTATGTCGGACTCACCTCCGAAGCAATCCGCGAAATATATGAGCTTGCAAGAGGCTGAGCTGTCGCCTCCCAAAGCGATTCCAAATCATCCTTAGCTATATAAGAATAAAATCTTCTCCCAAAACTTATTACCGATATATAAAACGAAGAAAGGAAACAAAAAAATGGAGAACAAAAATTACGGTTTTTCTACTCGCCAGATCCATGTCGGCAAGATGAAAAACAGCGCTGGAGCGCTCTGCGACCCCATATACCAGACCTCGACTTTCGCTTTCGACACCGTTGAACAGGGCGGCGCCAGATTTGCGGGCACCGAAACCGGCTATGTCTATTCCCGCCCCGCAAATCCCAGCACCAATATTGTAGAAGCCAAGATCGCTTCCCTGGAAAATGGCGAAGAGGCAATGGCCACCGCCTCCGGTATGGGCGCTATTACCGCAACGCTTTATTGCAGCGTTGTGGCCGGCGATGAGATCGTCGCCGACGAAACCTTGTACGGCTGCACCTTTGCTTTCCTGTCCAAGGAGATCACCCAGCTCGGTGTAAAGGTCACATTTATAAATCTTAACGACGAAACCGCCCTTAAGTCTGCTCTCACCGAGAAGACCAAGGTCGTCTACTTTGAGACCCCCTGCAACCCCACCCTCAAGGTCATTGATATTGCAAAGGTTGCCTCTGCCGTCCATGCATTCAACAATGAAATTAAGGTGATCGTTGACAACACCTTCTGTTCCCCTTATCTCCAGAGGCCGCTTGATCTCGGCGCTGATGTTGTCGTTCACAGCGCTACCAAGTACATCAACGGTCACGGCGACGTTATCGCGGGCTTTGTTATCGGCAAGAAAGAGTTTATAGATCAGGTTCGCGGCGTCGGCGTCGTTCACATGACCGGCTGCGTTATGAGTCCGTTCAACGCATTCCTCATTGCCCGCGGCCTCAAGACGCTGAGCATTCGCATGGATCGCCACTGCGAAAACGCAATGAAGCTTGCAAAATATCTGGAAGCTCATCCCGCAGTTGAAAAAGTCTACTATCCCGGTCTCGAGAGCTTTGAAGGTCACGAAACAGCCAAAAAGCAGATGTCTAAATTCGGCGGTATGATGGCTATCGAGCTGAAAGCTGACAAGGCGCTCACCGCAAAAACCATCAATAAGCTCAAGCTCTGCACCATCGCGGTTTCTTTGGGCGACGCCGAAACTTTGGTTGAGCACGCTGCTTCAATGACCCACTCCACATACTCCCCCGAGGAGCTTGCAGCCGCCGGCATTTCAGAGGGTCTTGTCCGCATCAGCGTAGGACTTGAAGATATTGAAGACATTATTGCCGACTTTGAGCAGGCATTTGCCGGTCTCGTCTGAAAAAAGCTGTAAGCTGTACCGTCAGTCGAATAAATTAAGTAAAAAAGTTTGGATTCTTGGAGGATATTATGAATATTGATCAGTTTTATGAACAGAGAAAACTTGTTGCCGATACCATGACCCGTCTTTACAATACCCGTCTCACCACAACAAGCGGCGGAAATATCAGCTGCCGAATCAATGATGAGCTTTTTGCGATCACCCCCTCTTCTCTGGATAAAGCAAAGCTCACCCCCGAGCTTATAGCAATCGTGACCATGGACGGCGAGAATCTTACCCCGCATCTCAGGCTTACCATTGAGGGCGAAATGCATCGTCTTATTCTCATGGAGAACCCCAATGTCAACGCCGTTGTCCATGCACATCCCGTGTTCAGCACCCTTTATGCCTGTGCCGATGAGCCCATGGCAACCGACCTGATCGCTGAGGCATGGGTAGTTCTTGGCAAGCCCGCAATCTCCAAGTATTTCAAGATGGGTACTCCCGAGCTTGCACGTGACGTAGCCGACTGCGCAAAGCAGTCCAGAATAGTACTGCTCAAGAATCACGGTGTTCTTGCCACCGGCAAGGATATGCTCAGTGCTTTCGATGCGATCGAGGTTCTTGAAAACGCATCAAAGCTCACCGCTTTTGCAACTCTCCTCAACCACGCCGGAACAAAGATCAGCCCCATGACAGAAGCAGCAAAGAAAGAGCTTCGCCCTGATCTCTTCTGATACTAATAAACACAAATATTAATGAGGATGGCCGATTGAACGGCCATCCTCAAATTGCTTCTAAGCAGGCTCAGTGTCTGCTCTATGGGGATCATATCACTTTGCGGTACGTTGGGCTTTTTCATTATTATTTGCCGAGATAGGCCTTTTTTACATCTTCATTGACAAGCAGCTCCGCGCCCTTGCCGGAGAGCGTGATCTTACCGGTTTCGAGAACATAGCCGTAGTCAGCGCTTTTAAGCGCCATATTCGCGTTCTGCTCAATAAGAAGAACGGTCGTTCCCTGCCTGTTTATCTCCCTGATTATATCAAATATTCCTTTGACGATAATTGGAGCAAGGCCGAGAGACGGTTCATCCATCATAATGACCTTGGGGCGGCTCATAAGTGCCCTTGCAACGGCAAGCATCTGCTGCTCTCCGCCGGAAAGGGTACCTGCAAGCTGCCATGAACGCTCTTTAAGGCGCGGAAACAGATCGTACACCCACTTTATATCTTCGGACAGATCGTCTTTTCTGAGATATGCGCCTATCTTGATGTTCTCAAGCACGGTTAGGTCGGCAAAAACCCTTCTTCCCTCGGGAACAAGCGTAATGCCTTTTGCAACGATTGAAGTCGCATCCTTTCCAACAAGGTTCTCGCCCGCAAGCTCTATGCTTCCGCTTTTTGCTTTTACAAGACCTGCAATTGCTTTAAGGGTGGTCGATTTGCCCGCACCGTTCGCGCCGATGAGCGTAACGATTTCGCCTTGATGAACATCAAACGAAATACCCTTTACCGCTTCGATACCGCCGTAATTTACCTGCAGTTCCTTAACGCTGAGTATAATTTCCTTATTCATCTTCGCTCACCCCCAGATATGCGGCAATAACCTGCGGATCATTCTGTACCTTGTCAGGAACTCCCTCCGAAATAAGCTTACCGAAGTCGATTACATATATGTAATCGGAAATATTCATTACAAGATCCATATGGTGCTCAACAAGGAGGACAGTAAGATCATGCCTCTCCCTTATTTCTCTTACAAACTCGGAAAGCTCAAGCGTCTCCTGCGGATTCATGCCGGCAGCCGGTTCATCAAGCAGCAGAAGCTTGGGTTCGGCGGCAAGCGCCCTTGCTATCTCAAGGCGGCGCTGAATACCGTATGGCAGGCTTGTTGCAAGATCGTCCTTGTATTTTTCAAGCCCCTGCTCCTCAAGAAGTGCCATTGCTTCATCACGCATACGCTGTTCATCGGCCTTATTCGTATGCAGCGCCGCAGAAAAAAAGCCGCTTTTGGCATGCATATGCTTTGCGATAAGAACATTTTCAAAAACTGTCATGCTCTTCCAAAGGCGAATGTTCTGGAAGGTTCTTGCAATGCCCATTCCGGTTATACGATCCGGCGTGGGAGCGATAACCGGCTGAGAGGCATAAAGCGAAGCATTTTCACCGGCGTAGGTTTTCTTCATCTTCCCCTGAGGGGTCGCACGGACAATGGGTTTGCCCATAAACTCGATAAGGCCGTTCGTCGGCTGATAAACGCCCGTGATACAGTTGAAGGCAGTGGTCTTGCCTGCGCCGTTCGGGCCGATTAGCGATACGATATTCCCTTCGTGTACATCAATATTAAGGTTGTTGACAGCCACGACACCGCCAAACTGCATTGTAACATTTTCAACCTTCAATACGGAATTACTCATGCTCTGTCACTCCCTTCTTCGCTTTTATTTTATCCCGCCACCCGGCTATAACCTCCGGCAGTTCTCTGTCGCCCATAATTCCCTTGCGGAAAAAGAGAACAACTATCATTATAATTATCGAAAAAACAACCAGACGGAAACCGTTGCGGAACACCGACGGGGCGTTGATACCGAGGAACGTGCCGGAGTCAAGGCCGCGCAGCCACCATTCGGAAGCAGCGACAAAAAGCATGGAGCCTATAACGCTTCCCGAAATGGAACCGATACCTCCGAGAACCACCATGAGAAGTATCTCATATGTCATAGCCGATTTGAAATTGCTCGCCTGCGCGATAGACATGACCATTGCCATGCTCGCTCCGGCGATGCCGGCGAAGAAAGAGCTTGTGACAAAGGAGATCATCTTATGCTTGGCAAGATTGATGCCCATAGCTTCCGCCGCCGTTTCATCGTCACGGATCGCTTTGAAAGCGCGTCCGTATGTCGAATTGACAAGCAGGACAATAATTATAATTGAAACTGTCGCTATCAGAACCGGCACAAATGTTGCAAACGAGAGTTCGATTCCGAAAAGCGTTGTCTTAAAAGTACTGGTGCGCAGGAAGCTCTTGAGGAGGTTCGACCCGTTTGTAACGGAGCCAAGTTTGCTCCACTGGAAGACGGCGCGGATGATCTCCGCAAAACCGAGGGTTGCGATTGCAAGATAATCCGATTTAAGTCTCAGAACGGGAAGCCCGATGAGATATGCAAAGACGGCCGCGGCAATTCCCGCCATAAGGACGGCAACTATAACGCCGAGAACGGTACCGAAGCCTCCGAGACTGCCGTTCAGCACTTCGGGAATTGAAAAGCGTATCGCCGCATCATAATATTGGTAGACAGAATCTCTTGCACTGTCAGGAATGGTAAACATTGCGTATGTATACGCACCGATGAGCATAAAGCCCGCATGGCCGAGAGAGAAAAGTCCCGTAAAGCCGTTCAGCAGGTTCATAGAGACGGCGGCAAGCGCGTAGACAGAGCCCTTCTGGAGAACTATAAGCAGCATAGAGAGCTTGCTTGTGGGCTTGATTATCTGGTCAAGCACAAGGACAATAAGGAGAAACGCCGCCACGCATACAAAGGAGATAATATTTTTGCGTTTTTGTTCAGTTTTATCCAACATAATATCCCTCCTCACACTTTATCCGTGCTCTTCTCGCCGAAAAGTCCGGTTGGCTTGAAAACAAGAACCACTATAAGCAAAACAAACGTGAAAGCATCAGAGAATGTGGCTAGACCTATCTGCTCGGTTATTGAACCGCTGGTGATAAGAATCGTATCAAGCCCTTTTATAATGCTTTCGCAAATGCCTATGATAAAAGCGCCTATAACAGCCCCGGGAATAGAGCCTATTCCGCCGAACACCGCCGCGACAAAGGCCTTGAGTCCCGGCATACCGCCGGAAGTCGGCACAACGCCGGGATAGTTGGAGAAATAGAGCATTGAACCGATTGCGGCAAGAAACGAACCAATTATAAATGTAACGGAAATGACCTTATCAATTTTTATGCCCATAAGCTGGCTGGTTTCAAAATCTCTTGAGACAGCACGCATTGCCATGCCGATCTTTGTATGATTGATAAGATAAACAAGAGCAAACACAAGGAAAATAGTGAGAAACGGAGTAATGACGGTTACTCTCGTCGTTGCCATTCCGAAAACGCTTATCTGATCAGAAATCCATGGAATTGCCGGGTAGTTCTTATTAAGACCGCCCGTTATGTACAGGGCAAGGTTCTGCAGAAGATAGCTCACGCCGATAGCGGAGATCATAACGGACATACGCGGTGCGGAGCGCAGAGGCTTATATGCAACTCTCTCAATAACAAATGCAAGCAGAACGGTAAGAACAATTACAAGCGGAATCGCAATATACATGGGAAGCGCCGCCGCAAGATAGACCATGAGCAGACCTGCGACCATAAAGACATCGCCGTGGGCAAAATTGATAAGGCGAAGAATGCCGTAAACCATAGTATAACCGATAGCAATGAGCGCGTACTGACCGCCGACGGAAATACCGGATATCACATAGGGCAGAATTATCTGCAATGTATTCATTGTGTATCCCCCAAAATATAGTTTTTCTAAGGATTTTCTATAAATACAGGCTGTCACGAAAAAGGACATACTGATTCTGTCCCCTTTCGGGGCAGCCCGTAAAACACACTTACTGGCGGGGAGAGTTCCCCCGCCAGTGAGCTTTTTGATCGGGTCAGCCGGTAAGAGATCAGCCGGCTTTTACAACATTAACGAACTCCCAAAGTCCGGTTTCAGTGTTGCATTCTTTTACGACTGCACTGTCACGGAGCGCATCGCCTATGCTGTCAAAAGAAATAGCGCCGGTAATGCCTTCGAAAGTGACATTGGGCAGAGCCTCAAGCACAGCCTTAGGCTCGATGGAGCCTGCCGCCTTGAGAGCCTCAAGCGCTACGCAGTATGCATCGTAACCCATAACGGTAACTGCCGCAAGCTGATCGTTACCGCCGTTGTTTGCAAGGTTGGTCGCATCTTCGGAGATCCACTTCTTGATGGCTGCGTCAAACTCGGCATTTGCACCTTCCTGATAGAAAGTAGTTACGCAGATGTCAACATTGGTGCCCTTTGCTGCTTCAAGGACAACGTTGGAGTCCCATGTATCGCCGGCAAGGATAGGCATGCCAAGCTCCTGAGTGTTGGCCTTTGCAATGATCTGAGCGGCCGCTTCGATAGATACGGGAGAGAAAAAGACGTCGCAGCCCTGATTCTGTGCATTGGTGATGTAGGTAGAATAATCGCTGGTTCCTTCGGGGAACTGTTCATACACGCAGTTGTCTTTGCCGAACGCTTCTATGAAGTAGTTGCAAAGGCCGCCGGAGTAGTCATCGCCCTGCTTTGCAAGGCAGTATGCCTTGGTCGCGCCAAGCTCTTTTGCATAGTTTGCAAGAACCGTGCCCTGGAACGGATCAAGGAAGCATATACGATAGTATACATCACATCCTGAAGTGACCTGAGGATTGGTGCATGTCACGCCAAGTGCGGGAACGCCCGCATTTTTAAAGGTATCGCCGGCTGCAATAGAGACGCCGGAGCCGTAAGAGCCAAGGACGATGGAGACGCCGCTGGAAATAAGCGTCTGCGCCGCGGTAGGCGCCTTATCGTTGGAAGAGGCGTTATCGGCATAA
The DNA here is from genome assembly GCA_963617275.1 of bacterium. GTDB lineage: Bacteria > Bacillota > Clostridia > Oscillospirales > Oscillospiraceae > Limivicinus. The sequence goes on from CAVENX010000032.1 coordinate 20,547, forward strand.
ACAAGCTCTACCTTATAGCTCTCTCCGCCAATCTCAACGGTGGGATATACGGAATTTGCATACTGCATACCGAGAACTTCCTGTTTGCCGCCTGCACCGTTATCGCCGGACATCGGCTCAAAAACGCCGATTTTGACAACCTTCTCATCGCTGCTCTTTTCACCGCCGCAGGCGCAAAGAGCAAACACCATTGTAAGTGCAAGAACAACTGCAATGATCTTTTTCATTTTCTTTTCCTCCAAATAAATTTCGCTGAACGTGTCCCTGGTTCGCGGACACATGTATTCGTTTCAACGATGTTATGATTATGAACTATCATTAACATAATTTCAATTAACAATTCTTACTAATTTTTTTTATCACGCTTACCGGTTTTATTCAAGTTTAACAATTTTGGGTGAAATCTGCCATTCTTTACCGCCTGTTCTCTCGCTTTTCTCCGCATAGCAGAGGGAAAAAACATCATGCGCGTATACGCCCGCGGCGAACAATTCTTGTAATTTATTGTCATATTTGTTTATTTCCGCCGGTTTGGTGATCAACGGCAGTTTCTTTTCATCGGATATTTTTCTGAGTATTGCGCACCCGTTTTCATTTGCCGCAAGCACCCTTGCGTAGGGCGGTCTGCCGCCGCTCATACCGGCTTCAATGCCAAGCAGGGCGCACATTGAAACACGCTTTATGCGCGACATTGCGTATTTTTTTGTTTTTACCGCGTCATAAAGGCCGTTAAGCGCGGCGCAGGTACGGCTTTCTCTGAAAAGTCTGTTCCCCAGTCCGTCCTTTGAGTCCGGAAGAGAGAGAAAATATTCTTCATCAAAGGCTCTCAGCCGCGCAAGCGCGGCGGTTTCAAAAAGCTCCTTATTTATCACCCGGCCTGCGTTTATTTCCCGGGAAAGAACCTCCGCTGCACCGTCCGGTATACAGTGCAATACATCCTCCCCGCCGAAAAAGCGTTTCCTGATCTCCGAAGCAGACAGGAAGCCCTCTTTGCCGGATCCGTCGTGCCCGTTCCCCTCTCTTTTTACCGCAAGCGGCCGTATATGCAAATCAAACATCCTTATTGCTTTAAGGTATTCGGCGGCAAGGCTGTCGTTTGCCCCTCTGATAATTTCCGCGCAGCCGCTTCCCGCGATATTGCGCATCGCTTTTTCCCTTGCCGCCGCAAAACTCATTTCCGGTTCTTTATTCAATATTTTTTTGACCGTGTCAATATAGCCTTCACTGCCCAGCACATCGGCCGCACGTCCGATTGCTTCTATGTCTCCCGTTTCGCTGCCAAAGCTGATATACTCCGCGCCCATGTCGGAGAGCAGTCCGGCTGCTCCCCTTGCAAACCCTTCGGCGGAAGCAAGCGCCCATGGGAGAGGAAGCTCTATCACAAGGTCAGCACCGCACTTGCATGCCGCCTCAGCCCTTGCATATTTTGAAAACAGAGCCGGCTCGCCTCTCTGGACAAAGTCGCCTGACATGACACACACGAGCGAACATTCGCCGAGCTGTTCCCTTGTTTTTTTTATGTGGTATTCGTGTCCCATGTGAAAGGGATTATATTCTGCAACGATTCCCGCGATCTTCATATTTTACTACTCCGTCAAAAAAGTCTTGCGTTTTGCAATATTTGTATTAAAATAGCTTTGTATCTATTTTACTTAATCAGCAATTTATTTACAATAGGAAGGAAAGAAAAAATGAAAATTCTTGTTATCAACGCCGGCAGCTCATCTCTTAAATATCAGCTTATTGATATGGAGACCGAGAAAGTAATGGCAAAGGGTCTGTGTGAGCGTATAGGTATCGACGGACATCTCAAACACAGCCCTCTGGTCGGCGGAAAGCCCGTATTCAACGAGGACATTGCTCTGCCCACTCATTCAGAGGCTATTGCCGCAGTCATTGACAAGCTCACCAGCGCCGAGTACGGCGTTGTCGCTTCGATGAAGGAGATCGACGCGGTCGGCCACCGTGTCGTCCACGGCGGTGAAAAGTTTGCAAGCTCCGTGCTTATCAACGACGAGGTCATGAAGACTCTTGATGAGTGCACCCCCTTTGCACCTCTGCATAACCCTGCAAACATTACCGGCATCAACGCATGCAAGGCGGTTATGGGCGATGTGCCCATGGTAGCCGTATTTGATACCGCTTTCCACCAGACAATGCCCAGCAAGGCATATATGTATGCTGTTCCTTATGAATACTATGAAAAAGACGGTGTGCGCCGCTACGGCTTCCACGGCACCTCCCACCGCTACGTTTCCAAGCGCTGCGCAGAGCTTATCGGCCGTCCGATCGAAGAACTCAAAATCATTTCCTGCCACATGGGCAACGGTTCTTCAATATGCGCGATAGATCACGGCAAGTGCGTTGATACCTCCATGGGCTTCACGCCTCTGGTCGGTCTCCCCATGGGCACCCGCTGCGGCGACCTCGATCCGGGCGTAATGCAGTATATCATGCACAAGTATGATCTTGACATCGACGAAATGCTCAATATTCTCAACAAGAAGTCCGGTGTACAGGGTATATCCGGCGTTTCCTCCGACTTCCGCGATCTGGACAAGGCCGCCGAAGAGGGCAACAAGCGCGCCGCGCTCGCGCTCGATATGTTCCACTATTGGGTCGCAAAAGACGTCGGATCGTATGTGGCCGCAATGAACGGCGTTGACGCTATTGTCTATACCGCAGGCGTCGGAGAAAACAGCGCCGAGACGCGCAAGGCGATTTCAGAGTACTTCGGCTATCTCGGTGTTAAAATTGACGATGCAGCCAACTCCAAGCGCGGCGAAGATATCATGATCTCCACTCCCGATTCCAAGGTCAAGGTTTTCGTCATCCCCACAAACGAGGAGCTTGTTATCGCCCGCGACACCTGCGAAATAGTAAGCAAATAATTCGAATTGCTCCTCTCTTTTCGGGAGGAGCAATTTTTAAATATTTTCACATATAATCACGGAGGAATGTTATGCCCGTTTTTTCTGATTTCACATTCAAATCCAGTACCGGAATCAACAAAATTCATGTAAAAAAATGTCTCCCCGACACCACGCCGAGAGCCGTTGTGCAGATAACCCACGGCATTGCGGAGCATTGTGAGCGCTATACGGATTTCATGCGGTTTCTCGCCGAAAACGGATTTGCCGTATACGCGGACGATCATCTCGGCCATGGCAAATCCGTACTTATCGGCAGTGAGAAAGGCTTTTTCGCGGAAAAGGACGGCTGGAAGTATGTCGTAAGTGATATGGTTCTTCTACATGATATCGCCGCTGCCGAAAACCCGGGTATCCCGTATGTCATGTTCGGCCATTCGATGGGCAGCTTTCTTACAAGGAACTATATGATCGACCATCCGGATAAATATGATTATGCCATTCTCAGCGGCACCGGACATCAGGATCCGCTTACTGTGCTCGGGGGAAATATTATTGCCGAAGCACTCGTGCTCAAAAACGGTCCGTACAGCAGCGGCAAAGCGCTTGACGATATAGCTTTCGGATCGTATCTCGACAAAATAGAAACCCCGAGAACAAAGTTTGACTGGCTGAGCCGCGACGAAACCGAAGTTGACAAATACATCGCCGATCCCATGTGCGGCTTTGTATGCACGGCGAGTCTTTACCGCGACATGATGAACGGCCTTAAATATATCACTTCAAAATCCAATATCGCAAAAATGGACAAAAGCAAGCCCGTATATTTCATGTCAGGCGACGCCGACCCTGTCGGCGGCTACGGCAAAGGGGTGGAAAGGGCATACAAAGCTTTCTGCGATGCCGGACTGCATGACGTGATGATCCGTCTTTATCCCGGCGGGAGACATGAAATGCTCAATGAAACCAACAGGGACGCGGTTTATAACGACATTCTGGAATGGCTGAATGACCGTATTGCCTGAAAGCATAAAACATTATATAAAATGCCTCTGTACATTTTTCGTACAGAGGCTGATTATTTTATGTTCGATTATTCTGCGTCTGCTTCGGGCGCAACACCGGTAGCGGTTCCGTCTGCGGAAACCTCATAGACAAGGGCGTCACCCTCGGCGGGCTCGTCCTCCTCTTCCTCGACGGGTTCCTCAACGGGAGCAGTCTCGGACAGAGCACGAATGGAGAGGGATATCTTGTGCTTCTCTTCGTCGATAGCAGTGATCTTCGCTTCAACAACATCACCGACAGAAAGCACATCCTCGGGCTTGCCGATGCGGCGGTCAGCGATCTGAGAAATGTGGATAAGACCGTCAACACCGTCAATAACCTCAGCAAATGCGCCGAAAGGCATAAGCTTGACTATCTTGACCTGTGCGACATCGCCGACGGAATACTTATTTGTAAACATAGTCCAAGGATTGGCGTCGGGATCCTTGTATCCGAGAGAAATCTTTCTCTTTTCACGGTCAAAGTTGATGACGTAAACATCGACCTCGTCGCCTACATTGAGAACTTCAGAGGGCTGATGTACGCGTCCCCAGCTCAGCTCGGAAACATGAACCATGCCGTCAACGCCGCCGATATCGACAAATGCGCCGTAGCTGGTGAGAGACTTTACAACACCGTGGAATTTCTTACCGATCTCGATATCGTTCCAAAGAGCCTCGGTAAGCGCCTTGCGCTCTGCCTGAGCGACCTTGCGGATGGAGCCGACAACTCTCTTGCGCGCCTTGTTGACCTCGGATATCTTGAGACGGACGGTCTTCTTGAGCAGCTGTGCAAGCTCTGCCTCTTTGGGAAGATCAGTCTGGGATGCGGGGACAAACACGCGGACGCCCTTGACATTGACAACAACGCCGCCCTTGTTCTCTTCAACGACAACACCTTCCATAACGGTGCCGTCTTCAACAGCGGACTCAACATCGTTCCACATCTTGGCGGCGTCAAGGCGCTTCTTGGAAAGCTGTGCGGTGCCTTCAACATCGTTGACCCTGACAACAACAGCTTCGATGGTATCGCCGACTTTTACAACGTCCTCGACCTTGATCCCATCGTCAGTGAACTCGGATGTGGGAATAAACCCGGAATACTTGGTTCCAAGGTCAACGCTTATCTCTGTTCCTGTGATCGCAACAACCGTGCCGGTCACCTTATCTCCATTATATATAGTTTTAAGGGTTTCCTCGAGCATTTCGTCAAAGGAAAGCTCCTTGGTTTCTTCTGCGAGTGTTTCGTTTTTCATTTCGTCCATTTTGTTTCTTACCTCCTTAATTATCCACGCAGGCGTAGATGCTCCCGCCGTAAGTCCAACCGTGTCATAGCCTTTGAGCCTGTCCGCATCCAGTTCTTCAAGCCTTTCAATGAACTGCACATCACCGCAGCTTTCACCGCAGATCTGTGCGAGATGGATGCTGTTCGCGCTGTGCCGACCGCCTATGACCACCATTGCGTCACACCGTGAAGCAATACTTGCCGCCTCTTCCTGCCGCGTGAATGTAGCAGTACATATTGTATCAGATATTTTTGCGTTTGTACATCTTTTTTTTATTATATCACAACATTCGTTAAAATTACTGCGTGTCTGTGTCGTTTGCACCACAACAGTTATTGGTTTTGTCCAGATTTCATAGTTTTCGCTGAGCCACGCCTCCATTTCTTCCGGAGACTCTATCACTTTATGTGCGCCGCACCAGCCGCAGATCGCGTCAACCTCCGGGTGCCTTTTCATGCCGATAACAATAACAAAACGCCCCTCGCCTTCCGCACGGCTGACAATTTTGTGGATCGCTTTGACCTTGGGGCAGGTGGCGTCCGTCACCTCCGCGCCTCTTTTCTCAAGCTCATCGTATATCCGCTTTGTAACGCCGTGCGCACGTATGATGACCTTATCTCCGACGCCGCACTCCTCTGGGCTTTCTATTATTCTCAATCCGGAACTTACAAGCCGGGCGACAACATCTTCATTATGTATAAGCTCACCGAGACAGCAGCATTTGCCTCCGCCCTCAAGAAGCTTCTCTGCCATTTCCACTGACCGGCTTACGCCAAAGCAAAATCCGGCGCTTTTGGCCACGATCAAATTTTTCATTCGTTTTCTTTCCTGTCTAAATGAAGTCTTTCCTGCACAACGGAGCTCAAAAGCTCGAGACTTTGAGCAAAATCCGTTTCGCTGGTATCAACCAGCACTGCGTCCTCCGCTTTTTTCAGCGGAGCCGCAGCTCTTTCGGAATCCTGTCTGTCGCGGCGTTCAATATCTCTGAGAACCTCTTCAAAAGGTATATTCATTCCTTTTTGGGCAAGCTCCTTCATGCGCCTTTCGGCTCTCGCCTTGCTGCTCGCTGTAAGGAAAATTTTAAGCTCCGCCTGAGGGAGAACCACCGTCCCTATATCTCTCCCGTCCATTATGACATTGTTTCCGTTTGCAAGCTTTCTCTGCATTTCAAGGAGGTATTCCCTCACTTTTCCGTGTGATGACACGTCCGACGCTCCCGCCGAAACCTCCGGTGTGCGGATAAGATCGGATACATCCTCTCCGTTAAGGTACATTCTCTGTTCGCCGGCGGCGTTATATGCCATACTTATATTCAATGCCGGCAGCAGCGCCATAACCTCGTTCTCGTTCTTTCTGTCCGTTCCCGTCCTTATAGCCGCAAGGGCAAGTGTGCGGTATATCGCGCCCGTATCAACGTATATGAATGAAAACCGCTCCGCAAGCTTTCTCGCAAGGCTGCTCTTTCCCGCGCCGCTCGGCCCGTCTATCGCTATTGCGTAATACTTATTCATACTGTTCCTCCAAGGCTTTCAACCAACATGTTTGTTCTGTATAAGCTTTTCGGCATACCGGGTCTTTGCCGCGCACTATCCGTCCGTACTTACGGAATTTCCGGCGACGTATCCCGTTGACCACGCTATCTGAAGGTTGAAACCGCCGGTGTATCCGTCAACATCCAGAACCTCGCCCGCAAAATACAGCCCCCCGACCAGCTTGGATTCCATAGTGCGGGGATTTATCTCCTTTGTGGAAACTCCGCCGGAAGTGACTATGGCTTCGTCGATAGGTCTTGTCCCTGTGATATTAACGGGAAACGCCTTGAACAAACGCACCAGATTTTTACGCTGTTCCCTTGTTATCTCGTTAACCTTTGTCCCCTCCGGTATGCCGGAAAGCCTGACCAGAACCGGAATCATCGTACTGCCCGCAAGATCGGCGAGCGCATTTTTAAATTCCCTGTTCGAATACTTTTCAAAATCACGCAGGATCCTTGCATCAAGCTTTTTTTCATCAAGAGCGGGCTTAAGGTCAATTTCCGCGCGGTAATGCGCTTTTCCGAAATTTCTCATATGAGAACTTGCGGAGAGTACCAGCGGTCCGGAAATGCCGAAGTGCGTGAACAGCATTTCTCCCTGCTGAGAAAAGAGGCTTTTTTCATTCTCGAAAACGGTAAGACAGACGTTTTTCAGCGAAAAGCCCTGCATTTCCGCGCAATAATCATCATCACTCTCAAGCGGAACGAGCGATGCTCGTGCAGGCACAACGGCATGCCCGAAAGCTTCCGCAAACTTATAGCCCGAGCCGTCGGAGCCTGTGAGAGGATAGCTCATACCGCCTGTGCAGACGGCCGCGGCTCTGCACAGAAATTTTCCCTCCGTTGTCTCCACCGCAGACACCGCACCGTTTTCCGCAGCGATCTTTTTTACTCTGCCGCGGACAAGCTTTACGCCCGCTCTTGCGCACAGCCCCGCCATAAGATCAGCCACGTCGTTTGCATTGTCGGAGACAGGAAAAACCCTGTTCCCGCGTTCGGTTTTAAGCGGCAGACCGTTGGATTCAAAGAAAGCCATGGTATCTTCCGGCGAAAACCTGTTGAGGGCGCCGTATAAGAACCTTCCGTCCCCCGGAATGTTTGACATAAAGGTTTTTATATCGCAATTATTGGTGAGATTGCATCTCCCTTTTCCGGTTATCCTGACTTTTCTTCCAAGCCGGCGGTTAGGGTCAAAGAGGATCACGTTCATTCCCCTGACCGCCGCCTGATACGCGCACATCATACCTGCTGCGCCGCCGCCGATAACCGCAAGGTCATAATATGTATTGACCATCGGTCAGCTCCTTTTCAATTCATTACATCCGAAAGCTCTTCTTCGCTCAGATAGCGCCATTCTCCCGGCTTGAGCGTTCCGAGTCTGAGAGGCCCTTCGCTTATTCTCAGGAGCTTTGAGACCTTCAGGCCGCAGGCTTCGCACATTTTTCTCACCTGTCGGTTCCTGCCCTCTGAAATTGTGATAAGCAAAACCGCGCCTTTGGGGAAGACCCGCTCGATATCAACATTCTCCGCACAGACGGTATACCCGTCTATATCTATCGGGCATCGCAGATATTCGACCGCAAAGCCTATGTCTTCTCCCTGAACCCATGTCCGGTATACCTTGCTGAAATTATGAGACGGGTGCATCAGCTTATTTGCAAAATCCCCGTCATTTGTCATGATGATAAGCCCCTCCGAATACATATCGAGTCTGCCCACAGGGTATAGGCGGGCGTCTGCGTCCTTCACAAGCTCGCTAACGTTTTTCCGTCCCTTTTCGTCCTTCAGCGTTGTGACATATCCTTTCGGCTTGTTGAGCATAATGTATATTTTTTTATTGTTTTCAGGCAAAGGTCTGCCGTCCAGCAGAATAACGTCAGCATCCGTATCCGCTTTTGCCCCCAAAGCCGCCGTTTCACCGTTCACAGTAACGCGTCCGTCTTCTATGTACTTCTCCGCCGCTCTGCGGGACATCAGCCCCGCAGAGGAAATGATCTTCTGAAGCCGTTCTTTCATCGATTATCTCCGCTTCGCTTATATCAGGAATTATCAGACTCAATATCTTTGCTGCATATAAGAGGATACTCCCCTCTGTACTTTCCGTCAACAGTAATTATCGCTTTTCCTGCCGCTTCCCCGCTTTTCACAGGAGCAAAGGTAAACCATGGCAGCTTTGCCGTCACAGCAACCTGCGATTTTTTGCTTACAAACACTTCCGCCTCAGTTTCCGGAACAAGGTATGCCCACTTTTCCGTCCCTCCGATCACGGGAATGGAAAAGCGCATCCCCTCTGTAACATTCCTTATTGAATACTCTGAGAAAGTCCGCTCATACAAATAAATGTGGTCGTTCCAATCGTCCGGTGCATTCAGCGTAACACACACAAGCTCTGCCCCGTTTCTTTTGCAGCTTGACACAAGGCATCTTCCCGCTGCTTCCGTATATCCGGTTTTCCCGCCGGTGCACCCCTTGCATTTGTACAGAAGCTTATTGTGGTTTATAAGCGTTCTTCCGTTGACGGCGCAGCTTTTCATCGCCATTATATTGCGCACTGTTTCGTTTTTGAGACATTCCTGCATCAGCAGCGCCATATCCTCTGCCGTGGAGTAATGTCCGTCGGCGGGAAGTCCGTGGGGATTGCAGAAATGCGTAGACGTCATCGAAAGCTCCGACGCCCTCTCATTCATCAGCTGCACAAAACTTATTATATCTCCCGCAATATACCTGGCAAGTGCCGCGGCGGCGTCGTTCCCCGACTCAAGCAGCAGCCCTTCGAGCAGTTCTTCAGCCGTTACCGTTTCTCCCGGACAGAGATACATTGTCGAGCCTTCGATCCGGCAGTCCTCTTCCACGACCTTGATCCGCTCGTCCATATCGCAGCGCTCGGCAGCTATGAGCGCCGTCATAAGCTTTGTTGTACTGGCCATGGGAAGCTTAAGTCCCGGCTGTTTTTCATATACGATCTCCCCGTTCCACATCACGACGGCTGACTGCGCGCTGATATTCCCGACGGGTTCTTCACAATATGCGCAGCCATTTCCCAGCAGGAAAAAAACGGCGGAAAAAACAAGTATTTTCTTAATAATCTTAATAATAAGCACCACCCCTCTGTTATCGGGCAGTGCTTATTATTTACAGTAATTTTTTTAATATTCCGTCCGTAAACCGACGGTGGAAAAATCAGCTGCTTTATTTATTATTCTGTTTGTCGATAAAAGCGTCAACGCGATCCATGACCTGCGGAAGGAGGTCAATGATCCTGTCAACGGTATTGCTCGCCGGAGGCATAACATTGATCATTCTGACCGTACCTTCTTTTATAACAAGGAATCCGATAGGCTCGATCTTGACGCCCGTTGCGTTTCCGCCGCCATACGGTTTGTCTGCCCCTTCTTTCTTCGCGCCGAATTCGACTCCGCCGCCGCCAAAGGCAACGCTGACTTTTGAAATCGGCACAAGCGTTATCCCGTCCGGCGTTACTATCGGATCGCCGACAACGGTATCGACCTTAAGCATATTCTTTACGTTTTCCATCGTGCTCTGCATAAGATTACTGATAGGGTTATTTTCCATTTTTGTCAATCCTTTCTTCCTGCTGTACATTGCTCTCTTTTATATCGTTTTCAGTAATTTGTTCCGAAGGCTCATCATTTTCGCCGCGCAGTTTCCGCGCAAGCTTTTCTTTAAGGTGTCTCAGCTTATTTCTGATAAGAACGCCGAGAGCGCCGAATAAAATCACAAATACCATGCGGAATATCGCGCCGATGCGGATCGTAAGCGCTATCCCGAAATCAAGCGCAGTTTTTTCCGAAGCGAAATCAACATCCGTGTGCACATACAGATCGCTTACCTCGAAACGCTGAGCACAGATCGGCGCAAGAATGTTCAGCGCTGCGTTGACATTCCCGAAAACCACGGCCGTCTGATACGGGTCATCCCCAGCTGCAGTGTAATCCAGAAGGAATCTGTCCACTCTGAATTTTTTGCCGAGTATCCCAAAACCTTTAAGGACTTTTTTCAGGAGCATCATTATTTCATCGAACGTAAAGTCCAGATTGATTTTTTTGCCCGGTTTTTTTTCTCCGTTTTCAGCCTCCTCGGGCTTCTTTTCCTTCTTAGGCTTTTTCTCTTTATGGGGCTTTGACCCCTCCTCCGGATTTTTCGGAAAAATCTGAAAAAGAACGCCAGCCGCCTTTGCCGACACTCTCAATTCGCCGCTTTCATATGCGATATCCGCGCCTATCGGGACAAGCATAATAATTGTAATTATCAACACTATTATTCCCAGAATTATAAGGGCAACCAATCACATCACTCCTCATCCTTGTTTTCCGGCAGGTCGTTTATGGTGATCTGCTGATACTCACCGCTGCGCAGGCGCTCTATTTCGCTTTTCAGTTTGTCCACGCCCTCATTTGTATTCATATCCGGAAGCTCTGGCAGCTCGTCGAGTGAGCTTATACCCATTGTCCTCAGAAAAACGTCGGTCGTTCTGAAAATCGCCGGTCTTCCCGGAACGTCAAGCTTGCCGCATATTTCGATCAGCCCTCTCTCTGTAAGAGAGCTCACCGTATACGAGCTGTCAACGCCTCGCACCTGATCTATATAAGCCCTTGTCACTGGCTGGAAATATGCGACGACGGCAAGCGTTTCAAGCGCGCTCTGCGACAGCGCCGGCGGCTTTCTCTGCTCCATTGCAAGGCTGATTATCTGCGCATACTCAGGAGCTGAACACATCTGAAGCTTATCGTCAAGCCGGAGTATCCGCATTCCGCGCCTGTTTTCTTTATATTCATTCTGCAAAAACGCCGCCGCAAGCTCCACCTCTTTGACGTCGGCGCCCAATATCAGGGATATCCGGCTTATCGAAAAAGCCTCTCCCGACGCAAACAGTATAGCCTCAATGGCAGAAGATAAATCACTCATTATTCCACGATCTTTTCAATTATTTCGTCCACATCTCCGCCGGTAAAACGCAAAGAATAGTCATTTTCTTTTCTCTCGATCTCAATGCTCCCCATGCTGCAAAGCTCCAGCACCGACATAAACGCCGCAACGATCTCCGATCTTGTCCGGCAAGTACGGTACAGCTCATTAAGGCCGACATCGCCGAGCCGCAGCATATCAAGTATCTGGCGGCTCTTATCGCGTATGCTGAATATTATTCGGTGTGGAATAGCACTGTCCAGCTGATCGGCATCCGAATGTCTGCCTCCGCGGGAAAAAAGCGAGTGCAGCGCCTCAAGAAGATCGGCCGGTTCATGGCGGTAATCATACACCTTGGACAGAGGATTGAGCGGCTCAGGCCGCTTGACATGGAACAGCATTCCCTCCGCGGAGAGCTTTTTCAGCTCCGGCAGCACGGCTTGAACGGAAGAAAGCGTATCCTTGGCTTTAAGCTGCTCAAGAGATTGCATCAGCAGCTCAAGCTCTGAAACCTCTTCTTCATCATTGCTGAGGAGGGTTTTAGTCTTTATGTACAGGAGATGCGCCGCCATCTGGATAAACTCGCTGGCTATTTCCAGATCCATGCTCTCCATCTGCGCAAGATAATCCATGTACTGATCGAGAATATCCGCGATCTTTATATCGCGTATTTCTATTTTATTTTTTGAAAGTAGCATAAGAATAAGGCTGAGCGGACCTTCAAAGTCGCTCATCTCGCCTTTTTCCCTGAGCACACCCTCGAGATGAAAATTCGGATTGTCCATTGAACGCTCACTTATAAAAGAGATAAAAGACAATATCGCAGCCCGCCTGAGCCACCGGCAGAATAAGGTCAAAGATGCCGTCGATCAGCGCCGTGAGGGGCTTACCGAGGATACCGCTGGCGACAAGTGCAAGCATCAGCAGCGAACCGTATTTCTCATAGCGCATAAGCTTTATATAGCTTTCGTCGCTCATGAGCGAGAAGAGCACTTTTGACCCGTCAAGAGGCGGGATCGGTATAAAGTTGAATATGGCGAGGCCGAGGCTTATATAAACCGTAAGCTGCAGCATAGTCAAAAAATAACTCCCGGCCGCAGAATCTCTCATCGGAATATAAAAAAGGCCGTACAAGAACATGAACACGACTGCAATGACCAGATTGGAAACAGGTCCGGCAAGTGCGGTTATCGCCATACCGCGCTTTGGATTTTTAAACCTGAACATATTGACCGGCACGGGCTTTGCCCAGCCTACATGAAAAACCGCAAGCATGAGCAGTCCCACAGGGTCGAGATGTTTCAAAGGGTTGAGCGTAAGTCTTCCGCTCCGTTTTGCGGTGTCGTCGCCCAGAAAATACGCCGTGTATCCGTGACTCAACTCATGAAGGGTTATGCACAGCACAGAAGGAACAACGGCAAGGACAATGCTCATCAGATATCTGAAGTCAAACCCTTCCCATATTGATTTCAACGCCGAAATACTTACCACTTCCAAGAAACTTTTTTCTGTTTTACATATTGGTTTAATGCTGTTTTATCAGTAATTTAGATCGGCTGAGCTGCATTGAAGCTGTCAAAACCGTGTGTCTCCTTGTCAACTGATTCTTATTTTTTAGTATAACAAACAGTCAAGAAAAAAACAAGAGCAAGCACGAAAAAAGTCCGCTGGCTCTGTAGTGCTGCAATATAAAGGATCTAAAAGGTTCTAAAATAAATAATAAATGTTGCGGCAGCCATTCTAAAAGGATGACTGCCGCAACATTTTTTCTGCCCCAACTATTGACGTAAAGCCAAATTTCAACGGAGAAGTATCCGCTTACATTCCGTTCAGTTCCGGAACGGTGGATATTTCTCCGTTCTTGCTTATTTGGCTTTATTGCTTATAGTGGTGCGCCTGTTCAAGAACCATTTCCTTTACCTTGATGAGACGAACCTTTGTCGCGTTTTCGTTCTCCTCAAGCTTCATGGTGATATACTTGATATTGCCCTCAAGCTCCGGGATCATGACATATTCAAGAGCGTTGACGCGGCGGCGTGTCTTTTCGATCTCCTCCGCAAGCAGCTGCATGGTTTTTTCAACCTGTGCAAGCTCAAGCATATCCTCAAACACCTTGGAAAGCTGACTTAGCGCGTCATCAAGTTCGCCGGAGGTCTGAGCAAAACCGTAAGGGTATATCTCACTCGGATCGTCATTGGCGGTTTTAAAGGTGTAAACGGGAACATTTACACTCATGATGTTCTTAAACGACATATTAAGCTCAACACTCTGTCTGGGATAGAGCAGAGCCTGCTCCAGCATTTCGGGGGACATTATCGAGCTTGCGACCTGCTGAGCCGCAAACGCCGCCGTCAGTCCCTCTTCAACGCGGGTACGGAGCTGTTTATTAAGCTTTACCACATCCATGAACTGTCTCATAAGCTCATCGCGCTTGTCCTTGAGAAGCTTGTGTCCGCGCCGTGCAGTTTTAAGTCTTCCCTTGAGCTGGTTGAGCACCATTCTGGTCGGGGTCACAGTTGTACTTGCCAAAAAGCATCACCTCCATAATATTTTCTTCGATCGAAAGGCTTTTCCGATCGAGAACCCATGCTTATTGCAGCAGCCGCGCTGTTTCTAAAAGCATGGCGGCTCATTTTATCCGTCCCGGCGTTTCCCGCGCTGCGCCATAAGAACGCTGAGACATCCTAAACGGCCTGTTTTACTGTAAATGGCTGGAATTTACTTCTTGGGAAGATACTTTTCAATATACTCGGGCTTGATACGCTTGAGTTCGCGCTTAGGCAGGATGCTCAGCAGCTCCCAGCCTATATTGAGCGTCTCCTCAATACTGCGGTTGGTGTTGTTGCCCTGAGATACATAGACCTTTTCAAACTCGTCGGCAAACTTTGCATAGAGCTTATCGTCGTCGCTCAGCGCCGCTTCGCCCAGAATGGTCATAAGCTCCTTCGCATCCTTACCGCGGGAATACGCGGCAAAGAGCTGGTTCATCGTACCGGCATGATCCTCACGGGTCTTGCCCTCGCCGATGCCCTTATCCTTCAGACGGCTGAGGGAGGGCAGAACGTTCACGGGCGGAACAATGCCCTTGCGGTGCAGCTCACGGCTGAGAATGATCTGACCTTCGGTGATGTAGCCGGTAAGGTCGGGAATCGGGTGGGTCTTATCGTCTTCGGGCATGGTCAGGATTGGTATCATAGTGATGGAGCCCTTCTTGCCCTGACGGCGCCCGGCGCGCTCATACATGGTTGCAAGGTCGGTATAGAGGTAACCGGGATAGCCGCGGCGTCCGGGTACTTCCTTCTTTGCGGCAGAAACCTCACGCAGAGCCTCGGCGTAGTTGGTGATGTCGGTGAGTATGACCAGAACCTGCATATCCTTCTCAAATGCAAGATATTCCGCAGCGGTCAGCGCCATACGCGGAGTTGCGATACGCTCGACTGCGGGGTCATTTGCAAGGTTGGAAAATATAACCGTGCGGTCGATAGCCCCGGTACGGCGGAAATCGCTTATAAAATACTCTGACTCTTCAAAGGTGATGCCTATAGCAGCAAACACGACGGCAAAGGTCTCATTATCACCGAGAACACGCGCCTGACGTGCTATCTGCGCGGCGAGCGCCGCATGTGGCAGACCGGAGCCGGAGAATATGGGCAGCTTCTGACCTCTTACGAGAGTATTGAGGCCGTCAATGGTCGAAACGCCGGTCTGAATAAACTCGGCAGGATAGGCACGGGCTGCCGGGTTCATGGGCAGGCCGTTGATGTCCATATGCGCATCTGCCAGAATTTCAGGGCCGCCGTCAATGGGAACGCCCATACCGTTGAAAACACGGCCGAGCATATCCTCGGAAACGGCAAGCTGCTGCGGATGCCCAAGAAAACGAACCTTGGAATTTGCAAGGTTGATGCCCTGTGCGGATTCAAAGAGCTGAACGACAGCCTTGCTGCCTTCAACCTCAAGAACCTTGCAGCGGCGGACGCTGCCGTCGGGAAGCTCGATCTCACCAAGCTCGTCGTAGGTAACGCCTTCAACGTTCTCAACGATCATCAGAGGACTTGCTATCTGCTTTATTGTCTTATACTCTTTAATCATGCGTCCTCACCTCCGGCAATTACTTCATCGATCTGCGTCTTCATCTCGGCAAGGATCACGTCATAATCCGCACCGAACGTGTCGGCGGCAGCCATTTTCGCACGGCCGATCTTTTCACGCGCAGGAATACCGAACAGTGCGTTCATCCCTGCGCCCTTCTTAAGAGCGGTACGGCACATATCGTCATATTTGAGGATCATATCCAGAAGCCTGAACTGCTTTGCGTATGCGGAATAAGCGTCCTCATCGACAAAGGCGTTCTGCTGGAGGAAGTCCTCGCGGATCATACGCGCCGTTTCCATAGTAAGGCGGTCATCCGCAGACAGGGCGTCCTGACCGACAAGACGGACGATCTCCTGAAGCTCACTCTCCTCCTGGAGAATGTGCATCGCCTTCTCGCGGTTTGCCATGTAGGCTTCACCGAACTGCTGTGTATACCAGGGGCGCAGAGTGTCCATATAAAGCGAATAGGAAGTCAGCCAGTTTATCGCGGGGAAGTGGCGCGCATAGGCAAGGGATGAATCCAGCGCCCAGAACACCTTGACGATACGCATGGTCGCCTGAGATACAGGCTCCGAAATATCGCCGCCCGGAGGCGAAACCGCACCGATAGCAGTAACGGAGCCCTGACGGTCGTCACTGCCGAGACAGCCGACGACGCCTGCTCTTTCATAAAACTGAGAAAGACGGGAAGCAAGATATGCAGGATAGCCTTCTTCACCGGGCATCTCCTCGAGACGTCCGGACATTTCACGCAGAGCCTCCGCCCAACGGGAGGTTGAGTCGGCCAGAACGGCGACATCATATCCCATATCACGGAAATACTCGGCGATAGTAATACCAGTATAGATGGATGCTTCACGCGCCGCAACAGGCATATCAGAGGTATTCGCAATAAGCACGGTGCGCTTCATAAGAGGCTCGCCGTTGCGCGGATCCTTGAGTTCGGGGAACTCCATAAGAACGTCTGTCATCTCATTGCCGCGCTCACCGCAGCCGATATAAATGACAACGTCAACGTCGGACCACTTTGCCAGCTGGTGCTGGACGACGGTCTTGCCGGAGCCGAACGGGCCGGGAACCGCCGCTGTACCGCCCTTTGCTATCGGGAAAAGGGTATCAATGATACGCTGTCCGGAGTTCATGGGGCGGCTGGGGACAAATTTTCTTTCATACGGTCTCGCAATACGCACAGGCCATCTTTGCAGCATCTGCAGCTCATGAACCTTGCCCTTTGCGTCCCTGATCTTTGCGATAACGTCAGTGACAACATGCTCGCTCTTCTCAACGATCTCCGTAACCTCGCCGCTGATTGCGGGAGGCACCATGATCTTATGAAGGATAGCACTGGTCTCCTGCACCGTACCGAGAACGTCGCCGCCGGAAAGCTTATCGCCAACCTTGGCAGTCGGGACAAATTCCCACTTTTTTTCACGGTTGAGTGCCGGAACATCCGTTCCTCTTGTGATAGAGTCGCCGGTGAGGGCGCGCATCTCGGGCAGAGGGCGCTGGATGCCGTCATAGATATTATCCAGCATACCCGGTCCAAGTTCAACGGACATGGGGAAACCCGTCGTAATGACCTCGGCGCCGGGGCCAAGGCCGGAGGTCTCCTCGTAGACCTGAATAGATGCGGTGTCACCGGTCATGTTAAGGATCTCGCCTATCAGCCGCTGGGAACCGACGCGCACAACGTCGGAGACGTTGGCGTCGGCAAGACCCTCTGCGACCACAAGCGGTCCTGAAACTTTTGTAATGGTTCCGCTCATATTTTAACCTACCTTTTAATTAGTTCGATTCATTTTTTTGAATCGGCAGCTCATGTTTATACCGGCGGCTGTGCGCCCCGTTCGGCATGAGCGGCGAAAAAGCTTCGCCTTAATGTGGTTTTCACGCGGCAGAGCCGCGGAAAACGGTTGGATCATTCCGGCTCAGTCTCCCAGAATGTTTGTGCCGACAGCGCGTTCGACAGCCGCCTTCAGCGCCGACTGACCAAGCCCTAATGAGCCTTCCCTGCCGGGGATGAGGATTATCGCAGGAGTTGGACTGTCCTTGAATCTGTCGATTTCATGCGCCATCTGCTCGGCAAGATTTTCCTCAATGTAAATTATCGCATAGTCCTGACTTTCCCTTGTCAGCGTGCGCAGAGTCTTGTTCGCCTCTGCAGCATCGGTCACAGGGAATGTATCAAGCCCGAGAGCCTTGAAGCCCATGACGGTCTCTCTGCCGCCTATAACCGCAATTTTAAGCATACAAATCACGCAGCCTTTCCCGTATGACCTGCGGCGCTATGCCGGCAAGCCTGCCCGTGAGTATCATCCTGACGGCGGTTATCTCGCTCTCGACGGCCGCAAGATACTCCACCACAGCTTCGGGGCCGTAGCTTACGCGTCTCGCCGATGCAAGATACCTGTTGACCGCATTGTCACACTCAAGCTCAAACGCGGTCATGCTTCCGCCGTCAAGCGCTTCGCCGCCGAGAACAGCCGCTTTTTCAAGCTTCGTATGTGCAAAGAGATTTACAAGCCCTTCTTTATCGGAAACCTTTTCCAGCCTGTCTGCGCTGACCGTACCGCCGTCTATCAGCACGGACTCCAAAAATTCCGCGCTCTTGCCCATTCTCAGCACGCGCACGGCGCTTTTGAGATTTGCACAGTCGATCAGGATATCGGCGTAACCATTGAAAAGGTCGCTTCCGACGTTCTCCGCCGCATGGCGTATCTCGGCAAAGTACGCTTTGTCAAGAATGAGGTCGGCAAGCTGTGGATTATTGGTGCGGGCAAGCTCGTTCTTTGCGTCAATAACCGCCGTTTTGAGCATGCCGGGCATGTCATTGTACTGCTCGTCGTTATAAAGACTCAGGAGCTTTTCTCCGTCGATTCTGCCGGAGCCGCTCAGAAGGTGCGACGCGTCCGTATCCATTGCCTCAGCTTTGATAATGGCCTTGGCATTATGATAGTCGTACTTCATGCGGAAAACATCCACAAGCTCTTTCTGCGGGGACATATTGTCAAGTTCCGCAAAGATCGCGTTGCGCCGCTCATTGAGAGACGCCTCTATTTCCCTTGCGCTCATCTGTGACATATCCGCATATCCGCAGTCCGTAAGCACCTTTGCCGCATCCTCAAAGGACGGTGCCTCAAGCATACGTATGCTTTTTTCTGTATTCAGAAGCTTTGGCTCTCTTGCCCTCAGCATCGCCGACAGGCACAGATACGCTTCTCTTTCAGTAGCCAAATTTTTCCCTCCCTAAGGAATCTTTGAATAATATAAATTATCCGAAGAGCACCTTGGCGATATCAGCGGACATCTCATTACGGCAAAGCTCTACCAAAAGCTCCACAGTGCATATTGCCTCTACGCTTCCGCGGCGGAGAACAAGCCCGCCGGCAAAATTGCCGGTCTCGTCGGACACGGTGAGCTTACCGCCGCCCAGAAGCCTGTTCGCGGCATCCGCGACCGCCTGCCCGATACTCTCACGGTCACGTGCGTTGAAGATTATCTCCTCATCCTTCGTGTCGGAGGCGTCGGCGGCAAGCTTTGCAAGAAGCGCCGTATACTGTTCGGCAGGGAGATCGACGATCATTTCGCACGCCTTATCAAAGCTTTCGGAAACCATCTGCTGCTTGAGCGCAAGGATGCCCTTTTTGGCTTCCATACGGGCGATACGATCCATACCGTCAACTCTCGCCTGGCACTCGGCCACACCGGCACGGATTTTCTCGGTGTATACCTCTTTGGCCTGCTTCTCAAAGTCGGAACGGATAAGCGCGCACTGCTGCTCTGCCTGAGCGAGTATCGCGTCGGAGCGCTCTTTTGCGTCGGCTCGGATATGCGCGATTATTTTTTCAGTGCCTTTCATAGTATCTCCTATTATTATCAGAAGTTGATCGCGTTGAGCATAAGGAAGGATGCCAGCAGGCAAAGGATCGCATAGAACTCAACAACGATGCACATGATCATACCCTTGGACCAGTCGTCGGGCTTTTTGGCAAGGATGTTGATGGATGCAGCCGCGACCTTACCCTGTGCGATAGCGGAAGAAAGGCCGCCGATAGCAATGGGCAGGCAGGCAGAAACGATCTGGAAGCCCTGTGCAACAGTGAGAGCCTCAGAAGCGCCGCTTATCTTGAGGTACGCGAGGAAGAAGATAACGAAGCCGTACAGACCCTGAGTACCGGGGATGACCTGAAGGATCATGACCTTACCGGACTTGGAAGGATCTTCGGAGACGAGCCCCGCGCCGGCTTCACCGGCGATGCCGGTACCCTTTGCAGAGCCGATACATGCAAGTGCGCCGGCAAGTGCCGCGCCAAGGAATGCAAGTGCATTGCCGCTTATTGCGTTAAGAAATTCCATTTTGTATTTCCTCCATAAAACTGTTTTTATTCTTTAGCTCTTACGTATTCGGAGCTTATTGTAAGTGGATCAAACGCTCTGCCGCCGTCGGTATAGAACTTGCCAAAAAACTCAAGGCATTGCAGACGAAGGTCATGCACGTAGCAGCCGAGAAGATTAAGGCCGAAGTTCATCGCGTGGCCAAGCAGGAAAATCACAAGAAACGCTATGACCGTCGCCGCGTTCACACCGTTCGCCTGGGCCGGCATGACCGCGACGGTATTGAAGACCTTACCGACAACGCCGCCTGCAAGCATCAGAGCCATTATTCTCGAATAGCTGAGAATATCGCCGAACCAGCCGGTGGCCGTATTATAGATGCAGCCGAAAGCCGCCGTCACCTTGCCGAAGCCCTTTGAGTGACGTCCCGCGCCGAACAGCAGCATCACCACCCCAATCACCAGCACCGCAAGACCGATCTTATACACGGTCTCCGATGCTCCAAGGAGCTTTAATGCCATTATGACGGCGCCGAGAAGTATGACCCAGAGTGAGCCTTCCTCAAAAACACCGTCGGCAAGATTGCCCGCCTTTTTCTTCTGAACAAAGCTTACCGCCATACCGGTATTGAGATGTATCAAGCCCAAAACGAGTGAACCGACAAGAACCGCCGTGCTGTCTTTTTCCGGACTGAACAGCGCCCACAAGCCTTCCCATGTGCTGTCGGGATCAAGCGTATGCACTATCTGATAAGGAATGTCGCTGAACAGGCCGCCCGTCAGGAAGCCCATTGCAAGCGTGGCTATGCCGCAGTAAAGAAGGAGCTGGCAGAATGCCTTTGAGTTTCCCCTCGGCTTCATCTTTTTCAGTGCGACCACGGCCGCAAGGATCATCATAAGGCCATAGCCTATATCCGCCATCATAAGTCCGAAGAACAGAATGAAAAACGGCGCCATAAGCGGATTGGGGTCTACCGTACCGTAAGCGGGCAGCGAGTACATATTGGTGACCATATTCAGTGCGTTGGTAAATTTGTTGTTTTTAAGCTTCACCGGAACCTCGGGATATTCGTCCTCCGCCGGATCGCTGGTTTCCCATGCACAGTCAAACTTCTCAAAAACAGGGATAAGTTCGCTTTCGCGTTCGGCGGGCATCCAGCCCTCCATAATCACGACAGCTTCCGTACCGAACAGCTTCCCCTCGGCCTGCGCAAGAGCAAGCTTTGTGTTCACTCTGTCCGCGGCAAGCTTCAGATCGTCCCTGCGCACGCTCTCCGCCCTGATCGCATTTTCACAGCCGGTCTTTTCCTCCGCCAGCTCCCTGAGCCGGATATTAGCGTCGGAAATGCACTTTCTTGCCGTGCCCTTTACACCGGTCACGGCACTCGGCACAAAGCCGTAACTGCGAAGAAGCTCGTTTACCTTTACAAGAGCCTCCTTGATGCACACGGCGACAACGAACTTGCTCACCTTGTCGGAGCTGACAAGGAAAACCTCCGCCTCTTCACATTCACTCTGAAGTGCGTCGTTAAGCTCGTCCATATCCTGCCTGACGGGGATACTGCCAAGCAGAACGGCGGAGCGCTCCGTACCTTCAAGGTCAAGCGGCATATCAAGCTCCTGCCACGGAAGCAGCGACTCAATAACACTGCGCTGACGGCTTTCCTCGGCCGAGATACGCTTTATGCGCTCGTCGTTTTCAACAATAGCATCCGCGATCTTCAAGGCCGCAGCGACGCCGCTGTCGTCGAGCAGAACCGCGTCCTCGACTTCTTTCGGCGCGGACAGCAGCCTGCCCTTGACGGGTGCGAACCTGTCAAGAAGTTTTATCGCCTGGGTGAGCGTGGCGTGGTCGGATTTGAGGCTCATAAAAGCGGTATCCTCACGCTTGAAAAGCTTTCCCATGTCTGATTCAGAAATTTCATCCTCAATCTCGGAAAACTCCACACAGCCGTGACGGATAAGCTCCCTCAACAGGGCGTCCTTATTTGAGCGCACAGCCGCAAGGCGAAGCTTTTTCATTTGTAAAATTGCCATATTAGCCGTTCACTATCCTTTCCACTACAAGACCCGCAGCCTGAGCAAGCTTTGCGTCCGCTTTTTCGCGTAAGCCGGCCTTTGTGTTTTCAAGCTCCTTTGAAAGCACGCCTGCCGCTTCTACCGCCTTTTCATCAGCCTGACGGCGCAGCTCCACAAGCTCGCTTTCAGCCTTCGCGGCAGCCGCCTCAACCGCTGCCTTCCCCGCAGTTTCGGCATCCGTGATCATCTGCTGTGCCTTTGCTTCTGCCTGCGCGACGGTATTTTTCGCTTCCGCCTCTGCGTCGGTTATGCTTGTGATAGCCATAAATGACATTGACTCACCCCCTCAACACTTTAAATCATAATCCTTTTTTGTCGGAATATAACAACCTTTTCCGTCTTTTCTCTCAGAAAAATCAGCCATGCGGCAAAGCACTCACTTTATTTCCGCATTACGTGCTTTTCATATCATAAAACTGCAAATTAAAGCTTTTTCTCCAAAAAACAGCAGGATGTCTTTTTTTATTATATTCACTTGTTAATGAACTGTCAACTCCCAAACAGTCACAGAACTGTCGTTATTTGCTTTGATTTTTTGTACAAATATTACATAAACGCATTTATTAAGCCGCAGTGAAGACGCGTTTATTGGTGAAAAACACAGCATTCCATTTTCGAAACGGTCCCAGCCCCCCGTCAATGGAGCGGAGGACGGTTGACATCCATATCGGGTATCTATATAATAGATAATACAAATTTCAAGGGGCAGAGGACATGGTAAGGGAAATTCTGAAGCTGGGAAACCCTGTGCTGTATGAAAAGAGTGCAAAAGTGAACGAAAACGACCTTGTGCTGCTCAGCGATTGGGTCGGCGATCTGCGCGATACGCTTCTTGATTACAGGAAGACCTACGGTGCGGGCAGAGCCATCGCCGCGCCTCAGATAGGGCTGCAAAAAAGGCTTATATATATGCTCACCGACAAAGAATACGTATTTATAAATCCCGTGATCACCTTCCCCGACAAAGAGTCTTACGAGGTCATGGACGACTGCATGTCATTTCCGGGGCTGTGCGTCAGGCTCAAGCGTCGAAAAAGGATCGTGATATCCTACCTCGACGGCGATATGCAGCCGAGGCGGATGCAGCTTGAGGGCGATTATGCCGAGCTTTTGCAGCATGAATGTGATCATCTTGACGGGATACTTGCGACAATGCGGGCAATTGATGAAAAATCGTTCTATATGATGCAGATGAAAAGAGACTTTTAGTCTGTGCACAATACGATGAAAGAAGGAATTGGAAAATGAAATTGCTGATGAGCGGCAATGAGGCCGTCGCGCTGGGCGCTTACGAGGCAGGCATAAAGGTCTGCTCCGCGTACCCCGGCACTCCAAGCACAGAGATTTTTGAAAATCTTCCGAAATACAGAGACGCGCTCTATTGCGAATGGGCGCCCAACGAAAAGGTCGCAACCGAGGTCGCATACGGCGCAAGTATTGCGGGTGTACGCTCTCTCACGGCAATGAAGCACGTCGGAATGAACGTCGCCGCAGATCCGATATTCACCGCCGCTTACAGCGGAGTCGGAGGCGGCTTTGTCATTGTCGTCGCCGACGATCCCAGCCTCCATTCCTCTCAGAACGAACAGGACAACCGCTGGTATGCGAAGCACGCAAAGATTGCCATGGTCGAGCCGTCCGATTCTCAGGAATGTAAGGATTTCGTAAAATACGCCTGTGAAATCTCCGAAAGGTTTGATATGCCGGTGATGCTGCGTACCGTAACGCGCATCGCCCACTCGAAAAGCCTCGTCGAACCTGGCGTACACAGCGAGATCGCGCCTATACCCTATCAGCGCAACGGTGCCAAATATATCTGCAATCCTGGCAATTCCTACCGCAGCCGCGCAAAGCTTGAAAAGAACCTTGCGGAGCTTGAAAAATACGCAAACAACTGCCCGCTCAACGTCGCCGAGATGAACGGAGGCAAAGTCGGCGTTATCGCCGCAAGCGCCGCGTACCTCTACGCAAAGGAGGTCTTTCCCGAGGATACTTCATTCCTGAAGCTTGGTCTTACCTATCCCATGCCTATGGAGCTGATACGCTCCTTTGCCTCGAAGGTCAAAAAGCTCTATGTGGTGGAAGAGCTTGACGGGTATATGGAAGAGCAGATAAAAGCCGCGGGAATAGACTGCATCGGTAAGGAGCTTGTGCCCGCCATGTATGAGCTTAATCCCCAGATCCTGCGCGAAGCGATTTTCGGCGAAAAGGCGGAGAGCGTTGACGTCGGCGTCAAAGCTGTTTCCCGCCCGCCCGCACTCTGCCCCGGCTGCCCGCACAGAGGCTTCTTCTACTGCATCGGCAAGCGCAAAGGCTGTGTTGTCACGGGCGATATCGGCTGCTACACACTCGGCGGTTCCGCCCCGCTCAACGCCGTTGACACGGTCATATGCATGGGCGGTGGATTCAGCGTCGGTGCAGGCATGGCAAAAGCCTTCAAGGCGTCCGGCATAAAAAAGACCGTTTTCGGCGTTGTGGGCGATTCGACATTTTTCCACAGTGGGATGACAGGCGCGGCTGAAATAATCTATAACGATGCCGATATGATCCCCGTTGTGCTCGACAATCACATCACCGGCATGACCGGGCATCAGGATAACCCGGGCAGCGGCTTCAATCTCATGGGTGAGATGGCCGCAGCGCTCAGAATAGAAGATATCCTCCGTGCCTGCGGGTATGAAAACATCATAATAGTCGATCCGCAGGATCTGAAAGCCATGGACAAAGCAATCGATGACGCCATAGCAAGCGCCAAACGCACCGCCATGGTGGTGCGTCGTCCCTGCCTGCTGATAAAACGCGAAAAATTTCAAAAGCGGCTGTGCGCTGCGGACAGTGCGAAATGCATAGGCTGCAAAAAGTGCCTCAGCGTCGGCTGCCCCGCCATAATGGTAAAAGACAGAAAATCCTGCATAGACGCATCTCTGTGCGTGGGCTGCACGGTATGCGCTCAGGTCTGCCCCGTCGGCGCGATAGCGCGTAAGGAGGATTAAGCAATGGAAACAAAATCTGTTATTCTGGTCGGCGTAGGCGGTCAGGGCGCGATCCTCACCGCAAAGGTGCTTGTCAACGGACTCATGAAGGCCGGATACGACGTCAAAATGAGCGAAGTCCACGGCATGTCGCAGCGCGGCGGCAGCGTCTCGACACAGGTCCGTTTCGGCGATAAGGTATATTCCCCGCTCATAGGCACAGGCGCGGCCGACGTTATGGTCGCCTTTGAAAAGATGGAAGCGGTAAGATACTCCGGATTTCTTAAAAAAGACGGCGTGGCAGTGATCAATGATTATGAAATGGCATCAGCCACCACGGCCGCCGGTCTTGCGCAATATCCCGAGGGCTGTCTGGAGGCAATGGAGAAGAATTTCAGATGCTTCTCTCTCCGTGCCGGCGATATTGCAAAGCAGCTCGGCAGTGAAAAGTGCATGAACATCGTTTTGTTCGGTGCGCTCATAAAGGTACTGGAGCTTCCGCATATTGACTGGGAAGAAGTTATCCGCACGACCGTCCCGGAAAAGTTCGCAGAGCTGAATGTTGCCGCGTACCGTGCGGGATATAACGCGATATAACCAGAAAAACTCTCTGCAAAGCCTCTTGGCAGTGCAGAGAGTTTTCTTGTATGAATTTATTTACAAGTCTACGGATAGCTGTGGTATCAGAAGCTCATCAGCGGCGCAGAGCCGTCGTCATTCATTTTCGTAATGGACTTTATGACTGCCTGATAGCTATAGCTGTCGTTTACGTGTACGGTTATAGTATCGCCCACCTTTTTGCCCAGAACACTCTGCCCGAAGGGCGACTCCCTGCTTATAAGCCCCATCCGCGGGTCACAGCGCACTGTCGTCACCACCTGGATAGTCTCATACTCATCGTCCTCCGGCATATAGATCTCCACCTTATCAAAAAGGCCGACCTCATCGTCTCCCGACCGGTCGTCAATGATCTTTGCGGTCTTTATCATGCCCTCAAGGTAACGTATGCGGCTGCGGTTTTTGTTCTGCGCCTGCTTCGCCGCCTTATACTCAAAATTCTCGCTCAAATCACCGAAAGCGCGGGTACGCTTTACCTCCTCGATAAGCCCCGGCATAAGCTCAAGCCTGCGGTAATCAAGCTCCTCCTGCATTTTTTTGATGTCCTGTCTCGTAAGTTCGTCGTTCATTTCACGCCTCAATCAATATCAACATTCACGGTATCAAGACCGTTTTTTTCGAATTCGTCAAGATAGCTGTCCATACGCTCGGTAAGCTCATCAAAGTTTTCCGGGTCTCTGTCCTCAAGCCCCAGATCACGCCGCGCAAGCTCCTCCGCAAGAATATTATAGAACACCGCATCCTCATAGTCGGCTATCGCCTCGTGTATCCCGCCGTCTTCATACGCCCTCGACGGGAAAATGTGCCCCTGCCACAGCTGCACAAGCGAACGCATACCGTTTGCCGGGCAAAGAGCAAAAAGCTTTTCCTGGATTTTGTCATAATCCTCAAACCTGTCGTTCCCTCTGGTGGAGTTCAGTATCCAATTTCCTATATATACCATGTCAAGCAGCCGTCTGAATTCCTTATCAGTCAACTCGATGTTCATACAATCGCCTCCCCGGTTTCACCTGACGGACGCCGCGGACATTCCCGCTGCGCCGTCCTTATTTTATTATAGCACTTTGCAATATGAAATTCCACACATGAAGCCATACAAATTTTACTTGTAATAGGAATATAATTGAGTTAGAATGTTATAGTCAGACTTTTTTGTATAGAAGCTTATGAAGGAGCTTATGATGGATCCCAGAGCAATAGGCGTTTTTGATTCCGGTCTCGGCGGTCTTACAGCCGTTATGGCTTTGAGAAAGCTGCTCCCGGATGAAAATATAATATATTTCGGAGATACCGCCCGTATGCCATACGGCGTAAAAACCGTCCCGGCACTGCGGAAAATCACCCGGCAGGATCTTGAGCTTGTCGCCTCTTACGGTGTAAAGGCGATTATCGCCGCCTGCGGTACCGTTTCAAGCACCGCGCCGGATATACTCGAAAGCTTCCGCATCCCGGTTTTCAACGTGGTTGACGCTCCGGTCAGAAAAATCGCAGGTATCACGGGCAGTGCGCCCGTCGGCGTTATCGCCACGGAGGCAAGCATCATAAGCGGCGCTTTCGCGGGCAGAATATCGGCTCTGTGTCCGGGACGTGAAATAATCGCCCTGCCATGTCAGGATTTTGTGCGCATAATTGAGGACGGGCATACCGCCCCGTCGGATGCGCTCGTGCGCGAATGTGTCGGGAAATGTCTGCTTCCGCTCAAAGGGAAGGGGCTTGCGGCACTGCTGCTCGGGTGTACGCATTTCGGCTTTATTTCCGAAGCCATAAGCGCATATCTCGGCACGGAGGTCAGACTTATAAGCGCATCCGCCTGCGCGGCGGAGGACGCTTGTGAATATCTGAAAAAATTTTCTATCACGGGCGGCAGCGGTGAAACCACATTCATAACGAGCGGTGACAGAGAACGGTTCATTTCGCTTTCTTCCCGGCTGCTCAGATACGATACCTCCCCGTATACGGCACACATTGAAACAGCGGAGGTCGATAAGGAACTATGAAAGACGTAATTATTTCCATGCACAGCATCCACGGCTACGATCAGGATGATCGCCAGGTCGTTGATTTTACCACAGACGGCTACTATTTCAAAGAGGGAGACGCCTCCTGCTTTTCATATCTTGAAAGCGATGTAACAGGGCTTGAGGGGACGCGAACAAGCGTTATCGTTATGCCCGATCACGTCGTGGTTGACCGCGACGGATATATAACAAGCCGCGTGGTTTTCAGAGAGGGGGAGAAAAACTCCTTTCCCTACGACACTCCTTACGGAACGGCGACTTTGGGCATAAAAACCAGACGCATCAGGCAGAGCTTTGACGAAAACGGCGGTGAGCTTGAGGTGGATTATGTGGTCGATATGGAGCACGCGCTTGTTGCAAAAAATAAAATTCAGCTGAGCATAAGAGAACAAAGAGGAGTATGAAAAATGGCCAACCTTATCCAGAAAGCTAAAGACAGCATAAACGATATCATTTCCGCCGCCTGCGCAAAGGCCGCGGAAGCCGGACAGTTCCCAGAGGGCATCACGCTCTCCGGAAGCGTCGAAATACCAAAGGACACGGCAAACGGTGATTATGCCGCAAACCACGCCATGACCGGCGCACGTGCACTTCGCATGGCTCCGCGCAAGATTGCCGAAATACTCATCACCAACATGGATCTTGGGGGAACATGGTTTTCCTCCGTTGAAGCGGCAGGCCCCGGCTTTATCAACTTCCGCCTTTCCGACGACTGGTACGGCGATGTGCTCAAGGCGGTTTCCGGAGAGGGTGCGGATTACGGACGTGTTGATATCGGCAAGGGCAAAAAAGCAATGGTCGAGTTCGTGTCGGCAAATCCGACAGGGCCGATGCACATGGGCAATGCCCGCGGCGGCGTGCTTGGCGATGCACTGGCAAGCGTACTGGACAGAGCCGGATATGACGTATGGCGCGAGTTCTATGTAAACGACGCCGGCAACCAGATAGAGAAGTTTGCTTCCTCCATCGATGCGCGCTACCGGCAGCTGCTTGAAGGCAAAATAGATATGAGCGACGAGGAATACGGCAAGTTTCCCGAGGACGGTTACCACGGCGACGATATAAAGGAGCTTGCAAAGGCTTTCCGCGCCGAATACGGCGATGATTTCGGCGAAAAGGATATTGCCGAACGCCATACGGTCATGGCGCGTTTCGGGCTTGACCGTAACATCCCCAAAATGCAGGCCGATCTGCGCCGCTACGGCATTGAGTACGATAAATGGTTTTTTGAATCCACCCTGCACGAAAGCGGCTATGTCGTTGACACCGTGGACGAGCTTGCAAAGCGCGGCTATACCTATGAAAAGGACGGCGCACTCTGGCTCAGAACCTCGGAGATACTTTCCGCAAAGCTTCGTGAAGCAGGCAAAAAGCAGGAGGAAATAGACAAGCTTGAACTTAAGGACGATGTTCTTCGCCGGGCCAACGGTTTTTATACCTATTTTGCCGCCGACATCGCCTATCACCGCAACAAACTTGAAAAGAGAGGCTTCGACTGGGCGATAAACGTCTGGGGCGCCGACCATCACGGCCATGTGGCGAGACTTAAGGGTGCGCTTGACGCGCTTGGTCTTGACGGAGAAAACCGCCTCGATATCGTGCTGATGCAGCTTGTCAAGCTCATGAGCAATGGTCAGGAAGTGAGAATGTCCAAGCGTACAGGCAAGGCAATCTCCCTTACGGATCTTCTTGATGAAATTCCGGTGGACGCGGCGCGTTATTTCTTCAACACCCGCCCCGAATCCCCCGTTGTGTTCGATCTTGAGCTTGCAAAGCGTCAGGACAGCGAAAACCCCGTATACTATGTGCAGTACGCCCACGCAAGGATATGCTCCCTCGTTTCCATGCTCAGAGAAGAGGGGCACGCCGTTCCAGCCGTTTCCGACGTCAATTGGGCGCTGCTCACGGACGAGAGCGAAAAAGAGCTTATCAAGCAGCTTGCCGCACTGCCGGAGGAGATCGCCCTTGCCGCACGCGATATCGACCCAAGCCGCATCAACAAGTACGTGACAGAGCTTGCGGCCCGTTTCCACCGCTTCTACAACTCCTGCCGTATCAAGGGAGCCGAGGAAGATCTGCTTTCCGCACGCCTCCTGCTCGCCGACTGTGTGCGCAGCGTTATCGCAATATCCCTCGGCATCATCGGCGTATCCGCACCGGAGAAGATGTAATTAAAATTTCCAGACAATAATGACAGCGCGATAAACTGCGCTGTCATTATATAAAGCGGCCGCGTCTGTGAGCTGACAGCGGCCATAAGGATGAAAAATGATAGAAGCAACTAATTTGAGCTATTCCCTGCCGGAAAGGTATCTTTTCCGCGGCGCTTCATTTACAATTGAAAACGGCAGTCATACGGTACTCATAGGCTGCAACGGTGCAGGCAAAACCACGCTTATAGATCTGCTGCTCCATCCGGACGAATATCTTTTCAAGGGGAAGGTCTCTTTGGATGGTATTCGCCGCGTCGGATATGTCAATCAGTTCATTGAGCATGAAAAGGACAGGGAGATAAGCGTCTATGACTATCTCTGCGAGGATTTTGATCGGATGCAGGCGCGCCTTGACAGGCTGTGCGAGGAATTTGACCATGAGGAAGCCGCAGACGAGTATCAACGGCTTCTGGATGAGTTCACAGCGATCGACGGCTATGACCATGAGATAAACGTCCGCAAAAAGCTGCGTACCGCCGGACTTGAAGGCATCTCCGACGTCAGGCTTTCCGACATAAGCGGCGGCGAATACAAGCTTGTGCAGATCATCCGCCAGATGCTCCTGCTGCCTGACATTCTTGTTATGGACGAGCCTGATGTGTTTCTGGATTTTGACAATCTGAAAGGACTTCGTGAGCTTATCAATACCTACCCCGGCACGCTCCTGACCGCAACGCACAACCGCTACCTTCTCAACCTATGCTTTGACAAGGTATTGCAGATCGAGAACGAAAGTGTTCAGGAGTATGACGGCAGTTTTATTGATTTTGGCTTTACCCAGCTCCGGATGAAGATCGCAATGCAGGAAATGTCGATCAAAGAGTCGGATTTTATCGCCTTTGAAGAGTCTGTTGTCGAACGGCTGCGTGACGACGCTTCAAAGCACCCTGATCTCAAGAAGGGCAAAACGCTCAGAGCACGTGTCTCATATCTTGAACGCTGGAAAGCGCGGCATGTCGGTATGCCGTATATCGAAGACCGGACGCCTGAGATATCTCTTCCGGAGGTATCGGAGGAGACAGATGCGGAATACGCCGTGAAAGTCACCGATTACGCGGTAAGCTTTGCTCAGCCGCTTCTTGAAAAAGTTTCGTTCACCGTTCTCCCCGGTGAAAAGGCCGCGCTCGTCGGCAGCAACGGTACCGGCAAAACAACGCTTCTGAGGGATATCATGAATCTCTCAAATCCCGCCGTATCCGTCCACCCCGCTATGAAAACGGCCTTTCTTTCGCAGTTCCTCGGAGAAACGCTTGACGAGACGAAAAGCGTGTGGGATTATGCGCAGTCGCTCGGCTTCGTCAGTGAAAGAGACGCGGCAAGATATCTTGAAAAGTACCGCTTTGACGCGGATATTCTCTGTCACCGTATAAGCACGCTCTCGGGCGGCGAAAAAAACCTTTTGCAGCTTGCGGGCATCGCCCTGAGCGGCAGCGGTCTTCTCCTGCTTGACGAGCCGACAAGCCACCTTGACCTGCGTTCACAGCTGGCGCTTGAAAAAGCGGTAAACGCATATAGGGGCACGGTCATCATGGTCTCGCATGATTTTTACTGCATTGCCGGCTGCATGGATTACGTGCTCCTTGCGGAAGATAACACTATACGTAAAATGAGCATCCGCGCCTTCCGCAAAATGATCTATAAGCGGCACTTTGATTCCGGCTATCTTGAGCTTGAGCAGAAGAAGAAAGAGCTTGAGCTTCAGATAGAAGCTGCTCTAAGGGTGTCCGACTACGCAAGGGCGCAGGCTATCTGCACGGAACTTGAGCGCGTAACAGACGCATTGAGATAAAAAATACCGCGTTTTCATCCGCGGCTTATTCTGATTATTACCGTCGCTTCTTCCGAAACGTTTCCTGCCGCGTCCTTTACTCGGTAGCCGAAATAGTCTCTGCCGCTGTTACCGTTTTGCGGCGTATAGGTAAAAGTGCCGTCGGCGGTCAGTGTTATTTCCCCTTTTCTCGGCATTGTGGTGATGAAAAACACGGTGTTTTCATCTGCACGGAGTTTCCCGGCATAGCGCGTATGCCGCTCCACATATATTTCCGCGTTTTCCGCTTTCGGCAGCGGCGAATCTGAATACGCCGATATGCACAGGACGCAGATCACTGTCAGCGCAAAAATAAGCAGGATCGCTTTTTTCATTTTCCCCTCCGTAGTTTTTTAGGTTAGTTTTTGCTTTTTCATCCGCAATATTACGGAAAAATTATTGTTCCGATGCGGACGAAATATATTATAAATATGACATTCTGGGAGGATATTTTATGACTGTTACCGCTGCCGCGCTCTGGCTCAACACCGTTTTCGCGGATTTTGATGCCGTGGTCACGCTTTTCATTCACCGTCTCTACGAGATAGGCGGGGGCTTTTTTACCCCGTTTTTCGAGTTCATCTCGCTGCTTGGCAAAGGCGGAATTTTCCTTATCGTTTTGGGTCTTGTCCTCTTGCTGAGCAAGCGCACCCGCCGCTGCGGCACGGCTATACTTCTTGGAATAGCCATCGGTGCGCTTATAACCAATTGCTGCCTCAAGATACTCATTGCCCGTCCGCGGCCGTACAGCGACGAGAACAGTCTTTTCTACCGGCTTTGGCTTCTCGTCGGGCAGAATGTTGAAAGCGATAAGAGCTTTCCCTCCGGTCACACCACTGCCGCAATGGCGGCGTCAACCGCCGTTTTCTTCTCATGCAGCAAGCGGTACAGCTGGCTGGCGTTTCTGTTCGCTGTCGTGATGGGCATTGCCCGCATCTACCTTGTCGTACACTTCCCCAGCGACGTTGTCGGCGGATTTATAGTCGGCTTTATCGGCGGTTCGCTCGGTGCAGTTATTATGAACGCCCTGCCCGATAAGTGGTATTCGCTTGATATCATCAAAGAGAGGGAGTGAGGACGCTGTTTGGCTTTGGGAAGCCCAGATTCAAGGGCGTTGACAAAAAATACATAAGCGATGCCGAGCACATCGACGACTTCAATTCCGGCGAGAAAATCGGCAGAGTAACTCTCGGAAAGCTGTGCCTTTATTACAGGGATCTCGGGAGGAAATACTATGTTCCATATGAGTATATCGACAGGCGCTTTACCAGAATAAGCGAATGTCAGCCCGACGACAGCCCCGCTTACTACTATTACCGGCTTATCCTTGTCCATGGCGATAAGGAATTTGCAAATCTGATTTTCAACGATCAGAAGGATGTTGACCTTATCCACGAAAGGCTTGCCGAAATACGTCCCGAAATCAAGTTCGGCTACATTCCGCCCGCCGATGGCAAGAGAAGATATCTTTGCTGAAAAAACGAACCGTACGTTTTTATAAAATAAAGGCTCTGTGTCAAAAGTTGGAGCAGGCATTCTCATCCCGGATGCCTGCTCCAACTTTTATTATTGACCAGATTTCAAAGCTTTTGAAAGCAGCAGAGACAATAGTCCTGCTGCTTTTCCGCATTTTTCTTATAAAGCACCGGCAATATCGGACTTTTATGGGCATTGCCGCTTTTTTAATATAAGTAATTTATCGAATTATACGCGCATATGCCAATTATCACCGCCATAAGGGCGATAAAAAGCCTATCCGTGGTCTTTCCGTCAATCAGCTTCCCTATCCTTTTTCCGACCACTCCCCCGGCTACTCCGCCTGCCGCCATAAGCAGCAGCATACGCATATCGACCTGAGGAATCTTTCCGCAAACGATCATGTAAATAAGGCTGGATATCTGGCTGAAAAGTATAATAAACAGCGAATTCTGAACCGCTTCCTTTGTCTCCATTGAAAAGAAGAAAAAGAGAACGGCAAGATTGAACGGCCCCCCGCCGATCCCGAGAAAGCTCGACAGCAGTCCCAGCGCAAGACCGATAACCAGGGATACCGAGCGTTTTTCAATTTTCAGGGATTTAATTTTACTCTTCTTTACGGTATATATCAGCGTTCCTATCACAAGAATGCCCAATACCATGGATTGAGCTGCGCCTGCGATATCCGGGGACGTGCTGTTTGCCCTGATCAATTCAAACAGCATTTTCCCTGCAACGCCGCCTATGGACGCCCCGGCCGCAAGGGGGATCGCAGCACGGTAATCTACCGAATTTCCCGTTTTTTCACTTGTGAGGAGGTTTTTCCCGGTATAATACCCGGTCATTGTCAGGACCGTTACCGCGGAAAGAAAGCTCGCCTGACTTGGGTCTGCTATACCCGTTATGTCAAGAAGCGGTTTTATGAGCACCCCTCCGCCGATCCCGCATATTCCCCCGATAACTGAAGCGGAAATTGCAATAATAAATCCGAAAAGAATCATCGTCTCTCCTTATCCAAGAAGAGTTTTCTCCGGCGTACATACCGCCGGAGAAAACTCATTCTGTAATTATTTTTTCTGCGGGTAAAACTCTGCGAGACTTTTCAGGCAGTTTGCCGCTGAATTCTTTTGCAGGCTCAGCCGCCGGAATATTCCGAACAGCTGTTCCTGTTTGAGATCGAAAACGGCAGCTCCATTTTTACAGGCAAGGTATGACCTTTCTCGATTCTGTCTATAAGAAGCTTCGCGGCCTGCTTCCCCATTTCGTTGATGGGAATGTGTACGGTAGTCAGCATCGGCATAAAATATCTTGACATTTCAACATCGTCGATGCTGATTACGGAAACGTCGCCGGGAACTTTGATATTATGTTCGCGCAGATATTTTATGCATCCCATGGCTGTCGCGTCGTTTGCGCAGAACACGGCCGAAAATTCCGCTCCGCCATCGCATAGCTTTCTGGCTCCCGTATATCCTCCTTCAAGCGACTGCTTTGATTCTATGATCCTGCGTGGGTCAAGCTCCAATTCATGGCGTCTGATAGTCTCCGTATAACCGCTGTACCGGACTTCTTTATTCTTTTCTCCGATATAAGCGATTTTTTCGTGACCGAGCTCTATCAGTTCGCCGACAGCCATCATGCTTGCTTTGTGCCCGTCGCAGAAAACAAGATCATGTTCGCTCCCGGTGGGATTCAGCCCTACGTATACTACATTCCGCTGTTCATTCATTATCTTGATCGCAGATTCGTTTTCAAATCGCCCGAGGACGGCAAGGCCGCTGATGGATTGATCTTTAAGGATCGTCCTGAATGATTTATCATTCAGATCGCCCGCATAGAATGAGCATTTCACGGTGTAGCCTTTTTTGTACACTTCAAACTCGATAGCGCTGGCAAGCTCGGCAAAAAAGAGGTCGTTTGAATCGCTTACGCGGGCAAAGACCGTGGCAATAAACTTATCCGGCCGCTCCTTTGCCTTTTCGGATAGCCGGAGATTCTGAGCGTTCCTGTCAGGTACATAGCCCGTCTCGCGGATGATCTGCCAGACACGTTCACGCACTTCCCTGCTGGCCGCTTTTGTTTCCTTGTCATTAAGAATACGGGATACCGTAGATACCGACACACCTGCGCGTGCCGCAATATCCTTCAAAGTCATATAAGCACCTACTCAAATACTACGGTTCAGACCGTTGAAAGGTCGTCGTCAGCCATGCACAGATGCACGGCGCCTAATGTAAATGTCTTCGGGAGAGCCAGAATATTGGGTGAATCTCCCACATATTTTTTCTTTGCGTCCTCAAGCGCTTCCTCAAATGTCGCCCTTGTCTTCAGACCAAGGCCTCTTGCAATGCCCGGCTCTTTTGCGCCGACAATATAGATTGCGGAGGTGTTCATTTCCGCAATGTGGCCGCAGCTCATCATCGAAAAAGCATGGTACGGATGGAACGCGCCCTCAAATCTGTACTTTTCGATATAATCCTGTCTGACGGCAAATTCCTCGCCGTATTTTGCCATATCCGGGAGAATATTGCATGACTTCATAAAAATATCAAAAAGCTCTCTTGCATACGGGAACCTCTCGTCATTGAACCATCCGTCGCAGAGCGATGAGCAGATAATAACACACTTATCGCTCATTATTCTCTTATGCCGGATCACCTGAGCGGAAAGCGCCTGCATCATCTGAATGGGGTTTGTGCCCATGCCAGGCCCATAATGGAAATCTCTCGGCATACCGAAAACGAGAACATCATATTTTTTCGAGGCAAACGGGACATAGGTTCTCTTATCGGCCTCCTTCCAGCTTATGGCCTGCATTTCACCGGCATAGCCGCTGTAAACGGATATCTGGCGGGCATATGTGTCAAGCACAGCGTCACAGCAGAAGAATTTCTTGCCCATGCACTTTTCCATGTGCTGCCCGATCAGGTTGAACTTTGTCCTCATCAGGGAATGTCCCGATACGGGTACGAAATCAGGCTTGTGCATTACCTTGGGAACGTGATGACTCGCTATACTGCGCCAGTTGGTTATTCCCGTGGCGCAATGTTTATAGCCGCCCGAGTAGCCGCCATAGGGATTGCCCTGCGTATGCCCGATAAGTATGGCAACATCCGAGTCATATACATACTTGTTCATCACGACAGGATCGCCCTGCTCGTCACAGCCAAGGTCAACAATATGCTCAAGATCCTCGCTGTCATGGGCAATGATCTGTCCTGTAGGATAAAATTCGTTGAAAAGCGCATCGCCGAGGATCTTCTGCATCTCTTCCTTGTTCGTCCTCGGGTGAAGCCCGTTGGAGAAAATAAGAAGGATATCGGATTTATTCACGCCGACGGAATAGAGCTCATCGAGAATGGCCGTGATCGAAACCTTGCGGTGACTCGTCGGCTGGCAGCCGCCCTTGACGATATCGGGGATTATTATCGTTACCTTGCTTCCTGCATGTGCAAGCTCCGTAAGCGTAGGCATACCGATAGGGCTGCGGATGGATTCAAGCGTCGCATTATAAAGCGAGTCCCAATCCTGCGGAAGACACGGTGGGTCGGGAATAGTCTCTCCGGGAATAAAAACATCCGTACTGTCGGGCAGTTCTGCCGACATCATATCCAAGCCGTACTCAAAATCAAGTTTCATTTATTTACCCTCACTTACCAAGATAGCTATGTATTATCTGGATATACTCGTCCGGATAAAAGCCGATATTCCCGCTGAATCTTGTCAGGGCGATCAATCCGCCGTCTATCTCCGGGATCGACGCAAGCATTTCCGAATTGGCCAATTTAAGTCCGCCGCCGTAAACAATATCTATCCCGTCAGCGGTTTCTTTTACGAATCTGGCGATTTTGGTAATATATTCCCTGTCCGCCGGGGTCTTTCCGGGGCCAATCGACCAGACCGGCTCATATCCGATAACGACCTTGCTCTTATCAACGCCGGCAAGACCGATCTCAAGCTGCTCACCCAGAACCTCTTGCCAGCGCTCCTGCTCCTCGCTTTTTTCGCCTATGCAGTACAGCACCTTCATGCCGGCGTCAATGGCCGTTTTTATTTCCTGATTCAGCAGTACGTTTATCGCCTTATAATTTGCCGGTGTCCCGGATGCGGACATGATCTCCGCTTTGTCTGTGCGTTCCTCGCAGTGTCCGACGATGGTTGACGACACGCCGAGAACCTTCATCGCGCTTGCCGGCCTGTCGCCTGTAAAAGCGCCAAAGTTTCCGCCTATTGCCGTCGTTTTGCGGTATATGCTCTGACATCCGATCTTGACGGGGCTTCCTTCGTTTCTCGCCGATAAAGCGCCGATAATATGCGCTTCGGGATAGAACTGTACAAATTCGACTTCTTCCGGAGAATACGCTTTAAGCGCATCCTGTGTCGCCGAGACAATATAAGGTGCCCATTCCCTTACGTCGCAAAGTCTGTTTACACCGCCGAAGCATGGCGGGATCTCAAACCTTTTCAGGTTAAGAAAAATATGCTTCATACCCTTTTCCAATGACCGCTTTTACTCATGTTAAAGCGGTTCCTTCCAATTTAAAATATTACAGAACCAGCAGGACTACGCCCATCACGGTCATGTAAATATAAAGAATTTTGGATAGCTGCGCTCTGTCTATCTTATTCAATATCCGCAAGCCGTACTTCACGCCAAAAAAGGAAGCGATCAGCGCGCACACTCCTATCGGGAGCATCTCCGCATTAAGGTTTCCGTACGCTATATGCATGCCAAGTCCTATCAGCGCACTCGGCAGAAACGCAAAGTTCAGGCTTGCGTTATATTCAAATCTGTCTTCGGTCGCGCTGTAAAAATAGATTGCCGCCATAGGGCCTGTCAGATTGAACATTCCGCCCAGGAACCCGGCTGCAAGGCCAAATATGACGCCTTTGAAAGGCGTTGGCCTGATTCTCACCCGATTGCCGAAAAAACAGAAGTACGCCGCGAAGATGATAAGGAGTACGCCAAGCCCGGCCATTGCCGCACTCGTATCAACACGCATCAGCGCGGCGATCCCCAATATTTTCCCAACGGTAACACCGAGCATTGGCGGCAGCGCCATCTTCATATTTATGTGCCGGCGCGTCTCTATCGAGTGTTGTAAATTCATAGCTGCAATTCCGATGCTGACAACCGCCGCTGTCGTGACTGGGTCGCGCAGGAGCACGGAAATGGTCGGTTCGGCAAACATGGCAAAGCCTATGCCGAGCGAGGACTGGATCAGTGCGGATACCGCAATTATTACAGTGATCAGAACTGTTTTAAAAAGCATTGACTTACCACCACTTGATCATGTCGGTAATATCGCTTCTGATTTTAACAAATTCGGGAGATGAGATATTTCTCGGCCTCGGCAGATCCACATCCACCACGGATTTGATATGCGCGGGCTTATTCGTCAGGACGAGAACCTTGTTTGCCAGATACACAGCTTCCTCAAGATTATGCGTAATGAAAAGAACGGTGCTGTTTGTGGCTTTCCAAAGCTTGATCACCTCGTCCTCGAGATAGTACCTCATTTTGATATCCATCTGGCCGTAAGGCTCGTCCATAAGAAGTAGGTCGGGATGCAGGGCAAAAGCACGCCCTATTACAACACGCTGCTCCATACTGACGGACATCTCATGCGGATACGCGTTCCGGAATTTTTCAAGTCCCAGCAGAGATATTATTTCCTCGGTTCGCTCTCTGATCGTTTCGCGCGGCAATTTTTTTACTTTGAGTCCGTATTGGATGTTCTGCTCGGTGGTCAGCCACGGGAAAGCCGAAGGCTCCTGAAACACGAAAGAAATATTATGGATCTTCGGATTAGCCGGAACGCCGTCGATCAATATCTCACCGGAGGTCGGCTCAATAAGCTTTGTGAGGAGATTGAGAAACGTCGTTTTGCCGCAGCCCGTCGGTCCGACTATACACATAAAGTCGCCGGCAGCGACATCAAACGAAACATCGTCGAGAACCTTCAGATCACCAAACGACTTTGAAAGGTGTTCAACATGAACTTTCACGTTATTGTTATCCATAAGTCCTCCTATCAAAGCGCAAGATCAGTATTTTCTTCAATACTTTCTCTGAGACGCAGAAATTCCGGCGAAATATTGTCTCTCGGCCTCGGGAGGTCAATGACATACTCGCTTTTTACCTCTGCGGGACATTTGCTCAAAAGTATGATCCTGTCGCCTAAATACACCGCTTCTTCGATATTGTTCGTTACAAAAATTACCGTGCGCTTTTCTTTTTCCCAGATACGGAGTATCTCCTCCTCCATCTGATAGCGCGTCTGTGCGTCAAGCGCGCCGAATGGTTCGTCCATTATTAGTATATCCGGTTCGCAGCAATACGCCCGGGCAATTCCGACACGCTGCTTCATGCCGCCGGAAAGCTGTTTGGGATACTTGTTCTCAAAGCCGCTCAGGCCGACAAGGTCTATAAGATACTGCGCTCTTTCACGTCTTTCTTTCTTGTCCACACCCTTAAGCATAGGAGCAAACTCCACATTTTCCATAACGGTTTTCCAAGGGAATACCGCCGTTTTCTGGAAAACAAAGCCGATATTTTCTTCTTTGCCGGGATATTCGATTGTTCCGGCCGTCGGTTTTTCTATTCCGCTTATCATATTCAGCAGGACGCTTTTGCCGCATTGCCCCGGGCCGAGAATAACCAGAAATTCGTTTTCATAAACATCAAGTGAAACGTCTTTTACCGCCTCAAAAACGGTTTTGCGCGCCGTAAATGACTTTGCAACGTTTCTGACGCTTAATTTTATTGATTCTCTTCTCCCCTCCATGGGCAGAGCCTCCTTTCTATGATCCCGAACACTACGCTG
This sequence comes from bacterium, assembly GCA_963617275.1. GTDB lineage: Bacteria > Bacillota > Clostridia > Oscillospirales > Oscillospiraceae > Limivicinus. Next base: position 60,645 of record CAVENX010000032.1, read on the forward strand.
AGCAATGCGCCGACAATGCCGATGCAGATCATGCCTATCATTACAAGCGGCGTATCAAGATTATCGCTGCCGCGTGTGATAAGAAAACCAAGCCCCGATTTGCTTGCCAGCATTTCGGCCGCGACAACGACCATCCATGCACTGCTCAGGCCTATTTTCAGTCCCGCCATTATAGCCGGGAGCGCCGCAGGAAAAACAATGTGCATCAGCATCTGCCATGATGAAGCCTTATATATCCGCCCGACATTTATATACATCGGATCGACCATGGATATTCCGGCCGCAGTGTTCTGGCCTATGATAAAGTAAGAGCCGATGAATATGATTATTACCTTCGGCAGCTCTCCGACGCCGAACCAGAGGATGATAATAGGTATCCATGCAATCGGCGGGATAGGCCTGAGACACGTAAAAATCGGAGAAATGACGGCGTTTATTTTCTTACTCCAGCCCATGCCGAGACCTGTCAGGATTCCGAGGACTGTTGCAAACGAAAGACCGATAAGAACTCGCCTCATACTGATGGCAATATGGCCGAGAATACTCGTCTTGCCGATGGGCTTCTCGATCATCTTGATAAGGCGCTCCCACACGGCGGAGGGTGTCGGGAAAATCTGCGAATTATTCGAGGAAACGGCGACCCAGAGGATGAGCAGAGCGGAAATTGAAATAAAAGTCAATACAACGTCTCTTATATTCTGTTTTGTTTTAATTTTCATCGCTTTGCTCTCCATTTCATGGTGTTCTTTTCAATTATACCCAACACCCAATAAAGAATCGCCCCCGTAATGCCTATCGTAAACATACCGACAAGGATAATATCCGGTCTTACAAAGGATCTGCCCTGCTGGATCATATATCCAAGTCCGGACGTGGCCGCAACCAATTCGGCAGCCACCAGTGTCGACCACGCGTTTCCGAGAGCGACCCTGACGCCGGTAAACGCGAGAGGCAGAGCCGAGGGAATGCATACGGTCGTAAAAATCTTCCACCGGCTTGCGCCGCAGGTTCTGCCGACGCTAATATAAGTGGGATTTGTTATCTTGATGCCGGTATATGCGTTTATCACGCATGGGACAAACGCCGCAAGGAAAATGATGAAGGTCTTTGCTTTTGCGCCTATTCCAAGCCATATAACGGACATGGGTATCCATGCTATCGGCGGGATTGGCCGCATTATTTCGAATATAGGGGAGATGAGCTTATCCAGGACATAATAGTACGCCAGCAGAAAGCCCAGCGGGACGCCAACAACGACCGCAAGCAAATAGCCTTTCAATACAAGCTTAAGGCTGGTCCAGATATGAACGCCAATCACAGCCCCGTCCGGTTTCGGATCAGTAAGCTTTACAATAAATGTTTTTACGACATCTATCGGAGAGCTGAGATACTTGGGATTGACCCATTCATTCATTACCGCAAGCTGCCATACCGTCAGGAAAACAAGAACCGACGCAGCGGACAGCAGCAGAAGATTGCGGGTGTTTCTAAAATTTTCCTTTCGCTCCAATGCGATAGAGTCTATCGAGCTGTTATTGTTCATTTTTACCTCTATTTGACAATAGGGTCGAATGAAAATATACATTCAACCCTATATTGTGGCACTGATAGTCGGCATTGCCGCATTACGCGGTGCCGCCTTATCTATTACTTGTTGTTGTAAAGCTCAACGGCATAGTCAAGAATGAAGTCGGAGTCCGCCATCTTGTCGTATGCTTCCTGAGTGATGTTGCCCTGAGAGAGCATGAAGTTTGCGTACTGCATAAGGACGTCATATGCCTTGACATTGCCGTCTTCGTCAGGTGCAAAGAACTCCTGCTGGTCTTCCAGAGTGTACAGGGGTCGGAGCGTGAGCGTGTTTGCACAGTCCTCTTCGGTAACGGCGACGCCTTCGGAGGTCTGGAAGTCATAGAGCAGCTCTGCCGCAGCGTCGGTGTCGGCAAGGAGTGCGTCGGTGGAATCAAAGTATATGCCGAGCCACTCTTTTACCACTTCGGGCTTATTGGTGTATGCATCGTTTGTGCAGACAATGAGCGCGGGGAGGTTAATGCCGACAGCGGGAGCGGAAGAAACCTTGACCCAGCCGTTTGCAAGAGCTTTCTGCCCCATAGCATCCCAGATACATACCACGTCGCCTTCACCGGAAAGAAACGCAGTGTAGCAGTTGGCAACGGATGCGTCAACAATGTTTATATCATCTTCCGTCAGGCCGAGGTATTCAAGGGTTCCGAGCAGAACCATGTGGCAGACGGTGCCTTTGTTGCAAAGGACAGTGAGGCCGCGCCAGTCGTCGGCAGTGCCGTATACGCCGTTTTCGTCAACTTCGGCGGATGCAAGAGGGCTGTCGGGGCGAACCCAGATGTCGGTAGTGTTGGTATCGGGAGTGGTGAAGCCCATGATCTTCATGTCGTAGCCGATAACTCCAAGAACCGCGCCGCCAAGGCCGGTCGTACCGACTTCCCAGGAGCCGCTGGCGATCGCCTCGTTCTGGACGGGGCCGTTCGCATAAATATCAATGTTCCAATCAAAATGCTCGTCATAGATGCCGTTCTCTGCGGCGTAAATGCTGGGGAGCGCGTGAACGTAGGGATGGTGGCTCATCTTGAGTTCAACCTTCTCTGCGCTGGCTGAGACTGCTGTGAATGCGAAAAGCATCGTAAGAGCCAGCAGAACGGAAATAAACTTTTTCATGTGGGGTCCTCCTTGAAGAATTTGTGTAATTGGCCAGGAAATTGTAAATTATTTACATTTTCACAATTTCTGTCGCAATTTCTAAGATTAGAATAGTTAGAATCCGACAAAAATTCAACCTTAAAATGCGCAAACGTTTTCCCGTAGTCAAATCGAATTCTTGCGCTGATCAAGCCATTTTTCGGTTTAGGATCATGCCACGCAGGCGCGCAATCGTTTTATTAAATTATTTTCTTTTATTCGGCATATGGATCGCACGCCCGTCCGCCGCCAAAGCCGCTTCATGCAGGCATTCACCCAGAATCGGATGTCCGAACGACATATCCGTAAGCTCTGTAAGCGTGGCTTCGGCTTTGATTGCCAGCGTTATTGTAGATATCAGCTCATTCGCCTGCGGGCCGACTATTACCGCGCCGAGAATTTCGCCGTATTTTTTCCCGAAAAATATCTTAACAAACCCGCTCGTCTCATGCTCCACCACGGAACGTCCGTTTCCGACCGCCGGGAAAAATCCCGTACCGAAATCTTCCCCCCTCTCCGACAATTCTTTTTCGCTTGCTCCGACCTCGGCTATTTCCGGGGTCACAAAAGCCATCCGGGGACTGTTTGCCTTATCATATGACGTATTTTTTTCAAAACAGTTCTCTGCGGCGATAATTCCCTGTTCGGAAGCGGCGCCGGCAAGCATCAGAAGCCCATTTGCGTCGCCTATCGCGTATATATTTTTGTTTGTGGTCTGCAAATTGCCGTTTACGCGGATAAACGTGCCGTATTCGATACCGGCCTTTTCGAGAGAAAGCTTTGAAAAATCGGGTTTTCTCCCGACACATACAAGTATTTTCTCCGCGTATACGGTTTTTTTATTCCCGGTTTTATCCATGATGGTGCAGAATTTTCCCTTGTCATCCTCGCCTATTTCTTCCACCCTGCTTCCGGCAAGGATATCTATCCCATCTGATGTGAGCCTGCCTGTCACTGTTTTGACCGCATCGGCATCCATTCCCGGCAAAACCGTATCCGCTAATTCCACGACCGTAACATTTGTGCCGAACTCATTATAGGCAGCCGCCAGTTCGGTGCCGATAACGCCGCCGCCGATAACTATCAGCGAAGCAGGACGTTCGTCAAATTTCAGAGCCTCGGTGCTGCCGGCATGAAGTCCCTTTTCGATCCCGGCAACGGGCGGAACGGCAGGCTCCGAACCTGTGGCAATGATAAACTTGTCCGCTTCAATGGTTTCCGCCGCTTTGCCGGATACGTCTCTTACTATTATTGATTTCTGCGAAGCAAATTCCGCCGTGCCGCGCAGAACTTTGACCTTATTTGCCCTTAATAGCGCTTCAACACCGGAGACGAGCTTTTCAACCGTTTCCTGTCTGTTTTTTTGCACCGTTTTCCAATCAAGCACCGCGCTTGCCTTTACGCCGAAGCTTTCGGAGTGAGCCGCAGTATGCATTGCATGAGCGCTGGCCAGAAGCGCCTTTGTGGGAATACAGCCCTTATTCAGGCACGTTCCGCCAAGATGCTCTTTTTCAACAAGAACAACGTCTGCGCCGAGCTGGGCGGCGCGTATCGCCGCGACGTACCCGCCGGGGCCGCCGCCGATCACAACTATTTTCATTTAACACATTTCTCCATGTTCACAGTAATGATGTAAAAAGCTCTTCCAGCTTATATCTGTCCATTTTCACAGGATTGAACTGCATCAGCGGCTGTTTTTCACATTCGGCGGCAAGCTTCGGAATGTCAACATCCCCAAATTCGCTCAGCCTTGTATGCAGCCCCGCTATCGCCTGATAGCGCCTGACCGTGCTGATAAGCTCCTCTGTGCCGCGCAGGCCGATCTCCATGCAGATGCTTTCAAGGCGCTCATCTGAGTTTATCGCAATAAATTCCGGCAATGTAAAGGCGCAGGCTTCGCCGTGCGGCATATGCAGCATTTCGGTCAGAGGATAGCTGCATGCGTGGACGCCGGCGTTCTTCGTCTGTGAAAACGCTATCCCCGCCATCATTGACGCATATGACATTCCGACTCTCGCCTCAATATTCGTACCGTCAATAAATGCCTTTTCCAGATTCTGCACAGAATACCTCAGCGCTCTTTCGGCATAGATATCACTCATAGTCTGGTGCCTTACGCTCCAGATTGCTTCCAGTGCGTGAGTCATCGCGTCAAGCCCCGTGACCATGGTCGTGCGCGGATTCAGCGACAGCGTGAGCTCCGGGTCTATCAACGCCGCTTTTGCCTGAAATGAGTCGGAGAAAAGCGTCTTTTTTTCTCCGTTTACGGTAATGACCGCCGCCTTGGACATTTCGCTTCCCGTTCCGGAGGTCGTTGGTACGGCAATGAGTGCGATCCCATTTGCGGGAATATCCGTACCGCAAAAATATGCATCCGCATCCACCGTGGAATTGACGATCGCCGACGCCATTTTCCCGGTATCTATGACGCTTCCGCCGCCAATGGCAATAATACATTCGGCTTTGCATCTCCTTGCCGTCGCCGCAAGTTCCGCAACGCCCTGAAGTGCCGGGTCGGATTTGATATTTGCGTAGACACCCTTGATCTGAACGGAGCTTTCGCAAAGAGCTTCGGCTTTCCCTTTAAAATGCGCGCCGCACGCAATGACAGCCGAGCTGAAACCATATTCGTTCAGCAGCCCCGGCAATTGCGATATGGCGCCGCAGCCGTACACTATACGGGTCGGCATACAAAAACTTTTTATCATATCGTTCTCCTGTCTGGTCATTCAAGCATCATTGATGGATCGTTCAGATACTCGCTGATAGTCTTCAGCAGCTTTGCCGCGGCAGCGCCGTCAAAGACCGCGTGGTCAAAATTGAGCGCAACGCGCATCACGTGATGTACTGAAATATTATCGTCATCATCGACCACAGGCGCTTTTTTCATGCATCCGATACCGAGAATAAAACACTCGCTGCCGTTGATAATGGGGTTGAAGTCCTCCACGCCGAACATGCCGAGATTGGTGATCGTAAACGTTCCTCCCGACATTTCGGCGGCGGAGAGTTTGCCGGATTTCGCTTTTTCCACAATTTCTTCAAAGTTTTCCGCAATTTCAAGCACGCCCTTTTTATCCACGTTTCTTATAACGGGGACGAGCAGGCCGCGTTCGGTGTCAACAGCAACGCCGATATTGATGTCGTCCATAACGTAATACCCGTCCTCGGCGGTAATGGCGTTCATCTCCTTATGCGCCCTGAGCGCCTGTGCGCACGCCTTCGCTATTATTTCGTTGTATCCGACCTTTCTCTTCGCCTTCATCTTGTTTCTGAAAGCGATAAGGTTTTCGCAGTCTATCGTGCAGGCAAGCGAAACTCTCGGTTTTTCTCCTGCGCTTGTGCGCATATTCTTGGCTATTACCTTACGCATATGCGAATACGGCACAAATTTGCTTCCGGATGCTTCCTGGCTTTCCACAGTCTGCTTTGCCTGCTCAGCAGCCCTGAGAACGTCCTTTTTTACTATTCTTTTTCCGTTTTCTGCCGGGTGCACCATATTCAGCGATATATGAAGCTCCTTCGCCACTTTCCTTGCCAGCGGAGAGACACGCAGCCGCTCACCGCTCCGGGCTTTGGCGGCAGGTGAAGCAGCAGTCTGCACGGCGTGAGCCGATGTTGGCGCATCCGGCTGTTTCTGAGCCGGCTCCTGCGCCTGAGCGTCCTCTTTATACTCCTCTCCCTCATCGACCAGAATGGCAATTCTGCCCTGACAGGGAACGGTATCGCCAATGTCGGCAAGCAGCTTATAAACTACGCCGCTCTCGGTGGCAAATATATCCTGGATAGCCTTGTCTGTCTCGGCGCGGAGAACGATATCATCCTTTTTCACCGTATCTCCGGGCTTTACAAGCCACTCCGCTATCACGCCCTCTTCCATATTCATCCCTATTTTGGGAAGCACCAAAAATTTAGCCATACTTAATCACCTCAATCGTCGGACATTACCCTGTGAACTGCTTCAACAATATCGTTCACATTCGGAAGGACCGCTTTTTCCAAAATCTCGCTGTAAGGCGTCGGGATATTTTTTGCACCTACTCTGAGCGGAGGCGCGTCGAGATAGTCAAAAGCGCGCTCGGATATCTCCGCAATAATATCGCCGCCCATGCCGCCGCGTTTTGCCGCCTCGTGCGCCACAACTATTCTGCCTGTTTTTTTCAGCGACGCTATGACCGTATCGTAATCAAGCGGCAGCAGCGATCGCAGATCCACGATCTCGCAGGATATTCCCTCGGTCTGGAGCATGTCCGCAGCCTTTGTGCAGACGTTTACCATATTCGAATAAGTGACGAGCGTCACGCTCTCGCCTTCTCTTTTTATATCGGCCTTCCCGAGCGGAATGATGTATTCCTCGTCAGGAACCTCTCCTTTGACGGAATAGCAGGTCTTGTTTTCAAAGAAAATGACGGGATTGTCGTCGCGTATCGCAGCTTTCAGCATTCCCTTGCAATCCTTCGGTGTATAGGGAGCAGCTACTTTAAGCCCCGGGATATGGTTGAACCACGCCTCAAGCGACTGGCTGTGCTGCGCCGCCTGACCTACCCCCGCGCCCATCGGTACTCGGATGACCAGCGGCATATTTACCTTGCCGCCGAACATGTAGCGCATTTTTGCGGCCATATTGATGATCTGGTCGGTCGCAAGAGTGATCCAGTCGCAGAACATTATCTCGACTATAGGTCTCATGCCGGTGGCCGCAGCGCCGACGCCCATACCGGTAAACGCCGGTTCGGAAATCGGCGTGTCGATCACTCTGTCATATCCGTATTTATTTGCAAGACCCATCGTGACCCCGAAAGGATTGCCCTTCAAGCCCACGTCACAGCCCATGATGATGACGTTCGGGTCTCTTGCCATTTCTTCATCCATCGCCTCATTGAGTGCTTCTCTGACAGTTTTAATGCTCATTGCCTTGCCCTCCCTCATTCGATTATTTCGCCGTTGGCATAAATATCCTTATAGAGCGTGTCAAGATCTGGATCGTGACATTCGTTCTCTGCATACTCGATCGCCTTCACGATCTCTTCGCGCGCACGGTCATGTATCGCCTCGACCTCCTCTTTTGCCACGCCGTTTTCTTCGAGAAAGTCCTTCATTCTGATTATCGGCTCGACATTATAGAGCACGCTTATTTCCTCAATATCCTCTTTGGTGCGGTAAACCTGATCGTCACCCACATGGTGACCGAGCATGCGCATATATTTCGCCTCGATCAGTGTGGGACCCTCTCCGGCGCGCGCACGCTCTACAGCCGTCGAGACCGCGTTGTACACGTCAAAAACATTCAGTCCGTCAACCTGAACTCCAGGGACGCCGAAGCCCGCTGCCCTCTTGTAAATATCAGGCTCTTTAGTCACACGGTTGAAATTTGTTCCGATTGCCCACTGATTGCACTCACACAGGAATATGACCGGCAGCTCCCATGCCGCCGCCATATTCAGGCTTTCATAAAATGTCCCCTGATTTGAGCCTCCGTCGCCGAAAAAGCAGAGCGACACCTTGCCGTTCTTCTGAAGCTTTGCGGAAAGAGCCGCGCCCGTCGCCGGGGCTATCCCGCTGCCGACGATGCCGGTCGCGCCGAGGATGCCGTTGTCAACATCGGCGATATGCATTGAGCCGCCTTTGCCGTTGTTATATCCCTCCACCTTGCCAAAAAGCTCCGCAAACATTCTCTTGGGATCGCCGCCGCGCGCAAGCACATGGCCGTGGCCGCGGTGCGTGCTGGTGATATAGCTCCCCTCAGGCAGCGCCGTGCAGGCTCCCACAGCAATGGCCTCCGCATAGTAATAGGCATGGCACAGCCCGCGTATCTTACCGGCTCTCCACAGATCCTTTACGTGCATCTCAAATTCGCGTATGATGCACATCCGGTAGAGCATCTCTTTGCAATCGTCCATCGAAAGGCTATCCGGTTTTTTCATCTCCGGGTCATAGCATGGGATCAGCTTTCTGATTTTCTCAATGTCAACAGTACTCATATTTGCTCCTTTATCCAAATTTTTTGGCTAACATATATACATTAAACTTGACAAATATCTGCATATCTATAATTATCACCCCACATTGGTAATGTCAAGTCATTTGCGCACTCCAAATTTTTGGCTTGACATTTTTGGTGAAAATGTTAATCTGTTATTATAAAAGCTTACCTGGAGTGGAAAAAAATGAAAATAAAAATGGCTGATATTGCAGAGCTGTCTGGCGTGTCTATTTCTACCGTTTCACGTGCACTCAGAAACGAAAGCGACCGCCCGGTTTCCCCGGAGACAGCATCGCGTATTTTTGAGGCAGCGGAAAAATTGGGCTATCTTTCCAGCTTTCCCTACGCGTCCGGCTTCAAGTCCAAGAACTCAGATCCGCCGGGCACGCTCGTCTGCATCCTCACTTCGCATTTTGACACCTACGACGATTACTTTTTTATGCAAATGCTCGCCGGTATAAACGCAGAGGCAGAGCGCCTTAATTACCGCGTTACACACAATTACGCCGCCTCCGATTACGGCAGTGAGCAGGTTCTCAGTCAGCTGTCCGCCGGAAAATTTGATGGAGTGATCCTGTTGGGCAGATATGAAAAAAAGACACTAAACGAGTTAGTGTCTTTGTCGGATAACATAGTCTATTCGGGTCTGAACAAACTCAATATAGGAATCGACGAAGTAATATGCGACGCCTACGGCGCGATTTCGTCGCTGACAACGCATCTGATAAATTCGGGATGCAGAAATATCGGCTATATCGGCGCCATTCCGGAAAAACGCAGCGGCATTGTCAACGAGCACAGGTTCAAAGCCTTCTGCGACGCGATGACGCTTGGCGGTATGCGCGTCAATGATGCGCTCTGCATCGATATAGAGCCGGGAATGGACAGTGGGTATCTTGCCGCGCTCAACATGATACACGCGAAAGCGCCGATCGATGCCATTGTATGCGCCAACGACACAACAGCGCTGGGTGTTATCAGGGCGCTGAACGAAGAGGGCATAAAAATTCCCGGTGAAATTTCGGTGGTCGGAATGGGCTTTGATAATTCCGAAATGGGCGAATATATGACGCCGAAATTGACGACCGCCGATATGCAGCTGAAGGAGATAGGCCGTTTTGCAGTAAAAGTCCTTGTGGACAGGATAGAAGGGCACCATGATATCCCCGTGACAACGCTTCTGCCTTACAAGCTGGTCATCCGCGGCAGCAGCCGGGAAGCGCCGGTTTGAACCGCATCTTTTTTCACTTCTGCCCTTTCGCTTTCCGGCGCATCGCGTACTGCGTTATGGCGGTTCCTGGTATATTTGAGATGTCAACCGTATCAAATCCAAGATGAGCATAAATATATGTATTAATCTCCTTATGCGTTTCAAGATACAGCGGTATATGATGCTCATCCATCGCACGGAGCACAGGCTTTATAAGACATGAGCCAACACCGCGCCCCTGTTTTTCCGGCATTACCGCAAAGCACATGCAGTACCATGTATCAGGCGCAAGGAAACGTTTTTTTATCCGACAGCAGTTGTTTTCATAATTTACCGCCCGCGAGTACAGCGCCATTCCGAAGTACCGCCAAAGAACCAGTCCGCCTTTCATCAGGAAAGGAAACACCGGGACGCTTTTATAGCGCGGCGGGAACAGGATCAGCAGGTTCTGCACGGCTTCGTCGGATGACAGCAGCACGCACTTCCCGTATATGGCTTTCAGAACAGTCAGGAAATATCTCCAGTCATCTTCGCCGAGCGTTTCGCCGCCCAGCAGATATCGGATGGCAGGATCATCATGAAACGCGGCTGCCATAACTTCTGCGCCCCGTTTCAAGTCCCTTTCCCTCAAAGAATACGCCGATGCCCGCAGGCTTTCCGGCAGAGAGTTCGTGTTTGAATCCGTTTTCATTTTTGCTCCTTTAATCTTTTAAAATCTCCATAGATATAAACAGAGCCGGTGATCCCGAAAGATTTCTCTTCAGGATAACCGGCTCTGCGTCTGTGCGTCTGGCTCTTTGATAACAGAAATATTCAGTTGTAAGACATTGATCAATGTTTCCTGTCTACACTTCGGGCAGTAGTGCAGAAAAGTCAAGTGCTAATTTTAAAAACCGTCAGGGATTTTTTGTTCCCTGACGGTTTTTTGAAAATTGTATTTATTTGCTGATCAAAGTGCGTTTGTCTTGCTGACAAGAGCGGAAAGGTCAACGATGTTTTCAGGCTCCGCAGAAACGGTATCGTCGGTTTTTTCCTCAAAATCACGGTACTGCTCAAGTCCGGTACCGGCGGGAATAAGCTTACCGATAATGACATTTTCCTTAAGGCCGATAAGGTGATCCTTCTTGCCCTTGATAGCCGCATCGGTGAGAACCTTTGTGGTCTCCTGGAAGGATGCGGCGGACATCCAGCTGTCGGTTGCAAGGGACGCCTTCGTAATACCCATAAGAAGCTGGGTATAGGTGGCGCGTACAAGCCCCTCTTCACCGTTCGCCTCGCGCTCGTCAAGAACCTTGTTTGCGGTCTTGAGAGTAGCAATATCGATCGTGGAGCCGGAAAGAAGATCGGTGCTGCCGGCTTCCTCGACGCGCACCTTGCGCATCATCTGGCGGACAATGACCTCAATATGCTTATCGTTGATGTCAACACCCTGCTGACGGTAAACTTTCTGTACCTCACTGGTGATATAGCTGCGTACACCCTGACGGCCGAACTCATCGTCGTTTATGCCGCGTATGCGGAGAACGTCATGCGGATTGAGTGCGCCGGAGGTAAGCTCCTGACCGCGGTCAACATGGTCGCCGCTGTGGACAAGGATACCCGCAGAGTGAGGCACTGTGGATACAAACGTCTCCCCCTCCTTCTCATTTGTGACGGTGATGGAGTACATAACGCCTTTCTTCGCCTCGTCAATGGTGACGGTGCCGGATATCTCGGAGAGAATGGCCATCTTCTTGGGCTTGCGCGCCTCAAAAAGCTCCTCAACACGGGGAAGACCCTGGGTTATATCGTCGCCCGCAACGCCGCCGGTGTGGAAGGTACGCATTGTAAGCTGGGTACCGGGTTCACCGATCGACTGTGCCGCGATAACGCCGACGGCCTCGCCTGCGTTAACAGGCTTGCCTATCGCAAGGTTCATACCGTAGCAGCGGGCACAGACGCCTATCTTTGCCTCGCATGCAAGCACGGAGCGGATAAACACGCGGCTGATGCCGTGCTCTTCGAGTACCTTTGCGTCCTTGCTGAGCAGCATATGATCCATACCGAAGAGTACTTCGCCCGTCTTGGGGTCGGTAATTGGCGCGGCGGGGAAACGGCCGTGGATGGCGGTGCCGAAGGATTCGACCACCTGTCCTCTGTCCTTGACCTCGGAGGCCCATACGCCGTCCGCAGTGCCGCAGTCTTCCTCGCGGATGATAACATCCTGGCAGACATCGACCATACGGCGGGTAAGATATCCGGAGTCGGCGGTGCGGAGTGCGGTATCGGCCATACCTTTACGTGCGCCTCTCGTGGAAATGAAGTATTCCAAAACGGAAAGACCTTCACGGAAGTTGGACTTGATAGGAATTTCTATCGTCTTACCAGAGGTGTTGGCCATAAGGCCGCGCATACCTGCCAGCTGACGTATCTGGTTCATGCTGCCTCGGGCGCCGGAGTTTGCCATCATGTAGATGGGGTTATACTCATCCAGACAGCTGGAAAGCGCGTCGGTGACTTCCTTCGTCGTCTTTTCCCATTCGGAAACGACAAGACGGTAGCGCTCATCATCGGTGATGAAGCCGCGCTTGTACTGGCGCTCGATCTTTACGACCTCCTGCTCGGTTGCGGCGATCATTTCTTTCTTATCGGAAGGAACCGTCATATCGGCGACGGAAATGGTGATCGCAGCGCGGGTAGAATACTTGTAGCCGAGAGCCTTAACGCTGTCAAGAACCTCTGCGGAAATTGCAAAGTCATACTTTCTTATGCACTTATCAATGATCTGACCAAGCTGCTTTTTGCCGACCTGGAAGCTTATCTCATCGTCAAACATATGCTCGGGATCGGTACGGTCAACATAGCCGAGATCCTGAGGGATAGGCTCGTTGAAGATAATACGGCCGACGGTGCTGGTGATGACTTTGCTGACCTTTTCGCCGTTTATCGTCTTCGTAACGCGCAGGCGGATAGGAGCATGGAGACCTACAGAGCCTTCGTTATACGCCATAATGGCTTCCTCAGCATCGCGGAACATGAGCTTTGGCAGGTACTGTATCTCTTTAAGGCCGTGTGCCTTGAGTTCCTTATTCTGCTCGTATATAACGTCGCCGTCGGCCATTGTATTGACCTGCACGACATCGCTGTCTCCCGCGTCGGTGACCCACAGCTCCTCTGCACCCTTTTCTGCCTTGCCAATGCGCAGCATTGTAAGGTAATAAGCGCCGAGTATCATATCCTGAGTAGGAACGGTAACGGGGTTGCCGTCCTGAGGACGGAGAAGGTTATTTGCCGAGAGCATGAGCAGTCTCGCTTCCGCCTGCGCCTCTGCGGACAGCGGCACATGGATAGCCATCTGGTCGCCGTCGAAGTCGGCGTTGAAAGCGGTGCAGTTGAGCGGGTGGAGCTTGAGTGCACGGCCTTCGACCAGAACAGGCTCAAATGCCTGAATACCGAGGCGGTGCAGAGTAGGCGCACGGTTGAGCATAACGGGATGCTCCTTAATGACGTCTTCAAGCGCGTCCCAGACCTCGGTGCGCTGCTTATCGACCATCTTCTTTGCGGACTTGATATTGTTCGCCACACCGTCCTCTACCAGCTTCTTCATAACGAACGGGCGGAACAGCTCAATAGCCATTTCCTTGGGAACGCCGCACTGATAAATCTTGAGGTCAGGTCCGACAACGATAACCGAACGTCCGGAATAGTCAACACGTTTGCCGAGAAGGTTCTGACGGAAACGTCCCTGTTTGCCCTTTAGCATATCGCTCAGAGACTTGAGCGCACGGGAGTTGGCGCCGGTAACGGCTCTGCCGCGGCGGCCGTTATCTATAAGGGCATCCACCGCTTCCTGAAGCATACGCTTCTCGTTTCTGACGATGATGTCAGGCGCGTTAAGCTGCTGGAGTTTCTTGAGACGGTTATTTCTGTTGATGACCCTACGGTAGAGATCGTTGAGGTCGGAGGTCGCAAAACGTCCGCCGTCAAGCTGAACCATGGGGCGTATCTCGGGCGGGATGACCGGCAGAATGTCAATTACCATCCATTCGGGACGGTTGCCGCTCTGGCGGAAAGCCTCAACGCACTCAAGGCGCTTGACAAGCTTTGCCTTTTTCTGACCGGAGGCGTTTTTAAGTTCCTCACGAAGCTCGGCGGCGAGTTTTTCACAGTCTATCTGCGAAAGCAGCTCCTTGATAGCCTCGGCGCCGATACCGGCTTTAAAATCGTCCTCATACTTTTCGCGCATATCGCGGTACTCACGTTCGGTGAGTATCTGGCAGCGCTGAAGCGGCGTATAGCCGGGATCGATCACGATATAGTTAGCAAAGTACAGGACTTTTTCCAACATTCTGGGCGTGAGGTCAAGCATCAGACCCATACGGCTGGGTATTCCCTTGAAGTACCAGATATGGGACACGGGCGCTGCAAGCTCAATATGGCCCATACGCTCACGGCGAACCTTGCTCTTTGTCACTTCAACGCCGCAGCGGTCGCACACCTTGCCCTTGTAGCGGATCTTCTTGTACTTACCGCAGTGGCACTCCCAATCCTTGGTGGGTCCGAAAATACGCTCACAGAAAAGTCCGTCGCGCTCGGGCTTGAGAGTACGGTAGTTTATGGTCTCAGGCTTCTTTACCTCGCCATGGGACCAACTGAGGATCATCTCGGGAGAGGCGATACCTATCTGAATTGCGTCAAACGGTGTATAGCTCATCACATATCCTCCTCAGAATCAAAATTCATATCGGACGAGGCAAAATCCGCCTCATCTGCGTCGTCGCCGAAATCATCGGCATCGCCGGAAGCAAAACCGTCGGAATCATCTTCGGCGTCCTCGATGCTGTATCCGCCCGCTTCCATCTCGCTATCGTCGGGCGCGTAGATCTCATCCTTCATGTCGGGAATGAAATCATCATCGTCATCGTCCTTAAGCTCTATCTCCCCGCCGTCCTTGTCAAGAACGCGGATGTCAAGGCAGAGCGACTGAAGCTCCTTGATAAGAACCTTGAACGACTCAGGCACACCGGGCTGCGGTATGTTGTTGCCCTTTACTATGGCCTCATAGGTCTTTACGCGGCCCGTGACATCGTCGGACTTGACGGTGAGTATTTCCTGAAGGGTATAGGCTGCGCCGTAAGCCTCGAGCGCCCAGACTTCCATTTCGCCGAAGCGCTGGCCGCCGA
>CAVENX010000033.1:0-73481 GCA_963617275.1 bacterium
ACCTTCGCTGCTATCCTTTTTTGTTTCGCTCTACCCCAACTTTTGACACTGAACCTTTTTTATCTTATGATACATCACCCTTCTTTCTCCGGTTCGGGGAGGGCGGCTTTATAGATGCTGATGCCGGTTGCGGTCAGCTCATTTTCTATATCAGGCGGAATCAGCGTATCCGTCACCACCGTGCGGATGCGCCCGCCAAGCTCCAGCGGAACAACACTTTGCTGGGAAAACTTCACACTCTCGGTCACAATGACTACATTGTTCACATGCTCCGCCATATCCCGCACCGCCTGCACACGCAGATGATCGTCGTTCGTAAAGCCAAGTGCGGCAGAATAGCCGTCCGTCCCGACGAAGAGCTTGTCCACATAAAACTGCGCAACGCATACTTTCAGTATCGGTCCGACCATTACCTGCGCATCGTTCTGAAAATCACCGCCCAGCAGGAGCACATGCGCCCCGCTTATCTTGCGGATATATCCGGCAATAAAGGCGCTGTTTGTAATGATTTTTGCGCCCGGCTTCGTTCTGGCGATCTCCTCCGCAAGCAGTGCACAGCAGCTTCCGTTTTCGATCATCACAGTCTCTCCCGGAGAGACAAGCTTCGCCGCTTCCCGTGCGATCAGGCGTTTTTCCTCATAGTGAAAGGCAAGGCGGTTATTTATATCATCGCTGCCGCCGAAAATCGCATAACCGTGCTCCCTGCGGAGTATTCCCCTGCGCTCCATTGCGTCAAGGTCCTTGCGTATCGTGACCTGAGAAACACCTATATATTCAGCCAGCGAAGCGACGTCAAGCTTCCCGTGCTTTGAAAGCAGCTCCAAAATCTGAGTTTCGCGCTTTTTCAACGTAGATCCTCCCGATAAAATTCAATGAAATGTACAATCCAGCCCCTCATCCAGAAATGCCTGCCGGTAGTTTCCAAGCATTTCCGGGTGCAGCTGCTTCACGTGTTCCATTTCATACCCGATCCCCAACTGCGTATATTTATTCTCCCCGAATTGGTGAAAAGGAAGCAGATGCACCTCTTTTACTCCGGTTTTCCGCAGATATTCCGCCATTGCCCTTGCCGTTGGTATGCCCGTGTTGAAGCCGGGTATTACGGGTATGCGTGCGATCACAGGTATTCCGGAAGCGGCAAGCCGCCCGAGATTCCGAAGTATCACATCATTATATACTCCCGTTCCGGCAAAATGCTTCTCCCTGTTGATATGCTTGAAATCAAAGAGGAAGAGATCGATATGCTCCATAAACTCTGCAAAACGCTCCGGCGCGGCGTAACCCGTGGTCTCCACCGCCGTATGGACGCCCGCAGCCCTTGCCGCATCCGCCAGTTCCGCGGCAAACTCCGCCTGCTGGAGCACCTCCCCGCCGGACATCGTCATGCCTCCGCCGGATTCGTCATAAAAAGGCTTGTCCTTCAGGACTTCACGCAGAACCTCATCAACGGTATATTCTTTCCCGGAGTATGCGGGGTTTTCCATCGCGTCGGCGATCACGGCGTTCCTGTTCTGCGACTCAGGATTGGAGCACCACCGGCAGCTGAGCGGACAGCCCTTGAAGAACACAGTCGTCCGTATGCCGGGACCGTCATTGATGCTGAATTTCTGGATATTGAACAGTCTTCCCGTCATGCCTTTTCCGCCTTTCCCGATCTTTCCGATCTCACGTATTGATATACTGATTATAATGTCTGACAATTCTCTTGTAAACAGCTTTTTTGTTCCGAGTTTTTATGCGGCTGTTTTATTTGACACTCATTTTGCCGAATGGTATAATATCTTAATTTATTATGTGTATACCGCATTGGGAGAGAGACAGATGAAACATATTCTGATAACCGGTATCAACAGCTATCTGGGCAAAAGTTTCGAAAGATATATAAAACAGTTTCCCGGGTATACGACGCTCTCTATAAGTATGCGCGACGGGAGCTGGCGTGAGTATGATTTTGACGGTATCGATGTCATATATCACGTTGCGGGGCTCGCCCACTCCGACAACGGCAGAATAAGCCCCGAAAAGGCGCAGCTTTACTATAAAATCAACACCGACCTCACCGTTGAGCTTGCAAAAAAAGCGAAAAAAGAGGGCGTTAAGCAGTTTATCTTCATGAGCTCCGCCATCGTATACGGGGACAGCAATCCTATAGGTAAAAAACGCGTTATAAGAAAGGACACCGTGTGCTCCCCCGCCAACTGCTACGGCGACAGCAAGCTTCAGGCGGAGATCGGGCTGAAAAAGCTTGAAAGCGATGAGTTCAAAGTCGTCATTCTGCGCCCGCCGATGATCTACGGCTGCGGCTGCAAAGGCAACTATCCGCTGCTCTCGCTTTTTGCAAAGAAGCTGCCCATATTTCCAGATATTCCGAATGAGCGTTCGATGCTGTACGTTGAAAATCTTATGGAATTTGTCCGGTTTATGATAAAAAACGAGGAACGGGGCACATTTTTCCCGCAGAACGCGGAGTACAGCAGCACATCTAAAATGGTGCACATGATCGCCCGCGCCAACGGCAGGGATATCCGCCTCACAAAGGCGTTCAATTGGGCGGTGAAGCTCCTCGGCTTTTTCACGCCGCTTGTAGACAAGGCTTTCGGAAATCTCAGCTATGATATGTCTATGAGCGAATACAGGGAAAATTACCGTCTTTACTCGCTTAAAGAGAGTATTGAGCGCACAGAGGGCAAAAGATGAGCGAAATAAAGCATATTCTGGTTGTCAGCCAATATTTTTACCCGGAAGCGTTCAGGATAAATGATATGTGCGCAGAATGGGTAAAGCGCGGATACAAGGTCACGGTGCTGACCGGCATACCCAACTACCCTTACGGGAAATATTTTGACGGCTACTCACTTATAAAAAAACGCCGCGAAAAATATATGGGCATGGACATTATACGCATCCCGCTTATCGCAAGAGGTCACAGCAGCATCGGAATGGCGCTGAATTACCTCTCATTCGTTATATCCGGCTTCTTTTGGAAGACCTTCACGTCTCTAAAGGCGGACATGGTGTTTATATTTGAGGTCAGCCCCATGACGCAGGCGCTCAACGGTGTGTGGTTTGCAAAGCGCAGAAAGATACCGTGCTGGCTCTACGTGCAGGATCTGTGGCCGGAGAATATTGAGATAGTCACCGGCATACACTCCCCCGCAGTGCTCAGGCCCATCGAGCGTATGGTCAGAAGCATCTACCGCCGCTGCGACAGGATCTTTGCCACCTCGCCGAGCTTTGTGGAGATGATACGGCGGCGTATTCCGGGCGATGAGGAAAAGGTCAGCTATTGGCCGCAGTACGCCGAGGAATTTTACCGCCCGGTCGAAAGTTCGAAAAGCGGCCTTATCCCCGAGGACGGGCGCTTCAAGGTCATATTCACCGGCAATGTCGGTCAGGCGCAGGGGCTTGAAATTCTTCCGGAGGCGGCTAAACTGCTGGAGGGTGAAAGCATCCGCTTTGTTATAGTCGGCGACGGGCGCAGCAAGAACGCGCTTATTAAGCAGATCGATGAGCTTGGCGCGGGCGATATGTTCACGATGATAGAGCGGCAGAGCGCTGAAAAGATACCGGAGCTTTTATCCTGCTGCGACGCGGCGTTCGTCTCGTTTATGAATAACCCGCTCTTTGCCAACACCATCCCCGCAAAGCTCCAGTCCTATATGGCATGCGGTATGCCGATACTCGCCTGCGCGACAGGCGAGACAGAGCGCATCGTGCGGGAGGCCGGCTGCGGCAGATGCTGCCCGATAGGCGACGCAGCGGCGCTTGCGGACGCAGTACGTGCGCTTGCGGGCGATCCTAAACTCAAAGAATACGGAAAGAACTCCGAAAAGTACTTCAAAGCGCATTTCGATAAAAAAATGCTTCTTGATCAATTCGACCGTTGCATTAAAGAGGCTGAAAAGAGGTAAGTATGTTCAAGGGCAAAACTCTTATGATAACAGGCGGCACAGGCTCCTTCGGGAACGCAGTGCTGAACAGATTTGCCATATCCGACATAGGCG
Source organism: bacterium (assembly GCA_963617275.1). GTDB lineage: Bacteria > Bacillota > Clostridia > Oscillospirales > Oscillospiraceae > Limivicinus. The sequence goes on from CAVENX010000033.1 coordinate 4,005, forward strand.
AGATACGCATTTTCTCCCGCGACGAGAAAAAGCAGGACGATATGCGCCATGAGCTTCAGGCGAAAATGCCGGAAGCATCGGAAAAGATAAAATTTTACATCGGCGATGTGCGCGATCTGCAATCGGTCAAGAACGCGATGCACGGCGTTGACTATATTTTCCACGCCGCCGCCCTCAAACAGGTTCCGTCGTGTGAGTTTTTCCCGCTCGAGGCGGTCAAAACCAACGTTTTCGGCACGGATAACGTGCTTACCGCCGCGATAGACGAAGGCGTCAGAGCCGCTATCTGCCTTTCCACCGACAAGGCCGCCTACCCAATAAACGCAATGGGTACGAGCAAAGCGATGATGGAAAAGGTCGTCGTCGCCAAGTCACGCACGGTTTCCCCCGAGAGGACGAAAATCTGCTGCACACGCTATGGCAATGTGATGTGCTCCCGCGGCAGCGTTATCCCGCTGTGGATAGAGCAGATAAAAAAGGGCGAGCCTATCACAATTACCGAGCCGACGATGACGCGCTTCATCATGTCGCTTGATGAGGCGGTCGATCTTGTACTGTTCGCCTTTGAAAACGGCGAGAGCGGAGACATTCTTGTTCAGAAGGCTCCCGCCTGCACAATTCTTACGCAGGCGCAGGCGGTGTGTGAGCTTTTCGGCGGCGACAGAGAGAGGATAAAGATAATCGGCATACGCCACGGTGAAAAAATGTACGAAACGCTCCTGACAAACGAGGAGTGCGCCCACGCCGTCGATCTCGGCAGCTTCTACCGCGTCCCATGCGACAAGAGGGGGCTTAACTACGACAAATATTTTGTTACCGGCGATGTTGAGCGAAACCACATTACCGAATTCAACTCCAACAACACAAGGATACTTGATGTTGACGAGGTCAAGCGTAAGCTTCTTGAGCTTAAATACATCCGCAGCCAGCTTGACGAGCTGGGGATAGGCTATTGATATGAACATTCTCATTACCGGAAGCAGCGGGTTTGTGGGGAAAAACCTCACCGAAGCACTTAAAAACATACACGGCGGCAAGGACAGGACACATCCTGCGCTTGAGGTCGGGGAGATTTTCGAGTGTACACGCGCAACCAGCGGCGCAGAGCTGGAGAGATACTGCAAAAGCGCCGACTTTATTTTCAATCTCGCCGGTGTGAACAGGCCTAAGAACACTTCCGAGTTTTATGAGGGCAACAGGGATTTCGGTGAAAAGCTGCTATCCGCGCTCAAGAAAGCTGGAAATCGCTGTCCCGTCATGCTCTCCTCCTCGATACAGGCATCCCTTGCGGGCAGATATGCCGGAAGCGACTACGGTAAATCAAAGCTTGCGGGAGAGGAGCTGTTTTTTGAATACGCGGAAGAAACGGGCGCACGGGCGCTTGTATACCGCTTCCCCAACCTTTTCGGCAAGTGGTGCCGCCCGAATTACAACAGCGCAGTCGCCACATTCTGCAATAACATTGCAAACGACCTGCCCATACGGGTGGACGACCCGGCGGCAGAGCTTGAACTTTTGTATATTGACGACCTTGTGTCTGAAATGCTGCTTGCGCTTGAAGGCAAGGAACACCGCTGCAATTATGACGTGCTGACCCCCGTTCCGGCTGACGGCGGTAAATACTGCTATGTCCCCGTCACGCACAAAGTGACTCTCGGCAGGATAGTCGAGCTGCTTGAAAGCTTTTCCGCACAGCCGAAAACGCTTCTTATGCCGGAGATACCGAACGGCAGCTTTGAAAAAAAGCTGTATTCGACCTATCTTTCATATCTCCCGGAAAGCAAGGTATGCTTCCCGCTTAAAATGAACGCCGACGCACGCGGCAGCTTTACGGAGCTTCTGAAAACCGCGCTCTGCGGACAGTTCAGTGTCAACATCTCCAGGCCCGGCGTTACAAAGGGACAGCACTGGCACAACAGCAAGTGGGAGTTTTTCATCGTCGTTGCGGGACGCGCGCTTATCCGGGAACGGAAGATCGGCACAGATGAGGTGCTCGAATTTCGCGTGAGCGGTGAAAAAATCGAGGCGGTGCATATGCTGCCGGGATATACGCATGACATTATAAATCTTTCCGAAACGGAAGATCTCGTAACGCTCATGTGGGCAAACGAGATTTTTGACGCAGAGCATCCCGATACATTTTTTGAGGCGGTGGAAAAATGAGCATCAAGCTTGATTACTCTGATGTTTCTTTCAAAAATAACGGCAAAATAAAGCTTCTTATAATCGTCGGCACAAGGCCGGAGATAATCCGCCTGTCGGCGGTCATCACAAAATGCCGCGAATATTTCGACTGCATTCTCGCCCATACCGGGCAGAATTACGACTATAACCTCAACGGCGTGTTTTTCAAGGATCTGCATCTTGACGCTCCGGAGGTCTATATGGATGCGGCGGGCGGCGATCTCGGAGAAACCGTGGGGAGCATCATAAACTGCTCCTATAAGCTGATGAGCACGGTAAAGCCAGACGCACTGCTCATTCTCGGCGACACGAACTCCTGCCTTTCCGCAATCGCAGCGAAGCGCCTGCACATCCCCATTTTTCATATGGAAGCGGGCAACCGCTGCAAGGACGAATGTCTGCCGGAGGAAACCAACCGCAGAATAGTTGACATAATATCCGACGTCAATCTTGCCTACTCAGAACACGCAAGGCGTTATCTTATCGAGTGCGGGCTTCCCAAGGAGCGCACATATGTCACCGGTTCGCCGATGGCGGAGGTGCTGCACAGGCACCTTGCGGAGATCGAAGCGTCCGATATTCACAGCCGGCTCGGTCTTGAGAAAGGAAAATACATTCTTCTCTCCGCCCACCGTGAGGAAAATATCGACACGGAGAAGAATTTTACCTCCCTTTTCACGGCGATAAACAAGATGGCGGAGAAGTATGATATGCCGGTACTCTATTCCTGCCATCCAAGGAGCAAAAAGCGCCTTGAAGCAAGCGGTTTTATCCTTGATCGGCGCGTTATACGGCATGAGCCGCTCGGCTTCATTGACTACAACTGTCTTCAGATGAACGCTTTCGCGGTAGTGTCCGACAGCGGCACTCTGCCCGAGGAGAGCAGCTTTTTTACATCCGTCGGGCATCCGTTCCCCGCCGTCTGCATCCGCACAAGCACCGAGCGCCCCGAGGCGCTTGACAAGGCCTGCTTTATAATAGCGGGCATTGATGGAAAAAATCTCATGCAGGCGGTCGATACTGCGGTAAGTATGAACAAAAACGGAGATTTCGGTATTCCCGTCCCCGATTACGTTGAAGAAAACGTATCGACAAAGGTCGTAAAGCTGATCCAGTCCTACACAGGCATTATTGACAGAACGGTGTGGAGGAAATACTGACCTCGTTTGAAAAACCGGCTCATTGCAGCGACTTATATATGCACTATGTTTGAAAGTGGGGTCACAGTTTCGGTGCAGCCAATGTCAGGGGATGGAGAAGACCCCTCAGTCAGCTGCGCTGACAGCTCCCTCATCAGAGAGAGCCATGAGATGCGTCGGCTTTGCCGACACCTCGACTCCTCAATCCTCACTCTTAACTCCTCACTCCTAACTGAATGTAAGGCATGAGTGCGCGAAGTTTATTCTACGAAGAAAGCATATAAAAAATGAAAATACTGTTCGTAAATTCCGTATATAATTGGGGCAGCACGGGGAAGATCGTCCACGCGCTTTTTAAATCCTGCGAAGCGGACGGGATAGACGCCGCCGTATGCTATGGCAGAACCATGACCTCAAAAAAACCGGAAGAGGAAAATAATGTATATAAATTCGGTATTGATCAGGAAACAAAGCTCCACGCGCTGCTCACAAGGCTCACCGGGCGCACGGGTTGCTATTCTTATTTTTCTACCCGCCGTCTTCTGAAATACATGGATGATTTTAGACCCGACGTTGTGAATCTCCATGAACCCCACGCATATTTTCTTGACCTCAAGCCGTTTTTTGAATATCTCAAAAAGCATGACATCCCGCTCGTGTATACTTTTCACTGCGAATTTGCCTTTACCGGCAAGTGCGGGCATCCGCTTGAATGTGAAAACTGGAAAACCGGCTGCGGCAGATGTCCGCATCTGAAGGATTATCCCAAAACGCTGTTTTTTGACCGCACCGCTTCCATGTTTGCCGAAAAAAAAGAGCTTTTAGGCGGGCTGAATATGACAGTCGTGTGCCCGTCGCAGTGGCTTGCCGACAGGACGGAAAAGTCTTTTCTTTCGAACCATCCGGTTCGGGTCATTGCAAACGGGATAGACACCGGCATTTTCTGTCCGCGTGATACTGGCGATTTAGGGGAGAAGCTGAATCTGACAAATGAAAAAATCGTACTTGCCGTGGCTCCCGACTGGAGCGATCGCCGCAAGGGTGCGTCTCATGTTCTCGAGCTGGCAGAAAGAATGAGCGGCGAAAACATAAAATTTATCCTTGTCGGCAAAAAAGACTGTCTTCCCGCACTGCCCGGCAACGTACTTGCCATAGGGCGCACCGAAAACCAGACGCAGCTGGCGGAATACTACTCCCTCGCCGACTGCTTCGTCATTTGCAGCGACATGGAAAACCTGCCGACAACCTGCCTTGAAGCAGTCTGCTGCGGTACTCCCGTGGCGGGCTTTGATGTCGGCGGCACGGCGGAAACCGCCCCCGGAGAGCTGGGGCGCTTCTGCAAATACGGCGATATGGACGCGCTTGAGGAAAACGTGCGTTACTGTCTTGAGCACAAGCCGGACGCAAGTTTTTTTGAAGCGGCGCGTAAAAAATATTCCCTTGGCGAAATGTACCGGCAATATAAAAATGTTTACAGCGAAATGCTCTTGCACGGCAAAGGAGACTGACCGATGAGAATTGCGCACATAGGGCTTGCCTCGTTTTATACCGACGGCATGACATATCAGGACAATATGCTTGCCGAGCAGAACGTAAGAGACGGCCATGACGTTCTCTATGTTTCCAACGCGGCGAAATACGAAAACGGAAAGATCGTGCAGACGGGATATGAGGACACTGTCTTGCCGTGCGGCGTGCGCCTTGTTCGTATGCCCTACGTGAAATGCCTGACGGCTTCCCTGTCCGCCAAGATAAGAAAAGTCAGCGGCCTTTATGAGCTTTTATGCGATTTTGCACCTGATGTCATTCTCTGCCACGGGCTTTGCTTTTACTCCTCGCTCGACGCCGTTCATTACAGGCGGGAGCACCCCGAAGTAAAGCTGTATGCCGATACGCACGCCGATTACGGCAACAGCGGCAAAAATTGGCTGTCTCTGCACATACTTCACAGGCTCTTTTACCGGTACCTTGCACAGAGGGCGCTTCCCTATGTCGAAAAGCTTTTTTATACCTCCTATGAGCGGAAAGACTTTTTCATTGAAAACTACGGCTATCCGGAAGAGATCACGGAGTTTTACCCGCTCGGCGGCATGATACCGTCCGACGCAGAATACGCGGAAATACGCTCGCGCAGGCGCGGTGAGCTGGGGCTTGATGAAAGCGGACTGCTGTTCATCCATTCCGGCAAAATGGACGCCGGGAAAAAGACCGCAGAGCTTCTTGACGCGTTTTATTCCGTGCCGGAGCTTGACGCCGCGCTCATTATTGCCGGTTCAGTTCCCGATGGCATGAAGGATGCGCTTCTGCCGCGCTTTGAGCGCGACGCTCGTGTGAAATACCTCGGCTGGCTCACGGCGGACAGGCTTATTGAATATCTCTGCGCAAGCGATATGTATTTGCAGCCGGGCACGGTATCGGCAACCATGGAAAATTCAATGTGCTGCCGCTGCGCGCAGATGCTTTATCCGACCGACGCGTATATAAGGGCATTCCCGAAAGATATGGCGTTCTGGGTAAAGGACGCGGACGACATCCTCGCCGCTTTCAGGGCGGTTTCGGAAAATGCCGGAATTATCGGCGGCATGAGGGCAAGTGCATATGCCTGCGCCAAAGAAATACTGGATTATAAAAAGCTTGCTGCAAGGCTTTACAGATGATTCGGAGGAGCGCGAAGGACATGAAAAAAATAATGCTTGTGTTCGGCACAAGACCCGAAGCAATAAAAATGTGCCCGCTGGTCAACGAGCTTAAAAGGCGCGAAAGTCTCGAGGTAAAGGTCTGCGTAACCGGGCAGCACCGGCAGATGCTCGATCAGGTGCTGAAGACCTTTGGCGTCGTGCCGGATTACGATCTGTCCGTGATGAAAGACAGGCAGACGCTTTTTGACATCACGGTGAACATTCTCGACGCCATAAAAACCGTGTTTGAGCATGAAAATCCCAACGTCGTGCTTGTCCACGGCGATACCTCCACGACCTTTGTCACGGCTCTTGCATGCTTCTATATGCAGATACCCGTGGGGCACGTTGAGGCAGGGCTTCGCACATATAATATCTACTCCCCGTATCCGGAGGAATTCAACCGTCAGGCAGTCGGGATAATCGCCCGCTATAACTTTGCTCCCACTGCCGCTGCAAGCGAAAACCTCCTGCGCGAGGGCAAGAAAGCCGACACGATCTACGTCACCGGCAACACCGTTATAGACGCGATGCGTCATACGGTTTCGCCAGATTACCGGCATACCGAGCTTGACTGGGTCGGGCAGGACAGGTTTATTTTTATCACCGCCCACCGCAGGGAAAATCTCGGTGAGCCGATGCACCGTATGTTCAGGGCGATACGGCGCGTACTCAATGAGCATCCGGACGTCAAGGCAATATATCCCATCCACATGAATCCGGCCGTGCGCAAGGCCGCCGATGAGGAGCTGGGCGATTGTGCGCAGATACATATCATTGAACCGCTTGACGTGGTTGACTGCCACAATTTTGAAGCGCGCTGCTATCTCTGTCTTACCGCCAGCGGCGGTATACAGGAGGAATGTCCGAGCTTCGGAAGACCGGTTCTTGTTATGCGCGACACCACGGAACGCCCCGAGGGCGTCAGAGCCGGAACGCTGAAGCTTGTCGGAACGGATGAGGAAAATATATACAGGCAGTTTACTCTGCTTCTTGACAGCAGAGAAGAATATGATAAAATGGCGCACGCCGCCAATCCCTACGGCGACGGCCGCGCCTGCGAAAGAATAGCCGATATTCTGGAGGGCAGGGATTATACGCCGTTTGCCCCGAATCAAGCAGGTGAAAGTTATGTTTTCAGTAGTTATCCCGGCTTATAATGCCGAGCAATGCATTGAAAGATGCGTCAACAGCGTTCTGAATCAGACATTCGGCGGTTTTGAGATAATAGTTGTCAACGACGGGTCAACCGACGGCACTCTGGAGCGGTTGTCAAAATTTTCCGACAAGAGGCTCAAAGTCATATCGCAGGAAAACGCCGGTGTGTCGGCAGCGAGAAACACGGGCATTGAAAACGCAAAGAATCCGTACATTTGCTTCCTTGATTCTGACGACGAGTGGCTGGAAAATCATTTGGCGGCAATGCATGACGCGATCACGAAATTCCCGGACAAGCTGTTTTTCGTAAGCTTCTGCTATACCGAGCTTCTTGACGGTACGGTCAAAAAGCAGTTTGATTACGATTGCGGCAGTGAGCCGTTTTTTGTGGACGACTTCATGCAGTTTGAGTTTGCGCACAATATGCGCAAATGCTTCTGCACCTGCACCGTCTGTGCACACAGAAGCGCGTTTGAAAAATACGGCCTGTTCGAAGTTGGCGTCAGCATATCCGAGGATGTTGATATGTGGAACAGGATAATGCTCTTCGAAGGCAAGGTAGTCATCCCAAAGGAGACATTTCTGCGCCACAGGGATCACAGCACTCTGACACGCGCTCTTCCCGTCGGCGCGCCTTTTATCTTCAACAGCCGTATAGCGGGCTATCTTGCCGGCCCGAATCTCAGCGACCTAAAAAAAGAGGAGCTTAAACGGCTCTATAATATAATGGAGCTTTCTTCAATACGCTCGTACATTGTTCACGGAATGAAGCACGAAGGGGCAAAAAGGCTGAAAAACATCGACAGGAATTATGTCTCCGCAAAAAAATACATTGAAACTCTCATTTCGTTTTTTATTCCATCGTTCATACTGAAAAAATATGTTTTGGGCAAAAACAAGAACTATTTCAAATGATTAAAGGAGACCGCCGTTTTGAATAAAATTGCAGCAATATTGCTGAGAAACAGAATAGATTACAACGGAAAGCGCTTTGATTCGAATACGGTTCATCTTGAGTGGTGGCAGAGGAAAGAAAACGTCGGGGACTATATCGCAAGCGTCGTGTACGATTGGATGACACGGGATATAGATCTTTCCCGCCCGAAGCGCAAGGGCATACACCTGACGACTGTCGGCTCGCTTCTCGGCGGCGGAAACTATGACGCAACCGTCTGGGGCAGTGGTATGCTTGACCTTTTTGACGTGCGTACCGTATACAAAAAAGCGTGGCTCAGAAAATTCGATGTACGTGCGGTGCGCGGACCGCTTACCCGTGAGGTGCTGATGAACGCGGGCTACGACTGTGCAGATGCCGCGCTCGGCGATCCCGCCGTCTTGATGCCGCTTATATATCAGAGCCCGTGCGCAGAGAAAAAATACGGCCGCTGCATTGTCAACCATTACATCAACGCGGAAAACCTTCATGCTTTTCCCGATTCCGTCTGCATTTCTGCCGGAACAAACGACTATAAAAAATTTATCGACACACTGAAAGCTTCCGGGATTGTCATTTCCTCATCGCTGCACGGTGTTATTCTCGCCGAGGCATACGGCATACCGGCAATATATTGCTGCGAAAATCTTGAGAAAACTCTTTTTAAAGTATATGACTATTATTTTTCGACCGGCAGGTATAATGTAATTGTCGCAAGATCCGTAGAGGAGGCAATGACAATGCAGCCGATGCCGCTGCCTGATCTCTCGGATATGCAGCAGGCGCTCATCAGTGCTTTCCCCCGCGATCTATGGGAATGATATTTAAGCCATGGAAGACGAAAAAAGAAGCAGACAGCTGCTGAAAGGAACCGGCATATACGCCGTCGGCTCGTTCGGGACAAAGATCCTTTCGTTTATCATAGTGCCGATATATACTTATTATATCAGCACTTCCGATATGGGCATCTACGATACGCTGATGTCAACGATCAGCTTGTTGGCGCCGATTATCACAATGCAGATCTCCGACGCGGCATATAAATTTCTTATTACCGATACTGACGGCAGTGAAAAATACATTTCGGCGGTTTTGCAGGTTTTGTTTACAAACTGCCTTGCCGCAGCGCTTATAATTTTTGCCGTTGACAGGCTCTGTCATATCCCCTATTGCGCTTATTTCTGCGCGGTGCTTGTGCTCTCAAGAGGGCTGGACACTTTGCAGAAGCTGCTCAGAGGAATAAAAAAACAATGGTTTTTCGCGTTGTCCGGTATTATGTACAGCGTCGTTTTCTTGTCCCTTAACATAATTTTTCTGTGTCTGATGGACATGGGCGTACCCGGCCTGTTCAGGAGCGCGATAATAGCCAATATCTGCACGATCGGCGTTATAATTCTCTCGGAGAAAAGCTTCCGTGTCAATTTTTTCAGGAAACCTGACATAGCGCTTATAAAATCAATGTACGTGTACTCCGCTCCGCTCGTGCCGAACTATCTCAACTGGTGGGTAATAAACTCATCCGACAGATATATCGTGCTCGGCTTCCTTGGTTCCTCCGCTACCGGAATATTGGCAGTCGCGCATAAGTTTCCGACGATGCTGCAATCCATTATAAGCCTGTTCAACAGCTCATGGCAGGATATGGCAATTGCCGAAAACAAAGACGGTCAAGTCAGGGACGGATACTATTCCTTTGTTTTTGAAAAGTATTATCAGTTCGCCTTTTCGCTTCTCCTGTTCCTCATTCCCTTTACCAAGCTCTTTATCCTTCTCGTTATGAGCGAGAGCTATAAAACCTCATGCGACTATGTGCCGTTTTACTATCTGGGCACCGTGTTTCAGGGCTTCTCCTCTTTCGTCGGCGTTGGATTTCTTAAGAGCAGTGAGACCAAGAAAGCATTTACCTCAAGCGTTTGGGGCGCGGTAATAAACGCGGCGGTCAATATCGCGCTTATAAGATACATCGGTATTCACGCCGCTGCCGTCTCGACCTTCGCGGCGTTTTTTATAATGTGGCTCATTCGCGTAAGGCAGACACGCAATGTGCTTGATATCCGCATCAAATACAAAAAGTTCTTTGCCTATCTTATCGCCGCAATACTGATATGCGTGCTTTCCATTTTGTTTGCGGAGAAGTTGAATATTCTTCTCGCCGTGATCGGCTTTGTCTTGTTTGCCGTCATAAACAGGAAGGCGCTTACTTTGGTTTTTTCAGCCGTCAAAAAAAGACTTGCCCGTTGACGGTTCACCCCATCCGCGCCTTATAAATAAAGAAAGGAATACAATGAGATCCCCTGTTCTGTCAAATAGTTTAAAATACTCGTTCAAGCGCAGTATTCCGATAATGGTCGGATTTTTCCCCGTCGGGGCCGCCTATGGGATACTCATGGCCAACGCCGGATACAGCTTCATCTGGTCGGGCTTTGTAAGTCTTTTTGTGTATGCCGGGTCGCTGCAGATGCTGATGATAAGCTTCTTCCAATCGGATATGTCGATATTCACAATAATTGTCACGTCGCTCCTGCTCAACAGCAGGCATATATTCTACGGGCTTTCGTTTATTGAGAAGTTCAACGGCTACGGCAAATGGAAATGGTTTCTGATATACGGTATGCCGGATGAAAGCTACTCCCTGCTCTGCTCCTACAAGCCGATAGACGGTGTTGAGGAAAAATGGGTGCATATCTTCTCCACGGCGCTGATCTGGATATATTGGATCACGTTTTCCATGCTGGGCGGAATCGTCGGCAGTCTCATTCCGTTTGACACGACCGGTATAGATTTTGCCCTCACCGCGCTTTTCATCGTGATACTTATCGAACAGATGAAAGGTGCAGAGAGCGTACTGCCCGCAGTGATCGCCGCGGCGGCATCCGTGCTTATGATCATACTTTTCGGGTCGGACAGCTTTCTTCTCCCCGCCCTTGTGCTGACCGTTACAATACTCGTTCTTCTCAGACCGAGGCTTGAGAAAAAGGAGGCCAAGACATGAACATAGACGTCGGAAGAAGCATACTGATAATAGCCGTCTGTTCGCTGTGCACCTTTGCCGAACGCCTTCTGCCCTTTGCCGTATTCGGCAGACGCGCTGTTCCCGATGTCGTGCGGTATCTGGGAAAGATACTGCCCATGGCGGTCATCACCGCGCTCACGGTCTACTGCCTGCGCGGCATAAGCTTTGAATCGGCATCGGGCTGTGTTCCGGCGCTTGCGGCCGCCGCCGTGACCGCGGCGCTGCATTTCTGGCGCGGCAGTACGCTTATCAGCGTCGTCGGCGGCACGGCGGTATATATGCTGCTCGTTCAGTGCGTTTTCTGATCAGGCGAACAGGGAGTTGATATAGGCGTCGGTAAAGGCGGTAAGGGCGTCAAAATCCATCGCCCGCTTATATATCTCCTCAAGCTCATCATGCAGCTTTTTTGCCCTGGCAAAGCTCGAAAGGGCTGAATCCGTGAGCATTTTTTCGATTTCCCCGCACTTGAAAAGCGAATTTTCAAGCGGCTTCGGCACTTCTGTGCCGCCAAGCTCTATTCTCTTAGCCCCGTTGAGCGCATATCCCTCGCCGGCCGCCGCTATTCCGGCTTCCGGTATGATAACCGCTTCAAAATCGTCTGGGCACAGCGGTGAAAGGCAGTTGACAACGTCAAACCCGCGCCGCCGCGCCTCGTCCGAAATATGTCTGAGCGCATATCCGGAAAGCGCCTCCCGCCCGGCAAGGATATACAGGCGCTCCTGCTTTTCAAGCTCATCGGAAAGGCGCATTTCCCCCTCCCCGCAGAGACAGTGCAGAAAGCGGCACGCCGCCTTTCCGTCGGCACTCCCGCGCCTGCGCTTGGGAAAAACCGCCTCGGCGCGTTTTTCGACCGCACGCTTTTCACTCTCGGCAAGCGGTGCGCCGTACGTTCCCTTCACCGAGGAAAGTGCATTTAGAAAACCGTATGCCGACGCGTACTGCGCTTTGTACGCGGCATACAGCTCTCCCGCCGCGCATGCGGCCGTCTTTTCAAGCGGTGTGCGGCAAAACCGCGACAAATCAACATAATCCCCGTCAACGCCGAAGCGCGTCGGCTCCGTGCCGTGCGGCGCGGTGCCGTCCATCCAGCCGCGGCGCACATCGGGAATGTACACCCCGTCAAGGGACGCAGGATCGCCCGAGCAGAGTACATACTCCACATCATACCCGCGCATTTCCGCCGCCGTGCCTATCCTGCGCATGAATCCGGATTTTCCCGTGCCCGGGCCGCCTTTTATAATGCTGAGATAGTCGCCGCTTCTGCGGCAGAAGCCGTCATACAGGGAATAAAACCCCAAGGAGCTGTTGGCTCCCAGAAAAAATTTGCTGTTCATATGAGACACCTCCCGTTCATTATATGATATGAGGGTGTCTCGCCGAAGATAAAAAAATGTGAGGAAAAAAATGTACAAAAACATACTCTTTGACTTTGACGGAACCGTTTTCGACACGGTAAAGGGAATAGAACGCTCCGTAAAATACGCGCTTGACAAGAACGGCATAGTTCTGCCCGTCAATTCTTTCCGCAGCTTTGCGGGTCCTCCGTTCAAGGTGATCTTCAAGGAAAAATACGGTTTTGACGATGAGCTTATTGTAAAGATAATCGAAGCGTTCAGGGAGGACTATCTTCCATACGGCATATATGAATCAAGTCCTTTCCCGGGTATCGCGGAGCTTCTTGACGAGCTGAGGCGGAACGGCTTTAAGCTTGCAATCGCCACGCTGAAACCGCGGACAATGGCGGTCGAACTGCTGGAGCGTTCGGGTCTGTACGGAAAGTTCGATGTTATCAGTGGTCAGATCGCCGAGGGCATTGAAACTTTGACCAAGTCGGAGATCGTCCGCGGCGCAATGGATATGCTCGGCGCCACGCCGGAGGAGACCGTTCTCGTCGGCGACACGAAATACGATGTAGTCGGCGGACATGAGGCGGGCTTGAAGGTCATCGGCGTCCGCTATGGCTACGCCGAAAGCGGTGAGCTTGAAAACGCCGGTGCGGATATTATTGCCGAGACCCTCGACGATCTTAAAAAGCTGTTTCTCAGCCATGCGGAATAGCTTCCCGTCTCATATAGACAGCAAAAAGGCTTGGGTGACTCCAAGCCTTTTTTGACATTATCTGTCGATCATTTTACACGTTCGCCGCCGATATAGACCGCTTGCAGCTCGTAGTTATCGCCGCACACAAGAAAGTCGGCAAATTTACCGTCGGATATTGAGCCGATCATACTCTCCGCGCCAATGGAACAGGCAGGATTGTAAGCCGCGGCTCTTATCGCGTCCTCCGGCGCAATGCCGAAGGATATCGCTTTTTTTAGGCAGCCGTAAAGATTTGTCGCGGATCCGGCAATGGTTCCGTCGGGAAGCCTTGCGATGCAGCCGGCAAGATGCACGCTCTGCCCGCCCAGCTCATAATCCCCGTCCGGCATACCGCAGCAGCGCAGAGAGTCGGATATCATCACTATCCGTTCCGCTCCGAAAAGTCGGAACGCCATGCGCACAACGGACGGATGCACATGCATGCCGTCGCATATAAGCTCCGCCCGCACACGGCTGTCCTCTGCCGCCGCGGCTATGGGGCCGGGGCGGCGGTGATGTATGGACGGCATCGCGTTGAAAAGATGCGTCAGCTGCGCCGCACCGGCGTCTATCGCACGGCGCGCCGTGTCATAATCACAGTCGGTATGCGCAATTGAGACCGTGCACAGCTTTGAAGCTTTTTTGATAAATTCCTCCGCACCGTCAAGCTCCGGCGCAATATCGACTATGCGCACAAGCCCCTCGCAGCCGTTATACAGCTTTTCAAACGCCGCGAAATCGGGCTTGCAGAGATACTCCGCGTTCTGCGCGCCCTTTCTCTTTTCCGAAAAAAACGGGCCTTCCATATTGACGCCCATTATCCGCGCCGCGCCGGGATGCGCTTCCCGCTTCACGTGCCGGCCGGTTTTAAACGCTTTGTCCAGCCGGTCATACGGAAGCGTCACACTTGTCGGCGCAAAGGACGTTATTCCGTTTTCCGCCTCGTACCGCGCCATCCTTATAAGTCCGTCCCGCTCTCCATCCGAGAAATCCGCGCCGGAATTGCCATGAGTATGCACATCGACAAGCCCCGGGATCACCCGCGCCCCGTGCAGATCAACTGCGTCGGCGCGCTCCTCGCCCACATGGACGAATCTGCCGTCCTCCACACCGAAGCCGCCGCGGCGGAATGTAAAATCATCGGAATAAACCAACGCGTTTTTGAAAAACATCCCTCACACCTCTTTCAGCAGTTCTTTTGCCGTGCGGCAGAATACGGCGGGTTTTTCATGGTGTATATCGTGGCCGCAGCGGATATCGACGCGGCGGCAGTTTTTTATAAGTCTTTCCACACGTGCGGCGTCTTCATCGGAATTTGCCGCCCACAGTACACCGTCTCTGCCGTAGCGGGTCGCGGCTTTCATGTAGATAACGGGGCAGTCGATCTCTTTGAGCAGCCGCTCCTGCTCCACGCCGTCAAACCATGTTCCGTTATAGAATGCCTCTGCAAAGAGCATGTCAAAACTGTCGATATATTCAAGCCCATGCATCGCGTTTTTCGGTACGCTCTTCAATTTTACCGGCTGACCGGGGTTTTCGGCGATGAAATCCTTCGCTTCTTTATAGAGCTTCTCGGCAAGCTTTCCGCCCAACATATTGTAGATATAGCTGTGCTTTATATAATATGGGAGGTAATCCTTTTCCTCGGTCTGGTTTAGGAAGCCGTGGTTGACCGCAAAGCTGTCCTTCCATACGAAAGTGTTTTCCATCTCCGGCGGCTGAACCTTAAAAAACGGAGGGTCTTCCAGCAAAACCGCTTTTACAAGACTTTTTTCATGCCCCGCAGCATATGCGGCAATTATCGCGCCGGAGGAATGACCGCTCAGGAAGCACGCCCCTGTCACACTGCGGATAAAATCGCATACGGCGTCGCCTATGGCGCGGCAGGTATAGCTCTGTACATCCCGGCTGCTCTCCCCGTGACCGGGGCAGTCAAGCGCATAGACAGTGAAGCTCTCCGAAAGCTCCGGCAGGACGCGCCCATAATCGAGGCGGCACATACTCTGACCGTGGATAAGCACAAGCGGCGGTTTCCCATCCTCCGTTTTAAGATAGTGCAGGCGTATGCCGCTTTTGCATACGTGATCCAGTTCACGCGTTATTATCTCTTTTTTTCCGAACAACATACCGTTCTCCTTGCTTTGGTTATGAAAGAAACAAACTCCTTTCACAGAATGCTGCACTGCGCTCTGTGCCTCGGTTGTCTGCTGTAAGCAGACAGCCGAACAAAAGTTTTCTCCGGCGTACACGCCGCCGGAGAAAACGATCAGAACTATTTTTTGCCTGCGGGCAAAAAACTCTGCGAGACTTTTTTAAACTGATTTTTACGCTATTCTGGTGAGCTGCGGCATGTAAATCTGCGACTCGAGAGTACCGATGATCACGGTTGCCTGCTCTGCTGGGATGACCGATTCGGCAGTCATGGAGCCGCTTTCAAAATAGTACCACACCGCGGCAGCGTTTTCGTCAAGGTCGCTCCTGAGGGTCATATTCGTAAGGAGCATACTGCCGCTGACGGACAGAACATCATAATTGCTGTACGCCGCGCCTGAGGAGCCTTCATTGAGAACGGTTCCGTCAGTGCGCAGGTAGTAGCGGTTGCGCGCGCTGCTCATGCAGATATTGACAGGCTGGTCGTTCACGAGAGTGCATATCTCAAAAATGATATTGCCATTATTGTTGCCGCTTCCCGTCCCGGCGACGATTATCTCCTGCACGCCGTTGCCGTCAAGGTCGATAAGCGCATAGCCGACGTGGGCGCTGTATGCCGCCATTTCGCTGTAACCGGATACATAGGCCGCCTGTTCGTTGACGCCGGAAGCATATGCGTTCCTGTACTTCTCGACCACCTGGGCATAGCCGGTGGCAAGCTTCTGCACGGTTATCTTCGCAGGCGACGTGGTGACGGAGCCGCTCGCGTTCGAAAATACGCCGACTACGCTCCAGCCGTCGAGGCTTTCCGGAACATTGCTTACGGCTATCGTATCGTTCTGGAGATCTTCAAGCTTTAGCCCAGGGTTTGCCGCCATTGCCTCCGCGGCGGAGTATGCGTTGCCGGCAGGATCCCTCAGCTCCCATGTGAGAGTGTCGGCATTGTCCGCATGGGCGATGAACCATGTCTTTCCGCCCGCACCGAGAGTTTCACCGGTGGGATTCTTCGTGATATTTATGCTCGGCACCGGAGTCGGTGTGGGCGCCTGGGTAGGCGTGGGTGTCGGCACGGGTGTCGGCGTAGGGGCAGGCGTGGGAGTGGGAGTCGGCGTCGGTTCCGGCGTGGAAGTCGGTGCAGGCGTAGGCTCGGCAGTCACTTCGGGGGTGGCTTCGGGTTCCGCGTCCTTGCCGCCGCAGGCACACAGAGAAAGCGTAAGTACCGCTATCATCAATAATGCAATAATCTTTTTCATCTTCATTTCCTTTCCAAGAAAGCATGGATGCGCCCAAGCGGTACATGACCGTACAAAGCAGGCGGCATCTTGTTAACATATTATAGTTAACAAGATGCCGTTAGTCAAGCCGAAATAATTACTGTTTGAACGATTTATATTTTTTCGTGCGTACCGTAGTAGGCGTTGAGGTACATCTGTCTGATCTCCGATACCAGAGGATAGCGGGGATTTGCACCGGTGCACTGATCGTCAAAGGCGTTGATGCTCATCTCGTCAAGCGTCTCAAGGAACGCCTTTTCATCGGGCACGTAGTCACGGATGGTCGGCTTGATACCGACGGATACTTTCAGCGTGTTGACAGCCTCGATAAGCTTCTCAAGCTTCTCCTCATTGGTCTTGCCGCCGAGATTGAGCGCGTCGGCGATCTGCGCGTATCTTTCAAGGGTGTGCGGGTGATCATACTGCGGGAAAGTACCCATTCTGACGGGCGCGGTCGCGGCGTTGAAGCGGAGAACCTCCTCAAGCATAAGCGCGTTTGCGACGCCGTGCTGTACATGGTGGAACGCGCCGAGCTTATGCGCCATGGAGTGGCACACGCCAAGGAAGGCGTTTGCGAAAGCCATACCGGCCATTGTCGCGGCGTTGGCCATTTTTTCTCTGGCTTCCATATCGGTAGTGCCGTTGGCATAGGCTCTGGGCAAGTACTCGAAAATGATCCTCAGCGCCGAGATCGCCATACCGTCGGAATAGTCTGTCGCCATCATGGAGGCGTAGGCTTCAAGCGCATGGGAAACGGCGTCGATACCGGAGGAAGCGGTCAGCCCCTTGGGAGCCGTCATGTGCAGATCGGGGTCGATTATTGCCATTTTCGGCATAAGCTCATAGTCGGCAAGGGGATATTTTATGCCGGTCTTTTCGTCGGTGATAACGGCAAAGGGCGTTACCTCGGAGCCGGTGCCGGCGGTAGTGGGGATAGCGATGAAATATGCCTTGTCGCCCATGTGCGGGAACTCGTAAATACGCTTGCGTATGTCGCTGAAGCGCATTGCCATATCGTTGAAATCGGCGTCGGGATGCTCATAGAGCACCCACATTATCTTACCGGCGTCCATTGCGGAGCCGCCGCCCATGGAAATGATGACGTCGGGGTGGAACGCCTGCATCTGAGCGGCGCCCTCTCTTGCACAGGCAAGCGTGGGGTCGGGCGTTACGCCGAAGAACACGGTGTAGGTTATGCCAAGCTCATCGAGCTTATCGGTAACGGGCTTCAGTGCGCCGCTTGTATACGTATGATGTCCGGTGACAATGAACGCACGCTTTTTGTTGTAGACATGCTTCAGCTCATTGAGTGCAATGGGCAGGCAGCCGGGCTTGATATACACCTTCTCGGGGGAGCGGAACCACAGCATATTCTCTCTCCTTTCCGCAACGGTCTTGATATTGAGAAGCTGCTTGACGGAAACATTCTCGCTGACGGCATTGCCGCCCCATGAGCCGCAGCCCAGAGTGAGAGACGGAGTGAGCATGAAGTTGTATATATCGCCCAAACCGCCCTGTGCGGCGGGAGTGTTTACAAGGATACGGCAGGTGTTCATCTTCTCGGAGAAGTAATTGAGCTTTTCCTGCTCTGTAACGGTGTTGAGATACACGGCGGAGGTATGTCCGCGTCCGCCGAGCTGTATAAGCTCATACGCCTTATCTACCGCTTCACGGAAGTTGGCGACCCTGTACATGCCAAGGACCGGGGAAAGCTTTTCGTGCGAGAAAGGCTCTTCAAGGCCGGTGGATTCCACCTCGCCGATGAGTATCTTTGTGGTTTCGGGGACGGTCACGCCTGCAAGAGCCGCGATATACGGTGCGGATTTGCCGACGATCTCGGCGTTGACGGAGCCGTTGACTATTACGGTCTTGCCGACTTTCTCCCGCTCCTCGCCGTTGAGGAAGAAGCAGCCGCGCTTTTCAAACTCCGCCTTGACCTGCCCATAAATTGCCTCCGGCACGATAACCGACTGCTCTGAGGCGCAGATCATGCCGTTGTCGAACACCTTGGAGTGGACGATGGAATTGACGGCAAGAAGGATGTCTGCGGATTCGTCAATGACGGCGGGGGTGTTGCCCGCGCCGACGCCGACAGCGGGAGTGCCGGAAGAGTATGCCGCGTGAACCATATTGGGGCCGCCCGTTGCAAGGATAAGGTCGGAGTTTTCCATAAGACGCCTTGTAAGGTCGCGTGCGGGAACATCTATCCAGCCGATGATGTCCTCGGGTGCACCGGCGGCGACGGCGGCTTCAAGCACGACCCTCGCGGCCTCCACAGTGGACTTCTTCGCCCTGTGGTGCGGGCTTACGATAATGCCGTTTCTGGTCTTGAGCGCCATAAGGCATTTGAAGATCGCAGTGGATGTGGGGTTAGTCGTCGGAACTATGGCGCAGATAAGGCCGACAGGCTCGGCTATCTTGCGGATACCGAACTGTCTGTCATCCTCAATGACGCCGCAGGTCTTTACATCACGGTATGCGTTGTAAATATATTCGCTGGCGAAATGGTTCTTTATGGTCTTATCCTCCATAATGCCCATGCCGGTCTCCTCGACTGCCATTTTTGCAAGAGGAATACGCTTCATATTTGCGGCGATCGCCGCTTCAAAAAATATTTTGTCAACCTGCTCCTGCGTGTAGGTTGCATATATCTGCTGCGCTTTTCTGACGCGTTCTATAAGCTCATCGACTTTCTCGACCGTATCTACCAACTGAGTCTGTTTGTTTTTCATAAAAACCTCCATCGAATACGGGAACTTCCCGCGCGTTTGACGTCCGATCAACATATCGTTTCCGGATAAGCCCCGCTTCATAGGACAGGCGGAACACATCGCCGGCATTTTATGTTATGCCCCGTTCGGTTTTGCCCGATTCATTGTTAATCTTTTGTCTATTGGGATTATATGTTATTGTCAAACGCTTGTCAAACATTATTTGTTAAAAAAATATCCTTTTCAGCAATTTTGTATACTCGCACAAATCTGATATTTTTTTAGCAAACTCTGCCCCGGATTTTTATGTATTTTTCTCCCCGCTCTACGCTCTTAGTTTCTCTAATCCGCTATCCGCTGATCCATGCTGCCTCCGCAAAAATCTCGTTTCACAGTCTTTAAGCATCATCAGCCGCAGACACCGTTCAAGCTGTATTTTCTGACCCATTGGTCCAGAAACCGCATCTGTTCCTCGGTATGGAACCAATGCTCCCCATCAGGCATAACTGTCAGATCAGCATGATGCCGCTCGGCAAATGCGGATACCGTTTCTATCGACGTCAGGTGATCACGCTCACCGTACAGAATACAGGTGGGAACATTCCAGATGATCGGGTGTTCGCGCACATAACACAGATAATCCCAAGACAGTGTTTCTCCGAAATCTGTGGGAATCTTCCGTTTCTCTGCAAGCTCCCGTTCTGTCACACTTGACCATTGCATCATATCGCAAACCAGCTTTTCCATGTCTACAACGGGTGAGATGAAATAGGCCCGGTCAACCAGCGTTTCATCCAGCGAGGATAGCGCAAAGAAGGCGCCGATACTGTTGGCTATCAGGGTAAGATGCCTGCATCGCTTTCTCTGCCCGGCAAAAAATGCAAAAAATTCTTTCTTTGCTTCCCAAGGCGTTTGGGAACGGTAATCAAAACCGATAACTTCATTATCAGGAAAGAGCGTTTTATAATGCTCGGCTTCCTGTGCCGAACCACCCTTTCCATGAACATATACTGTTAAATCTTGCATTGTATCCTTATAGATGTCCCAAGGCAGTCCGTTCTGCGCAGACAGTTCCGGCGCCGTTTCCGCTGCCCGTTCTTTTATGCCTTCCGTCATGATTTCCCTCCTTATCGCAGTAACCGCTCGGTAACTCATAATATAGTTACCGGGCGGTTACTTGTCAAGAGGGTAAAACAAACATTCTCTGGTGCTGCTTGCCGATTTCAATGGAGTCCGTGATACTCATTCCGGAAATATGCACGTCCTTTTCCCGCTCATAGTCCTTGAAGACCGTCTCAAGCATAAGCATACGCAAGCTCCTCTGCCATCGCCTATATATCGCTGCGTTTCAGGCAAAAATCACAGCAATCTCCGCCGCGTCCGAGCGTTTTTGTCCGGTGCCAGATAAGCTTCGGATGCAGTCCGTCATAGGTAATGTCGTCGCTGTCACAGAAGCAATGGCACAGCTCCGGACAGCCATATTTCACACAGGTGTCGTTATACGGGCATTTAGTCATGTCAATGCGCCACACGCCGCCGGTCACCTGTATCTCGTCGGCGGCAAAGCCCGCCGTTGTCCCGAACAGCTTCGGCGTCTGCTTTGCAAAGATTCCCGGCACCTTCTTATAAAAGCCCGGAATACGCATCAGCTTGAGAAAAATCTTTTTCAAACGCCATGCCTTACGCTCGACATAGGCGTGAACGGTCTCAAGCGCTTCCTCCTTCGGCATGACGGATTGCATCGTTTCATAGGCTGCGATCCCCGGCAGTATCTGGTTTTCCAGATGCCGCCGCTTTTCTTTTGAAGCGCCGGAGTTCTCGGCGCGCAGCTGCGCCAGCCGTTTTTCAAAGGCGGCGTTTATCTCCGCCTCCCGTGCCGGAAAGCGGCTGTGTACAGTCTCCCGGAAAGCCGGGATCAGATAGCTTTCTCCCATGACTCTTCCCTCCTGATCATTCACGCGCTTTTTTCTTATACCCGCAGTCGCAGTACGGCCCGCCGGAAGCAAGTGTGTATTCGCGCACAAAGTCCGTCGCGCCGCCCGCCTCGCTCATTGTGTAGTCCAGACGGCACAGAGCCGGTGTCAGATCGTAGAGTCCGTACTGCCGCATCAGCGTACATATGCCGCACTTTGTAAACCTGCCCTCATAGCCGCTGTTGTCCGGATACTCGTAAAAGTCCATGTTCCACGAATACGGGTTTCTGTCGGCGGCTTTCAGCGCCGCAGTCGCCTTCATTCCGGCAATATCCTTTTCAGTAAACTTTGATCTCCCGCTCTTCCGGCAGAACCACTTCATCGGCTTTGTCATCATCGCCTTGGCATAATACTCCGTCAGCGGCGCGACCTCCGGACGGCGCGGCATGGAAAGGATAAACGCCGTGACCATGGCACAGTTTACGATGTTCATTTTGAAGCGATCCGTTTTTTCAAATTCAGGCAGAGCGGCGATGATCTCCTTGTACTTCGGTTTTGCGCTTTCCGTGATAGAATTTGCCTCAGCCGCGTCATAGCCAAGCACGGCGGTCAGCTGCTTTCTGAACGAGCCTGCAAACAGCGCCCACATTCCCATGGGCATACCCATATATTTCATTTCACTCTCTCCTTCCGACCGGAACAGCATATAGTGCTTCACAGCCGTATCATGTTTTCAGTTAGAGTATGCTAACCTGTGTACTGCCAAAAAGCCGCGGAATGGCGGCTTTTCAGTAAGCGCTCTGATACATTTTGCAGTCAGATGATAGCAACATTTTGCATTAAAGTCAAGCCAAAAGCGCCGAATATTTTCAAAATCTCCGATATATGTTCGAAGTTTTTTACTTTGCCATAGATTGGTTCATTCCCTGATGCTTCTGATCTTATGAATTATACATTTCGGACAATGCCAAAAGTCTTTGTCTGTATTCTTCCCGAACACTATCCGGAGACAGAATTTTCACTTCGGTTCCAAAGCCGAACAACCATGAGAAAAATCTCGGAGACACTGCCACATCGACGCTCACGATAAAGTGGTTTTCATCTGATGGCAGTATTGTTATGTCTCTTCCGAAGCGGTCTATGACAGAGCCTGCAAGACGGTTTTCAAATTGCAGTCTGACCGTATGCATATCACCGGTAAACATGCCGAATACCTTCTTGGAGTATTGCGGCATATCGACTTTTTTAAATTCGTCCTTTCCATCTCTTGGCCGGTCAAGAGCGGATATCTCGGTCATTTTATCCACACGGTAATGTTTGAGCTTTTCTGCCGCTGCATCATATCCGAGCATATAATAGTTTTCATCATCCCACATCAGCGAAAATGGACTGATCTCATACCATGCACCGTCTTTGCGGAATCTGCGTTCCTTGGTTACGGTGTAATCAAAATACCGGAAGCGAACGGCTCTATTCTGAGTAATGGCGTTTGAGATTTCATCAACATTATAATAGACGCTTTCGTTCATGCTCTTTACGCGATTACGGACATATACCTGACGCTGCAGCAGCCGTGCATCATATACGCTGGCCAGACTTTCAAGTTTTTTTATAAGGTCAAACGTCTTTTTCTCCGTAATAAATTTTGAGGACTGAACGCTGTCAACAAGCAGTTTAAGCTCTGGAATCTCAAAATCCCGGCTGCCAATGTAATATCCGGTAGTCTTCCCGCGGATGGCAACAACATCCAGCCCAAAGCGGCGAAGAGCTTCCACATCGTCATATAAGGTTTTCCGTTCGGCCTTGATATCATTACAGGCAAGCTCGTCTATCATCTGCTGAACGGTCAGAGGATGGTTTTCATCGGACTTTTCCAAAAGGAACTGCATTAAATACAAAAGCTTCAGCTTCTGATTAGCGGATCTCGGCATAATAACCTCCCGTCATATTACCACCAGTTGACAAGAACACAAAGCCCCGGAAATGCGCACTGTCAGATCGGGCGCGTACCACTGCCGCGCATCAAGGATAAGAAAAGATATCAAAAGGCCGTTGTCAGCGCTTACTCATCCCTTTGTTCCTCCGGAAACATCTCTTCGGGCTTGTTTTTTTCATCATCGTCGTCCCAGTCATCTTCAAACTGCGTCAGTATTTCCTTTTTGAGTTCAGCGGGATCACCGTCTTCAACACGGCAGATGATCTTTGTAAAAGTTGTGAACATGACACGCACATAAAATTTCTTTCCGACCTTGTCATACACCCGGCCGGCGCTCATAGTTCCGCCGGCAACCGTAGTAAAGCTGTTTGCAACATAACCCACGGTACCGATTATCGGCATTGTGCACCTGATTGCTTCGTTGTCATACGGGTTATCCGTTTCCTTTTCACAGCGAACGAGATATCCGATTTTAAAGGGGAGTATCCCGCTGTAATTCTTGAAGCCGGTAATTGAAATAAACTTTTCTTTCATGTTGATTTCCTCCTTAATCATACAGTGAGCAAGCGAACCCGTTTTTTCTTTGCTGTACCCAGTCTAACAAACCAGGTGTCCAATAAAACGGACAGTTCACTGACACGCTGCCTTTTAAGCAGACATTTTTCGCTATACCATTTCCGAAGAAAAATCATTTTTTCAAAAAAAGCATGTTAAAAAACAAAGCCCGCTTCTTGTGCAGAGTCGGACTTTAGTGCAGTATTCACATACAAATCGTTCAAAGTTTGAATAAAGCATACAACATTCACAACAAAATGTCAAGGCAGCGCCGCATAATACGGCGCTGCCTCCAGCTTGTCGAAAAAAAGTCCTTACAGGACTTTTTTTCGACCGCGCTTTCCGCCGAGCATTTTGAAAGAGTTCAAAATGCTGTTACCGAAAGCCTTGATATATCAAGGCTTTCGACGGCGGTTTATCCAATTTGAGGCGGGCCTTGCCCCCTCAAGCTCCCCCGCTGCTTTGTTATCTGACTTTAAAACATGGTTTTTTGACAGTCTCAAGGCAGCGCCGCATAATACGGCGCTGCCTCAAAAAAACTTTTACTGTTCAGCAGGTCTATTTATGTAATTACTCGGCTGTGAATTCATCCTTGCCGGCGCCGCAAAGCTCGCAGGCAAAATCTTCGGGGAGGTCTTCCCATTTTACGCCGGTTTCTTCTTCATCGTATACCCAGCCGCACAAATTGCAAACGTATTTCATTCTGTGATCTCCTATAACACTATTATTCCTATCATTCTTCACACGGCAGCGCCGTGATGAGCCAAGGGCACCTTACCATTGAATGTCAGTTGAAGTATCTCTTGAGCAGTCCCGCAAAAGCCTTGCCGTGACGGGCTTCGTCACGTGCCATCTCGTGAACGGTGTCGTGGATCGCGTCGAGATTATACTGCTTGGCAAGCTTTGCAAGTTCAAACTTGCCTGCGGTCGCGCCGTTCTCGGCCTCAACGCGCATCTCAAGGTTCTTCTTGGTCGAATCGGTGAGCACATCGCCGAGCAGCTCCGCGAACTTTGCCGCATGCTCCGCTTCCTCAAGACCGGTCTTTTCCCAATACATACCTATCTCGGGATATCCCTCACGGTGCGCAACACGCGCCATGGCAAGGTACATGCCGACTTCCGTGCACTCGCCGATAAAGTTTGCGTTGAGCCCCTCGATGATAGCCTTCTGCACTTCCTCGGGAACGTCCGCACCAAACTTCTTGCCAACGCCGACAACATGCTCAGCTGCCCATGTCATTTCGCCCTTCTGCTCGATAAACTTGGAGCCGGGAACCTTGCACTGAGGGCAGAACTCGGGGGGAGTATCACCTTCATGAACATAACCGCATACGGGGCAAACCCACTTCTTCATAATAAAATCCTCCATACCTTTTAATATTAATTTCCTTAATTATATTTTCATTGCCTGAACGCGGAGGATTCTTATACCCATCCGCTCCCGCAATAAAAAGCTTATATATATTCCCTTTTCAGGGAGTCGGTTTTTCGGCACTCGCCGCACAGGCCTTTTATCGTCAGCAGGAAAGACTGTGTTTTGCAGTCGAATCGGCGCTCAATATCCCTGATGAGCCGCTCTGCATCATCGTCAAACTCGATATCCGAGACGCGGCGGCATCGGGAACAGACAAAATGTGCGTGAGGGTCAAGACGTGCATCGTATCTCTCCTGGCCATCCACAGTGCCCACACGGAAGATAAGCCCTTCCTCCTCAAGCACCGCAAGATTGCGGTACACCGTGCCGAGACTCAGCTCCGGATATTCGCCCTTCAGCCGGTTAAACACCGTTTCGGCGGTGGGATGTCCGGTATCGGCGCGGAGCAGGTCATATATCGCTTTCCTTTTTTTGCTGGTTATACGTCTGCTTTCCATTTCTACCTCAAGTTTAAGAACAGGAATGATTCTTATTACTGAATTTAATATAGCATACCCTTCCTGATTTGTAAAGACCCTTTTTAAATTTTTCTCAATTATTTTTTCCCTTCACTCTGCGCGTTTTTTGAGATTCAGGCCTTGTCGTCTTTCTCTGTCCGCTTTCGTTTATCCGCCGCCCTGTAAATAATATAAAGAAAGCGCCGCAAAACGGAAATTTGCAGCGTTGCCTTGAGACTGTCAAAAAACTATGTTATAAAGCCGGATAACAGAGCAGCGGGGGAGCTTGAGGGGGCAAGGCCCGCCTCAAATTGAATAAACCGCCGTCGAGAGCCTTGAGATATCAAGGCTCTCGGTAACAGCATTTTGAACACTTTCAAAATGCTCGGCGGAAAGCGCGGTCAAAAAAGCCCTTGCAGGACTTTTTTGACCGCGCTGAGAAAGCTTTTATCGCTGTATATCAAGCTGTGCCGTGCGGTTTTATCCCGGCGTCAGTTCAAATCTATCAGTTCAAACCGCGTCTGAGATTTCCTGAGCGACAGCAGAGTTCCGATGATGTACGCCGCCGCACATACGGCAAAAAGCGGGAGCTGCCTCACGGCATCCGCCCCCGATACGGCGTTGAGCCAGCCAAGGCCGGGAAAATGATGCAAAGCCTCGCCCACGGCGACTATAAGAAACGCCGTGACGATGAACAGCACAAAGGATTTGCCAAAGTAGTACGCCGTTTTAAAAAAGCCGCCCAGAAACACGGTATTGAATGCGGTGTAGATGAGCAGGACGAAGCCCAGAAACGTAAAGTTTGCAGCCATAAGGGGATTTTCCGCATAGGGCGCGGCGTTTTTCCACACGGTCATGCGTATCGCAGTGCAGAGCGCAAAAAGCACAAAGCTCAGCAGCTGGAACATTACGGTGGAAAGATATTTTGTCTTTACGACGTCGCGCTTGCGGATAGGCAGAAGCGCGGAATAGAGGATGTCGTTGGCTTCACGCGCATACTGAAACGACTGATAAATGCCGAGGCTTACAAAGAACGCGCCCACAAGGATCGGATAGCCCGGGATCAGCGCCATAAGCCCGAAAGCCGTAAAGCACCAGCTCAGCGGTGAGGTTGCAAGCATCAGGTCTTTTTTTAGAAGCTTCATCACATATCCTCCCGTTCAAGATATACCATAATTTCCTCAAGAGTCGGGATGGTAAAGTCACAGCCCTCGAAAAGCCCCATATCGGCTGACTTTATCATTATCACGCCGCCGCTCCTTGAAAAGCTTTCCCCGACGACTGCTTTTTTCTGCGCCTCGCTCATATTTTCCGGCTCATTGAGCAGTTTATATGTGCCGATGAAATCTTCCTCCGTGCCGGAGGATATAATGCGTCCGTGTTGGATATATGTAATATTGTCCGCGCATTTTTCAAGGTCGGAGGTTATGTGCGTCGAAAAAAGCACCGCCACACCGTCGTGTGCAAGACGCAGAAATATCTCCAGCAGCTCATCACGCGAAACGGGGTCAAGTCCGCTTGTAGGCTCGTCGAGAATAAGAAGCTCCGCTTTATGGGAAAGCGCAAGCGCAATATTGAGCTTCACCTTCATTCCCTCGGAAAGCTGCTCCGGCGTTTTGTTTTCATCGAGCTTGAACTTCGCGCAGTACCGCCGCCACATATCCGCGTCCCAATTATCATAGAACATTGCAGTGACGCTCACGATGTCCTTTATTCTTTTCTTTTTATACCAGCTCACCGTGCCGCCAGCGTAGCCGATGCGCTGCTTTATCGCATCCTCATGCTTATGCAGGTCAAGCCCGAAGTATTTTATCTCCCCAGCTGACGGATGGACAAGATTGAGGATGGATTTCAGCGTCGTCGTCTTGCCCGCGCCGTTTCTGCCGATAAAGCCTGTTATCGTGCCCGGCATGACCGAAAAGCCCACTCTGTCAAGCTTAAAGCCGGGATATTCCTTGCAAAGTCCTTTAATTTCAAGTGCCGCTGTCATCGCTGCCGCTCAACCTCCCGAAAACATCATCCGCCATTTCCTTGGGCGGAATGGCAATGCCCCTGTTCTTATCCGCAAGGATAAGCAGCACATCGCCGCTCTTGATACCAAACATCTCCCGCACCTGCTTGGGGATAACGATCTGTCCTTTTTCCCCAACCGTCGCGGTGCACGCAAATTTTCCTGCCGGAGCTCTCATACGCCGCCTCCAATATGTATGATTTGTATGACAAATTATACATTTCATAATTTCCATTGTCAAGCAGAATTTATTGCACAGAAAAGGCGCGGTAATAAAAAGCCAAGACTCCTCTGCCGTGCGGAGCCTTGGCTTTAAAATTTAAACGGCTATTCCAGACGTTTGAAATCGCTGACCGTATATCCGGTATATTGCTTAAACATCTTACTGAAATACGACGGGTATCTGTATCCTACGCGGGTCGAAAGCTCCTTTACCTCGACTGTTCCCTGCTTTATCAGGCTTATCGCCCGGAGCATCCTGACGTCCGTCAGGTAATCGACAAAGGTCTTGCCAAGTTCGCTTTTGAACAGGCTGCTGACATAGCTCGGTGAAAGCTGGAGATGCTCCGCAAGGTCGTTGAGGGATATATCGTCGGCATAGTTTGAGTTAATATATGTCAGCGCCTTTCTGAGATGCTTGCTGAGCCGGCGCGTTTCATTTGCAGGGCGCTCAAATGTACCTGCTTTGATTTTATCGGCATAGCTTTTATTGATCTCGATCATATTACCGCTTACAAGCGGACCGCACGTCGTAGCACATTCCGTTTCGAAATATTCGTTCGCCAGAACGCCGACAAGATTCTTTATAAATTGGGAAATATCTGCGTATTCCTCCGCATTCATATATGTCTCGGTATACACCAGAACCGGCATGTTATATCCGTCTATGTTCCCCGGCATTATCTTCGCTACAACAGATGATTTTTCTATCAATTCGTATATAAAGCCGTTCCAGCGTGTGCTGTACTGAACTATATTCGGATTTTTTACAAACGAGGCATACAGCAGAAAGCCGCTTTGGAAATTGATATTCAGCAGCTGTGCATATTGGTCTATTATATCCTGCGAAAAATAATTTCTGACGACAGACGTGACAAACGCGGACTGCGCGAACAAGAGCAGATCGTCGTTTCCGACGTTCCGTGTCTCCGTCTTGTTAAGATCGTCAATGACCCTATCGACCGCCGCGCTTAATTCCGCCTTTTTCACCGGTTTCAGAAGATAGCTGTCAACCTTGAGCTGTATCGCGTCATGGGCATAAGCAAAAAGACTGTACGCCGTCTTTATTATCACATGCACATCATTATCGTTCTGGCGCAGGAGTCTCAATGCTTCAAGTCCGTTCAATCCCGGCATTTCTATATCCAGGATCAAAATATCCGGCTTATACCTGAGCACCTTCTCCACAACATCTTTCCCGTTCTTTGCTGATTCAAGCAGGTGCAAATCAGGATAGGCACGCGAAAAGAACAGCTCCATTGACTGACATTCCAGCTCTTCATCATCGGCTATAAGTATTTTATATTGTCTCTGCTTCATAGACCGACAGCTCCTCTATCTGACGCGGATTAAGCATAGGTATAGTAAACGAGACTACGGTCGATTCTCCGGGTACGGATGAAATGCTTATTGACAATTCATCATGGAAGCAGGCCAATAATCTGCTGAAAACATTGTTCAGCCCTATGCTGTCCGCGTGGGTATTTGCTTGTTTGCTTTTATTGTATTTTTTCAGAATATCATCAATCTTATTCTGTGGAAAGCCGTCTCCGTTGTCTTCAACTCGAAATGTCACCCTGCCGCCGTCCGTTTTCTCAACTTCCACCTTTATAACGCCGTTTGCGCAGTTTTTCCCAAAACCGTGGACGATCGAATTTTCAACTATCGGCTGCAATACCATAGCGGGAATAGGCACATCCGCAACGGCTTGGTCACAGTGTATCTGAAAGTCAAATCTCTTTCCGAAACGCATTTTCTGAATATAGGTATAATCCTCTATATTCTTGAATTCCTCCCCGATAGTTGACAATTCTCTGAGATCTTTCAGATTGTATCTGAAATAGTCGGAAACGGCCTCTATGAGCAGTTCGGTCTTTTCGGCGTTTTCAATATACGCCATCTGGGCAATTATGTTCAGGGTATTGTACAAAAAATGCGGGTTTATTCTCGCGCGCAGCGCTTTTGCCTCCGTTTCGGACAAAAGTCTTTCCATTTTGGCTTTTTCCAGTTTTTGCTGCTTCAGGTCAAGCTCCATCTGCATTTGCAGCTGTGCGCTGTCCATCTGCCGTTCTACCCTTTCGAGCATTTCATCGACTGTGTCTTCCAGCATAAGAAGCTCGTCGCCGCTGGCGCGGACGGTCGGGCTGCCGTCGGATTTGAACCTTGCCGCCTTGTCTGTGATCCTGTCAAACGGTGTCAGCAGGCTCTTCTTTATCCAGCCTATCACAAAAAACGCGGCACCCAGAAAAACCGCGGCAGCAACGGCGGAAACCGCGTAACACACCGCAGCGAGATTCTGAAGGCGGTGATGCTCGATTTCGTAATATTCCTGCATCCCGTCATAAATATAATCAAAATACCTCAGGATCAGTGAACATGTGTATGAGATCGCACCATAGCTTTCATTTGCGGAGTATTCAGTATTTCCGTTTATTATCGCCATTGTCTGCTCATAAAGCGTTGCCGTCATGTTTGAAAGATCGTCTATCTCCCTGACATACCTGCGCGCAAGCACGGTTCCGCTCAGCCTGTCCGCGTCCCTTCTGATGCTGCTGATTGCTTCAAAGACGTATTCTGCGGATTCTTCGTCCGGCAGGACGCAATATGCTCTGAAATCCGGCGGGAAATCCGTCACCTGCCGCTGTATTGAATAAACCTGACTATTAAGGGAAAGCATTTCTTCTGTCTGCCGTACATTGGCAGTGAAGAGCGAAGTGATAATAACGATTATCACCACCGAACAGCCCACAATAAGCGCCGCAAACAGGTATGCCCTCTCCTTTATAGTCTTAAACATATTGTCTGTTCTCCTTACCTGAAGTCGGTTGCCAGTGCCATTACGCTTTCCTGCGTAGCCTCATCCGCGGAAAGCTCGCCGGATACTTTCCCGCCGGACAGTACGACGATCCTGTCGCACATGGAGATCAGCTCCGGCAGTTCAGACGATATCATGATAATAGCGATGCCCTGCTTTGCAAGAGAAACCATTATCTTGTATATCTCGTATTTTGTCCCGACGTCAATGCCTCTGGTCGGCTCGTCAAGTATCAGCACACGCGGATTTCTCATCAGCCATTTCCCCAGAACGACCTTTTGCTGGTTGCCGCCGGAAAGCGTATTCACCATAACATACATATCATTCGCTTTTACATCGAGCTTGTCAAAATAGCTTTGCGCCGCCGTATTTTCTTTCACGCCCTGGATTATACCATTTACGCACAGCTCTTTCAACGATGCAAGGGTTATGTTCTCCTTTATGTTCATTCCCATGACAAGGCCATCGGTTTTTCTGTCCTCCGTGACAAGCGCTATGCCGGCCTTTATGGCTTCGTGCGGATTCGTGACCCTGCACGGTCTGCCGTCGATATATATGCTTCCGCTGAGGCGCGGTATCTTGCCGAAGACGGCGTTTACAAGCTCGCTTCGCCCGCTCCCCACAAGCCCGCCTATTCCGAGTATCTCTCCTTTGCGCACTTCAAAGGAAACGCCGCTGACTATCTGCTTTTTAGGATTCTGCGGATGCTCGACGGAAATGTTCTCGACCGATAATACCGTCTCCCCTATCGGAGCCGGTTCCTTGGGGTACAGGTTGTCTATCCTCCGCCCCACCATCTCTGATATTATGGTGCTCTGGTCAAAGTCTCCCTTAACATGAGTATTCACCACTTTCCCGTCTCTCATGACAATGATTCTGTCGCTGTTGTCAAAAACCTCGTCCAATTTATGCGAGATGAGGATGCATGTATACCCTTGATCCTTAAGCTTATGCATGATAGCAAAAAGCTTCTGCGTTTCGGATAGCGTAAGGGAGGCAGTAGGCTCGTCAAGTACAAGTATCCTCGGATCTTTGGATATCGCACGCGCAATTGAAACAAGCTGCTGCTTGCTTGCGCTGAGGTTTCTGAGTATATCTCCCGGCTCAACATTCAGGTCGAGCATATCAATATACTCCGCCGCTTTTTTCTCCAGCGCATCCCAATTTATGGAAAATCCGAATCTGTTCCAGCGTGCCAGAAATATGTTTTCGGCAACGCTCAGATCAAGATTCATATTCAGTTCCTGATAGATCATGGCTATGCCGGCGCTCTCTGACCGGCTTATGGAATCAAATCTGACCGGCTGTTCCTCCACAAAGAGCTCTCCTTCGTACGTGCCATAGGAATATGAGCCGCTTAAAATTTTCATCAGAGTGCTTTTCCCCGCACCGTTTTCTCCGACTATCGAGAGTATCTCCCCCGGATAAGCGGAGATCGAAACATCTGACAATGCCGTCACACCGGGGAATTTTTTGGTTATATGGTTCATCCTTAATACAGGAGCTTTCATCTTGCTTCTCCTCTTACTTCCCGGACGTTTTCTTGAGACGGAACGTATCTATCCCGACAGCGACTACCATTATCAGGCCGATTGCGATCTTCTGCCAATAAACGGAAACCCGCAGAAGAACCATCGCGTTTGACAATGTTTCCATAAGAGCGCATCCTACGATCGTGCCAAGCATGCTTCCGTATCCGCCGTACATACTTGTGCCGCCGATAATGCATGCCGCAACGGCGGTCATTTCCCAGCCGTCTCCGCAGTTTGGCTGAGCGGAGCTGAGACGTGAGGCAAGGAGTATTCCAACGAAACCGGCAAGCACGGAAACGACAATGTGCGAAACCGTCAAAACGGCTTTTGTATTTATTCCGGAAAGCCGCGCCGCTTCCTTGTTTCCTCCGACGGCCATCAGGCTTCTGCCGTAATGGGTCTTTCTGACTATAAAATGCGCCAGAAGCACAATGGCAAGCGCTATGAAAACGGAATAAGGAATACTTCCTATCGTGCCCTGCCCCAGTCTCTTGAAGGCGTCCGGCAGCGGGTAGTAGGGCTCACCCTTTGTAAGCACATTTACGGTTCCGCGTGCGACATACATCGTGCCAAGTGTGGCAATCAGCGCCGGTATCTCAAATTCTATTATCATGATCGAATTCAAAACGCCTACCAGCGCCGCAGCCGCAAGTCCGGCAATTACCGAGACGATGACGGGAACGCCGTTTACAAGGCAAAGCCCGCATATGGCGCCGCTAAGCCCCATTACCGAACCGACAGACATATCAAGGCTTGCCCCCAGAAGAACAAACGTCACGCCGACCCCGACAATGAGCAAAAACGAGGTGGAGCGCAGCAGATCGACAATGTTCGTCCATGAAAAGAACACCGGATTCACTATGCCGGTAACGACGCAGATCATTGCGAACGGCAGCACCCTGAACAATCCCTTTGAATCAATTTTTCTCTTTTTCAGTTTCACAAGTATTCTCCTATAATCAATAAAATAGGGTCACACCTTCGGTGCAACCCTATCTGACAGAAAGCTGATTACTTATAGCTTTCAACATTATCAACAGTCACAAGCGTTACGCCGGAGTCAATAACCGGTTCCTCTATCGTCTCGCCCTTGTTGATGCGCACAAGCAGCTCAACGCATTTTTCACCCATATAATACGGTTTCTGGACTATTGTGCCGTAAACGACGCCGTTGCGGATATAGTCAAGGCACTCGGCAGTGTCGTCAAATCCGATTACCGTAATATCGCCTACTCTGTTCTGCTCTGTCAGCACCTTGCCGGCAGCGACCGCGCCAGTGCCCTCGCTTCCGAATACGGCGGTCATGCTCGGATATGCCTTGAGCATATCCTGCATTTTCTGAGTGGCCGTGAGCATATCGGAATCGCATGCCTCGACCGCCACGACCTTCATGTCGGAAGATTCAGCGATAGCATCCTCAAACCCCTTGATCCTGTCGTTGTCCGTCTCCTGTCCGAGAGTTCCGCGAATGATGCCGATTTCGGCCTTTCCGCCTGTTGCCTCGACCATCGCCTTTCCCGCTTCAAAGCCGGCGTCATAGTTTGACGTTCCGACATATGCCGAACGGAGGCTTTCCGGGGCATCCGTGTCAAGAAGGACGACCGGAATCCCCGCTTCCACCGCACGGTCTATCGCCGGCTGGAGAGCCGCAGGAGACAGAGCCATTGTGATTATGCCGTCAACCTTGGAAGCGATTGCCGTGTCAATGAATTTCACCATTGCTTCAACATCAACCTTCGTCTCGCCGAGGACATTGACGTCAACGCCCTGTTCCTCCGCGCCCGCAAGCACGCCGGCTTCGACCATCTGCCAATACTCATGGCTTACCAGCGGCGAAACGAAAGTGAAATGCAGCTGCTCCGACGCGGGAGCGCTTTCCTCGGCAGCAGTTTCAGCCGCTGCGGGCTTCTCCGCCCCGGCAGATGTCTTCTGTCCGCATGCGCAGAGTGCAAAAAGCATACACAGCGCCATCAATAATGCAAGTGTTTTTTTCATGTTTGCTCCTTTTTATCTTGTATTTATATTGTGTTTATGTGGATATATCGCGGTTCCGGAATGGGAGGCTCATTTTCGCCGAGATAAACACCCTGTTTTCTGAGCGTATCCTGAAGCTGCCCGATGTCAACATCTCTGAATTTTCTGTTTTCTCTGATGCTGACTGCCGCGGCGGTGCCCGCCGCTTCGCCCGTTGCAAAGCATGTTGCCTGAACGGCAATGCCCTCATGCGCGATGCTGCGTCCGGCAACGATAATATTCTCGACTTCCAGAGGCAGAAGCGCCCTGTACGGGATAGAGTAGGCGTGTCCCGGAATGAGCCAATAAAGCTCGCACCCGCCGCCGTCGGGATTATGAATATCTACGCCGTAAGCGTTCATTGCAATCGCGTCGTCGAAAATCCTGTAGTGAAGAATATCGTCCGTTGTAACGCAGTATTCTGCTTTTATTCTCCTTGACACCATCATGCCCATCATACCCGCCACTTGGGTAAGACGTGCCTTTTCTGCGCCCTTGTGATTTTTATGCAGCCAATCCAGAACCTCGAGTATCTGTCTGCGGCACGCCATTTCGCCCTTTGTGATATCATCTGCCGACAGCGGGTCGATGCCTGTAACTCTTGTCATTTCTGCCCTGAATTTATCGTCGTCCATAAGTGGGAACAGGTTAACGGCCCCATATGCCAAGCTCTTATCGACTTTCCATGTCACGGTGTCAGGCGCCAGATTTTCCATGCAGAACATCGTCGATACGGGGCTCTTTACCTCTTCTCCGTTCTTTTCGCCTACTCCCGTTTCAAACGGAGCGCCCGCATAGGCTATTATGTCGGCATCTCCCGTACAGTCTATCACTCTTTTTGCAAATACCGCCTGTCTCCCGCTCTTATTTTCAATAATTACGCCTTTGACCTCATTGCCTTCCTTGATAACGCCGGCAATATATGTGTGGAAGAGGGCCCTGACATTGTACTTTTCCACAAAGGCGTCGGCAACTATCTTATACATTTCCGGGTCAAACGGGCAGATCTGGGTATCCGGTTCGTGCCGGTTCACTGAAAAAGCGGGCTTTCTGAGCGGCATATCTGGCGGCTTGATGCACGCGCCGGCCTTTTCCAGTTCGTCGGTAAACTCGTCCCAGATACCTTTGATGACCTGTCTGCCGCCGGTGTAAGCGGACATTGACATGAACGATGTTACAAGGCCGTTTGTTCCCTGACCGCCAAGGCAGTTGAAGCGTTCCAGAATCAGCGTCCTGCACCCATTCTTTGCCGCCGCGACGGCAGCCGCGATTCCGGACGGGCCTCCGCCGCAGACAAGCACGTCAACACTGTCATATACCGGCAGGTCTTTTGCCGGCTCATGATATGTCTGTTTGCTGCACATATTTCCTCCTGTTTTTATTAATCTGAGAATTTTTACAAGAAAATAATAATATTTTTCACCAAATTATTCAACTTGACATTCTTATGCTTCGTATAAAAACACAGCTTCGGCAAATACGCTTTTTTACGATCGGTATACTTTTTTAGACTGCCTGATGTTCCGTGTGCACCGGCGGCGGAACTTGCAAGTGGAAGGATTTTGCTGAAAAGCGGCAAAATTTCTCCGTATTACCTCTTGCAAAAAATGAGAACGGATGTATAATATAGCTTCACTTTTGATGTTGAGGTTTTTATTTCACATGAATGATTCCAGAAAACACGCGCTGCTGCTG
Organism: bacterium; assembly: GCA_963617275.1. GTDB lineage: Bacteria > Bacillota > Clostridia > Oscillospirales > Oscillospiraceae > Limivicinus. The sequence goes on from CAVENX010000033.1 coordinate 39,887, forward strand.
TCGGAATATTCCGCCGTGCAGGTTTTTTATTGGCTTGGCTACTGCTGTATATCGACCTATGCGGCGGTCTTTCTCCAGAACAGAGGCTATACGAACACTCAGCTCGGCACAATAACCGCCCTCGGCAACATCGGCGGCTTTCTTCTTGCTCCCATGCTCGCCTCTGTCATTGACCGCTCCAGAAAAATAAAGGTATACCACTGCTTGTACGGTCTGCTTTTTCTGGAGGGTCTGCTTGAGGTGCTGATACTTTTTTCCGCAGGGAGCAGCCTTTACGTAAGCATACTTTACTGCCTGCTGATGGCGTGCGTCGTTGCGGTCAGCCCCATGAACACGGAGCTTTGCTTCAGCATGGACAGGACGGGGCAGTACATAAATTTCGGCTTTTCAAGGAGCTGCGGTTCTCTGGCTTTTTCGATAATCACAATCATACTCGGCAGGCTCTGCGCGTCATATTCGCCGGAGCTGCTGCCCAATCTGTCAATAGTAATGATACTGATGCAGATCGTCATTCTCACGGTCATCGGCCGGGTGCGGAAAATAGTTCTTCCCGCTGACGCCGCGCAGGAGAACGTTCCGAAAAAAGCAGGCGCGTCCCTCGGTGAATTTCTCTCGCGCAACAGGCGCTTTGTCGCCTTCTGCATAGGCACCTCCGTACTCATGTTCCCGTCGTCCATAATGGGTGCGTTTCTCATCAACATAGTCAGGGACGTCGGCGGCACCGCGAACAGCATGGGCATAATCAGCTCCATTGCAGCATTCTGCGAGGTTCCGGCAATGCTGTTTTATACGCGCATCACAAGAAACGTCAAATGTTCGACCGTTATCCGTTTTGCGGCGATCATGTATATTGTGAGGATCGCAACGGTCACTTTTGCAGAGAATCTCGGGATGCTGTATTTCTCCGCCGTTACGCAGATGCTGTGCTACGCCCTGCTTATCCCGGCCCTTGTGGACTACGCAAGCATTGTCGTTAACGTGAACGATTCTGCCAAGGGTCAGGCGGTATCCGCCGCAATGCTTACGCTGTCCAATATTCTGGCTGCGCTTGTGGGCGGTATCCTGCTTGACAGAATAAGCGTACACCACACAATGCTTATCGGGCTTGCAGCCTGTGTACTCGGCGTACTTATCTGCTTTTTTACAATCGACTCAAAAAGAGCATAAAAAAAAACAAGCAAACGGGCTGTCGGACAGCATCCGTTTGCTTGTTTTCTCTGTCGGAGGTCATTCCGTTTTCTGCCGCAGTGCGCTTATAAGTCCGCTTTTTGTTATAAGGAAAACGGTCACAAACTGCACGGGGAAAAGCACGGCGCATTGGATGAGCCGTGTGCCGAGCAGCGGCACATACGGCGAACCGTAAAGCATGGATATCCACAGCGAATTGAGCACAAGACTGAACACAAGCTGGTTCACCGCGACTGCCGCAAGAATACGGCGCAGGCTCTGCTCCCGGAAAAGGAAGACGCCGAAACAGCAGCCCGTCAGGAACGCGGTCAGTGTGAAGCCCGGAAAATACGCCCCTATCGGGAACAGCACGGCCCCGATAAAATCCCCCAGCGCGGCGACAATGCCCGCTGCTATCGGTCCGAGCAGCATCGCCGCAACAGCCACGGGCAGGAAGCTGAAGCCTATCTTCATATTCCATGCGCTGAATGACAGAAATCTTGAAAGAACGATCTCCGCGGCGACAAGCGCCGCCATAATTGTCAAATCTCTGGTTTTGAATTTCTGCATAACGAAAACCTCCTTTTGCGCCACAAAAGGAGGTTTTTTCGTTCCTTAAGCGGCAGCGGATGCGGGTGCGGCACCGCGGCTGCCGCCTTCGTATGCGGACAACTCCCATTCCGCATCACTTAACGCGCCGTACCCTACTCTGACACTTTTATAATTGATTTTGCTTTTCCGAATATACTGCCTGAGGCGTAGGTGATTCTACACTCTCTCTGCCGCCTGTGCAGCATGATACGCAAGAAGTGCGCTCGTTACGCTTCCGACACCGCCCGGGACGGGGCTTATTGCGGAAACTATCGGCTCGACCTTTTCAAAATCAACATCGCCGACAAGCTTCTGCCTGCTCTCGCTCCATGTTATACCTACGTCGATAACTGTCTGTCCCTCGCGGAAAAATTCGCGTCCGAAAATTTCGCCCTTGCCGACGGCTGTAACAACAATATCCGCCGTGCGGGAAATATGCGCCAGATCACGTGTTTTTGAATGGCAGAGCGTGACCGTCGCATTCTCATGCATAAGAAGCATCGCAGCAGGACGGCCTACCGCAAGGCTCCTGCCGATGACGACAGCGCGCTTGCCGCCGATGTCAATATTATAATACCTCAACAGCTCCATGACCGCCGCCGCAACGCAGGGTGTAAAGCCCGCGCCCGCGCCGGAATAGGTTTTTGTCATTGATCCTTCGCTTATCCCGTCCACGTCCTTTTCCGGCGCGACGGCGGCGCAGGCCGCTTTCTCGTCAAGCTGTGCCGGAAGCGGACGGAACATGAGGATCCCGTGCACGGCCGCGTCGTCATTCAATTCGCGGATCACGCCGAGAAGGCGTTCCTGCGTCACGTTCGACGGCAGAGCGATCTCCCGCACGGCTATACCGGCTTTGCCGCAGCGCTTTGACGCGCCCCTTTCATATGAAAGCGCACCCTCGTCCTCGCCGACGCGCAGCATTGCCAGACGCGGCTCAATACCCGCCGCTCTGAGCTTATCGACCTTTTTACGCGTCCGGCCGTCAAGCGCGGAGGCAACAGGCACGCCCCTTAACAATTCACTCATTTTTCAATACACCGCCTGTCAGAACAAGCCGGAAATAACACCGTTCTCATCCACATTGATTTTTTCCGCCGCAGGAACACGCGGCAGTCCCGGCATGGTCATTATATCGCCCGCAAGCGCAACGATAAACCCCGCCCCTGCGCTCACTCTGAGTTCACGCACGGTTACTGTAAAGTCTCTCGGCGCGCCTTGCTTTTTAGGGTCGTCGGAAAAGGAATACTGTGTTTTCGCAATGCATATGGGCAGCCTGTCATAGCCGAGCGACGTAAGCCGCTGCGCCTGATTCACGGCGTTTCCAACAAGCCTGACTCCGTCGGCATGATATACCCTGCGGCATATTGCGTCAAGTTTTTCCTCGATGCTCATATCCGCGTCATAGCTGAAAGAGAAATTATTCGGCTGCCCGCACAAGCGCACGACCTCACGCGCAAGCGCCGTGCCGCCCTCGCCGCCCTTTTCCCAGACCTCGGAAAGCACTGCGTTCACGCCAAGCTCTCCGCAGCGCTTTTCCACAAGCTCAAGCTCCGCCTTCGTGTCGGTCGGAAATGCGTTTATCGCCACGGCGCACGGGAGGCCGAACACATCCCGTATATTTGAAACGTGCTGCATGAGATTGGGAAGCCCTCTCTCGAGCGCGTCAAGATTTTCGCTGTCAAGCTCCTCTTTTGGTATGCCGCCGTGATACTTGAGCGCACGAACCGTTGCGACAACGACGACAGCGTCGGGACGCAGACCGGCTATGCGGCATTTTATATCAAAGAACTTCTCCGCTCCAAGATCTGCGGCAAAGCCCGCTTCGGTGACGACATAATCGGCGAGCTTGAGCGCCATACGCGTCGCAGTGACGGAGTTGCAGCCGTGCGCGATATTTGCAAAAGGACCGCAGTGGACAAAAGCGGGCGTTCCCTCGAGCGTCTGAACAAGATTGGGCTTGAGCGTATCCCTGAGCAGCGCCGCCATAGCCCCCTCCGCCTTGAGATCATGCGCGGTAACAGGTTTTCCCTCATAGGTATAAGCGACCACAATTCTGCCGAGCCGCTTTTTAAGATCGGAAATGTCGGATGCGAGACACACGACCGCCATTACCTCGGAAGCAACGGTGATGTCAAACCCGTCCTCCCTCGGAACGCCGTGCGCCCTGCCGCCAAGCCCGTCAACGATATTGCGAAGCTGCCTGTCGTTCATGTCAAGCACTCTGCGCCATGTTACCTGCTTTGGGTCGATGCCAAGGGCGTTGCCCTGCTGTATATGATTGTCAAGCATCGCCGCCAAGAGATTATTCGCCGCGCCTATTGCGTGAAAATCCCCAGTAAAATGGAGGTTTATATCCTCCATGGGCACGATCTGCGCGTATCCCCCGCCCGTGGCACCGCCCTTTATGCCGAAAACGGGGCCGAGCGACGGCTCACGCAGTGCCGCGACGGTTTTTTTCCCTATTCTTCTCAGACCGTCGGCAAGGCCGATAGCCGTTGTGGTTTTCCCCTCTCCCGCCGGAGTGGGAGTAATAGCGGTCACGAGGATAAGCTTTCCGTCGGTGGCATCCTTTATGTCTCGGAGCAGCTTATAATCGACCTTTGCCTTATAATTGCCGTACAGTTCAAGATACTCTGCATCGATCCCTGCATTTTCGGCAATTTCGCTTATTCTTTTCAATTTGCACGCCTGTGCTATTTCAATGTCGGTGCTGTAAGCCATTCATCACACTCCGATCCGGATATTTTCTTTCTTATTATATACATATATGGCAAAAACTTCAAGCACGGCGGCTTATCTGTGATAGATCCTCTTGTATTCTTCACTCTCACCGCCGTTTTCATCCGCAATGATGAGCGGCGGCTCTATTTTAAGTCCCGCGCTCCCCCCGCGCCGCCCCTCGACAAGCACGAGAGACGGGGCGGAGTTTGCTTTATACTGCACGAGCCGCAGACGCTTAGGTTCGATCCTGCACCCGCTCATAAGACACATAAGCTCCGAGAGCCTTTCGCCCTTGTGGACGACACAGAAGCTGCCGCCGGTTTTAAGGAGAAACGCCGCCGCACGGCAAAGCTCCTCCAGCGTACACTCCACCTCTCCCCTCGCCGCAGCGCGGCCGCTTTCCGGCGAGAGCGCACCGCTCTTCTGCGGAAAATACGGCGGGTTTGCAACGGCAAGATCGAAGCTCCCTGCACGGAAAAGCTCCCTGTGGCAGCGAATATCGCCGGCAACTATCTCCGCACGGCCGCCGAAAGAATTGACCGCCATATTTTTGCCCGCAAGCTCCACCGCATCCGGATTTATTTCAATCCCCGTCATATTGAGCTTTTCACTTCGTGCAAGCAGGAGCAGTGCGATTATCCCAGAGCCGCAGCCCAGATCTATCCCCCGCCGTGCGCGGGACGTATTTGCAAAATCCGCAAGGAGAACGGAGTCGGTGCCGAGTTTGAAATGCGCCGACTGCGCGAAGAGCGGCCCATTCTCCCACAAATGAATAAATTCCGGCATATTTTACCTCAATACCTCAAAACGAATAATAAAAGGGACGATAAAATCGTCCCTTTTATTAGAGACTGTCAAAAAAGCCTCGCAGAGTTTTTTGCCCGCAGGCAAAAAATAGATTTGATCGTTTTCTCCGGCGGCATGTACGTCGGAGAAAACTCTTCTCACGGAGCGAGTGTCGAATTGTTCGCCTGAGGCGAACAATCGAGGCACAGAGCGTAGTGCAACCCCTTTTGTCAAAGAAGCTTGCTTCTTTGACAAGCTGAATAATAAAAGGGACGATAAAATCGTCCCTTTTATTATCAGATGTAAAAAATTACTCCTGAACGATAGCGTCGGCAGGGCACTGAGCAGCACAAGCACCGCACTCAAGGCACTTATCACGATCGATCTCGTAGTGCAGGTCGCCCATATCAATAGCTTCGGCAGGGCACTGAGAAGCGCAGGAGCCGCAGGACAGGCACTCATCGGTAATAACAAAAGCCATAATTATACCTCCGTATGTATTTTATCAGTTCGCCACTGATCGAAGACATTGTAACACAGATAACAGAAAAATCAATCTCAAATTTTGCTTATGATATAAATTTTCAAAAAAATGTCTACAATCTTTGAAAGCCCGTCCGCGTTTCGTGCATTTCCTGCACGGCGGCGGGGTGATAATTACTATCATGATCATGCAAATGTCGGACGAGGTGTTGATATTGAAAAGCAACGGACAATTCACTCAGCGTGCTGAACACGCAATAGAAAAGGCAGGCATCGCGGCGGGAGAGCTTGGGCACAGCTACGTCGGAACGGAACACCTGCTTGTCGGGATCATAAGAGAGCAGGGCGGCCTCGGTGCAGGCATCCTTGAGCGGCGCGGGATAAGCGAAAGGGTGCTGATAAGTAAGATAACCGCGCTCAACGGAAGCGGCGTGCCGACGGGAAATGTGAACCGGCTTTCCGAACACGCCCGCATTGCAGTCGGGAAGGCGTCGGCGGAAGCCGAAAAACTCAACCGCAGCTTTGTCGGCACGGAACATCTGCTGCTCGGTATTCTGCGTCAGAGCGACTGCACGGGCGTAAAGATCCTGCGTGAGCTGGGCGAGGACATAAACGACGTTTATACCGATCTTATGGATTCCTTCGCGTTCTATGACAACCGCGGAAAAACACAGCCCGGTATACTGCGCAGTACCGTGCGCCATGCCGAAACAAGAGTTCTCGATCAATACAGCCGCGATCTTACCGCCCTTGCCGGCAGCGGCGGCATAGACCCCGTCGTCGGACGCGGGGACGAGCTTCTGCGCACAGTGCAGATACTTTCGCGGCGCACGAAGAACAACCCCGTTCTCGTCGGTGAGCCCGGTGTCGGCAAGACCGCAGTGGCGGAGGGGCTTGCGATAAGCATAGTACAGGGTACCGCGCCCGCGGAGCTGAGGCAGAAAAGACTCGTGTCGCTCGACATTCCGGCAATGCTTGCCGGAACGAAATACCGCGGCGATTTTGAAGAGCGCGTTAAAGCGGTTCTGAAGGACGTAAAACGCGCCGGAGACGTGATACTGTTCATCGACGAGCTGCACACGATAATCGGCGCAGGCAGCGCCGAGGGCGCGATAGACGCAGCAAACATTCTCAAGCCGGCTCTCGGCAGGGGTGAGGTGCAGATAATCGGTGCAACGACACCGGCGGAATACAGAAAGCACATCGAAAAGGATACTGCCCTTGAAAGGCGCTTCCAGCCCGTTCACGTGAACGAGCCGGACAAACCGCACACCCTTGAGATGCTCAGGAGCATAAAGGACGGCCTTGAAAAGCACCACTGCGTTTCGATAGACCCTCAGGCGCTCAGCGCCGCATATGAGCTTTCCGTGCGCTATATAAACGACAGGTTTCTCCCCGACAAGGCGATAGACCTTCTGGACGAAGCGTCGGCGTGCGTACACGTATCCGGCAGAGGCGACAGGCTTGTCCACGCTTCCGACGTGGCCGAGGCGGTATCCCGCTGGACGGACATCCCCGTGTCCGGCATCGACAACGACGAAAGCACACGTCTCATAAATCTCGAAAATGAGTTGAAGCGGCGCATCATTGGGCAGGACGAGGCGGTCGCGGCGGTAAGCCGGGCGATACGCCGCAGCCGCGTAGGGCTGAAGGCCCCGAACAGACCCGTGGGAAGCTTCCTCTTTCTCGGCCCGACGGGCGTAGGGAAGACAGAGCTGTGCCGCGCCCTTGCTGCCTCCGTATACGGCGACGAAAAGGCGCTCATCCGATTTGATATGTCGGAATACATGGAAAAGCACAGCGTCAGCCGCCTTATCGGCTCTCCTCCCGGCTATGTGGGCTTTGAGGAGGGCGGCCAGCTCACAGAGCGCGTGCGGAGCAAGCCGTGGTCGGTCGTACTGTTTGACGAGATAGAAAAAGCCCACCGCGATATATGGGGCATACTTCTGCAGATAATGGACGACGGTCATCTGACCGACTCGACCGGGCGGCGCGTTGATTTTTCAAACACCGTGATAGTCATGACGTCGAACATCGGCGCAAAGGCCATTACCGACGGCCGTACGCCCATAGGCTTTTCAGAGGGCGCGGAGGACGGCGACGAAAATATGCGCAGAAAGATACGTGAGGAGCTTCGCACTACATTTACCCCGGAGTTTCTCAACCGTATCGACGAAACGATCATTTTCAGCAAGCTCGGCCACGCGGAGATGCTCTCAATAACCGAAACGATGCTTGCGGAGATCAGTCAGCGCTTTGCCGCCCTCGGGCTTACTCTCTCCGTTCCGGCGGAAACCGTCAAATGGCTCGCGGAAAAAGGCTATGACGACAAATTCGGCGCAAGGCCGCTCAGGCGCACACTCCGCCACAGCATTGAGGACGCCGCGGCGGATATGCTGCTCTCGGGCAGAGCCGTTCGTGGGGACACCGTGGAAGCGTCGCTCAGTGACGGCGCTCTGACATTGAATATCACGGCCGGATAATATCAAATTTATTCTCGATAATGTCAAAAATCATTTTATCCGTCCGCGAATATGAACGTATAGATATGACTGATACGGGATAAGATGCGATGATATCAAAAAGCCGCGCATAATCCCGTTCGCCGTCAAATTCCGAATTTGGGGCGGATATTGAGCGGACAAGTGCGGCGGGGAGAACCTGAAACGCTCCGTTTTCCGTGTATATAAGCGCATGGTCGGCAAGCGTAACGGCAAGCTTATGCCCTGGCACTGCTTTTGCCGCAAAGTCAAGCGTCTCCGCCAGCGCATCGTCCGCCATCCGCCTGCACGGACTGTTTCTGAGATACAAACAGCCGCTCAGCAGTATGTTCACGCTGTCAAGATATTCGCCCTGCGCTTCATAATCATTCGCCGCGGCAAGGCTCAGCGCACACGGCGGTGCGGTGATGCTTCCGGCAAGGCAGGCGTTTTCATGCAGCAAGGCCGCAGCTTTTTTAAGAAATTCGGTATAATTGCTTCTGTCAAACGGGAAAAGATTTAAAAATTCAAAATTTGCCCCGGCAAAATTGTCCGCCGCAAGACGCTCAGGCAGCTTTTCAAAAAAACGGCTTTTGACGTCCTCATCCGTAAAAAGCCTGTGGGCGTATTTAGCCTCCCCGCACGACACGGTGAGCAGCATGGGGATATCCCGCTCCGCCGCGAACGCCGCTATACGTTCATTCTCTCCGCACAAAAGCTCCCCGTTTTCCGCAACGGACGCGGAAAGGACATTTATCCGGCTGACCAGCGGCGCAAGACGCTCAAGCTCCGACACGGGATAGTCCGACGAAACGTCAAGCGTCGTTTCGACAGTACGTTTTAAAATACCGTTCAAATCAATTCCCCTCCCATAAAATTCAAAAACAGACGAGCAAACATCATGCTCGCCTGTCTTTTGTTCATGCGGTACGCAATATGCTGTGCCGTTCCGGGACGCTTTCGTCGAGACTGCGGAACGTATATCCGTTTTCCCTGCCCCATTTCAGAATTTTTCTCGTTACGGCAATACTCGTGCAGTGGGTATCATGCATAAGGACAACGGGCGAATCCACGGCCTGACAGCATCTTTTCACTCTGAACAGCGCCCCCTCTGCGCCGTCCGTTGTTTCGTCGCAGGTCACGTCCCAATCGAAATATGTAAGTCCCTTGTCATCAAGACTTTGCTTTACGGCTTCAAAACCGCCGTTTATATGTGCCTGAGTATAGCTGTATGCCGTCAGGCTCCCTCCTACAAACCGGAAAAGGCACGGAGACTGCCCGGTGATCTCCGTGATCGTTTCGGCGGTACGGTCTATATTTTCCTCGAAGGCTTCCGCCGATATATAGTTTTTTTCCAGCCTGTGTATATAGCAGTGAATACCGACGGCGTGCCCGCGTTCCGCCGCGTCCTTCACCGGCTCCGGCATTCTCGCGGCGCTGCCGCCGATGACAAAAAAGGTGGCTTTCGCGTCGTACTCATCCAGAAGATTGAGCAGTTCCACCGTATATACGGAGGGGCCGTCGTCATAAGTGAGGTATATCACTCTTTCTTCGGTATACTCCGGCTGTGTATCCGTCTCGTCTGCGGCATCTTCCGCACCGGCGTAAACCGGAAGCAGGAAGCTTATCAGCGTTAAAAATAAAATCAGCAAAAGCTCGGGTTTTTTCATGCGAACGCTCCAAAAAATTTACATAAAATTATATATGAGATTATATAGCAGTATTTTGGATTGTCAATTGCAAAACGTCTTTCAAATAAACGTCAGGCGTGGTATAATATATGTATATGTGACAGATACACAGACGCCCGGCCCGCGTTTGAGCGCCGAGGTCTTTAAGAAGGACTTTTTTCCGGCTCTGCGCGGGAACACGGACTGTGCTGAATTATTATATGCGAGGTACTTTATGGCTGATATCACAATACCGAAAAGAGAAGACGCCGCAGAGGAATATACATGGGATCTGCGCGATCTATTTGAAAGCGACGAGGCGTGGAAAAGTGAGTATGAGTCCCTTAAAAATACGCCGGATGAGCTTGAAGCTTACCGCGGCAGACTCAGCGAGAGCGCGGAAACGCTGCTTGGTTATCTGAAATTCAACGACGCGCTTTCCGTCCGTCTTGAGCGGCTTTACGGCTATGCAAACTGCAAGAGCGATCAGGACACGTCCAACGCGTTTTATCAGGATATGCGCGGCAAGGCGATGAATATATGCGTAGCCGCCGCAAGCGCCGCCGCAAGCGCCACACCCGAGCTTATTGCGATCGACGACGACAGGCTGGACGGTTTCTTTTCCGGGCAGCCGGAGCTTGAAACATATCGCCGGGTTCTTTACTCCGTCCGGCGCAGAAAAGCGCACATTCTATCCGCCGCCGAGGAGACGCTCCTGTCCGCCATGGGCGAGATGGCAGACGCTCCCGACAATATCTGCGGCGTTTTCAGAAACGCCGATCTCAGTTTTCCCGATGCTTTCGACGCCGGCGGCAAGGCGCATCAGCTTACAAACGGCAGCTTTGTGCCGCTGCTTGAAAGCGCCGACAGGGTTCTCCGCCGCAGCGCGTTTGAAACATACTACAAGCAGCTTGGACAGTTCAAAAATACCGTCGCCGCAACGCTGGACGCGCAGTTCAAGCAGCTCCGCTTTTTCGCGGACGCGAGAAAATACGGCAGTACGCTCGAGGCGTCGCTCGACGCGACGGAGGTGCCGGTCGAGGTATACACGAACCTCATCGACGCCGTTCACGCCAACATGGACAAGATGTATGCCTATGTCGCGCTCCGCAAAAAGCTTCTGGGCGTAGATGAACTGCACATGTACGATGTGTACACACCGATAGTTGCCGATGTGCAGCAGAAGATAGGCTATGAAGAAGCAAAGCAGACCGTGCTCGATGCGCTTTCCGTCATGGGCGAGGACTATACGGCGCTTTTGAAGCAGGGCTTTGACAACCGCTGGATAGATGTCTATGAAAATCAGGGCAAGCGCGGCGGGGCGTATTCCTCCGGCTCCTCGCGCCCGCATCCGTATGTGCTGCTGAACCACAAGGACACGCTTGACTGCATGTTTACGATCGCCCATGAAATGGGGCACGCGCTCCACAGCTGGCACAGCTGCAAATATCAGCCGGTGTGCACCTCGGACTATGTTATCTTTGTTGCGGAGGTTGCCTCCACCGTCAACGAAGTGCTGCTGATGCGCTATCTTCTTGGCAAGACCGAAGACAGAACCCGCAGGGCTTACCTTATAAACCATTTTCTCGATCAGTTCAAGGGAACCGTTTACCGTCAGACGATGTTCGCGGAATTTGAGCTTGAAATGGGTCGGATGTGCGAACGTGGCGAGACGCTCACCGCCGATGCGCTGTGCGAAAAATATCTTGCGCTCAACAAACTCTATTTCGGGCCGGATATGATTTCCGACAAGGAAATTGCGCTTGAGTGGGCAAGGATCCCGCACTTCTTCTATAACTATTATGTGTTCCAGTATGCAACCGGCTTCTCCGCCGCCGTGGCGATTGCCAACAGGATACTGAGCGAGGGCAAACCGGCGGTAGACAGCTATAAGAAGTTTCTCTCCGGCGGCAGCAGCACCGACCCCATCTCCCTGCTCAGGATCGCCGGCGTCGATATGAGCAGTGCGGAACCGATAAACTCCGCTCTTCGTCTCTTCGGTGAGCTTGTAGAAGAAATGGAAAAGCAGTAAAAAATCCGCCCTGCGGCAAAATCAGCTTATCAAAGAACCAAGGTTCTTTGATAAGCTGATTCCCGTTTTATTGATACAATTCAGATCATCAACATTCTGTCGTTATCGAGGTTTTTCCCGACACGGCTGTGAAAACGGTCGAGGAAATCCTGAACTGTCATGCCTGCTCTCTCATCCCCGCTCACGTCCATGATAATATTGCCCCTGTCCATCATGAGCGTCCTCCTGCCAAGCTCCAGAGCCGACTGCATATTGTGGGTTATCATCATGCAGGTTATTCTGTTCTCGGCGACTATGCTTTTCGTTACCGCAAGCACCTTCTCGGCGGCTCCCGGATCAAGCGCGGCGGTATGCTCATCCAGCAGGAGAAGCTGCGGCGGAACTATTGTCGCCATCATGAGCGTCAGCGCCTGCCGCTGTCCGCCTGAGAGCAGCCCGACAGGCTGTGTCAGTCTGTCCTCAAGTCCCATGCCGAGCACGGCAAGCTTATCGCGGAAAAACTGCCTGTCGGCCTTCGTAATACGCGAAAACCAGCCGCCGCGCTTTGCCGCCATGCTCAGGTTCTCCTCAATGGTCATGCCCGGCGACGTGCCGAGCATGGGATCCTGAAAGAGGCGGCCTATCACATGTGCGCGCTTATACTCCGGCATAAAGGTTATGTCCTTGCCGTCGAGAATTATACTGCCGCTGTCGGTCAGAAATCTCCCGCTTATCGCGTTGAAGAGCGTTGACTTGCCCGCGCCGTTCGCGCCGATAATGGTGACAAAATCGCCGTCGGAAAGCGTAAGCGAAAAATCGGAAAGCGCCTTTTTCTCGTTTACCGTGCCGGGGTTGAAGGTTTTGGATATTTTATTCAGTTCAAGCATTCCGCGCCTCCTTTCCGTGGGTAAGGCGGCGCTTCATCTCCGGCATTCTCTGCCTGAGATACGGCAGGGAAATCGCAAGGATAACTATCACTGCCGAGACGAGCTTGAGCATATACGATGGCATTTCAAGCCGCAGTGCAAGTGCGTAAACAAGGCGGAAGATCACCGCACCGAGCACGGCGCCGACCGCACGCTTCGTGATGCCGCCTCTGCCCATGACCGTGCCGCCGATCAGCAGCGAGGCAAGCGCGATCGTGACCATACCCGTACCGATATTTATATCAAGCGCCTTCTGCGATTGGGCAAGCAGGCATCCGGAAAGGGCGGTGAATGCGTTGGCTATGCACAGTCCGACCGTTGTCGTAAACACAGGATTTATCGAGGAGGACCGCACCATGTCCGGATTGTTGCCGGTAGCGCGTATGGCAAGGCCGAGCCGCGTTTTCAGGAAAAACGACAGGAACAGTATGACAAGTGCGGCGGCGATAAGCCCGACAATGAGTTTATATTGCTTTTCAAGCATACCTCCGGCAAGGGCGGCCTTCATCATCGTAAAAACCGTCTCCGTCTTATTCATGTTGAGAAGCGACGCGCCGCCCATTACGGCAATATTTATGGAATACAGCCCCGTATTGACGATTATACCGGCAAGCAGGCTGTTTATCCCGGCACGGGTCTGCAAAAAGGATGTGACATAGCCCGAACAGACGCCCGCCGCCATCGCCGCGGGTATGGACAGCAGCGGGTGTCCGGAGATTGCGACCGTCGCGCCGACAGCTGCGCCGAGAGTGAAGCAGCCGTCGGTCGAAAGATCACAAACATTGAGCATATTATAGCTAAAAAACAGCGCCAGAACCGTAAGTGAGCAGAAAAGGCCAAGCTCAAGCGCGGTCTGCCCAAGGGCAAGCGCGGAAGAAACGTCCATTTATACCGACCTCTTTACGAGAAGCTTTCCGCGGTGGTAATAGGATTTACCTGTGTGCAGTAAGGTGCGAACAGTTCCTTCACTTCGTCGAATCCGTAGCCCAGCTTTTCGCATGTCTCCGTGTTGACAGTCGCGGTGCCGTTGTCAAAGGTTCTGACGCCCATTACGGCCGGGCCTTCGCCGAGAAGCACCTCGACCGCCATATCCGCCGTCTCTGCGCCAAGCTTTGCGTAGTCAACTCCGTAGCCGAGGAACGCGCCGTTGAGTGCAAAGGAATCCGCCCCGGTGAAGTGGGGAATGCCGGCGTTAGCGAGTATCTCATATATAGCAAGCTCCGCCGTCATAACGGTGTTGTCGGTGGGGGTAAACACGGCGTCCACGCCGTCGCTGACCATTGCCTGTGCGGCAAGAATGATCTCGTCGGTATTGGCGCCGGTGTGCTCGACGGCCTCAACGCCTTTTTCCTCAAGCGCGGCTTTTGCCTTCTTTATAGCGTCCGTGGAAGAATCCTGCCCGACATCGTAGAGAAGACCTATCTTCTTCGCCTCAGGCTTGAGCGCAAATATAAGGTTCATGACCGAATTTGTATCAAGATAGTCGGAGGTGCCGGTCACGTTATAGCCGGGGTATTCCATGCTCTCGACAAGTCCCGCGCCCGTGGGATCGGATACGGCGGCAAAGACGACCGGTATCTGATTATCCTCAGTCAGCGCCTGCATACGCATCGCAACGGGAGTGGCGACGCCGATCATCAGATCGACCTTTTCGGCGATGAAGTTGGAAATTATCTGCTCCATTACAGCGGCGTCGGCATTGCAGTTATCATACAGCACCTCGATCTCGATGCCTTTTTCCGCCGAGGCGGCTTCAAACCGAGTGCGGATGTTTTCCACTATCTGGTTTAGGGATGCATCGTCCACATAGTTGCAGATACCGACCTTGAAGCTTTTTGCTTTCGCCGTCGTTTCCTCCGCCGCGGGTGCTTCTGTCACGGCTTCGGGTTCGGTCTGGGCGGGCTGTTCGGCTTTCCCGCAGCCAGTCAGGGCGAATACAAGCGCTATGGCGCAGAGCGCCGCAAGGATTTTTCTTACATTGTTTTTCATTTTGTTTTTCCTCCAAAAATATATTTGACGGGCGGCGGATGGAGGGCTTGCCAAGGCTTTATTTAGGAATAAAAAAACAGCTCCTCATCCCATACAATGGGACAAGAGCCGTACTCCTGCGATACCACCCAAATTGACGTGCATTGCTGCACATCCTCTCGCTTATGCGTACCATCATACGCATCCCGATTGATAACGGGAGGGCTCCCGTCGGACGCTACTCGATTTCTCTTTCACTCCGCCCTCAACAGTCCATTCCTTCCGCCCCGCCGACCGTGATCGCACCACCCACAGCTCTCTTAACAGCGGTTATGCAGAAATACTACTCTGTCTCAAAGGTTTACGCTATCTGATTGATAGACCAGATTCTATTACACGCTTCTCCATTTGTCAATAGTTATTTTTTGAAATTTTTTTGCTTATTTCCGCTGTTGACTTTTTTCTGAATAACGCTTATAATATTGCAATACGATGAGGGAGTAAATGGCTCATTCAGAGCGGCAAGTCAACATGCTGATGTTTTACATCTGGCTTGCCTTAATTATTGAGACTCAGGTACGGTTTGGCTGTGCTTGGGCTTTTTTGTTCAGGCATATACGTGCCTGGATATTTTTTTACCCTCCTTTGCCTGCACCGCCTCAGAAAGTCAATTGCCGGTTTCCGCTGCAAACCGGATATTTTATTGTTATAGGAGAAAAATAAAATGACGTTGGTTGAACTGTTTCTTATCGCCGTGGGGCTTTCTATGGATGCATTTGCCGTTTCACTGTGCAAAGGTCTGTCTACCCGGCAGCTCAAAGCAAAGCACTATCTCACCGTCGGCGCATGGTTCGGCGGCTTTCAGGCGCTCATGCCCACAATCGGTTACCTGCTCGGCTCAAGCTTTGAGGGGTATATAAACAAATTTGACCATTGGGTCGCTTTCTTCCTGCTTGCGCTCATCGGCGGCAGTATGGTCAAAGAATCCTTTGAAAAGGATGAGGAAAAACTGGATGATTCCTTTACCTTCAAGGCGATGTTCGTTCTTGCTGTCGCTACAAGCATCGACGCGCTGGCGGTAGGCATCACTTTTGCGCTGCTCCCGGACGTCAACATAGTCGCCGCGGTCTGCTTCATCGGCGCGACTACTTTCGTTCTCTCCGCCGCCGGTCTCAAAGTCGGCAATATATTCGGGCTTAAATACAAAAACAAGGCGGAGCTTGCAGGCGGTACCATCCTGATACTCATCGGCCTCAAGATACTTCTTGAGCACCTTGGGATAATCAATTTCTGATGGGGCGCAGTCATGAGTGTTCTGAAACTGATACTGAGCGCCGCGGCGCCGCTTCCTGATATTGAAAGCTTTGACCGTTTTCTGTTCATCGGACCGCATCCGGACGATATCGAGATAGGCGCTGGCGCGACAGCCGCAAAGCTTGCCGCCGCCGGAAAAAGCGTCGGCTTTCTGATATGCATCGACGGGCGCTACGGTGACGGAGCCACGTCCCTTCGCGGAGACGGGCTTGTCATGCGCCGCCGCGAGGAGGCGTCCGCCTCGGCAAAGAAGCTTGGCATATCCGACGTGCGCTTCCTCGATTTCTGCGACGGCGGTTTTTACGCGGAAAATGATCTTATCACCGCGATAGCACGCGCCGTCGGCGATTTTGCACCCGATGTGATCTTCGCGCCCGACCCATGCGTAACGAGCGAATGTCATATCGACCACCTGAATGTCGGCAATGCCGCACGGCGTATTGCCTGCTTTGCCCCGTATCCGAACATAATGGAGCGTTACGGCGCTTCCTCCGCCGATGTAAAGGTGATCGCATATTATTTTACCGCGAAGGCAAACCGCTTTGTCGGAACACGCGGCTTTCTCGAGAAGCAGCTTGATTCCGTCTTCTCCTGCCACACCAGCCAATTTCCGGAGGGCTGCGGCGCGGCGAAATCGATCTCAGCATATCTCCGTCTCCGTGCGGCGGATTTCGGCATAAGAAGTCTCAAGGGCTGTGCAGAGGGCTTCCGCGTCCTCGGCGCAACACAGATGCATTGCTTCCCCGAAGCCGGAGAGTAATGCTATTCGGCAAAAAAGCGGCCATTGTTTGCCTGACTTTGCCATTTTTTGAAAAAACCAGAGCGGTGTTTTTTTTCATCGCTCTGGTTTTTTAACTTTGGTCTATTCTACTGTTCTCCCAAAGCTAAGGGTTCTATGCTGTGTTTACACATCCGGGATGCATCCGTCCCTGTACTGCCTGCGTTCGGCTTATAGCCGTTCCTCGAACGCAGCATGGACTGCCGGATTTTTGTACACGATCATATCGGCGATGCCGAAATAGACTCCTTTGATATCTGAAAAATAGAGCGCTATTGTTTCTGCCGCGCTTATGTCAAAGCTCAGGTCTATCGGCATAAAGCCTTTGCCAATGTAGGGGGATTGATATATAGCGTTGCCGTCGGCAAAAAAAGCCAAACAGCCGCAGTTATCTTTATCTTTTGCTCGACTTCTCAGTATCAAGCGCCCGCTGAAACAATCATAATCCTGAACATAATACGTTGCCTTCATTTCATTGGCGTCATATGCACATGCATAAAACAGTCTTTCATATTCCTGGCCTAAATTGTCAGACTCTCTTGTATTAGTACTAAAATACCCGCTGCCATCTGTGTAGAATGTGTTATTTTCATCAAGTTTCAGTGGTGTGAAGCCGCTGTAATATTCATATGCCCGCTCCAATATGGCATCCATGTACTCAACATCTATATTTAACTCGTTATTTAAATTATCTGCACACTGGGAAATGACAGCCATAGCGGCGCCATAGTCCCCGCTGTTAGTGAAAAACTTTGCAGCTTCATCGAGGATATGATTTATATACAACTTGCAGCTGTCCTCAACCACAGTTTCCAGCTCATCGGTATCGGAAGATACGTAAGCATCCAACGCTATAGATATGGCGCCATAATAGTCACCGGTCTGCTGAGCGGCAGCAACATCGCCGAGTATTGAGCCAGCGTAGTTCTGTTCATATTTTGTCTTGTATTCGCTGGCTTTATTATTTAATTCCATGAGAACATTTTCGGCGAGGGTACCTGGCATATAAGGGAGAACATTCTTCAAGTCCATATAGCCTGTATAGACCGTCACATACGCCTTTTCCGCATCCCCGGCCTCAAGCTGCTCTTCTGCTTTCGCAAATACAAGATTCTCATATTGTATCATGGCGTTTTCACGCTTTTCCCATGCGTCAATATTATTCGTATCGTTTTCCAATACCTTGTAATATTCTGGAATGGCTTCTAAGTATTGATCCCCTTTCATATACATTTCTGCTTGTTTATAATCATTTTTGGACGCAATCAGATAGTTGAATTCCCTTCGATACCCCTCGGCTAAGGATGAATACTCGAATTTCAAAAGACTATTCAGCTGCCTTTCCACTTCGCCAGGGGATTTTTTGTTGTTGTTAAGATCATTATACAGTTCAAGAAGATATGCACGATACTCATTTTCAAATTGTGTTATTTCCTTGGCGCTGCCGGCTATTTTTTCGGCATATATACGTCTTGCCCTGATTATTTCTCCTTTTTTCAGCTCATTTACTGCGTGCGTACTCGCTCCGCAGGCAGATAGTATACACGAGCAGACAAGCAGCATCGCTGTCAGATACAGTCTGATCCTCTTTTTAAACATTTGCACCTCTTTTCTGCCGTATCCGGCAATCCGGCTCTGTGTCCGCCGAAAAGCTCAGCGGACACGCATTTTTACGCCAGCCATTTGTAATCGACCCAGCCGTCCTGGTTGTTATAATTCACCCGAGCCCAGGTAATCCCGTTGTACTGCTGTGTAGTCGTTCCGTAAACATAGATGCTCGTTCCATCGCGGAGCGTACAGATTTTAGCGGATTCTTCAACATACACATCCGAGCGGAAAGACAATGTTGACCCTTGTCCGACATTTACAGTCATCCAACACTCCTTGGCCTCAATGGGGTAAGGGACATCAGGATAGGAAGAAGTCGGTGCAGATGCCTGAGGCGCCAGCCAATTGTAATTGACCCAGCCGTCTCTTCCGTTGTAGTTGATTTTTGCCCAGGTTCTATCCTCATACTGCTGTTTTGTTGTGCCGTAAACATATACGGAAGCGTCATTGGGTATAGAACCTAATTCATATTGGTCTGCCACCGAAACGGTAGAGCAGAAGCGAAGTGTAGAGCCCGCACCGACATTTACGGTCATGTAGCAATCTAAGCTGTCTAATTCAGGCTCGTCAACGGAAGGAGCCTCGGTTTGCGGTGAAGACAGTTGATTCGAATAAACATTGAAGCTGTTGTTTATTACAACGGAAGTCGTTGTTTCACTGCCATTTACCGCAGCGGCCTCTACATAATACGTATATGAGCCTGCGCCGAGATTTCCAAAAACCAGATCGTTGTTTATCGTGTATCTCAAATCCGCAGAGGACGCATTAGGGCTATGCCGCGACGTCTGGACAGCGTTTCCGTTGGAATCGTATATTGCTCCGTATAGCTCTGTGATCATGCCGCAGTCCGTATAAACCGTTCCGCGAATACCGAAATTACTGCCCTGCTGCAAGCTTCCGGGCGTATTATTGCCGGAAACGGAAATACTCGGCTTCTGCGCAGGATTCTGAACGGGCTGCTGAGGCGGCTCGGCCGGAGTCTGTTCCGGCTCGTTCGAGTAGATGGTGAAGTTCTCGTAAATGACAGTATTGGTTGTTGTTTCACTTCCATTTACCGCAGTGGCCTCTACATAATACGTATACGAGCCTGCTCCGAGATTTCCGAAGACCAGGTCGTTGTTTATCGTGTATCTCAAATCCGCAGAGGACGCATTAGGGCTATGCCGCGACGTCTGGACAGCGTTTCCGTTGGAATCGTATATTGCTCCGTATAGCTCTGTGATCATGCCGCAGTCCGTATAAACCGTTCCGCGAATACCGAAATTACTGCCCTGCTGCAAGCTTCCGGGCGTATTATTGCCGGAAACGGAAATACTCGGCTTCTGCGCAGGATTCTGAACAGACTGCTGAGGCGGCTCGGTCGGAGTCTGTTCCGGCTCATTCGAGTAGACGTTAAAGCTATCGTAAATGACAGTATTGGTTGCTGTTTCGCCGCCATTTACCGCAGTAGCCTCTACATAATACGTATACGAGCCTGCGCCGAGATTTCCAAAGACCAGGTCGTTGTTTATTGAATATCTCAAATTCACAGAGGACGCATTTGGATTATGCCGCGACGTCTGGACAGCGTTTCCGTTGGAATCGTATATCGCTCCATAAAGCTCCGTGATCATGCCGCAATCCGTATAAACCGTTCCGCGAATACCGAAATTACTTCCCTGCTGCAAGCTTCCGGGCGTATTGTTGCCGGAAACGGAAATACTCGGCTTCTGCGCAGGATTCTGAGCTGGCTCTTCTACGGAAGGCACAGGTGTAGCAGTGGGTTCAGGCGCAGGTGCAGAAGCGGATGCGTCAGAGAGGTCAATGTACGGTCCTGCGGCAGTCGCGCTTACCGTGATTCTATCTTTGCCTGCATCGGAAACGCTGAAAGACTTAGCCGCGATAGTGTAGTGATTGCTATACTGCGCTACACTGTTGTTGGCTGCATAATAATCTTCTGTGTAAACATCATACGTCAGAGTGTAGTCGCCGGCAGAAAGTGAGCCGAACTTCATTTTTGTGTTCAGATTACTGTTTTTGACGGACAGTGAGTATCCGTTGACATTCTGTATATGCTGGAGAACCGGTGTGCCGCTCAAATCGCTGTTGGGGTAAACAGAGCACACAAGCGATTTGATTTTCACATCGGATGAGGAAAGCTCACCGCGAAGTCCGAATCCCTTTCCGGTTCTGACATTTACGGGCAAAGCAATATCGCTGAAGGAAATGCTTTCACCGCTGGGCGGCTGCACGGTAACGTCGCCGCAGTAAATATACCCGGTCTTGCCGTTATACCGCACGGCATACCAGCAGTTTCCGGCGCTGTTGACGACAAGGCTATCTGCGGTGTAGGTGCTTCCAATGGTGAGCGGGGTCACAGCCACCGATTCGCCATATGTTCGTCCCTCACAAGGGAGAGACATCATGCTGCCCGCAACAATGACCGACAGCTTAACGCTGGTCGGGTATTGTGTGCACTGGTTTTTTACATATTCGGGCATAAGAGAACCGCTTCCATCAGTTATAATCCAAATTTGCGTAATATAAGCTATTACAAAATCCTGATTAGTTAGCCCAGTGTTTGGATAAACCATTTTGATTTTTCCGGGAAGCGTTGAATCAGCCAAGGGTATACGTCCATCTGCTGCTTCAGAAGCTGGATCGGCACAATAGAATGTATCGGTTGGTCCATCGTAGTCGGTCAACAATACCGCATGCCTTATCTTATACTCTTTTCCGCCTTTCCAAAAACTTTTCCAGAAATATATCACAATGCCTTCGGGGTGCTCATTAAGACTTTCAATGAAATATTGTTTTTTCCCGTCAAGGTCGGGAGTCTTATAGCCAAGCTCTCCCATATTGTAAGCCGTTACTTTTTTGCCATTGAAAGGAAATTTAAAAGGTACGCCGTCAGTTCCCCATGCAACTTTAGCGACAGGATCTCTGGTTATTTCGTTCCAACTTGGATCGCCTTCAAGTAATGCTCTTCTGCGTAACATCATAACGTTAGAGATTAAAGTACACTCCTTGGTGCGACCTTGTTTTAGATATACAGATGGGTCAGTTATGTCTACAAAGTCAGCCCTAGCAGTTCCCAGTGATGGCATAATCGTTATCGACATTACAATAACAAGTAATATGCTTACTATTTTTTTCATGACCACGCTTTCCCTTTCTCTATTTACTAATAGCAGTGTTCAATCCCTTACTTATACTCCACGTCTCCGCTCTTTTTAATTTTCAGACGTCCGGGGGTTTGCAGCTCATCCGCCTTGTGTTCTTTAACATGTGCGGGCGCGTAGAAACTGACACCGCTTCGTTCACTGCGCTCTTCCGGCGCCGTGGCAGGATCAGCAGGCAGGCTTGGCCGGCGTTCGGAACGTACTTCCGGTATGGCGTCGGTGTTGATTTGTGTGCCGCAGTAAATACAGAACTTCGTTCCTGACTTCAGGCTTTTTCCGCAGGACGGGCATACCGGTTCAAATACCTTACGGTTGACCGGGGTGCCGCATTTGGAGCAAAACGAACTGCCTTTGGCGAGAGGCGCGCCGCAGTTTTCACACCGGGAAAAATCAACTTTCTTTTTCCCGCAGTCTGCGCAGAATGCGGCGGAGGGTCTGTTCTTTTTGCCGCATTCACAAGTCCATCCCATATCGATGGATATGCCGGACAAATCGGGCAAACCGGACAATTCCGGAATCTTGGGCGTTTTGATGTTTATTTTTTTGGGGAGCAGATCCGGCACAATGCCGATAGCTATCGAGCAGAGAAAACTTACAATCGGGAAAGCGGTAATACTGAATTTAGGCATCATTTCATCCATGTGTATTCCAAACAAATACAATAAATCATACATGAAATCTTCTACGCTTTCTAAGTTCGACTCGACTTCTGCATTTAAGAACACAATAACACCAATAAGCACAGCCGTATAGACAGCGTTCAGTACCGTTAACGTTCCCTCTCCGCTTCTGTCGTCAAACATTATATGTTTTGCGCAAATAAATGCCGAAAGGAAGAAGCCAATACACAAAAGCCATAACAGGAGTGATATGACCGCGGCCGTCCATTTTATTTGCATAAGGCTTCTATATTCATCAGAGCCATTGAAGCTGCTGTCATCAAGGATGTCAAGCTTCACAATACGGTCAACCAATGATGAAACGCTTGCGGCAGTCGTTGCCAGCTCAAATGGGGATAACCTGCTGTCTTTCAGATTGCAAAGTATCGTATCAGCCGGTTCTGCAATATTATCGAGGTAATCTCCATAACTCCCCAAAAAAGAATGCCATGTTCTTATCTCGCTTTTAATGTCGCCTTTTCTATACCCCTGAAGAATATATGCGAAGTCTACTGTTCCCTCATCGGTTTTTGTGCTTATGTATATGCTGGGTGAAAGTAGAAGCACCATTGTCACAGCAAGTAATATAAGCGCCGCAATTTTTCTCAAGTTCAATTTCCAGCCTGAAGATCCCAAGTGTCCCATATCGTTTTCCCTACTTTCTTTTTATATTTTGCCGTTTTGCCGTAATTTCACGGCGAATAATACTTTTCAATATATATTAAATCAAAGTTTTTGACCTTGACCTTTGCCCTGAACTCGCCGTATTTACGAAACAGATCATACGCACTTGAAAGCTGTATGTTCTGAAGATTTGTATTATCTATTATCTGGGCCGATCCGTCGCTCGGCTCTTTAACCGAATATACAGCCGGAGAGCGGGAATAAACAGGGGCATCAGATGTGTATATGGCATGCCACAGCCCATCCGATTCTTTGACAAACATACCGCCGCTGAGATACCATGACCCGTCAACCGTATCTATATATTCAACCTCCCACTGCTCGTCGCCAACTTCTATCACAGACCCCGTTGAGTAGTTTTGGAGAGATTCTTCCATAAATACAACCGGATACAGTTTAAATGCTTCAACATATATACCGGTTTTCTCCGATCGTACATTTACCACCTGTACGATTTGTTCCCCGTCAGACAAGGGAAATATAGTCTGCGATATATACCCGTATTCGGAATCCGGCGGATTATTGGCTGCTCCCTCTTCGTAGAAACCGTCAAGTACGCCCTGGTCAATAACGTCCGTAAATTTCGTATATGTCCCGCTCGCCTGATCCACTGCCCAATTGCTGTTATTTGTGTAGTCGCTAACTATATTCAGCTCCATTTTATTTCCGGAAAAACTGATCGTACCGTGGCCTGTGTTTCCCCAACTGTCGGCAAATTTAAAGCTGCCGCTGCCGTTATGCAGCTCTACATTGCGGACAACTGAAGCCGCAACCTTAGTGCCTGTGCTGTTATATGAAACAACAATAAAGCTTATTGTCTGCCCTTCCTGTTCATAAATGACAAATTCCGAAATTCTATCGCTTCCCCAACAACCGATGTAATCTGTGCTGCCGGCGTCAGAATAATCTGTCAGGCCGTAATCTTCCGTCTCAATATTATCGGTCGGCATACGCATTGCAGCGCTTGGCATACTATTCGCGTCCTCGCCTGGATTATCTTGATGTTCAGCGGAAAATCCCCGGACGCCCGAAGAGCTTTGCGCATTGTCCGCTCTTTCGACGTTTTCATCATTTTTGCTTATTGCGTCCATCACGTATGGTTCGCTGTCATCTGCGATAAAAAGCCTGTCTTTCGCAATCAGCACACCGACGCACATCGCCGCTGCTGTTACAGTTATCATAGTTGCATATACATACCGCTTCGTTTTGTGTTTCGGGGAGCGTGCAGTTCCCCTCATTGTCTTTTTCAGCCCGCAATATGAGCATTTTTTGCTCTCATCACTATTCAGTTCACTGCAACAATCACATATCCACATTGCAGTCTCCTTATCTGTAATCAATGTATTTGGCGTTTACCCAGCACGCCTGGGCAAGGCTGTTGACGATCACACAGGCAAAACCGTTTTCCTCTGCCAGCACTTTTACGCCGGTGCCATGCGGCAAATCAATATTACGTTTGTTGTTTTTCATAGGCTCAGCATAGTAAAAGCTGTACACACTCACATCGCTTCCCCATGGTGAATTTATGCTTCCGTATTTGTAGTCGGATAAGTAGCTTTCGTTCTTTGGGTAACGTATTTTGGAACCTATGGCATACAGATCCGCATCACTCGGCTTTGACTTATGTGTAGGTTTCGGTTTGGACGTGGGTTTTGGCGTGGGTTTTGGCGATGCCGCGGGTGTTTGCATAGGTTTGGGCATCAACGTCTGCGTTGGCTCAGGCATTGTCATGGATGTTTGAGCATCCGCCTGCACGGAAGCAGGTAACGAAGACGTAAGCGGAACTTTTTCCGCCGCAGCTGCTAATTGTTCGGTTCCCAATACATCTTTCAGCCACACCCCCTTATAACGGATCACGCAGGCAGCAATTATTAAGCTGATACAGACACATAAGAGCGCTATTCCGCCAATACGCAGCATCTTAAGCAGACGCAAAACAGGGCTCTCATATTTGGCTTCACTTTTTTCCCGCACGTTTCTTTACCCCTCCGCTTTACTTCCATGTTATATCTTCGCACCGCACTCCGGGCAAAAACGCGCTCCACCCGGGATACGGCATCCACAGTCTGCGCAATAGCGAGGCGCAGCAGTCGTTTTTTCTGTGCCGTGTCTGTCAGTACTGCTTTTAAGTCTGCCGCCCGATTTTGCCGTGTCAGATCTGCCGGCGCGTAAGTGTATAATGTCGCTCTCCATTTTTGCAGCGCGTTTGTACCTTTTATTGAATCTGCTTGCACCGCACTCAATACAGTTTGTATTTTCCATATCATTGCACCCGTTGCAGTTTGGACATATCCACATCTCTGATTCTCCGTTATTTAACTTAATCTATAATAGCCTTCCCGGTAATCACGCCACAGCTCATCTGCCGATACGGCTTCGGATTCCATGGGCTCAATATAGTTGTGATAAACGCTTTCCTTTCTGCATCGGAAGCTTGCCTTTACAGCCGGAAAGCTGTCATACCCAAACAAGCCCGCAACAAGTGTATAATCATCTCCCGATATATCGGCAAGACGGCAGCTGAGCGCATATTCCCACTCTGCAACGGACGTTGATCCGTCAAGCGCGTCAAGCAGCATATATTCAAATTCCATCGGAGATGGGATATAACCAAAGCAGCCATCGGATGCGCAAAGAACCACACACGGTGCGTCCAGAAGCACTCTCCTGCAATGTATATCAAAATCAGAAGATGCGTTTATAACATTTGTAAGCACGCCGTCACTCGACAGGTTCTCATAGGCATCTATTTCGCCGCTCAAATCATCGGCAGTCAACTGCGTCAACCCGTAGGAATCAAGCAGATAAACGCGTGAATCCCCCGCCCAAAATATGTCGGCGCTTATGCCGTCTGCATCCGCCTTGCATATCGCAACAGCCGCAGTGGTGGGAAATTCTTTTGAAAGAGAGCCTTTCATTTTCGCAGCGCCGCTCATGCCGCAGTTTTGCTTACATACTGCAAGTCCGGCGCTGATAGCATTTTTCAAAGAACTTGTACGCGCTGTTGTGTCTGAATCAGATCGGTATTCCTGCTTAAACCAGTTTCGGACGGTTCCGGCCGTCACACGCGAAGCCATATACGCCCCGCTTTTTCCGCCAAACGCTGGATATACTTTTGCGCCCGATCCGCCGCAGCCGTCAAATACGCCAAGCATAGTCATTTTTTCTCTGATTGAAAAGCAGAAGCTGTCCTCGCCATGGTTTTTGATCTTTTCTTTGAAAACCACAGCAACGCAATCAAGGTATCCTTGTGTCCCGCGTCGTCTTCCGAAACGCTTTTCCTCTGCGAAAGCCTTTGAATTTTCCATATGTTTTTCCATACAATATGTCATGATACTGTCTGTTCAACAGGCAACGTCTCAACAGGCGGTGTCTCAACAATCGGCGTCTCAACAATCGGCGTCTCAACAATCGGCGTCTCAACAGGCGGCGAAGGTATATTCCACGACCCTGCCAGGGGATTATCTGCCGCCTCAGTTAAATCCGGTGTCTGAAAAAATGCAGGTGATGTGATTTCTGCAATCGTTAATTTGACTTCATTCGAGCGTATCACGACTCCGTCTTTATCGGTAACTGTGCAGCGATATGTACCCATGACATCGGAGTTGGGGTTATTCACTGCCAGTCTGCTCGTTTGCCCTTCTTCAGTAACCCTATATTGGTCGCCCTCCTTGTCAATCGGTTTCCATTCATTTGACCCCTTATCAAGCTTTTCCCAACTGAATGTTATACTATCGCCATCTGCTGCAACAATAAACACAGTTGTGGACTGACCGGGGCTAACTGTTTCATCTGTCGGTTGTTTTGTTATTATTATTCCGCTGCTGACCGGTACTACGTTGACTCCGCCGTCCGCAGTGCCGTCTTCGTCTGCGTTCTGGTTGCTCAGCAAGAAGTTGACACTATCATTCAACGACGATATTTCATCGCTCATCTCTGTTATTTTCTGCTCACATAGATTGAAGCTTTCCATCATCTGCGTGATCGTTCCCTTTAGCTTTGCTATCTGAAGCAAGCCTCCGATACACGCAGCAAGCGCGATAGCGCTCACAAAAAGTGCGCACATGCCAAATAAGTGTCTGTTCTTTTTCGGTTTGACCGGAGCTTCGTTCCGCTCGCTGTTTGCAGCTTTGTCTATCAGAGGAGCAGCCACGCCCTGTCGTTCGACTATATCCCAAAATCCGTTCCCGCCTTCAATACAGTTTTGGTCTTTACCGCACCATGGGCAGGCAGAATCTGTCATCTTTATACGTTTTCCGCAGTTTTTACAAAACAACTGTCTTTCACATCCTTCATTTTATTTAGTCAGATATTTCCCGCATACACAACAATTTGTTGCACCAAATGAATTGATCGTCTCACAGTATTTGCACAATGGTCGGGAGGTTTTTTTTGCAAATATAGCGTCTATAGACATCTGTTCAATCTTTTTCGATTGCGGTTTGCCCTCTGCCTTTGGCGTCATTTTAATTTTTGCTTTTGCTGATGTTGACTTAGGTTCCCTCGCCTTGACCTCTTTTAAAACATCTTTCACAATGATTGCGTCCGACATACGTTTTGCAAAGATATGCAGAGCCAATCCAAGCCCGGCAAGTAAAAGAAGCACTATTACCGCAGAGATGAACCTGCCGGTTGGCATTGAGGTAATAAATTCAACTATTGCTTCCATATGTCACCTCAGCCTATTGCTTTTGGAATATAAAACCCTTTTTGTGCGCTGTGTGCAGTTTGTTGCTCCCCGTCTAAAGCCTTGAAATACCTCAGCACTTCCCCTGCACTCGGTCTTTCATCGGGATTTTTATTCAGCATTTTGGATATTATCAAGCTTATCTTATACGGAAGACTTTCGTTCAGCTCCACGCCCCCATCATCCAGCACGGCTTCAAACACATACTCATACTCAGACTCGAGCTGAGGCAGTCTCCCGCACCAATACTGATGAAATAAAATACCTAAAGCAAATATATCTACTTTACATGTCAACTCTGTCGTTCCGTCTTCCATTCGCAGGCGTGATTCCGGGGCAAGATATACCTGATCCCCTAAAATTTCGTCCGGTATATCGTCTTCAAAATAGCTTGCATCAAAATCTATTATTTTTCCCGTATAAAACCCGTCAACCGTTTTTTTCAAAAGAATATTAGTGGGCTTTATATCTGCGTGAACAATCTTTTGTTCATGCATTTTCATGGTGGAGTATAAAATGCTCTTTATAAGCAGTATTTTCTTTTCATCAGGCAGCGCAGAAACCTGAGACAAGTCCATGCTGTTCTCTTTCTGTATAAAATCTGTAACAATATAGAACGATGAGCCTTCCCGGAAAAAATCCTCGACGACAACAATATTTCCGTTCCTGATTTTCCGTAAAGTACTATATAGCCGCTGTTTACCGGCAACAAACTTTTCGCAGATCTCAAGACGGGCCTTCACTGCCTTTTCCGACAGCTTTGCATTATCAGTAGGAAATTTGGGCGACATAAACTGCTTGATAAAATATACATGCCCCTCCTTCTCCGCGTAAGCCCACCTGCAAAAACCGGCATCTTCATTTGTAAATTCTTTTATGAGCTTGTATTTATTTATCTTTTCCATATTACAATCCCACTTAAAATGCAGTAAGCTATATGGTATTGCTTATTTCGCTAAGTATTTCTCTGTATTCTATTTCTTCCAGCCCGTTACCGGCTACTGACATGAAGTGCAATGTGTTGTCCCAGCAATCAGAAATTGTATTCCAGTACTCTTCATCTGGCGCGTATATAAGCAATCGCTTTGCATTGCTGTCCATATTCTCATCCCACAGCTCTGTCAGTTCTCCGAAAGACTTTGGCATACCCTGAGGATAGTACTGTGACTTTTTGCCGTATCCGATGGCGTGAGTTGAAGCATCCGTCCAGACAACAATAACATGCCTGCGTTTATCTCCGCCCTTTGTCCAATCTGACTCTATTGCGTAAGCAAGAGCTTCAAGACCGTCTTCAGGATCATCTCCGCCGCCATCTGGTTCTATGGTCATTATCAAATTTTTAAATCTGTCTCTTTCATCTGGCATCACAAAAAAGTCCGTGGCAAGCATTGCCTGATCTTCATCTGCCAGATAGTCACGGAAAGCAATTATCCTCATGCGAAGTTGGTTTATTTGCTTGCCTTTTTGCTCCATTGTTCGTTTCAAATCCTCAGGAAAGTTAACCGCATTTCTTTTTACTGTGTCCAATATTCCGTGCATACTGTATGTTGCATCAATGCACAAGACAAGATCCACGTTGTATTTCAGGCTATAATTGCTCCCCATAATTCTTCTCCTTTTTATATATTGTTTTTTTAAGCAGACATTCTAAAACAGACGTGTTATAATTTAGAAAAAATGTAGTATGATGTAGGTAATCCACTAAATACGTCGTAATTCAAATGATTTGCACTGTACCAGAATGTCTATCTTCTAAAACGGATATTCATATTTTTTCTTTCCATTCGACAAAATGCCTATAAAATGTGGAATGACTCATGTTCAGACTTACTGCGGCTTTACGCGTTGACAGCTCGTTTGCCATGCATTTTGCGCAGATGCTGTCAAACCCATCCGGTAATGGAGAAGATGGTCTGCCCAAGTGTTTACCTTTGGCCCTTGCGGCCGCAATCCCTTCCGCTTGCCGCTGCTGTATGGAGTCGCGCTCTGCCTGTGCAAAATATGCCATGATCTGCAATACCATGTCAGCGATAAATGTCCCAGTAACGTTTCCGCTCTTCTGCCTTGTATCTAAAAGCTCCATATTCAGCACGAGTATGTCTGCGCCAAGTTCTTTGGTTATAAGTTGCCATTGCTTAATGATCTCGTTGTAATTTCTGCCGAACCGGTCTACGCTCTTAACAATGAGTAAATCGCCGCGTTTCAGGCGTTTGAGCATCTTCTGGTATGCCGGTCTGCAAAAGTCTTTTCCGGACTGGTAATCGCAAAAAATATTTTTTTGCGGAATGTTATACGGCTTCAATGCCATAATCTGTCTGTCGATATTTTGTTCTTTAGTTGAAACACGTACATATGCGTATTTTTCCATGATACACCTCCAATTTTTTTCAAATTTACAATAATAGGAGTATCATGCCAATCCAAAAAGACATGTGTCCCAAATGGGAGCAATCGTACCGTCCGCGGTCCCCAAACAATCTATGCCCACAGAAGGTCAGCAAAAGGTGAACAAAATTACAGACATGTTTTTTATTCAGAGTCCCTTTTACGATTTTTTCCCTCGGTACGGTATATATAAAAATATAAAATTTGTATAAAACGCATAAAATGCTTGACCGCATACGTGGATTGTGATAATTTTATTAAAGAACATTTCATATTCGGGGAGTCTGCCCGGATTGATATTACGCAACTTATCGAAAAGAAAGAGGTGTACCGCTTGAAAGACCTAAAGCATTTGATTTTCTTCGAAAACCTTCTTCAGGATGCGCAGAATGAACTGGTAAACAAGGCGGTGGAGGAAAACAAGCTGGCTCTCGGCTATAACTGCTTTTACATACCCGAGCCGCTGATGAATCTGCCCGGCTGCTTTTCCAGCCGTCTGCGTGCTCCCCGCTGCACTTCCACCGATGTCGCAAGCTATTACATGACCACCCGCGTATGTCCTTATGTCCGCTCTATTCTCGAGCGTGCGATAGAGGGCGGCTACAACTATCTCAACGCGCTTTTCGGCGCGGAGAGCTGCGCCGCTATGGAGCGTATGGAGGAGCATTTCTTTCTTATTAACCCCGTAAAAAACGATCGCTTTTTTGTCACGCAGATAGATCCCCCGATGAAGGGCGACAAGACGAATCTTGACTATTACAAGGCACAGCTCAAGCTCAAGGTCGTCGATAAGCTGCGCGACGTCTACGGCGTCGATACCTCCGAGGAGGCCATGCGCACCGCTATTGAGCAGCATAACGAGCTTTGCCGCGTCATTACCGAGATAGGCAATTTCCGTATGCTGGACAATCCGCCCATAACCGGATATGAGTTTCACGTTATCCAGCTTGTCAGTCAGGTCTGCCCGCACTATCTCATCCTGCCCTATCTCAAGGAAACTCTGGAAGAGCTTAAAACGCGTGAACCTGAGGCACAGTTCCCGTTCCGCGCCCGCGTTGTTCTCGTCGGCTCCGAGGTTGACGATCCCGATTTCACCAAGCTCATCGAGCAGTGCGGCGCGATGGTCGTGGCCGACCGCTATTGCTTCGGTTCCTTCCCCGGCCGTGAGGAGATTGAGATACACGACGGCGAGACCGCGTTCGACGCCATATGCCGCCATTACCTTTTCTGGAATCAGTGCGCCCGCTTTATGAACGGCGGTAAAATCGACCAGCGCCATCACGAGGTCGAGCGCCTTGTCAAAGACTTCAAGGCGGACGGCGTGATATACGAAAACATGAAATTCTGTGAATTCTGGAGCTACGAAAAGGTTCTGGCTTCTCACATCCTCTCCGCTGATTTCGGCGTACCCTGCTGCACGATTGAAAAAGAATACGCGCTCGGCGCAATAGGGCAGCTCCGCACACGCTTCCAGGCATTTATCGAATCCCTTGAAATCAAAAAAATACAGGGAGGTATGTGAAAATGAAACTGAAATTCGTTGACAAAGCGATAGAGAAAATTGACAAAAAATTAGAGCGCTTTGACCCTCTGTGGCAGGCGGAGCACGGCGTAGGCGGCCTGAGAAGCCGCTACATAGATAAAACCGGCGTTGCAAAATACCGCGAATGGCGCGGCGTCAAAGACACTCTGTACGATTATTCGCAGTGGCTCAACAACCTTATTGCCATGGGCGGCATGGTCGCGTCCGCGCCCGTCAACATCATGAAGGGCTTCTGGGAGTACCGCTGGATGGGCTCCTACCTCGGCACGTTCATGTTCATTGACCGGCTTTTTGAGGGCTACCGCGGAACAGAGCTTCGCATAGCGCACATGAACATGCACTCTATCGTGCAGAACCTCACAAAGAAAATCGGCTTTGTTCTGGCGAATGACCGCCGGTTCGGCGGCGGCAAGGAAACGGATAACATCATCCCCTACGACGAGGTCCTTCCGGCGCTCTTCCTCAAGGGTTTCAAAGGGCTGCATCCCATCCCGCTCCAGACTCTGCCTGAGTTCATCATCTGCGATGTTGACCAGCACATAGAGCCGTATTATATAGACGTTGCCGAGTCTTACGGCCTCCCCGCCGACGTTTGCTCGCGCTGCGCCGCAGAGACGGGCGTTGCGATCGACGACGCATTCCCGCTGGTCGGCAAGGCGTTCCTGACGACAAATATGCCCTGCAACGCTTCCGAGGCGACATCCATGTTCCAGCGCCGCCGCTATGCCCTTCCCGATTTTCCCGTAACTCTCGCCATGATCCACAACGAGCCCGGCGCGCACCCCTACTCCACGCAGATGCTTAAGGACGCGATCGAGTTCATCAAGAAAGAGTACGGCGTGGAATACGATTGGAACGAGCTTTTCAAGTATGCCGCGCTTATGAACGAGCAGAACACCATAGAGCTTGAAAAGTGGGAATATTTCCAGACGGATCACTCCCCGCTCACCGGCATTTCCGAAACACTCTACCGTCTGTACGCATGGGCCTCCGCAAACGGCAGCGACCCCTATTTCAACCGCAATGACCGCAAGGTCATCAAAATGATGCGCAAGGCATACGAGGAAAAATATGTCCCCTTTGGCGGCAAGACACGCCACCGTGCTTTCCTGTGGGGTCCCTCCGCCGTTTATTACACCGATTTCCCGACATGGACGCAGAATTGCTGGGGCATAAATATCGTGCTGAACATGGACTCCACCATGGGACACAACATGATCTCTACCTCCGATCCGGAGGAAGCCATCAAGGATCTCGCCCTCTTCTCCGAAAAGGCGACCATGCGCCACCACGCGGTCGGCGGCTGGGACAACGTAAACGCCGTCTGGGATTGGGCAAAGCGTTTCAACTGCGACATGGTGCTCATGAACGACAACATTGCCTGCAAGGGTATGCTCGGCGTTCACGCGCTCATGGAGGAGCAGGCGCGCGATCTCGGCTTCCACTTCATATTTATCGAGCATGACCTTGAGGACAGCCGCACCGTCTCCCGTCAGGATATGAGAAACTGCGTCAACAAGTATATGTCCGTTGTTCTCAACGAGAAGCCGCTTGATCCCACCATCGTTGAGTTTGACGATTCTCAGGCATATTAATCGAAGAAAGGCGGCACTGAAAATGAAGAAATTTTTTAAGGTTCTTTTCAAAATACTCGGCAAAGTGATTGTCATTGCCCTCATCGCTTTTGTCGTCACCTTCGGGATCTATATGACCAATGCGGAAAACAAGCTCATCTATTACGTTGTGCGTCCTTTCCTCAACAAGCACTATGATTCTCAGGTGAGAGACAGAAAGATTTGACCTGTAAGTGAAAAAATTAAGCGCCTTGGAAAAATCCAAGGCGCTTCAGCTTGTCAAAGAACCTCAATGAGGTTCTTTGACAAAAAGGCTGCACTGCGCTCTGTGCCTCGGTTGTTCGCCGCAGGCGAACAATTCGACACTCGCTACGTGAGAAGTGTTTTCTCCGACGTACA
>CAVENX010000034.1:0-51906 GCA_963617275.1 bacterium
AGCGAGTGTCGAATTGTCTGCTTACAGCAGACAACCGAGGCACAGAGCGCAGTGCAGCCTTTTGTCAAAGAACCAAGGTTCTTTGACAGGTTAAGGGCATCGGGGAAACCCGATGCCCTTGAATTATCAAAATATCCGGTCAGTTTTCGCGTTTTTTGCCGAAGAAGAACAGCGCGACGGTGCCGGGGCCGGTGTGAGAGCCGATCGTCGTACCGACGTTGTATATCTCGACCTTGCCGTTTAGATTCTGGAAGCGCTCCTCAATAAGATCGGCGACCTGGCGCGCATCGTCCATGCAGTCGGACATGGAGATGAAGCATCTGCCGGAGTAGTCAAGCCCGTCGATCGCGTTCTGCTCCATGCGCGCAACGATCTCGCGGATGACCTTTTTCTTTGTGCGTATCTTTTCCCGGGGGATAAGTCTGCCGAGGTTGTCCATGTTGAGCAGCGGGCATATCTGGAGCGCGCCGCCGAAAATCGCCGCCGCCTTGGAGATCCTGCCGCCTCTTACATATGTGGAAAGATCAGTTGAGAAGAACCAGTGATGCACGTTGAGCTTGTTGTCCTCTATCCACTGGGCAAGCTCCGCTGCGCTCAGCCCCTCATCGCGCTTTTCCGCCGCGCTGACCATGAGCAGGCCGTAGCCGGAGGACGCGCCGAGAGAGTCGATTATATAGAGTTTTCTGTCGGGGTACCGCTCGTTGAGGATAAGAGCGGCGTTTTTCGCGGAATTGATAGTGCCGGATATGCCGGAGGAAAGGCAAACGTGAACAACATCCAAGCCCTGCTCCATGAAGTCGCTGAAAAAGTCAACATATTCGGAGATGTTAACCTGAGAGGTGCGGGTGTCCGCGCCCTTTCTTATCTTTGCGTAAAATTCGTCATAGGGGATGCTTTCACCGAGATCGTCGATGTATTCCACGCCGTCAATCGCAAAATGGAACGGAACGACCTTGATGCCGCAGCTTTCAAAACGCTCCTTTGAAAGATCGGCGGTAGAGCAGCAGGTCAAAACATAATCAGCCATTTATCTGGATCCTTTCTTAAATACATTGCCTATATATTCTAATATGGCGTATAACGCAATGCAAGCTACTGACGCGCCATCCGGTTCTACTCATAAGAAGCGCCCCGTAGAATGTTTTTGATAATACTCTACGGGGCAAAGCCAAAGTCTACTCAGAGTAGACTTTCTGCAAAATGTTGTGTTTTTTTGAAAAAACTCAATTTTCACGCTTTTTACCAAAGAAAAAGAGCGCAACGGTACCGGGGCCGGTGTGAGAGCCGATGATCGTTCCTATGTCGGATATCTCTGCCTTGCCGCCTTTGAGATTCGGGAAACGCTCCTCGACGAGCGCGGCGACCTGACGCGCATCGTCCATGCAGCCCGCTGCGGAGATAAAGCATCTGCCGGAGTAATCAAGTCCGCCGTCGGCATTTTCCTCCATCTTCTTTACGATCTCCGCAATGACCCTTTTCTTTGTGCGCACCTTCTCACGCGGGATGAGCCTGCCGAGATTGTCCACGTTGAGCAGCGGACATATCTGGAGCGCACCGCCGAAAACGGCTGCCGTTTTGGATATTCTTCCGCCCTTTACATAAGTGGACAGGTCTGTCGAAAAAAACCAGTGGTGGACCCTGAGACGATTGTCCTCTATCCACCGGGCAAGCTCCGCCGCGCTCAGCCCCTCGTCGCGCTTTTCCGCCGCGCTGACCATAAGCAGACCGAAACCAGCCGAGGCGGCGAGAGAGTCAACTATATAAATATTCCGCTCTGGAAACTGCTCCTTCAAAATTTCTGCGGCGTTTTTCGCGGAATTGACGGTTCCGGAAAGACCGGAGGACAGGCACACATGAACTATGTCATGCCCCTGCTTGAGAAAGCTGCCGAAGTAATCCACAAATTCGGAAATATTGACCTGGGAGGTGCGGGTATCTGCGCCGTTTTTTATTTTGCTGTAAAAAACATCGTAGGGCATGCTCTTGCCAAGATCATCGACATATTCCGTCCCGTCAACGAAAAAGTGGAAGGGGACAAATTTTATGCCGCACTTCTCGATAAGCTCTCTTGAAATGTCTATGCTGGAGCAGCAGCTCAAAATATAATCGGCCATGTACGTTTTCCTTTCATGCTTGATGCCGCCATTCTATCGCAGGTGGAGAGAAAAACGCAAGCATTACCGTATTCCGGAACTCTACTGTTAGTATAATCCCCTCAGGACAGCCGCCTGAGGGGATCGCACGCGTGTTCTACGCAGAGTAGACATTTATTTTTTTGTTATGTATTTCCGGAATCTGAGCGGCTTTTTCGTCAGATTGCAGGCAAGAAATACCACCGCAGCCGCCGGAACAAGAATGATGAAGACCTGCCATATATGCTTCTCGGGAAAAATGAAGTATATCGAGAGGAAGAGCGATGCAAGGAACGCCGTGATATAAAATTGCAGATTTTTCTTCGGATAAAATATGCTGACAAGAATGATATGGACAAGAAGCGACACCGGCAGCGCAAAAACAAAAATGCGCCAGAACAGGATGTCGAATATCCACAGCACCGCAAAAGCCGTGACCGCCGCCGTCCATATCGAGACGATGACAAGCACGATAAGCGTTTTCGCGCTGTAAGTCCTGCCGGGGGCGGCGTCCTCCTCATCCTCCTCCGGGACGGGCGCTTCCTCCTCCGGCTCGGCAGGCTGCATCTCCCATTGGTCGTGGGAGGAGAGCAGATAATCCACCGTAACGCCGAACATGGCGGCAAGCTGTGTGAGCACGAATGCATCGGGTATCGCCTCGCCGCGCTCCCATTTTGATATGGTCTTGTCCGAATAGTTCAGCCGTGCGCCAAGCTCCGCCTGAGTAAGACCGGCGCCCTGACGCAGCCTTATAATATTGCTGGCGGAGATGAGCTTCAAATCGTTAAGCTGCATACGCTCATACCCGCCGCGCACACCGGCAGGATGCGCCGCGGCATAATCTGTTGTTCATTGAATATCCTCCGTTTTATCAGTCTGTGGCGTAGAAATCCGTTCTGAGCTCCTGACCGGCTATTACTCCGCCTTTTACATCCTGCCCGACAACGCCGGAATAGTAGCTGTCGCCTCTGGGGTCGCTTATCACGATCGCACCGAGATATGTACCATCGGGCAGCGGCTCAAGCGTAATTTCCGAGCTGGAGCCGATGCGTATCCTGTCGCCGGTGAACTCATAATCGTATCCGTCGGCGAAGCTGTGCGCGGAGTAAACGGGCGTTATCGTTTTGCCAGCCGTGACGGTGTCGAGCTGTCTTGTGTTGAGCATCAGAATGGTGTCGTCGCCGGTCTGTATCTTTTTAAGGCCGGAAATGCTGAACTGCTCGCTGTCGCGGCTGTACGTGAACATGAGATAGCAGTCCTCACCCTCGCAGCGCACCTTGCTGCGGTATTCGACAGAGGAGGCGGAGGAACTGACGATCTCCGTTGACAGAGGCACGCCGTCAAGCGCTATCCACTTTCCGTCAAATTCGTTCACAAGGCTGCCCTCGCCGTCCGCGACGATATATTCGTCGCGCCCGTAATATGTCACGGTTTCAAGCGCTTCGTCATAATACGCAAGCTCAAGCGAACAGCCCTGTATCATGCTCATGAGCTTTTCATCCACCGGGACGGACCATAAGCCCTCTCCGATAACGGGGTCAATATGCTCTATCCCGCTGAATACGCTGACATCAAGCACCTCCGGCTCACGGCCGGAAAGCTCCGCGGCGTATTCGCTCATCTCCTCATTGAGACAGCCTGCGATCTTATAGTAATAAAGAGCGCTTACGTTCTCATCGGTGCATATGTCGTATATAAACTCCATACATCCTATTAGCCCGGAGAGAGTGCTTGTTTCAACGGGGACGAATACGGAAAGCCCCTGTGAATCGGCAAGAGCAGCGCTCTCCCTGTGATAGAGAACCGCCTCTCTGAGCAGCGTCCGCACTCTCTGTGTCTCGTCCGGATATGTGTCGTCGAGCAGATCCATATAGCCGCCAAGATCGACGGCGTTGACACGGTCATAAACGTAGCTCCCGTAGCGGGTCGCGCTGCCCGCCTTTCGACCGATGTCGGCGAGAACGCCAAGGTCGCCTGCGGCATCCTTCAGCTGCGCCCGGCACAGCTTGCAGTATGCCTCATACGCCTGCGCGGCCTTGTGAACGTCCGTTACGGACATCGTGACCTCCTGGTTGCCTATGAGACTGCCGAGATTTGCGTTGAATGTCATATAGTAGTCGATGTAGGAATCCGCTATCGCACGTCCAACCTGCGCGGCGTTCATCGACGCGTCGTCGGTCATTGCACGGAGCCATGCGCCGTAGTCCCAGCCATCGCCCGGCTCAAGCTCCTCGCTGGCGACAAG
This sequence comes from bacterium, assembly GCA_963617275.1. Classification (GTDB taxonomy): domain Bacteria; phylum Bacillota; class Clostridia; order Oscillospirales; family Oscillospiraceae; genus Limivicinus. The sequence goes on from CAVENX010000034.1 coordinate 4,378, forward strand.
ATATTCCGCAAAGCCGTCAAGGCTATGCGCGACCTCGGCGGAGGCCATAAGGCAGGCGTCAAAGCCGATTATATCGTATGCGGGATCAGCCGTATCGGGGGTATATACCGCTTCAAAAGCCCCGCGCAGATCCCTGAGAGAAAGGCCGGAGGAAAAAATGCTGTCATATCCGTAACCGGCTGCGCCGCTGCCGTGATCCCAGAGAATGAGTATCTTATGATCGGCGGGATAATTGCCGTCGCAGAAGCGCATGAACTCCGCAAGCGTTTCCGGCGAACAGCTGTCCTGAAGCGGGAGATCAGACACTTCGGAGAAGATGCCGTCCTTATAAAGAAATCTCTGCGTCTTATTGGGATTGACCATGGAATTTGTCCAATGCGTCGCGCCGCCTGTCTGGATGACGATGGAGATATTGCTGCTCCACACGTCGGAGATCATTTCGTATATATCCGCGGACGCCGCGCCCGTGCCGGAGGCAAGCACAACGTCTTCGGTCACATAGGTGCTGGAGGAAGAGAGCGGGACATTGGGCTTGTAGAGATACTCGGGCATTTCAAGCCCGCTGCTCTCAAGCTCTCCGATAAAGGTGTCCAGATAGCCGAGACGCTTTTCCCGTGTGCGCATGCTGTTTTCATAGCTGATGCCGGAGGTCATGGCTTTGGTAAGGTCGGACAGATCGTTTTCGTCCTGATCCTCAAGATTGGAACCGACCATATACACGTATATGCCCCATGTGTCGTCCTTTCCGTAAGGCTCCGACGCGTCTATGCGCGCACTGCCCTGCCCGTCAAGCGGGGACATTTCATATATGGTTTCCTTATCGACGGGTCTGCTTTCACGCTTTTCAATATAGCTCATGAGAAGATAGGAGGCGAGGTCGGAGTCGAGAAGCACCGGAACGCCTATCTGCCAGACAAGAACCGCTATGACAAGCACGGCAAGCATTTTTTTCAGCCAGAAATTCCATGCCTTTACGAGCAGCGGCGCATCCTTGTAGTATTCTCTGCGTGCGGCGCGCTTTGCGGCACGGCGCTGCTTCTTCGCCGCTTTCCAGCGCTGCCGCCGGGTGGTTCGGGGCTGCTGTACCTCCGCCCCGGACAGAGGGTCTCTATCTTCCTTCATTATGCACACCTCCGTGATAAAAAGTCAAAAAAAACTGATCATAATAATTTTAATCCATATCCGAACGGAAGTCAAGCGGTTTGTATTTGCCGCTGCCGGGTTCGCCGCTGATGTGATTGCGGCAGCGTGGGAAATATGCTATAATTCATACATAATGATCCGGGAGGTATTGTAATGGACAAGGAATATGAACAGCTGTGCGAATGCTTCAAGAGCGGAAAAGAGGTATATCACGGGCCGCTGCTGCACGTGTACCATGACAGGGTGATTCTCCCGAACGGAGACGAGGCGGGGAGAGATTATATAAAGCATCTGGGCGCGGTGTGCGTGGTTCCGGTGACGGAGGACGGGCGCGTGGTCGTCGAGCGGCAGTTCCGCTATCCCGGCGGCATGGTGTTCACCGAGATACCTGCCGGAAAGCTTGACAGCGCGCAGGAGGATCGGCTGGAGGCGGCAAAGCGCGAACTTATGGAGGAGACGGGCTATACCGCAGACGAGTGGACGTGGATAGGCGATTTCTATTCCGCTGTCGCGTACAGCAACGAGCTTATAAGCATGTATCTTGCCCGCTCCCTGCACAAGGGTGAGCGGCATCTTGACGTGGATGAGTTCCTGAATGTGGAGCTTGTGCCGCTTGAAGAGCTTGTGCGGCAGGTGATGGACGGCGAAATAACCGACAGCAAAACCCAGACGGGAATCCTCAAGGCCGCAAGGCTCCTCGGCGTGTGATTTTCCGCGGATTTTAAAACGCGCCGCGGGTTTTTAAAAAGACTATTGCTTTAGGGCGAAAGATATGATATAATACCTAAGCCTTGGAGGGCTAGCTCAGCTGGTTAGAGCGTCCGCCTCACACGCGGAAGGTCAACGGTTCGAGTCCGCTGCTCTCCACTGCGTCGCTGCGGACTGCATATCGTTCGCAGCGACTTTTTTATGCCATGCATAAAAAAGTCGCTTCTCATTCATTCCGTCGCAGCTCCTTTCCAAACCGAACCCGCTGCGTTGGAGTTCGGTTAGGGCAATAAAAATCCGAACATTTTCCCGTCAAAGGGAAAGCGTTCGGATTTTTTTATTTATGAAGAAATTCAGCTGATAGAGCCTGTATATCTGAGTATTAAATTACTTTATCTGAAACATCCGGATGAGATTTCAAGTCATATATAAGGCGGAGCAGCTTCCGCGGTCTCAAACGGTTTCACCGTCGTTTGAGCGGATATACTCGATAAGCTCCTGCGCGCAGACGGGCAGAGTCCGGTTTTTCCGCCAAGTGATGTAGCAGGTCGAGGGCGGGAAAGGCGTCGTCAGATGAATTACCTGAAGCTTTTTGTATATTTCAAAGCTTTCCGCCATTTCGCGCTGAACTACCGCAAGACCCAGATCGGCAGCTGCCATCTGGAGCATTATTCCGGTGTTGCCGGATTCGCCCGTAACGGTAGGGACGATGCCCTGCTCGTGGAAGAAGCTGTCAAAGCGTGTGCGCGTATACGTCCCCGTGGGGCGCACGATAAAGGGATAAGGGGCAAGCGCCTTATTATCAACACAGCCGTGATCGGCAAGAAACGCGTACTTCGGCCCGGCAAGCACCACGTCATGCAGCTCGGCTATCTGGAAGTAGTCAAAAAGCACGTTGTCCGGCTTGCGGTTGACAAGGCCGAAGGTGATGTTGAGCTTGTCTATCTGCTGTATTATCTGCGCGCTGTTGAGAGTCTCCGTTTCACGGACTACCACACGCGGAAACTTCTCCTGAAACCTGAATTTTTGCAGCAGGGGGATCATGTAGTAGGCAAACAGACCATCTCCGCTGGCAATATTCATACATTCTGAAGTCTCAGCGTTCAGATGCTCGATCCTGTCGAGAGTTTCCGAAATTATCGACTTGTTTTTTGCCGCGCAGTCAAACAGTATTTCCCCGGCCTGAGTGAGCTGCACGCCGTCTCTTGAGCGTATAAAAAGAGTGCAGTTCAATTGCTCCTCAAGCTTTTTAACGGCCTTGCTCAAAGCCGACTGGGAGATGTTGATCTTATCCGCCGCAGTGGTAAAGTTCTTGTACTGTGCGACCGCGTAAAAATAATCCAAAGCGCTGAACATCATAATTCCTCCTCGGGTATTCACAGGATGCACATCAAAAGAGAGAAGAGAGAAGAATATACAAAATATTAAAGAAGGAAAATGTGAAAAGAACTTTTTAAGCGTAAAAGCCCTAACTTTATATAGTTTACCCGCAATTATTGCAACAGTCAATAAAAAATTTTTGAAACGGCCATGAATTATAGGAATTGTTCGGGTGACAACAATTCATTTTACAAACGCACGGCGAATTGCTATTATTAGCCCAGAAATTGAAACACACGACATAAAAAAAGGAGGCGGAATTATTATGATCGTACCTTTGCAGGAAATGCTCAAGGATGCAGAGGCAAGAAATTATGCGATACCGTCCATCAATACGCCAAATCAGATATCGCTGAGAGCCGTGATAGCGGCGGCGGAGGATACGGGCGTTCCCGTTACGCTCAACCATGCCCAGACGGAAAATGACCATATACCCATTGAGATAGCGTTCCCGCTGATGAGCGAATACGCGAAAAACTCAAAGGCAGCGCTGGCGGTGCACGTCGATCACGGATATGACCTTACGCACTGCATGAAGGCAGTGAGGCTCGGCGCAACGTCGATAATGTATGACTGCTCCCGCTTCCCTCTGGAAGAGAATATCAGGAGAGTAAAGGAATTTACCGAACTTGTGCATCCGCTTGGAATAGCGATAGAAGCGGAGCTGGGAGCGATGCCCAACAACATGCCGGACGACGTCCACGGGCAGGAAAAGAGCGATTTGTCCGACCTGTCGAAATACTATACCGACCCCGCCGAGGCGGAACGCTTCTGCCGTGAAGCGGGCTGCGACGTGCTGACGGTATCCTTCGGAACGGTGCACGGTATGTACGCGGGCGAGCCGAATCTTCAGCTTCCGCTTGTGGAAGAGATAAGAAAAAGAGCCGGCGGCGTTTCGCTCGGCATGCACGGCGCGTCGGGAACTCCCTTCGATCAGATACAGGGAGCGATCAACGCCGGCATCAGGAAGATAAATTACTTTACCGCCATTGACACGGCGCCCGCCCCCGTTCTCCGGGATTATATCGAGGCTTCGACCCTTCCGGTCAATTTCTACAAGCTTGCAGATATGGCGATGGAGGTCATATACAACAAGACGGTGGAATTTTTGAACGTATGCAAAAGCTGCATGAAATAACGGCAGATATTATGTGATTTCTCTGTATTGAGAAAGGTTTTAGGCTGGGCTTTGCTGAATACAGATAGAGATAAAAGAATAAATTTGGAGGTATCACACAAATGAAAAAAACCCTTAGCTTGATCGTTGCGTTGGTTTTGGTGTTCTCTATGGCACTCTCCCTCAGCGCGACCGCATGCGCAGAAGAGAAGATCGTTATCGGATTTTCTCCGATGACACTGGTAAACGAGTATTTCTCCGCGGTTCTCGGCGCTGTTGAGAAGGTCTGCGAAGAGAACGACGTAGAGCTTATCACCTACGATCCCCAGAGCGATTCGACCGTCCAGGCGACCCAGATCGACGACATGATCTCCGCCGGGATACAGGCTCTTGTTTACATCCCTGTTGATTCCGCAGGCGGCCGTACCGTCATGCAGGCCTGCAAGGACGCCGGCGTTTATGTTGTCAACATTGACAACGTTGTTATCGAGGACGACTTTGACGTTGTTGACGCTGTTATCGCTTCCAACAACTACCAGCTCGGCTACATCTCCGGCGAAGACGTCGCAAAGCGCTTCCCGGACGGCGCAAACATCGTTATTGCACACTCTCCCACTTCCGAAAGCTGCAATGTTACCGTAGGCGCGTTCTTTGACGCTATCAAGGACAACGCAGAGGATCCTTCCAAGTATGTTGACGTGTTTGAGTTCGACGGCTCCGGCGACACCGCAAAGTCCTTCAACGCAATGCTCGACGTTCTCGAGGCGCACGACGACATTGATGTTGTCTACTGCGTAAACGACGCTTCCGCGCTTGGCGTTATCCAGGCTATCGCAGAGAGCGGCAAGGGTGAAGACATCGCCATCTACGGCAAAGACGGTTCCCCCAACGGCAAGCAGGCAATTGCGGAAGGCAAGATGACCCAGACCTCCGCTCAGTCCCCCACGTCTCTTGGCCGCATCGGCGCAGAGTATGCCCTTAAGCTCATCAAGGGCGAGGAAGTTCCCTTCGAGACCTACCTCGACGCATTCAGCATCAGCGTTGACAACATCAAGGACTTCGACCTTGACGCTTGGGAATAATATCCTGAGAGAAACAGCATAATTTTGTGAATCTATAATTTGACCGACTCCATAACGGCCTATTTGGGGTCGGTCAAATTCTTTACAGGAGGTACTTACTTGTGACTTGCGCCCTCGAATTCAAGCATGTAAGTAAAGCTTTCGGGACAAACAAGGTCCTGAACGATGTCTGTTTTGATGTCAGGCAGGGCGAGGTTCATGCTTTACTTGGAGAAAACGGCGCCGGAAAGTCTACGCTGATGAAGATCTTAGGCGGAATCTACCACAGGGATTCCGGTGAGATACTGATTGACGGAACGCCGAGAGCCCTTGCCGACGTGGCCGAGGCAACGGCGGCGGGCATCAGGATAATCCATCAGGAAATAGTTCTTGTTCCGGGCCGCACGGTTGCGGATAACATTTTTCTCGGAAGAGAGATAACGGATAAACTGGGTTTTGTAGACAGCAAAAGGATGCGTGCGGAAGCTCAGAAGATAATCGACGGGTTCGGACTCAATATTTCGGCGGGAACCATGGTCGGAAAGCTTACTATCGGAATGCAGCAGCTTGTGGAGATCATGAAAGCGGTTTCCACGGACGCGAAGATAATTGCCATGGACGAGCCTACATCCTCGCTGTCAAAGCATGAGGTCCAGATCCTGTTCGAGCTTATAAAGAAGCTCAAGGCTAAAGGCGTCAGCATTATTTACATATCCCATAAAATAGACGAGCTGTACCAGATCGCTGACCGCATCACGGTCCTGCGCGACGGTATGTCGATAAAAACGGTTCCGATGCAGGATATCAACTCCGACGAGCTGGTCAGCATGATGGTCGGACGAGTGATCGACCAATATTATATAAAGACCGAAAACAAGATATTGGGCAAGGCTCTTGAGGTAAAAGACCTGAGCCATAAGAAATATTTCAGAAATGTCAGCTTTTATACTCAGTTCGGGGAAATAGTAGGTTTTTCCGGACTGATAGGCGCGGGAAGAACGGAGGTAATGAAGACCCTGTTCGGAATTTTCCCCAAAGAGAGCGGCACCGTTACGCTCGACGGTAAACTTCTGGATATAAACCAGCCCAGAGATGCGCTGGACGCCGGCATAGCGTATATCCCGGAGAACCGCCGCGAGGAGGGGCTGATACTCGGAAACAGCGTAGACTTCAACATGACCCTTGTTGTGCTCAAGGAGCTTATCAGGGGCATCAAAAAGGACAAGGCGCGGGAAAAAGAGCTGATAAACAATTACGTCGATAAGTTTGCCATTAAGATCACATCTCCCAAACAGCTGGCCGGAAAGCTCTCCGGCGGCAACCAGCAGAAGGTAGTTCTGTCAAAATGGCTTGCGGCGAATCCCAGAGTCCTTATTCTGGACGAACCCACGAGAGGCATTGACGTCGGTTCAAAGTCCGAAATTTACGGAATTATAAACGACCTTGCAAAAGCGGGCTGTTCGATCATCATTGTTTCAAGCGAGCTTGCGGAAATAATCAATATGTGCGACAGAGTGTACGTAATGTGTGACGGGGAAATAACCGGCGAGCTGCCGCGCAGGGATTTTTCGCAGGAAGCCATAATGAAATATGCCGCGAAGGGCAATTCAGCGCCGGCCGAGGGCGATCAGGAGGTTACGGAATGAAAAGACAGTTGAACGAAACCCCGGTTATCGGGTTTTTCATACGGTATTTTAAAAGAAATATGGGGCAGGTGGTCGGCCTTCTGCTCATGTGCACGATAGTGGCAATACTCACTCCGAAATTTTTGACAAAATCAAACCTGCTGAACCTGTTGAAAAACTGTTCGGTCAACGCGATGCTGACCTGTGCGCTGTCAATGGTCATCCTTCTTGGCTTCATTGACATTTCCGTCGGATCCACCGTCGGTCTTGCAGGTATTGTCAGCGCGACGCTTATAACAAATTACGGCTGGCCGGTCGTTCCCACAGTGGCGGTCTGCCTGCTGATAGGCGTTGTGGTGGGCGTATTCAACGGCTTTTTCATCGCCAATGTGGGCGTACCGCCGTTTATCACGACGCTGGTCACTCAATGTCTCGGGCGCGGGCTTGCGCAGGTAATATGCGACGGCAACCCGATAAGAGTGCGCAACGACGCGTTCACCGTAATAGGCAACACAACAATAAACGGCCTGTCCATCATAGTGCTGTACGCGCTTATTGCTTTGATAATAACGACTATAATATTGTATAAGACGAAATTCGGCGGGTACATTTACGCGGTCGGCGGGAACAGAACGGCAGCCGATTATACCGGCATAAACTCCAAAAAGGTAATAATCGCGGTCTATGTTATCAGCGGCGTTCTGGCTGCGTTCTGCGGCATCGTATGGGCCGCGAGACTCGGCTCCGCCACTCCCACGCTGGGCGCCAACTTTGAGCTTGACGCGATCGCGGCAACCGCTCTGGGCGGCGCAAGCATGTCGGGAGGAGTCCTGTCAATAGGAGGCTCCATTCTCGGTATTCTCATGATAGGCGTCATAACCAACGGCCTGAACCTGCTCAGCGTCAACTCCTTCTGGCAGTACGTTGCGAAGGGCGTAATTATCATTATTGCAGTTGTTATAGATATTGTCCGCAAGAACCGCGAAGACAAATAATCAGGGAGAGAAAAGTATATGATCACCAACCTTACAACCCTTTTAGAGGACGCAAAGAAAAGAAAATATGCCGTAGGCATGTTTACGACCACGAGTATCACCATGGCGGAAGCCGTTATCGAAGCGGCGGAGGAGCTGAACGCGCCGGTTATCATCGGTCAGGCGCAGCTTTTTGAAGAATTCGGTCCTATGGACAAGTACGGCCCGTATTACAGAAAGCTTGCCGAAGAGGCAAAGGTTCCCGTCTGTCTTCATCTTGACCACGGCACATCATTGAATTATATTATGAGAGCGATCAAATGCGGATACACCTCCGTTATGGCGGACTTTTCGGAGCTGCCCTTTGAAGAGAACGTGCGCATGGTAAAGACGGTGGTTGACGTCTGCCACCCGATCGGCGTAAGCGTCGAGGCGATGTGCGGGAAAATGCCCAACGTTGCTATGGTCGAGGCAAACTCCGATATCAACCTGAGAGAATTTTTCACCGATCCCGAAGAACTCAAGAGGTTCATTGATCTGACCGGTGCAGACGCAATGACCGTCTCCTTCGGCACCATTCACGGCATGAAGGTGCAGCAGCCCGTGCTTGATCTCGAGCATCTCAAAAAGCTTGAGGCGGCCTCCGACTGCGCGTTGGTAATGCACGGTTCCTCCGGTGTGGAGCGCAGTCAGCTGCGCGAGGCTATCACGCTCGGTCTCAGAAAGGTCAATGTGTATACCGCGCCCGCCATCCGTCCCCAGGCGGTCCTTACCGAGGCGTTCAAAAATGCCAAGGAGCCGTTCTATATCCATGAGATACTGGATATGAGCAAGCGCGCCATCACCGAAGCGGCCAAGGAATACATAGTTCTGCTCGGCAACGGCAATTTCTGAAGCCATGATCATCGGAGGACTTGACGTCGGAACAAGCGGAGTAAAGTGTGTTCTTTTTGATGAGAACGGAACTGTGCTCTGCCGGACCCATCGGGAGTATTCATATACTTCCGATGGGGGACAGTATTGTCTGGACGCGAATAACGTCCTTCAGAAGTCCTGCGAGGTTCTTTCCGAAGCGGCGCATACAGTCAATTCACCTATTGACGGGATAGGAGTCTCGGCAATAGGTGAAAGCTGCGTTCTGCTGGATGAGAACGACAGGGTTCTCGGAAACTCGATACTGTATAACGATCACCGGGGCTTTGATGAAAGCGAAAAGATAACGGCGCGCTTCGGCAGCCGTGAAATATTCGAGCGCACGGGCGTCAGACCGAACGGCACTTACTCAATAGAAAAGCTGATGTGGATACGCGGCAATGAAGCCTATTGGGACAGGGTAAACAAGATACTCCTTTTTGAGGACTTCATCATATATAAGCTTACGGGGAACCGGCTGATCTCCTACTCGCTTGCCTCAAGGACAATGGCGTTTGACGTGGTGCGCAAGGCGTGGGATGATGAAATACTTGACTTTGCGGGCGTCAGGAAGGAATGGCTCTCAGAGCCGGTAAGGTCAGGCACCTGCGCGGGCACCGTGCTTCCCCGGATAGCGGAGGAGTATGGCCTCAACGGTACGCTCAGAGTGTTCACCGGCGGCCATGACAGCTGGTGCTGTGCTCTCGGCGGCGGACTTTCGGAAGGTATTACAGTAAATATATCCGGAAGCGGTGATACGCTTAATTTCCTTATGGATGCGCCGAACCGCTCTGCGGCGATGTTTGACGGAGACTATACCTGTTCGCCGACGGCATACGGCGATTCATTCGGCAGCTTTTGCCTTTGCCCCATGAGTGGCAACCTTATACGCTGGTTCAGGGATATAATGTACCCCATGATCCCCAAAAGCGAATTTTATTCGTACATGGAGCAGAATATGCCCTCCGGCCCTTCGGGCGTGATCATAAACCCCGGCTTTTCCGCCTCGGGGCACCCCTGCTTCCGGCTGAGATCGGAAGGGGTCATCAGCGGCCTGACAACGAAGACGACGCCGTTCAGGATATATAAGGGGCTTATGGAGAGCGTTGCAATGCATCTGAGGGCAAACAGGGATTATTTCCTGAAGCACGGCATAAAAAAGCTTGAAAATATCCGCTCCGTAGGCGGAGGCTCAACCTCGGCTGTCTGGATGCAGATAAAGGCCGACATTCTGGGCGAGAGCATACTCACGCTTGAAAGCTTTGAAGCGGGCGCCGCAGGATGCGCGATCCTGAGCGGTGTGGGCTGCGGTTTCTTTGCCGATATTGCCGAGGCACAGAGCAGCCTTATAAAGCCCGGAAAATTGTACGAGCCGGACAAAGACTCCTCGGAAAGATACGAGGAGGAATATGTCCGTTTTATAAAACAGATGGAAGCTTACTCCGAGGTGTACAAGGATGTATATAGGACTTGATATCGGTACTTCCGGCTGCAAGGCAGTCGTTATGGACGCGTCGGGAAAAATATTGGGCAGCTGCGGCGTGTCGTACAGCATGAATGTTCAGCACGGCGGGATAAGGGAGCTGGATGAGGAGCTTGTGTTTGCGGGCGCGATGAAGTGCGTCAGCAGAGTGGCCGCCGGGAGAGACGTGCGCAGTATCACCGTGAGCAGTCTGGGCGAGGCGGTCATCCCGATCGACGCAGACGGAAATTCCCTGCACAGGGGGATCATCGGCTCCGATCTGCGCGGCGAGGAAGAGACCGGCACGCTTGTCCGGAAACTCGGGCGTCTGAAGCTGTCGGAGATCACGGGTCAGCACGTTTCGTCCATTTATTCCCTGCCGAAAGAAATGTGGCTGGCGAACAATGTCCCGGGTCTTGCCGACAGAGTGTGGAAATACCTCAGCTTCCAGAGCTATATGATCTATCGCCTGTGCGGCACGGCGGTCATTGATCATTCGCTGGCGGCAAGGACTCTTGCGTTTGATATCGAAAGCCTCAGATGGTCGGACGCCGTGCTCGGCGCGGCGGGTATACCCAGGTCCGCTATGCCGGATGCCGTGCGCCCCGGGACATATGTCGGTATGCTGAAGGAATCCATATGCAAAGAGATCGGCAGCCGGAACGTAAAGGTGATTGCGGGCGCGCATGACCATATCTGCAACGCCATCGGCTCAGGCATCAGCAGGGTCGGCGAGTGCGCCATGCCCTGCGGTACGACAGAGGGCTTCACCGTCGTTATGCCGCACGGCAGCCTTAAAGCGGAAACGATCGCTTCCTGCCAGATATCCAAGCAGCCCTATCTCATCCCAGGACTTGAAAACACGATAGCATGGCAGAATACGGCGGGTGCGGCCTACAAATGGTTTGCTTCCCTGTTCGGCCCGGAGGGAAGCCATACGGATTTCTTCAGGGACTGCGAGGAAAAAATGCCCCCGAAGCCGTCGTCCGTCATGGTCATGCCGCATTTTTCCGGCTGCGCCACCCCGTACAACGATTCGCAGTCAAGAGCCGCGTTTCTGGGAATTGGCCTTGAAACGGACAGATACCGGCTTTACAGGGCCATAATTGAGGGCGTCGCCTTTGAAGACGCGATGATCCTCGGTACGCTGAAAAAGGCCGGCATACCGATAAGCAGGATATGCTGCACCGGCGGTACGGCGACTGACAGGATACTCCAGATAAAAGCGGATGTTCTCCGCACGCAGATATACAGACCTGCCGTCAAAAATACAGGCCCCTTCGGCAACGCTCTGCTTGGCGCGGTGGAGGACGGCTGCTTTGACAATATAGCCGAGGCTGCCGAAACAGTGACGTATGACCGCGTCTTTGAACCGAGCGCAAGCGATTATTATGCGGAACGCGTCGAATTGTACGGCAGCCTGTACGAAACCCTTAAAAAAGCGAATCATACGCTCAGCTCATTATAAAAGGAGGATGGAACCATGCTGCTGACAATGAAGGAGCTGCTTGACGAGGCGAACAGAAATAACTATGCCGTCGCTGCGCCCAATGTCACGAATGAATTTGATGCGCGTGCGGTTATCGCCGCCGCCGAGGAAATGAAAGCACCTATTATATTGGACGTCGGGCCGCTCCAATCTCCCGATTTTGTGCTGACCGGGAAATATATGTGCGAGCTGGCCAACGAGACCGACATTCCCGTTGCGCTTCATCTTGACCATGGCGGCTCGGTCACGGGCGCAAAGGGGAACGAGCGGGTCCTGCACGATATGATGAGAGCCATTATGGGCGGCTTCACATCCGTTATGGTGGATCGCTCGTGCCTGCCCTTTGAGGAAAACGTCCGGCAGGTGGCAGAAATGACCCATATCGCCCATTCCGTCGGAGTCACGGTGGAATCCGAGCTGGGACACGTAGACGATGCCTGCAAGGACAGGGATGAACGCACTTCCGGCCTTACGGATCCGGCCTTTGCGGCCGAATTTGTCAGCAGGACAGGCATAGACTGCCTTGCCGTTTCGATCGGAAATGCCCACGGCACATATACGCAGCTGCCCGTAATGGACTTTGCGCGTCTGGCCGAGATAAAGGAGGCGACAAGCATTCCTCTTGTCATGCACGGCGGCTCCGGCTCCGGCGACGAGAACCTCTATCGAGTCTGCCGCTCGGGCATAAACAAGGTGAATATTTATCATGACCTCTGCACCGCCGCATGTATGGCGGTCAAGAACGCCGACATAAGCGGCAACGGCTCCTACGCGTTCTGGACGATGGTGCAGGATGCGATCAGAAAGCGTACCTGCGAACTGATAAAGCTCTTCGGAAGCGACGGGAAGGCATGGACGCCTTCAAAAACCGCCGTGCCGCAGAAAGAGAAGCTGTTCAGCAGCATCACAAAAATTGGCTCGCTCTGACCACGCACGGCGCTGCGGCGAAAAAATGCCCAAACCAGACTGCTGTTTTCCTGGACAGCTCAAAAAGCCCATAACGGACTTCTTTGACAAACTGAAAACCAAAATTTGACGTCTTGTTTCCTTTCTTTCCAATCTGGAGCCTTCGGGCTTCAGGTTGGTTTTTTTGTTTAACATTTATTTAAAAAACCGCCGTATGTGCATGATATACTAAAAGCAATATTGCGGGGGTGTGGCAGATGACGATCCGGCAAAGACTTGCAAGGTCAAATATATTTATGTTTCTTGTTCCGCTGCTTGTCGCGGCGGTGCTGCTCCTGCTGGGCGGGGGGATAGCCCTGTATATACTTGAGACGGCGTATCTTCCCAGACTTGGGCTGAGTCTTCAGGAAATGCATATGACGCTTGAGCAGTACGAGGCGGCTTTTTCAAGCTTTGAGGTTTTCCTGTGGATATATATGGGTGCGGTCGGCACGGCGCTGCTGCTGGCGATATGCTTTACGAATCTCTATCTGACACGTTCACTCTTCCGGCACATCTCCGCGCCGCTTGACGAGCTTGTCGCGGGGGTCGGGCGAATACAGCGCGGAGATCTTGACAGCCCCATTGCCTATGCGGGCGTGGACGAGTTCAAGAGCGCGTGCGATGCCGTTGACCTTATGGCGGCGAAGCTGAAAGCCGCGCTTGAGGACGAGCAGCGCCGCACACAGAGCCGTAAAGAGCTGATAGCCGGGATGTCGCACGACCTGAAAAGTCCGCTTACATCCATACGCGCATACAGCGAGGCTCTGCGCGACGGCGTGGCGGCGACGCCGGAAATGCGCCGGCGCTACATAGAAACGATCTGCCGCAAGGAGCAGGAGATCGAAGGTATGGTCAACCGCCTTTTTGAGTTTTCAAAGCTCGACCTCAGCGAACTGCCGCTTGATATGAAAACCGTGCCGCTGAAGGAAGCCGTTGACGCCGTTGCCGCGGATTACGCCGCAACGGCGGATATAGACACCGGCGCGCTGGAAGGCTGCGACGTGTTTGCCGACGAAAACCAGCTCAAGCGTATAGTAAAGAACATAATGGACAACGCAGTGAAATATTCAGGACGTGAGCGCGTGCGCATGGAAATACGCGCGGAGAAGAACACGGAAACGCTGAAGATACTCTTTTCCGACGACGGTCAGGGCGTCGAAGAGCAGCAGCTGGGAAAGCTGTTCGAGGTGCTCTACCGCGGCGACCCCGCACGACAGCGCGGAAAGGACGGCAGCGGCATTGGGCTTGCCGTCGTGCGCAAAGCGGCGGAGGAAATGGGCGGCGGCGCGGAAGCGGAGCGCAGCACGCTCGGCGGACTGTGCATAGCGGTAACATTAAAGAGAGGAGAGTCGTACAATGAGCAGGATCCTGATAATAGAGGATGACCGGGAGATCGCCGAGATCGAGCGGGACTATCTTGAGCTTGACGGTTTTTCAGCGAATATAGCCTCCGACGGCGTGAGCGGACTTGAGAAAGCGCTTTCCGGGAGCTATGACCTTATACTGCTTGACCTTATGCTGCCGGGTATGGACGGCTTTTCCGTGTGCAGACGTCTGCGCGAAAGACTGGACATCCCCATACTTATGGTCACGGCGCGCACACAGGACATAGACAAAATACGCGGCCTTGGCTTCGGTGCGGATGATTACATAGAAAAACCGTTTTCACCGGGCGTACTTGTCGCACGAGTAAAGGCGCATCTTGCGCAGTACAGCCGTCTCAAGCCGAGAACGGAGGAGAGCGGTATTATCACGGCGGGGCCTATCGTGATCGACACCGCCGCAAGGAGCGTTTCGGTGCGCGGCAGTGCCGTTGTGCTTACCAACAAGGAATATGAGCTTCTGCTGTTCCTTGCCCGCCGCCCGAATCAGGTGTTTTCACGTGAAGACCTTTACGAAATGATCTGGGGGCTTGAATCCATGGGCGATAACATCACCGTGGCGGTACACGTAAACAGGCTGCGCGAGAAGCTTGAAGAGGACAGCGCAAAGCCTCAGCTTATACAGACCGTTTGGGGCGTAGGCTACCGTTTAAATATTATTTAACTTTCCGTTATCTGAAATTTAATCTGCTCTCTCATAATGGGCACAAGCTCAATGAGGGAGCAGTTTTTATATATTCGGAGGATATCAGAATGAAAGATCAGGTTATGAAGCTGGACTACACAAAGACTTTTAAGCGTATTGCCGTTCTCTTTGTCATACTCGCCGTAATTACCGCCGTTGCGATACCGCTGAGCCTTTCGCGTCAGATAAGCGACGCGGCGGCGCTCAAGCAGGAATATGCTCTTGCCGAAAAGAGCGGCTCGAGCGAAAGCGGCGAAAATCAGGACGGCGGACACAATGTGGAGCACGCTGATGAACATGAGCGTGAGCATGAACGCGAGCGCGAATGGAAAAGCAGGATCACACCGCTCAGTGCAATGAACTATGCCGTTATCGGCGGGCTCGGTGTGCTGTGGGCGGCGCTTGCCGCGTGCTACTGGCTGGCGGTCATTGCATGGCTTTATAAAGCGGCGGTCAACGAGGGTATGAACAAATCTCTCTGGCCGATAATGGGGCTGTTTTTCAACATCTTTGCGGTCATGGCCTTCTGCATTGTGCGCGACAGGCCCGAAAAGACAAACAAAGCCTGACATAACATTCGTAAAAGGAAGATTCCGCTCCGCCGCGGGGATAAGGGGGACGTTTTATGCGAACCGCAGAAACAATAAATTTTGTGATCATGTGCCTGTTTTTTGCATGCTATATGTACCAATTCCTGTATATACCGATCGCGTGGCTTCCGAAAAGGAAAACGGAGACACAGGCAAAAATGCACCGATTCGCCGTACTTATCGCCGCACGGAACGAGCAGGCCGTTATCGGCAATCTTATTGACAGCATAAAAGAGCAGAGCTATCCGGAAGAACTGGTAAAAATATTCGTTGCAGCCGACAACTGCACCGACGCGACCGCGGAGCGGGCACGCAGACACGGCGCGGAGGTATACGAACGCCGGAGCAATACGCGCCGGGGCAAAGGTTATGCGCTGGACTTTCTGCTTAAAGCGGTAAGGGCGCACGGAAACGGGGCTTTTGACGGCTATATCGTCCTTGACGCGGACAACGTGCTTGACCGGGATTTTATCACGAACATCAACCGGACGTTTTCTGACGGATATGATATCGTCACCTGCTACCGCAACTCCAAGAACTACGGAGACAATTGGATCTCCGCGGGCTATGCGCTGTGGTTCCTGCGCGAGTCGCGCTATCTCAACGGCGCACGCATGCGCATCGGCTCCAGCGGCAGCGTGTCCGGTACGGGCTTCCTGTTTTCGCAGGCGGTGCTTGACGCTCAGGGCGGCGGATGGCCGTTCCATCTGCTGACAGAGGACATAGAGTTTACGATAAGCAATGTCACGCGCGGCGTAAAGATAGGCTACTGTGCAGACGCCGTTGTCTATGACGAACAGCCGGTCGATTTCCGTCAGGCGTGGGCGCAGCGCCTGCGTTGGTCGAAGGGCTACATGCAGGTGTTCGGCAAATACGGCGGCAGACTGGCCACCGGTATTTTCCACGGCAGCTTTTCCTGCTACGATATGGCTATGAACATAATGCCCGCCGCGGCGCTGACAGGAGTGAGCATTGTTGTGAACCTCTCTGCCCTGTTGGTCAACGTCCTGTACTATCATGAGTGGGGAATACTCGGCGCTTCCGCCTTGCAGACGCTTGTGAATCTTTATCTTACGCTGTTCATGGTCGGCGCGGTGACAACGGCGACGGAGTGGAAAAATATTTACTGCTCCGCTGTGAAAAAGGTGCTTTATACGTTCACGTTTCCACTTTTCATGCTCAGCTATGTGCCGGTCGTTATACAGTCGCTCTTCGTCACGCCGGAGTGGACGCATATTGATCACACGCGCACACTTGACGTCGAGCAGATACGCGCCGGTCAGTACAGCGATGCAGTTTAATTTTGATTTAAATTTATTTTATACGGTTTTAAAGCCCCTGAGAGATAATACCGCCGTCCCCGAAAGGGACGGCGGTATTACTTTTTTTGGAGGGAATTTACAATGAATGAATATATTCATAGCTATATTACAAATACAGCTTTTGATTATGCCGGAGTCACCCCGGAAGAGGTGCTTGATATAAATATGCATCAGGACGGCACACTTTTTGAAGTGGACTTTTCGACCGAATGGATGCACTACATCTGCTATGTAGATCTCAGCGGTGCGGTGCCGGGCTTTTTCTCAGAGCCGGTGCCTGAGCACGAGACCGACGGTCTGGAACAGAGTTTCCACGAACGCTATGACAGCTGCGCCTGAGGGATGGGCGCGGCAGTCAAAAGCGCCGGGAGGAAATATAAAACGCTTGCCGTGAATACCGCGCTCATCAGCTTTGGAACGGTAGGGTCGAAGCTGATGGTTTTTTTCATGGTGCGCTTTTACACAGAATATCTCTCTCCCGCGGATTACGGCACGGCGGACATAATCACCCAAACCGCCAATCTTCTTATACCGCTTGTATCATTCGGTATGGCGGAGGGCGTGTTCCGCTTCTCCGCCATCAGCCCGGAAAAGGGACGCGAAGCGTTTACCGCAGGGCTTCTGTGCTCCGCCGCCGGTACGGTGCTTACGGCGCTGCTCCTGCCGAAGATTCCGCTGGCGGATTATGCGGGATACGCCGGACTTCTTACGGTATATATCGCGGCCTCGTGCCTGCACAGCATGTGCGCGCAGTATGTGCGCGCACTCGGGGATATGGCGGCGTATGCGATCCAGGGGCTCATAAATACGGCTCTCGTCATCACTTTCAATATTCTGCTGCTGGCGGCGTTCCGTCTCGGTGTGACGGGGTATGTGCTGTCCGTCGCGGCGGCCGACGTGGGAAGTGCGCTCTGGCTCATTTTCAGGAAGCGGCTGCGGCATGAGCTTACGGCGCATATCTCCGCTCCGTTTTTTGCCCGCCTGCTTGCGTACAGTATGCCGCTTATTCCCACTGCCGTGTTCTGGTGGATAACCGGCGTTTCCGACCGGTACATGATAAACGGCTTTCTGGGCAGCGCCGCAAACGGAATATATTCCGTTTCAAGCAAGATCCCGACCATGCTGACGGTTCTCTCGACTGTGTTCATGGACGCATGGCAGTTCTCCGCCGTGACGGAGGCATCGGGCGACCGTGATGAACACCGTCGCTTTTATTCGCACGTTTGGGGTATTTTTCAGGCAGGCATGGTAATATGTGCGGCAGGAATGATCGCGCTTTCGCGCATTGGGATCATGATGCTGGCAGACATGGAGTATTTCCAGGCATGGCAGTGCGTCCCGACACTGACGCTGGCAATGGTCTGCTCGGCATTTTCAAGTTTTATGGGAAGCGTTTATGTCGTCACAGGAGAGAGCAGGCTGTCGTTCCGCACGGCAATGGCGGGCGCGGTGCTCAATATTGCTCTCAATCTCCTGCTCATCCCTACGCCGCTCGGCATACAGGGCGCGGCTGCCGCAACGTTTGCAAGCTGCCTTGCGGTGTTTGTGATACGTGCGGTAAATGTCCGCAGGTTCATCGACTTTGACATTGATCCTCTCAGATGCGCGGCAAACCTGATTATCATATCCATACAGGCGGCCTTTATAATAATGAATCTCCCCATGCGGCGCACGGCGCAGGCCGCCGCCGTGTGCGCGCTGTGTCTCATAAACCGCTCGCCGCTTGTGCAGTGCGCGGACAGACTATGGAAATATATACATCCCACAGGAAGACATGAAAGGAAAATAAAGAAATGAATACGCTTGCTTATACGCTTTTCGGCGGCTTTTCAATGGCTCTGGCAGACAGCGTCCCCGGCGTTTCCGGCGGCACTGTAGCTTTCGTAATGGGCTTTTACGACAGGTTTATCGGCGCGCTCGACGCGCTTGTATACGGCGGATGGCACGATAAGCTCAAGGGGCTTGCCTACCTTCTGCGGCTCGGAGCCGGATGGATAGCCGGAATGCTTCTTGCGGCGACGCTTCTTGCCGGGGCGTTTACGACCGGGATATACAAGCTCAGCTCCATGTTCCTCGGCTTTGTCGTCGCCTCTATTCCGCTTATCGTGCTTGAGCAGAAGGAGAGTATGCGGGACATTTCCCGCGGAGTAAGATTTTTTCTGCTTGGTGCGGCCATAGTTGTCGGCCTCACGGCGGTCAACCTTTCTTCGGCTGTGAACTCCCTCGGCTTCAGCGTCCAGACGGTGCTTTATGTCGTGCTTGCGGGAATGCTTGCAATCTCGGCAATGGTGCTGCCCGGCATTTCCGGCTCGTCGCTGCTGATGTCGTTCGGACTGTATCTGCCGGTCATTGCGGCAGTGAAGGATCTGCTCTCGCTGAACTTTGAAGGACTGTGGATGCTTATTGCGCTTGCCTGCGGAATTGCGGCGGGGCTTGCGGTGTCGCCGCATATCCTCAAAAAGCTGATGGAGCGCGATATGGGTGCGGTGATGTATATGGTGATCGGGATGATGGCCGGCTCGCTCTACGCTATCATCGTCGGCCCGACGACGCTCAAGACGCCGCAGCACGCGATGGGCCTTTCGGATTTCAGCATCGTCTGGTTCGCCGCGGGCGCAGCGGCGATGTTCGCACTTAGCGCGTTCAAGTCACGTGTGGAAAAAAGGATGGCGCTGAACGCACAGTGAAGATCCTTCGTACATTTTGTTTCCTTCTTTTTTCGGACCGGATCCCATTCAGATTGGGATCCGGTTTGTTTCTGGTTTTTAAAAATTGTCATTTTGTTATGATGTTGGGTTGACATGACAAGTCAAATGTGTTATAGTCCTAAGCACAGAACTTGAAAGCAAGTTTCAAAAAAATTAACAGGAGGCAAATCATGAAGAAATTCCTCGCAATCGTTCTTGCACTTTCCATGCTGTTCGCCCTTTGTGCGGTTTCTGCGGCAGCAGAACAGAAACTCACATTCGGCTATATCACACCCGGCCCTGACACGTGGTATCTCAGAGACGTAGAGGGGTTCCAGGCGGCGGCGGAGCTTCTGGGCGTTGAGGTCGTTGTTCTCAACTCGGGCTACGATGTGAGCGCAGAGCTTGCAAACATCGAGAATCTTGTCAATCAGCAGGTTGACGGCATCTCCGTCTTCTCCTTTAATGAGAGCGGCGCAATCACGGCAGCTCTTAAAGGCGACGAAGCGGGCATTCCAGTCGTCGCTACCGACAGTGTGGGCTCGGTGTTCAATGCCGGCTGCGACGTTGCAGGCGCGGTTGACTTTGACTGGGCAGGCATGGGCGTAGACTACGCAAATTGGATGGCAGAAAATCACCCCGGCAAGGATTTCGTTATTATTACCGGCAACTTTGAATCCGTCCCCTGCCAGACTGTGAACAAGGCAATGGAAGACACCGCAAACGACCTTGGAAAGAACAAACTCCTCACAATTGAGGACGGCGACTATACTCCCGCTGTTGCAGCCGACAAGGCGGAAGACCTTGTTAACTCCGGTCTGGAGTTCGGCATTATCTTCGTTATGGATGAAGACATGGCTGCCGCTGTCCGCCAGCGCCTTGAGGACATGGGCGTTGCCGACGACTATGTTATCATTTCAGAAAACGGCTCCGATGTCGGCCTGGAAATGATCAATAACGGCACCCTCGGCTTCACGATTTCCAGCTCTCCCGGATGGGAAGGCTTTATCGCGTGCCTTGCGCTGTACAACGCGGCCGTCAACAAGGAAGCGGAGCAGAACGTACAGTATAACCTCCCCAATATCTCCATTACCCCGGATACCGACACCTCCGACCCGATTGAAGTAGTTCCCTGGGTCGTGAATATCGACGCGTACAGAACCCTTACCGAGCAGTATTTCCCCGAACTCTACGAGTACATCAAGTAATTCGCTTAAATATCCATGCATAGGGGAGAGCTTTCTGCTCTTCCCTATGCGAACATATAAATGCATGGGGTTATGATATGGAAAAATTACTGCATTTGAAAAATATCAACAAATCATTCAACGGGGTACAGGTACTCTTTGACATAAATCTTGAATTATACAGCGGCGATGTTCTGTGCCTTGTAGGTGAAAACGGCGCGGGGAAATCAACGCTGATTAAGATATTATCCGGCGCAGAGGCTCCATCCTCCGGTTCAATCGAAGTATATGGCAGAACCCGCTCAAGGATGCATCTGCGCGAAGCGATAGATATTGGCATCGCCGTTATCTATCAGGACGCTGATCTTGTGGATACGCTTACGATAGCGGACAATGTTTTCCTCGGCGAAGAGATGAGAAAGGGACCTTTTGTGAACCGTGCCGAGCAGGAGCGGATCACACAGGAGATAATTGACAAGCTTGGCCTTGAGCTCAATGCCGGAAGCCTTATTTCCGAGCTTTCTCCGGGACAGAAACAGTGCACCCAGATAGTAAAGGCAATAAAGAGGGACGCACAGATCGTTGTGATGGACGAACCTACTTCATCCCTTGGCAAGCGCGAAACGGCTGCCCTTATGGAGCTTGTGAGGCGGCTTGCGCTGGAGGGCAGAGGGATTATCTATATCTCACATTATCTGGAGGAAGTCTTCGAGATCGGAAGCAGGGCGCTTGTCCTGAAAGACGGCCATCACGTCTGCACAATGCGGCTCGACGAAACGACGCAGGATGATCTTGTCCGGAAAATGGTGGGACGTTCAGCTTCGAGCTTCTATGCGAGAGAAAAGTCGGAAATACGCGATGGACTTCTTGAAATACAAAATTATTCTACCGCAAGCGTTGTCAAAAAAGCCGATTTTACAGTTCGGCAGGGGGAAATATTCGGACTTGGCGGCCTTGCGGGTGCCGGGCGCAGTGAGTTGATGCGCGCCGTTTACGGCTGTGACAGAAAAACCTCCGGACGGCTCGTTCTCAACGGCAGGGATATCACGCCAAAAAGCCCGAAGGATGCGGTAAATAAGGGCGTATACATGATCTTTGAAAACAGGAAGCAGGAAAGCATGTTTGATATACGCCCGATCAGTGAGAACATAATGATATCCCACAATGAGAAGAAAGAGTTTATCAACCTGAAAAAAGAGCGCGTAAGCGTTGAACAGAGCATCGGGGAGCTTAATATAAAAACCTTCTCTCAGGAAGTTGAAGCCCGAAATCTTTCCGGCGGAAATCAGCAAAAAATGGTTCTGAGCCGCTGGCTCGTTGACGAAGGACAGGTATATATCTTTGACGAGCCTACAAAAGGCGTGGATGTGGGGGCGAAAGAAGAAATTTACAGGAGAATAGTTGATCTGGCAAAAAGGGGTAAATATGTTATAGTTATCTCTTCCGTCCTTCCAGAGCTTATCTCGCTCAGCGACAGAATAGGCATCATGCGCGGCGGGGAGCTTGTAAATATTCTGGATCGAAGTGAAGCTACGGAAAACGGCCTGCTTAAAGAATTTATCGGCATATCCTGATCATTCGGAGGACAATGATAATGAAAAACTTCAAAAAACTGCTCTATTCACAGTGGTTTGTGCTTGTAATAATTATTATTCTCATAAGCACTGTCACGGCGCTCGTCAATCCCAAGTTTCTGACATGGAAAAATCTCCTTGCGATCGTCACACAGGTCGCAAGTCTTTCCCTTGTTGCGATCGGCGCAACGATCATGATAGCCTCCGGTCATTTTGACATTTCCGTCGGCGCGATAGTCGGTCTGTGCACCTGTGTTATGGCGATTATGATAATAAACGGCGTGAACGAACTGGTCGTGTTTATAGCGGGTGTGGCATTGGCAGCGCTCTGCTGCCTCCTCAACGGGACGCTCTCCATTGCTCTCAATGCGCCGTCGTTTATAATAACAATGGCCACGACGGGTATTTATACCGGCATCGGCCTGCTGCTTACCAAGGGCGTCCTGCAGATGATCACCGGAAAGTTCAGGTTTTTCTCCGGAACAAAGGTATTCGGTGCGGTTCCCATTATGGTGGTCATTGCGTTTATCGGGTATGTTTTCGCCTACATAATGCTTAAATACACCCAGACGGGCAGACAGATATTTGCAATCGGCGCAAATCCTACTGCGGCGTATCTCTCCGGCATCGACGTGAACAAAAGCAAGCTTAAATTCTTTGCGATTGACGGGATCCTTGTGGGAATCGCGGCGGCAATGTATATTTCACGGCTCGGCTCCGGACTTCCGTCCTACGGAAGCGGCATGGAAATGGACGCAATGGGCGCGGTTGTCATAGGTGGGACACCTATCTCCGGCGGCAAAGGAAACATCGGAGGTACGCTATGCGGCGTTTTGCTTATCGGACTTATTTCTAACTCACTCAACATGATGCATGTTGACGCATTCTGGCAGGACATCGCGTCCGGCGGCCTGATCATCCTCGCCCTGGCGATCTCAGCAATCAGAATGAGGCTTGCCGCAAAGCAGCAGGCGGAAGCCGCCAAAGAGAAAGCGTAAACCACGCATACGTAAAACTGTGAATTAAAAACAGATGGAGGATAAATATGGTCAGTAAGGTCAATTCGGACAGCCCTGTGCCGCTGTATTATCAGCTTAAGGAGATAATTATTGAAAGCATAAATAAGGGCGAATACGGGGTGGGGGATATAATCCCGTCCGAGAATCAGCTGTGTAAAATGTATAATGTAAGCAGAAGTACATCCCAGAAAGCTCTCGATGAGCTGGTGCATGAGGGAATATTGACAAGAAAGCAGGGCGTCGGCACATTCGTGACTGCTCCGAGAATAGAGCAGGCGCTTTCAAATTTCTATTCCTTCTCGGACGCTATGAAGGCTCACGGCTATGAGCATGAAGCAAAAGTTCTGTCAATATCCGTGGAGGCGTCAACTCCGAAGCAGGCAAAGGTGCTCAATATCTCCCAAGAGGAGCGGGTTATAGTTCTCACCCGGCTGAGATCTGTCAACGGCACTCCGTTTGTGCTTGAGACATCGTGTATCCCGGAAAAGCTTGCTCCAGGCCTTAACGAGGTGGATTTCAGCAAAAATTCGCTCTATAAGACTCTTATGAACACTTACAGGCTCTATGTGGTAAAGGCAAGGGAAATGTTTGAGCCGGTTCTTATCAACAAGAGCGAAAGCCAGCTTCTTGAAGTAGCGGAGGGGTCTCCCGCAATCCTGCTGGAAAGAATTGCCTACTCCTCAAACGATGAGGCGGTCGAGTTCTGCCACAGTATCATTCCCGGCAGCAAATGCCGGTTCTATACGGAGCTGAGATAATCAAAATAATCAACAGGAGAAATATGCTATGTCAAGCGCGGGATTTGAGATCTTCAATCAATACGATGCACTTAATAAAACGTGGAATTATCTTTCGGAAAATATGGACGCGATACTCCGGGTTATCGGAAACAGCGAGAATTTTGTTTTTTTCGGCTGCGGTTCAAGCTTTTCACTTGCCAAAAGCGGCGCGGCGATAGCCGCAATGTACGGCGCGGGGAAAGCGGCTGCTGTAGCTGCGGGAGATTTTATCGTCAACTTCGACACATACCGCAGACTTGTTGATGGAGCGTGCCTTTTTATGCTTTCACGCTCCGGCAGGACTTCAGAGATGCTTATCGCCGCCGAAATGATACGCAGGGAGAAAATAAACTGCACCGTCGTTTCCGTCTGCGCTACTGAAAACGCACCTATGGCGGCGCTTTCCGATTACAGTGCGGAAATTCCCTGGGCGTTTGACGAAAGCGTGTGCCAGACAAGAACGGTCTCCAACCTTTATATGGCCGTTGCGATAATACTTGCGGAAAGATACGGGGACAAAAAAACCGTCAGGGATTTCGGACGGCTTATTGCCGGAGGAGACGCGTTCCTGCGCGAAACAGACAAGCGCGTTGAGCCTGCGGCAAAGGGCAGCTGGGAAAATGTGGTAGTTCTTACCGACGGTACGCCATGCGGTATTGCCGAAGAAGGGGCGCTTGCCTTCAATGAGATCTGTATGTGCCGGTCAAATTATTACCATCTTCTTGACCTTCGGCATGGACCGATGGTGCTGCTGAACAGGGAGACACTTGTTGTCATGCTGATGTCCTCCGATGAGCATGACAGGCAGGCCGCGCTTCTTGACGACATAAAAAGGCGAGGATGCTATGTAGTATGCGTCAGCTCTGACAAAAACTATCCCGCAGCGGATATTATGATCGACATACCTGACTATTGCCACACTGTAAAAGGTCTGGCACTTCTCAACACTATACAATGTATTACTCTCGGCATGGCGCTTGCCGCGGGGAATGACCCCGATCATCCGACCGGCCTTGACCCTTGGATAAAGCTTTAATAAGGAGGCAATCAAAAAAATGAATAAAGTGGCTATAATCGGCGCGGGCAGCCTTGTATTTACAAAGCAGCTGCTTAACGATATGTTCAACACCGAATGCATGGCAGGCACAACGTATTTCCTTATGGGGCCTACGATGTGGAAGCTTGAAAAAATGAAGCAGTACGCCCAACTTCTCATAGAAAAGAACAACATAGACGCGAAAATAGTCTGCACGACTGACCGGCGCGAAGCGCTCAAAGACGCCAACTTTGTCATATTGACATTCCTTGTCGGAGGCAATGCCGCGTATAAGTATGATATTGAGATTCCGCTCAAATATGGCGTTGACCAATGCATAGGTGATTCTCTCGGTCCGGGCGGTGTGTTCCGTATGCTCAGAACAGCGCCTGTGATGGCGGCGCTTGGCAAAGAGGTGGACGAGCTTTGCCCACATGCGTATATCCTCAACTACGTCAATCCAATGGGCGCTGTATGCACGACGCTTTCAAGGTGCACCAAGGCGCAGGTCGTGGGACTGTGCCACGGCGTTCAGACCACGCTTGATCTTATTTCCGGTTATACGGGCGTGCCTAAGGACGAAATAGAGTACATCAATGCAGGCATAAACCATATGGATTGGTTTCTTACCCTTGAGCATAACGGCATGGATCTCTACCCCATTCTCAAGGAAAAAATGGAAAAACCGGAGTATTACAAAAACGAAAAGGTTCGCGGTGAGCTTATGCGCCACTGCGGCTATTTCATGACAGAATCCTCAGGCCACCTTTCAGAGTATATCCCGTGGTTCAGAAGCTCGCAGGAGGGGCTTGACACCTACTGCAACGAGCCGATGTTCGGCGGAGAAACAGGTGCGGCGCTGAAATTCAATATGGCGGTTGCGGAAAAGTTCAAAAACACGGATGTTTTTTCAATCGAGAGCGGAGAGCTTGAGCCGCGCTCAAAGGAATACTGCTCGTATATTATTGAAGCGATCATGACCGACAGGCCATTCCGTTTCAGCGGCAACATTTCCAACAAAAACGGGTCCATTAAAAATCTGCCGCTTACCGCTACGGTGGAAGTGCCCGTCTACGCGGATAAATATGGCTTTCACCCATACAATGTCGGAGAGCTTCCGGCACATCTGGCGGCAATGAACATGAGCAACATTTCTGTTCAGGAACTGGCGGCACGCGCCGGCCTTGACGGAGACCCGGAAATGGCGTTCTGGGCGATAGCGATGGATCCGCTCACCTCCACAAAGCTCACGCTCAAAAACTGCCGTAAAATGGCAGCGGAGATGTTAGAAGCGGAGCGAAAGTGGCTGCCGCAGTTTGAGGAAAAAACGCTTAAAATAATTGAAGATGTTGCAATTCCTGAGGGGACTGTCGGCGTTCCCGTGCCCACGGATCCCGCACTTGCTATCAATGAGCGCTTCAACAAGCTCGCACAGTGAAAACACGCCGCTCCACATCGGGCTGCGCTTGATTGGGAGCGATTTTCAGGGGACGAATATGAAAGAATATTATCTCGGCGTTGATTTGGGCGGCACAAAAATAGCCGTGTGCGGATCGAATTACATCGACGATAAAGACGGTATCATGCGCTTTCCGTCCGGATTTTCCGTGAAGAGCGCGGATGTTGTGAAAAGACTTATAAACTCTGTCGATGTATATATCAGGGAGAAGGAAAACGGCGTCCTTCCGAAAGCAATTGGCTTCGGCCTGAAGGATTCCGTGGATTTTTCCGAGGGAATATGGAACACCTGCCCGTCGCCCGAGGGCTTTGAAAAAGTAGCTTTCGGCAAGCTGATATCCGACAGATACGGGGTGCCGGTACTCGTTGATAATGATGTGCACGCAGGCACTCTTGCGGAAATGAAATACGGCACGGGAATTGCGTACAGGAATTTCCTCTATATCAATATCGGCACGGGGATTGCCGCCGGTGCGGTGATCGAAGGAAAACTGATGAGAGGAGCCTGCAATTACGCCGGGGAGGCAGGGCATTTTTCCGTTGACCCGGACGGAGAATACTGCGATTTCTGCGGCCAGCGCGGCTGCATTGAAAATATTGCCGGGGGGAAGGCAATTATCCGGCAGGCGAAAAAGGCTATAGGTGGGTATCCGCACTCAATGCTTGCCAGAATATATTCCGAAAAAGGTGCGATTTATTCAAGCGATGTGTTCTCCGCCGCCGATGCCGGGGATGAGCAGGCCGTGATAATAGCGCAGCGCGTTCTGACAGGCGTTGAGATGCTCTCGTGCGGATTGATAAATATGTTTAATCCGGAAGCGGTCATTTACGGAGGCGGGGTAATGTCAGATGGATGGTTGTTTTCAAAGCTTGAAAAATCTGTCCCGAAAAAAATTATTCCGACAAATGCCGCCGCGATCAGGGAATTTTCCCTTTCGAGACTCGGAGCGGATCATGTCGGGGTTCTGGGTGCGATCGCGCTGGCAGCGACGACGGGCAAATAATTCAAAGGCGGTAATATAATGAAAGACCATATGCGCGAGCTTATAAGACGCAGACAGACAGGTGAGCTTTGCGGGATACCATCGTACTGTACCGCGAACCCTCTTGTTATAGAAGTGTGTCTTGAGCAGCACAAAAGGCTGGGTGAAGCGGTGCTTATAGAGGCGACCGCGAATCAGGTGAATCAGTTCGGCGGCTATACGGGGATGCAGCCGGCGGATTTCAGGGATATGGTGTATGCAATTGCGGACAGGGTCGGATTTGAGAAGGATATGATAATTCTCGGCGGCGATCATCTCGGCCCTCTTACGTGGGTAAATCTTGACGAGGACGAGGCCATGGAAAATTCACATGTATTGGTTGAGGCTTTTGTCAGAGCGGGATTCAAAAAAATTCACCTTGATACCAGCATGAAACTCAAAAGCGACGATGTATGTGCCCCTCTTGCCGATGAGGTGATTGCTCGCCGAGGCGCGGAACTGTACGCGGTGTGCGAGAGAGCATATCAGGAGATGAAAAAAGAAAATCCTGATGAGAACCGTCCCACATATATTATCGGCAGCGAGGTTCCGATCCCCGGCGGGGTGCAGGAAGCGGAGGACTGCATTTCCGTGACAGAGCCGGAGGCGCTTGAGAAAACGCTTGATGCCTATAAAAAGGCGTTTGAAGATGTTGGCCAGAGCAGAGCGTTTGAAAATATCATAGGCGTTGTGGTGCAGCCGGGTGTTGAGTTCGGGGACGACAGATGCTTCGGCTATGACAGTAAAAAGGCCGCTGCGCTTACCGCCGAAGCGAAGAAGCACGAAGGCATAGTTCTCGAGGGACACAGCACGGATTATCAGAATGCAGAGTCGCTCAAGGAAATGGTGCGCGACGGGATAGCAATTCTGAAGGTGGGACCGGCGCTGACCTATGCCCTGCGCGAGGGGCTGTTTGCTTTGAGCTATATGGAAAAGGAACTCCTGGACGAGGATAAGCAGGCGGATTTCCCCAAAGTTCTTGAAGCGGCAATGATGAACGATCCTTCGAAATGGTGCAGGCACTATCACGGAAATGAACGGCAGCTTGCCCTGTGCAGGAAATATTCCTATTCGGACAGAAGCAGATACTATCTGACTGTGCCTGAAGTTGAAAAGTCCATGGCTAAACTGCTTGAGAACATGGACGCCGTGGAGATACCCATGAATATGCTGCATCAGTATATGCCCGTGCAGTATGCGTCGATCATGCGCGGAAAGCTTGAAAACAAAGCGAGCGAGCTTGTGAAGGATTATGTCAGGGTGGTTACAAGACAGTATTGCTGTGGTGCGGGGACTATCTCCGACATTCCGGAGCTTCACATATAACAAGCGGCGGCTGATTTGAAAGCTCAGATGATAATGAAACCTGCCAAGGACTTGAAATATCGCTTTCAAGCCCTTGGCAGGCTGTTTTTTTGCCGTCTTCGGCGGTTTATTCAGTCTTTTCCAAAATTCAGATATCAAGAGCGCCCAGCCAGTCGGTCAGCTGCTTTTCGCTCACTCCGCCTCTGAACACCTTGCCGGTAACGAGCTTTGCGCCGGGGCAGCTTGCGGAGAGGCTTTTTTCGGTATTTTCCATTCCGCTTCCGCCGGAGGTCGCAAACGTGACGACCGTTTTGCCGGTGAGGTCATAGCCTTCAAGGAAGCTGTTGATTATCGTCGGGGCGGTATACCACCAGATCGGGAAGCCGACAAAGACCACATCGTAACCGTCCATAGCGCCGCATTTGCCGGCGACGGCGGGGCGGGACGCGCTATCGTTCATTTCAACCGAACTGCGTGAATGCTTGTCTGTCCAATCGAGATCGGCGCTTGTATAGGGGACGGCGGGCTTGATCTCAAACATGTCCGCGCCGGCAGCCCCGGCAAGCGTACCGGCAACTTTTGCGGTCGTCCCTGTCGGTGAAAAATATGCAACAAGCTTATTCATTGAAAATACCTCCTGTCAACGTTATATAAATAGTATAGCACAAACGGCAGTGAAAATAAAGAAGCGTATGAGAAAAGAAAAACCGCCGCAGGCTTTGATGCCTGCGGCGGTTGGCACGCTGTAAGGGATTCGAACCCCTGACCTTCTGGTCCGTAGCCAGACGCTCTATCCAGCTGAGCTAACAACGCATATCTCTTTTGAAAGCTTATATATATTAGCACAGCCTGTTAAAAAATGCAATAGCTTTTTGAAAAAAATCCGGGATTTTTCTCAGACGATTCGTTTGAACATCTTGTCAAGCTCGTTTTTGGTCAGCGTGACAGCGACGGGTCTTCCGTGGGGGCAGTATTTCACACTGCCGGAGAGCACCGCCTCCACAAGCTTTTCAAGCTCAAGCGGCTGCGTGTCCCAGCCGGCCTTGATTGCCGCCTTGCACGCCACCGTGTGCAGTATCTCGTCCCGCGCACTTTTTGCGTCGAGTTTTCCGCGGCGCAGCTTTTCGCATATTTCCTCCAATGCTGCCGCCGCATCGGTGGATTCCATATCTGCGGGGACGGCGCGTATCACAAAGCTGTCCGCGCCGAACGGCTCTATCTCAAAACCCAGCTCGTAGAGAAGCGTTCCGTTCTGTTCCACAAGCTCCGCATCCTCGCCGGAGAGCTTCACCGCAGCGGGGATGAGCAGGGTCTGTGCGGCGATCTCCCGATCCTGCGCCTTGAGCCGGTCGAAAATAATGCGCTCGTGCGCGGCATGCTTGTCAATAAGGATAAGCTTGTTATCCTGCTCGACAATTATATATGTCCTGAACGCCTCACCCACTATCTTGTGTTGTGCAATTCGGACACTTTCAACACTTTCAACAGAGTTTTCAACATTCTCGTCAGAAGATTTTTCTGATTTTTCAGCCGTTTTTTCGACAAACTGCGCCTCGTTTCGCGCAAAATCGCCTTTTTTCGCGTCAGCGGGGGAGACGGAATATATTGTAGTGCGCGCCCCTTCCGGGAGAGTACAGGCGGCGGCTCCGGCGTTTCTGACGGGCACAGGCGGAGACATTTTTGTATAATCCGGAGAAAAATTTTCCTTTGCAGCCGGAGTATAAGCGCGCTCCGCACTGCTGAGAGCGGAGCTCTTCGGTTGCTCTGCGGGCTTTGAAACGGCATATCCGTTTTCACGGAAATCTTTCGCGCTGATGCTTCTGTAAAAGTCCTCCCGAGGGGCGGCGACATTTCTTGTAGACTGCGACAGCTCCGGCTTTGCGGTAATGCTTTCGCCGGTCAGCGCTATGCGCACGGCGCGGTACACCGCGTCAAACACCTTTTTCTCATAGGAGAATTTGACCTCCGTCTTGGCGGGGTGAACGTTCACGTCCACCGCAGAGAGATCCATTTTGAGGTAGATGACGCAGGCGGGATATCTCCCGGTGAGGAGCGTATTTTTATATGCCTGCTCGACGGCGGTCTGCAAAAGCTGGGACTTTATGTATCTGCCGTTGCAGAAGAAAAACTGCATACCGCGGTTGCCGCGCCCCGCAGACGGCGAGGACGTGTAGCCGGAAACCGTTATCCCTTCCTCGGCGCCGTCGCATCTGAGGAGCGTGGAAGCAATATCGCGCCCCAAAAGCGTATAGATACAGGAATCGACGCGGCCGTCCCCTGGGGAGAAAAACTCCTCATGTCCGTCGCGTATAAAGCGCACGGACACCTCCGGATGACCGAGCGCCACGCGCAGCGCCGTCAACACACAGGCAGAATTTTCGCTCCTGTCGGTTTTAAGGAACTTGAGACGGGCGGGCGTGTTGTAAAAAAGATCGCGCACGATTATCGTCGTGCCCTCCGGACAGCCGAACGGGAGCATATCCCGTATCTCTCCTGCCTCAAGCGTCAGACGCGTTCCTTCGCCGTC
The DNA here is from genome assembly GCA_963617275.1 of bacterium. Taxonomy (GTDB): domain Bacteria; phylum Bacillota; class Clostridia; order Oscillospirales; family Oscillospiraceae; genus Limivicinus. The sequence goes on from CAVENX010000034.1 coordinate 35,770, forward strand.
GCCGCGGCGGCGCGTGGTCAGCTCGATGCGCGAAACAGAGGCGATGGCGGCAAGAGCCTCACCGCGGAAGCCCATTGTGCCTATGGAGGAAAGCCCGTCGGCATCGTGCAGCTTTGATGTGGCATGCCGCAGGAAAGCCACGCCCGCGTCTTCGGGGGCCATGCCGGAGCCGTCGTCGGTCACACGGATATAAGCCGCCCCTCTGCCCTTTATTTCAACAGTTATGTTCCGTGCCTTGGCATCAAGAGAGTTTTCCATAAGCTCCTTGATAACGGAAGCGGGGCGCTCCACCACTTCGCCGGCGGCGATAAGGTCGGCTACATGAGGGGGAAGAATATTTATTATGGGCATTGAGGATACCTCCGCAATCTTTTATCCGACCAATTATACAACAAAAATCTTGAAAAAGCCACTGGTTTTATGGTAATATAATTTGATAAAATATGTTTTCCGCAGAGGTTTTTTCTATGAAATATGAGCGCAGGGTTATAGACGTTGATAAGGTACGGCAGCAGCTTTCATACTGCCGGGAGATATATGAGCACATGAACGCCGACGGCGGGGTGCATCTTGCGATGGTGGATACCTATGGATGTCAGCAGAATGAGGCGGACAGCGAAAAGATACGCGGCTACCTTGCCGAGATGGGCTATGGCTTTACCGACGACGAGTTTCAGGCGGATGTTATCGTCGTGAACACCTGCGCCGTCCGCGAGCATGCGGAAATGCGCGTGTTCGGCAACGTTGGGGCGCTCAACCACTCGAAAAAGGCGCGCCCCAACCAGATAATTGCGGTGTGCGGCTGCATGGTGCAGCAGGAGCATATCGCGCAGAAGCTCAAAAAGAGCTACCCGGTGGTCGATCTTGTGTTCGGACCTCACGAGCTGTGGCGCTTCCCGGAGCTTCTGATGCAGGTTATGGCGCGGAAAAAGCGCGTTTTCGCAACCGAGAACGACAGCGGTGCTGTTATCGAGGGAATGCCCGTTTCCCGCAAGGAGGGCGTCAAGGCGTGGCTTTCGATCATGTACGGCTGCAACAACTTCTGCACCTACTGCATAGTCCCCTACGTCAGGGGACGGGAAAGATCGCGCACACCGGAGGACATCGTCGCAGAGGCGAGGGAACTTGTCGCCGAGGGCTACAAGGACATTACCCTGCTCGGACAAAACGTTAACTCCTACGGCAAGGATCTTGAAAGCCCCGTGGATTTTGCTGATCTCATCCGCATGATAAACGACATTCCGGGCGATTTTATCATCCGTTTCATGACAAGCCACCCCAAGGACGCGACGGAGAAGCTTTTCAGAACGATGGCGGAGTGCGAAAAGTGCGCACATCAGCTGCATCTGCCCGTGCAGTCCGGCAACGACCGTATTCTGAAAGCCATGAACCGCAGCTATACAAGAGAAAAGTATATCGCGCAGGTGGAGCTTGCGAGAAGCTATATGCCGGATCTTGTACTGACGACGGATATAATAGTGGGCTTCCCCGGCGAGACGGAGGAAGAGTTTGAGGACACGATAAGCCTGTGCGAGCAGGTGCGCTACGACGCGATGTTTACGTTCATCTACTCAAAGCGCGTCGGAACGCCCGCCGCATCCATGCCCGACCCCTTTACCCGCGAGGACAAGCAGCGGCATTTCGACAGGCTTATGGAGGTGTCGAACAGGATAAGCGGCGAAAAGCACCGCGAATATATCGGCAGAACGCTCGAGGTGCTGGTGGACGGTGAGACGGGCAAGGAGGAATATAACCTTTCCTCCCGCACGAACGGCGGAAGATTGGTTCACCTGCACGGCGATAAGGAGCTTATCGGCAAGCGCATAAAGGTAAAGATAACCGCAGGCAACACATGGGCGCTGTACGGGGAAACAGAATGACGGAATGAGAAATTGCACGTATGCGCCTGACGGGCGGCGGAGAGCAAGACCAATGAACCGCAGGCGGCAGATTTTCTCATCACATACCGTTTTTTTATTTTTGACAGGGAGAAACACAAAATGTCAGAGCTTACACCGATGAAGCGGCAGTACAACGAAATAAAGGCAAAGCATCAGGACTGCCTGCTGTTTTTCCGGCTGGGCGATTTTTACGAGATGTTCAACGAGGACGCGAAAATCGCCGCACGTGAGCTTGACCTTGCCCTGACCACGAGGGACAGAAACGTCGAGGATCCGGAGGAGCGCACGCCGATGTGCGGCGTACCGTATCACAGCGCGGAGGCGTATATCGCCCGTCTTATCGCCAAGGGCTACAAGGTGGCGATCTGCGAGCAGATGGAAGATCCCGCGCTTGCCAAGGGCCTGGTCGAGAGGGACGTTATCCGCATAATCTCGCCCGGCACGGTCACTGAAAGCTCCATGCTCGAGGAGGGACGCTCCAATTATATCTGCGCGCTGCACGTGACCGGAGATATGGGCGGCGCCGCCTTCTGCGACATTTCCACGGGCGAATTCTGCTGTGCGGCCTTCGATAAGGACGCGGTCTCACATATGATCAACGAGCTTGGGCGCTTTTCGCCCAAGGAAGCGGTGCTCTCGGGCACGGCGGCGGCCGAGCGGGAGATAACCGAATTTCTGACCGCACGGCTAAACGCGATGCTTGAACCGGCGGAGGGCCGCTTTGAGTATCTGCCATGCGCCGCTCTTGTCTGCGAGCAGTTCGGCTTCAAGGACGTGGACGAATCGTCCGTCGGCGACAGCCCCGCTGCGATCTGCGCCGCAGGGGCGCTTCTGCGCTACATACTGGATACGCAGAAGTTCGATATACGCCATATAAACCGCATGGACGTGTTTTTCGGCGGCAGATATATGGAGCTGGACTGGGCGACGCGCCGCTCCCTTGAGCTGACCGAATCGCAGCGCACGGGCGAAAAGCGCGGGTCGCTTCTGTGGGTGCTGGACAAGACGAAAACCCCGATGGGCGGGCGGTTCCTGCGCTCATGGGTGGAGCGGCCTCTGCTGTCAGCGGTCGCAATAAAGCGCAGGCTTTCCGCGGTGGATGAGCTGACGCGCAATAATGTCATGCGTTCTGAGCTTATGATACTGCTCAAGGGCATAAGTGATATGCAGCGGCTTGCAGGGCGCTGTGTTTACGGCACGGCGGGCGGGCGCGATCTGCGCTCTCTTGCCGAGTGCGCCGCCGTGCTCCCAAAGCTCAAGGAGCAGCTTGCGTCCGTTCAGAGCGTGGAGCTTAAAAGCATACTCAACATGGACGCGCTTGATGACATGCGCGCCGAGATCGACCGTGCAATCGACGATAACCCGCCGTTTTCCGTGCGCGAGGGCGGGATACTGCGCCGCGGCTACTCCGAAGAGGTAGACAGACTCCGCTCCATACGCGACAACGGCGCGGAAATGGTGGCGCAGCTTGAGCAGCGCGAGCGTGAGCGCACAGGCATAAAAAAGCTCAAGGTCGGCTACAACAGAGTGTTCGGCTATTATATAGACGTGCCGAAATCCGCGGGGGAGGACAATATTCCCGAGGAGTATATCCGCAAGCAGACCCTTGTTTCAAACGAAAGATATTTCACGCCTGAACTCAAGGAGCTTGAAAGTTCACTTCTCGGCGCAAAGGACAGAGTAAACGAGCTTGAATACAACTACTTTGTCGAGATACGCGACAGCGTTGCGGCAAAGGTTGACAGGATACAGGCAAGCTCCGAGGCGGTAGCGCGGCTGGACGCGCTGTGCTCATTCGCCGAAACCGCCGTGCGCAGCAACTATACGATGCCGGAGGTCGATACATCAAAGGAGCTGCGCATAGTCGAAGGGCGGCATCCGGTCGTTGAGCAGAGCCTGAAGGATGTGCTGTTTGTCCCGAACGACACTTTTCTCAACGACGCCGAGGACAGAGTGGCGATAGTCACCGGCCCCAATATGGCGGGTAAATCCACCTATATGCGCCAGACCGCGCTTATCGTGCTCATGACGCAGATGGGCTCGTTCGTTCCGGCCAAGAGCGCGACAGTCGGCATTGTGGACAGAGTATTCACGAGGATCGGCGCGAGCGACGATCTCGCCTCCGGCCAGTCAACATTCATGGTGGAAATGAACGAGACCGCGCAGATAATAAAGCATGCAACGTCCTCGTCGCTGCTTATCCTTGACGAGATAGGGCGCGGCACGTCCACATTTGACGGTATGGCGATAGCCCGTGCGGTGCTTGAATACTGTGCGGACAGGAAAAAGCTCGGCGCAAAGACAATGTTTGCAACGCATTATCATGAGCTGTCCGCCCTTGAGGGCAGGATAAGCGGCGTACGCAACTATAACATAACCGCAAAGAAGCAGGGCGGCAATCTTGTGTTCCTGCGCAAAATAGTTCCGGGCGCAGCAGACGACAGCTACGGCATCGAGGTGGCAAAGCTTGCGGGACTGCCGGATGCGGTGATAAGCAAGGCAAAGGGCTATCTCAAGGAGCTTGAGAGCAGCGGCGCCGCCCCGATCGCGCAGAGCGCAAAGCACGAGGATGACCAGATAAGCTTTGCCGACGTCGGCGCGGACGAGGTTCGTGAGATACTGCGCAAAACCGATATAAATACGCTCACCCCGATCGAGGCGATGAATCTGCTCTTTGAGCTGCAAAGAAAGGTGCGGGGCTGATGGAAACGAGAAAACGTGCCCTGCCGGAGTTCACAAGCGCCATGACGGGCAGGGAGCTTATATTTGCCGCCGTCGGATTCGTGCTGCACATCTTTCTGCTCCCGCGTGTTTTTTCAAGGCTTATCGAAGCGGGAACGCTTGCCTCAGGCACGGCGAATTTCCTGCTGTACGCTGTTATGGCGGTATATACCCTCGTCTATGCATGGGGCTTTCTCCGCCGTGACTTTGACGCGCTTGCAGACCGCCCGTTTGCGGTAATTGCCGGGATCACCGGCGGATATTTCATAATGATGGGCTGCAACACGCTCACCGCGCTTCTGCTGACCCTTTTTGAGCGGACGGAAAACCCGAACAACGCGGCCGTGGCCGATCTGGTCTTTGACAGCGGCGGCGCGGTATCCGCGATGGTGATCTTCCTTGCACCGATCGTGGAGGAAGTGCTGTTCCGGGGGGCGATGTTCGGCTTCCTGAGAAGGTACAGCCGCGCCGCCGCTTACGTTGTGACAGTCGCCGTCTTCGCGCTATATCATCTCTGGGGCTTCATATTGCAGGACGCGGCAAACCTTGTCTATCTTGTGCAGTATATCCCGGCGGGAATAATTCTCTGCCGCCTCTATGAGCGCGGCAACACGATTTGGGAGCCGATAGGTATGCATATGTTTGTAAACTTCGTCTCCATACGCGCAATGGAAATGCTTGCCTGATGTTAAATTACAGAGCGGAGAGCTTCATACAGTGAGGAGTTAGGATTGAGGAGTGAGGAGTTATTGTGTCGGCATAGCCGACGGATAAAATAGAGTGGAGAGTTAAGAGTGGAGTGAATGTGCCGCTGACGCGGCGATTCAATTCATGGCTCTGCCTTTGGCAAACGCGCACTCATGGCTCCCTTGAAAGGGGAAGACTCTCCCAAGCGGGGAGAGATGTCGGCGCAGCCGACAGAGCAGGGGGTGGAGCTGTCAGCGCAGCTGACTGAGGGGTCAATATCAGAGTGGAGAGTGAAATTGCTGTGCCGCTGACACGGCAAATTAAAAAAGAGGTTTATCATGCCGGAGTATACGATTCGCCCCATCGCGCATATTGAGAGCGATTTTACAACAAAATTCGGTATTCCGCGCCAGGCGGGGATAGTGGACGCGCTGGAGGCGCGGATAGTTTTTGACGGGGAGTACGCAAATCCCGACGCCTTGCGCGGCATAGAGGGCTTTTCCCATCTGTGGCTGATATGGCAGTTTTCGGAAAACCTGCGGGACGGCTGGTCACCCATGGTAAGACCGCCGCGTCTCGGCGGCAATGAGCGCCTCGGCGTGTTCGCCACGCGCGCTCCCTTTCGACCGAATGGGCTCGGACTGAGCTGCGTAAGGCTGCTGAGAGTGGAAAAAGACGAAAAAAACGGCGTATGTCTTGCGGTCGGCGGAGCCGATCTTATGAATGGTACGCCCATATTCGATATAAAGCCTTATATACCGTATGCCGACTGCCGCAATGACGCACTTGCCGGGTTTGCTCCGGACAGCGGTGCGCTGCTCGAGGTGAAATTTGAGGACGGCGCGGAGGAGCGGCTCCCGCCGGAGAAACGGGAGGCGATAGCTGCGGTGCTTGCCAACGACCCGCGTCCGCGTTATCATAACGACCCGGAGCGGGTGTACGCGATGGAGTTTGCGGGGCAGGAAATAAAATTCAGGGTAAGCGGAAAAAAGCTGACGGTGTTGAATACCGACGCCCACTGAACGCAGGAGAGCAGAAGCGCGTGCCGGCATCCGGACGCTGCGCTCATTTGACAGGGCGGTTATAATATATAATAAATGCACACTGCTCCTCAGAAGCCTTCCGGCATGAGGAGCAAATTTCGGAGAGGAAACCAGACAGATAAATGGAAAAAGCAGTATACGCCACCCAAAGGGACAGCGCGAGAGACGGCTATACATGGGTGGGGACAAATCTGAAGGACAAGTCCGTCTTGCAGGACAGGGAGCTTATGAAAACGCTGCTCCGCCGTATGCAGCTCGGACGTAAATTTGAAAAAAAGATACTGAGCCTTTTTGCCGAAAAGCTTCTGCACGGCACGATGCATCCCGGCATCGGCGAGGAGGCGAGCGGCGTCGGGGCGTGCGCCGCCCTTGAAAAGCAGGACTATATCCTTGCCACACACCGCAGTCATGTGCAGCTTATCGGCCGCGGCATAGACGTGCGCGGGATGATGTGCGAGATCATGGGACGCGAAAACGGGATGAACCGCGGCCGCGGTGGATCGATGCATATCGCGGATGCCGCACACGGTATTCTGGGCGCGAACGGAATACTCGGCGCGGGCGCGCCGCTTGCCTGCGGCGCGGCTCTGGCGGTAAAAATGGATAAAAAGGAAAACACCGTCACGGCGGTGTTTTATGGCGACGGGGCTTCCAATGAGGGCGCCGTACATGAGAGCATGAATCTTGCCGCAGCATGGAAGCTGCCGGTCATATTCGTCCTGATGAACAACACCTACGGCATGTCCACCCCGCTTGAAAGAGCCGTCAACGATATGGATCTTGCCAAACGGGGCATCCCCTATGGCATAAGAACCTTTGAGTGCGACGGGAATGATGTCCTGTCGGTATACGAGACGGTAAGATCGGCAAGAGAGTACTGCACCGGTCACGGTGAGCCGGCATACGTCGTACTGCACACCTACCGCACGGCTGGTCACTCCAAATCCGACGTCAACCGCTACCGGACGCAGGAGGAGATAGAGCTGTGGAAGAGCCGCGACCCCATTGTCCGCTTTGAAAAGAACATGCTTGAAAACAACGTGCTTTCCGAAGAGGAAATAGCCGCCATTGACAGGGAGACAACCGAAATTATTGACGACGCCGTGGAGTACGCGAAAGCAAGCCCCGCTCCCGATGCCGGACAGCTGCTCGACAATGTATGGGCGGATTGAAGGAGGAGAGAGACATGGCGGAAGAAAAAAGAATAATAACCTACTGCGAGGCGATACGCGAGGCGATGTGCGAGGAGATGCGCCGCGATGAGAATGTGTTTCTCATGGGCGAGGACATCGGTGTTTATGGCGGCTGCTTCGGCGTAAGCCGAGGCATGATCGAGCAGTTCGGCGCGGAGCGCGTACGGGAAACGCCTATTTCCGAAACGGCGTTCATGGGTGCGGCGGTCGGCGCGGCCATGCTTGGCAAGCGCCCGATAGTTGAGCTTATGTTCTCCGACTTCATCGGCGTATGCATGGATCAGGTGATGAATCAGGCGGCGAAGATACACTATATGTTCGGAGGGAAAAGCAGTGTCCCCATGGTTCTGCGCACACCTCAGGGCGGCGGCACCGGCGCTGCGGCGCAGCATTCCCAGACGCTTGAAGCGCTGTTCGCGCACATTCCCGGACTCAAGGTCGCGGTTCCGGGCAACGCTTACGACGCAAAGGGACTGCTCAAGACGGCTATCCGCGACAATAACCCCGTGATCTTCCTTGAATCGAAGCTGCTGTATAAAACCGAGTGTGAGGTTCCGCAAGAGGAATACACCGTCCCGTTCGGCACTGCCGCCGTAAGGCGCGAGGGCAGCGACGCTACGCTTGTTTCGTGGGGACGCACGGTCCGGATGTGCATGGACGCCGCCGAAACGCTTGCCGCAGATGGCGTAAGCTGCGAGGTCATAGATGTGCGAACGCTTGTACCGTTGGATATAAATACGATTATTGAGTCCGTGAAGAAGACGCACAGGCTCGTTATCGTCCATGAGGCGGTCAAAACCGGCGGCTTCGGCGGTGAGATCGCGTCGCAGGTATGCGAAAGCGAGGCGTTTTCCTACCTCACCGCGCCCATAAGGCGTGTCGCCGCGGCGGATTGCCCTGTACCGTTCAGCGCGGTGCTTGAAAAAGCGTGCTTCCCGGATGCAGAACGCGTCGTGCGCGCCGTCAGGGAAATAATGTGAAAGTGATACAAAAAACGGCTCCGGCAGAATCCGAATCGTCTGCCGGAGCCGTTTTTGCGCTCACGTAAGGATTATATCGCAGATACGGTCAACGTCGTCATGCGAAAGGCCGGCGTACAGCGGCAGCGTCAGCACGTGCTCTGCCGTGTGCTTTGCGGCGGGAGTGGCGTCGGGGTCAAAGCCCGGCTTGCCGCGGTAGCACTCAAAGGAGTTGGTCAGCGGATAAAAATATTTCCGCGCAACGACGCCCTCTTTACCAAGCCTGTCGAATATCTCGTCCCTTGTGTATTTGTACCCGTCAAACACGACTGGATAATAGCCGTAGTTCGACTTCACGCCGCTCTGCGGCGTGTTGAGCTTTATGCCCTCCGTGCCGGAAAGACGGGCGTTATAATGCTCGCTCACGGCTCTGCGCTTTTCTATCTCCCGGTCGAGGTGGCGTAGGTTGCATATGCCCATCGCCGCGCAGAACTCGTTCATTTTCGCATTGCCGCCGACATAGGGGACGGATTCCGGCCCGTGGATGCCAAAGTTTTTGAGGTCATAGAATATCTGCTCAAGCGAATCGTCGTTATAGCACAGCGCACCGCCTTCAATGGTGTTGAAGACCTTTGTCGCGTGGAACGAGAACATGGACACATCCCCGAAGCAAGCGGCGCTTACGCCATTTTTAGTCACGCCGAATGCGTGGGCGGCGTCATATATGACCCGGAGCGAGTGCTTTTTTGCGATTTTTTCTATCGCGTCCGTGTCGCAGAGATTGCCGTATACGTGCACCGGCATGATGGCGACGGTTTTGTCCGTGATAAGACTCTCTATTTTGTTCACATCAATGGTGTAATCAACGTCGTTGATGTCGCAGAAGACCGGCGTATTGCCGGTGCGGACTATCGCGTGAGTGGTGGAAGCAAAGGTATACGGCGTCGTGATTATTTCGCCGTGCAGTCCCAGCCCCTCAAGCACGTTTTCAAGCGCAAGATGCCCGTTCGTGAGGAGCGTGACGTGCCTGACGCCGAGATATCCCTCCAGCTGCCGCTGTAGACGCTGATGCTTTTCACCCATGTTCGTCAGCCAATGCGTGTCCCATATATCGCGTATTTCGTCGCAATATTCTTCAAAGTCGGGCATTGAGGAACGCGTTACATTTATTATCCCGCTTGTCTTGTTTTCCATATAAATCCTCCAAACAGTTCTAAAAAATCCTCACGCATGGGAGAAATTAGGTTATTTAAACGCGCCAGTCCAGAAGACTCTCCACCATGTCAAGATCGAAAACCGCCGCGCCGCACTTTTCGGAAACCAGCCGCCGCTCGGCAAATGAATCGTCTATAAAAACGGAACGCGGCCCGATGTATTCTGCCTTGTTCCCGTCAGACGGGATATGTATTATCTCATCGAAAAGAGCGGGCGATACGGCATATTTTTCCATGCTCAGGCCGATGTCGTCCGCATGCTTTGTCAGGAGAAAAAGCTTTTTGCCCTTGCCGCGTGCCTGATAGAGAAACATCATAAGAAAGCCGTTGACTCTGCCGTTTACGACAATGGTATCGTCAAAATCGACATATACGCTGTCGTAGTCGATGTCCGTTTTGAATCTTGAGATGAACGCCCGGTCAAGGAGCAGAGCGTTGCCGTTGTTTATTATGTCTACATCCATGCCCCACATATTGAAAAGCGTCAGCATCGGCATATTTACGCCCAGGTTTCTTGTGAGACACATAGTGCCGGCAATGCGCGGTGCGATCTCCATGAGCCTGTATTCGCCCTGAGCGTTTTCCTTGAGCTGGAAAAACCATGCGCCGTTGAAAGAAAAGCGGCCGTTTATATCCAGCGCGATCTTTTCTATCGCATCCGTGCAGGGAAGCCTTTCGGAGCGCACGGATATTCCGGCGCGGATACGGGCGCGGGTGCGCGGGCTTGCTATGCGCAGCTTTCCGCAGCGGTCGGTGAAGCAGTCCACCGTAAACTCCTCGCCCGGCAGATATTCGCATATCGCGTATTCAACGCCGTCCGAAAGCGCCTCGTCGAGCTGTGCGCGGCTGTCGATGCGCCGCGCCCCCTCCGCGCCCTGCCCTACGGCGGGCTTTATGAACACCGGGAAGCTTTCCACGTCTTCCGCACACGCATAGGTTTTCGGAAGATAGTACGCACCTGAAAGAAAGGCATAGGTCCTGTTCTTCGAGCGGGTGATCTCAACGGTCTCAAGCGCGGAGGTCACGACGGCGGCATGAAGCTCCTGCTGTATCTCGGTAAGCTTTAAGAGAACGCTGTCGTGCGCGGGATAGATATAATCTATATGGTACTTATCCACAGCTTCGTTGACCTTTGCCGTAAAGTCCGCGCTGTCCGGGTAGGGGATATCCTCGACGCAGGTCTCATATACAAACTCAGCATGACAAGGTCTGCTTGTGCCGCCGAAAAGCTTCACAAACTTGCTGTATTTCAGCGCGTTGTTTATTTCAAGTGCGATTTCTGTCCCAGCAGGGAGGACAAGAATGTTTTTTACGTCAGCCATATGGTTTTCCTCTGAAAATCACTTGCTTCTGTGCAGAAGCTTTTTCGCCGTGGAAAGAATGTAGGAGAATGTGTCCACCTTGAAAAGCGCGGAAAGCCCGATATACACGTCCGCGCCGAGCAGCACCTGAATGAGCAGCACCGGCAGATCGCCGATGTTGAGCCGCTGCACCGGATAGACGCAGGCGCCCATGACGCAGCTTAATACGATCGCCGGAAGCATATCCCGGAGCTGCGCGGGGTATGAGTAGCCCAGGAGCTTCTTGTTCGGCCATGAATTTATGATCTGCGCAAGCACACTTGTAAACAGCAGGCTCAGCGCCATGACATAGACGCCGTAGTTCATCGTCGCCAGCAGCACAAGCACGCCTATGACCTTCTTGATTATCTCAAGCTTCAAAAACATATCGCTGCGCCCGACGGCCTTTATCGCATTCAGGTTTGCGGTGTGAAGAGGGTAGAACGCATAGGAAAAGCAGAATATGCGCAGGTACGGCACACACGGCAGCCATTTTTCCGTCAGCAGAAATCTCACGAACGGCTCTGCGCAGACCGCAAGCCCCATCATCAGCGGCATCATCACATAGCTGCTCACCTTGATGGCGCGCCGCGTCATTTCTCTCACGCTCTCCGTGCTGTCCTGCTTGTCTGAAAGCACCGGCAGAAGCACGCTGTCTATCGAGGAGTTTATGTTTTCGACCAGAATATTCGGGATATAATTGCCGCGGTTATAAAAGGCAAGGTCGGCGTCGGTATACTTTACGGCGATGATTATTTCCCGGAGCTTGTTGTACACCGTGTCCAGCAGACCGGAAGCAAGCAGCTTCCAGCCGTAATTCAGAAGTCCCCTGAGCCGTTCAAAGGAGAACATCCGTTTTGGTTTCCAGCCGACCGTGAGCCACAGAATGGCGGTGTTCACCGTGACGTTGGAAAGCTGCTGCGCGACGAGCGCCCATACGCCGAAGCCCATGTACACCATCGTTATCCCGACCGCCGCGGACAGGAGCGTCCCGCCGAGTGTGGCGAAGAAAAAGCGCTTGAATTGCAGGGTTTTGGAAACGTATGCCTGCTGGACGTTCTTGACGCCCGCTACAACTACCGTAAGGCCGAGCACTCTAATGATCGCGGTCAGCTGAGCGTCCTTGTAGCCCTTTGCTATGAGCGGGGCGAAAGCGAACAGTAGCGCATACAGGACAAGGCAGAACGTCACGTTGAAATAAAACACCGATGAAAAGTCAAGATCGTCGGGATCTTTCTTCTGTATGAGCGAGTTTGCCATGCCGCTGTCCACAAAAACGAGCAGAATGGAGGTGATGAGCGTCACTTTGGCAACGGTCCCGAAAACCGTCGGCTCAAGCATACGCGCAAGGATTATCTGCACCGCCATCGACACCAGCTGCGAACCGAAGCGTTCAAGGAAGCGCCATATAAGATTTGAAAAAACCTTTTGTCCGTTGTCCATTAAAATTTATTCTCCGTAGCCCTGTTTTCTGCGGTAATATGCGTGAAACGCGGGAAAGCTTTTCTTTATTCCCGTCTTGAGCCGGTACGAAAACGGCTTTGTCTTTAGAATGTCGAGGTATGGCTTTTCATAAAGCTTCTCTACCTGGCCGGTTATGTCGTAAAGCTCATACCGGCGCAGTGTAAGCTCACGCTCTGCTGCGCGCAGATTTTCGCCCTCAAGCCGCGGCAGCATCGTTTCTATCATGGCGATCTCACCCGTGACAAACTCCTTGAGTTTGTCGTAGCTCCTGCCGAGATTGCTGCTCCACGCTTCGGGATTGCTGCTTATGCGGTAAACGGACATTTCCCTGTCAAGAAAGCGCACCTTACCGTTCATTGTGAGCCAAAGCCCGATGGCGTAGTCGGTAAAGCCGTAGGAGCCGGCGACATGATGAAAGTCCGGCGGGGAGACGATATATTCGCGCCGCGCAAGGATGGAGCTTGTATGAAACGCATTTGACATGCCCGTGACGACCGTTTCAAAATCCACATCCCGATCGCCTTTTTTTGCGATCAGCGGCCTGTCGGCGGCGGAATCTGCGCAGAAATGGAGCACAGTGTTGTGGACGCAGGCGGAATAATCGGGATGCGCCTCAAGAAAATCCACCTGGCGCTGAAGCTTTTCGCAGTCGCACCACCTGTCGTCGCCCTCGCACAGCGCAATGTATCTGCCCTTCGCATTGGGGTAAAAGACCTTTTCGAAAAGCCCGGGCATACCGAGCCGGGAAAAAAGATTTTCCTTCTGGTAAAAGGGGCGGATGATCTCCGGATACTTTGCGGCATAATCCCTGATGACAGCGGCGGTGGCATCTGCGGAGCAGTCGTCGTTCACCAGAACCTCAAACGGGAAATCCGTTTCCTGAGATATAAAGCCGTCGAGACATTCGCGCAGGTACTGTTCATGATTATATGCCGTACAGAGGACGGAAACCATACATTCGTTATCGGGCATTTCCATGCTCCTTATCAATGTCCTTATTTTTGCGGCAGCGGGCGAAAAACAGGGAGATATAAGCGCACTGCCTGTTTCCTGCGCACTCGTGTCCGCGATGCCGCAGGATACTGTTTCAATTTATATATTATACTGCCAAACCATGCCTATTTCAACCAAAAACTTTCTCTTATAATTCCGGGCGCTTTCTCTTCCGGACGGTTCAAAGAAAAAACGGAAAATCAGGTATTGACAAAATCCAAGATACCTGTTATTATATTTCTGCTATGGGGGTATAGCTCAGCTGGGAACCCGGTTGAAGCGGTAAACAACCCCCGCACTAATTGAATAAGAAATTACTCAGCGCACCCCTTATACGGGGGTATAGCTCAGCTGGGAGAGCGCTTGAATGGCATTCAAGAGGTCAGCGGTTCGATCCCGCTTATCTCCACCAAACGGGTGCGCTGAGTATTCTTAATAAAGACTTGCTTTGAAAAAAAGTGAGTTTTTTGTTTTATGCCCACTTCTCTTTTGAAGCGGGCTTTTCTTATGCGGCGATTGCCGAAATGTCCAGCCCAGCGCTGAACTGCTCAAAGTCAATGTTGAAGTCGATATGCAGCCGATAGCCCCGATACACCTCCACACGCCGGATCAGGCAGCTCACGATCATTTTCTTTGACTCCATGCTGGCGCTGTCGTACATATCCGCCCATGAGATAATATCGTCGTACTGAGCGTTTAAGGTGTCCAGCATGGCCTGCCCCTCGTCGTAGGCTGCCTGCGCCGCCTCCATAGTACGCTGAACTTCGAGACATTTTGTCTCACAGTCAGAAATCAGAGAACTAAGCAAATCCTGCGGAAAAACACTTTCGCCCCGGAGGGATTTAATGACTTCCGCCCGGAGCGTATCAAGCTCGGCGGCAGCCTTGGCACAGTCAGATTTTGCACTTTTGAGAAGCGCCTTCCGTTCTTCCATCTTTTCACGGTAGCGGATATTGACGATTTCACTTTTGGGGATCGCTTTCATCCGCTCAAAGATCTGCCGCACTACCTTGTCAATGATACCGTCAAGAATATGCGCCGTGTAGCCAGTCTGTCCGTCACACTCGGTTTGTTTGCGGGTCTTGCCGTAGCAGATATACCGCACACGCTTTACAATGCGGTGAGCATCCTCCTTGCACGGGTAAGCCTTGCCGTTGGTGGTGAGCGCCAGCCGGGGCTGACTGCTTTGGGACAAATTGTCCCAAAGTGTAGGTATATAAAAACGCCCGCACAGCATGACGCTATGCGGACGCAAACAATTAAACATCTTATTACATGGTGTTTAATTTCATGTTCAAAGCCGGACTGTTCCGACGGAGGGGCTACGCTTTTTTTAGCTGGTGCAGATCATGGACGCTATGAAATGGCGGAAAAGACACGGCGATAACCTCCCATCGGCTACCGTGTCTCTGCAAGTCGTCATTGGTTTGTGCAAGCGCAAAGAAACGGCGGCTCTGAAAATCAAAGCCGCCGTTTCAAATGGGCGTGTCAATATGGCTGCTGCACGACGGCTTTTTTTCTTTTGCCGTCGTGCGGCAGAGTACCTCATATCGAATAGAAAGGAAAGTTACTCTTTCTCTTCTGCGGGAGCGACCTTAGCGTAGCCGTTCCATGCAAACAGGGCTTCTTTGCTTTCGTCAGCAAGCATCTTGTCGATGTTGCAGAGGTACAGGTAGTGATCGCCGGACTCCACGGTTTTCTCCAGCGTGACCTCAAAGGCGATACGGCTATCTTCGGGGATCTGAATGTCCGTCCCCTCAATGCTCTGCAAAGCAATAGGCGTTTCTGCCAGTTTGTCCTTTTTGCCGCCGTTGGCGCTGCCGTAGGCCATAACTGCGTCTTTCAGGCTGACACCGGGGGCTGCCAAAACAGCCTTGCCGGTTCTGCGGATGTTTTCACCGCTGTTGGCTGCCTTGCCCATAGCAAAGGCCAGCATGGGCGGGTTAAAAGAGGCATACATAAAGAAAGATACGGGTGCCATATTCAGCTTGCCGTCCTCTTTCTTCGTGCAGACCAGTACCAGCGGATCGGGAGAAGTCAGAGCAGTTGCCTGACCGATGTTGATTTCTTTCATAGCAAAATCTCCTTTGGACTTTTTTGCCGAAACGCTTGATTTCGTTCGGTGGTTTTATTATACTAAGAACGGATATTAAATCAAGTACGCAGATTATTCTGACTGAGTACGAAATATCATACCAAAGGAGCGATTCAATGAGCAAAGAAATGTCTTATACGGAATATATGGAGCTTGTTCATAACGGCATTACCACGCAGGCCGGAAATTGCCCTGTGACACCGCTTTTGGAAATGCTGCAAGGCCGCTGGAAGTTTCAGATCATTTATGAGCTGTGCATCCAAAGCCCTATCCGCTTCGGAGAGCTGAAAAAGGCGCTGGGCGGCATTACGAATACCATGCTGACTTCCTCGCTGCGGGAATTGGAGCAGGACGGTTTGGTTGACCGGGTACAATTCAACGAGATACCGCCCCATGTGGAATACTTGCTTTCCGACAAAGGGAAAGATTTGCTGCCGGTCTTTTACGAAATGACAAAATGGGGCTTTAAGTATTTGGAGTAAAACAATGATCGATAAAATGCTGATTCGTGGAGCGAAAGTCCACAA
>CAVENX010000035.1:0-164015 GCA_963617275.1 bacterium
ATAGATTGAAGAAGAAATTGCTCTGGAAAGGAGGGCAGCGATGGAAGTATTTCTGATTTTTCCCAAGTCCCAGCAGGCAAAGCAGGAGCTCGCACAGGAGCTGGCGAAATTCCAGTCCGAGCAAGTGATGAAAAACGTCCAGAAGCTGCCCTGTTCCACGGAGCAGAAACTGGAACTTGTGGATGCCGCCGCAAAGCATCTGAAGGGGCAGAAATGATACGTACGCAAACGGGCAGACCGGCATTGAACGCCGGTCTGCCCGTTTTCTATGGTTATGTCTCTTTGAAATACTTCTCCCATGTAGATTTGAAAATCTGCACCTTTCCCTGTTCCCAGCGCTTGAATTTTTGCAGCGGGACACCGAGCTGTGCGGCATATGCCTTCTGCGTCAAGCCGAGCTTCAGGCGAATGGTTTTGATTTGCTCCCCCTGTCCCCGCAGCAGAAACAGGTTATAGTCATCCAGCAAATCCTCCAGTTGCACCTCAAACAGCTCCGCCAGCTTCTCCATATGCTCCTTCGGATAATAGTCCCGTCCTGATTCTTCATAATGAATATAGGTGCTGCGGTCGATGCCCGCATAGTCCGCCACATCGCGCTGACGAAGCCCCTTCTGATAGCGATACCACCGCAGCTTGTCCGCGATTTCTGTGATCTCGGATGCGTCTGAAAACCGCAGATTGAACTTCCCGGCATCCAAAAACTTGTGGGGAAGAATGACCGGGAACTTGAGAATCCGGAGCGGCGCAACTTTTAACGTGCCTGCAACATTTGCAGCCAATACATAGCTGCGGACTTTCAAGCGGCAGAACATAGACCATTTTGCCCCAAAAGGTTCATGGTTTTCCACCTGAATCGCTGAATATTCTGTTGCGATAGTATAGCATTTTCAATGCATCTGCTTGCATATGTGGCAAGGCGGACGCCTTTGTCGGAGCGGTATGTATTTATGCCCTTTATCAGCCCTATCGTTCCAATCGAAATCAGGTCTTCCCCGTCTTCCTCCTGCGTATAGTACTTCTTGATAATGTGCGCGACGAGCCGCAGATTGTGCTCCACCAGCATATTGCGCGCCTCTATATCTCCACGCGTTTCCCACGCCGTGAGGTACTCCCGCTCTTCAGCCGCATTGAGCGGCTTCGGGAACGAATCTCCCGGCGAAAGACGCAGCATCAGCAAAAGGCCGTTCATCAGAATAAGCAATGCACTGTCAAGCATAACTACCTCCGAAATATGATATGTTATATCATATTTCGACCAAGCAAGTACAAATGCCTTATTGCCGAAAACAAAAAGGTTCTAAAATAAATGTTGGGTGCAACTCATCCTTTTTCGGATGGTTACCCCAACATTTATTTTAAAACCTTAAATTTATCATATATCCTGAAAGCCATAATATCCTGCTCAAGCAGGGAGACACTCAGTGGGAGATTTCTGCACGTTATTGAATCTATCAGATCCTTGTGACCCAAATCGCTGTTCGGGAAATTGCTTCTGCTATGAAAATCCCAAATATACTGGGCAAAAGCACGATATTGAGTTCTCATAGCGGTGCGCAAGCTCTCGACGGCATAGTTGTTGTTGCCGATAGAGATCAAAGTGGTATGAAAATTAATGCTTGCTTCCCAAAAACTCGAAAACGGCGTAGGAACCGTCAGATAGCGATTTGCATCAGCTGAAATAAGTTTTTCAATAACGCCGTCATCTATATATTCCCAGTTGGCTTTAAGTGCGCTGCATTCAAGAAGTGCTCTGAACTGCATAATTTCGCGTTCCTGTTTTTCACTGATCTGTACAATATGGTATCCTGCCCTTGGGATACTTTTCAGAACGCCCTCCGTACACAGCATCAGGAGAGCCTCTCTTACAGGCGCCCTGCTCACGCCATAATAGTCGATAAGATCGTTTTCCTTGATAAGAGTGTCCGACTGGAAATCTCCTTGCAGTATTCTCTGGAAAATATCATCATAAATTTTTGTCTTTAGCTGCTCCATAAAATATTACCCTTCCTTAGCTCTTTTATGATATCAACATTTTTTTTGAAAAACAATTATTTTGTTAGCAAAACGTGAGAATTGGCATACTGCACAAAAAATCGCCATGCAATATGTTCAAATTGACATTTTTTGCTCAACACCTTGAAATCTGATAATACCTGTGATATTATCACGATGATATCAGCGTGACAGGTGCTCACTGACCGCGAGATAAATTCTAAAAACCGTGGAGGAAATATCCAATGGATTTCAAAAACGAGGCAAAGATTCACACGCCTGAAACAGACAATCTTAGAGCAGCTATTGAACATAGGGCAACATGGCTCGCACTTATATTTGATGAGGGCAGAAAAGCCGGCGTTGAGAACATAGAAGAAGTTCTTCGTGCAGCAGTCAGAAGATGCGGACATATCCATGGCGCTCGTTTTCATGAAAACATGACCGATAAGACCGATCTCTGCCAGATGTGTCCTCAGTTTCTTACCCCCGCCGCACAGCTTAACTTTGAGCAGCAGATCACGATCTGCACCCATGATGAGCTGGCTGCCGATTTCCATTACTGCCCCTTTGTCACTGCCTTCAAGAAGCTTGACATGAGCAATGAAGATATTGCGCTGCTCTGTGACATTGCAATGGAAGGCGACCGCGGCGTCGGCGACGCAATGGGCGCGGAACTTGCCATCCCCAAGAGAATTTCCGAGGGCGATGACTGCTGCACGATCCACTACACCCGCAAATAATATTTCCCCCGGGGATGTTATTATAAACGAAACATAAAAAGAAAGGACACAATAGCATGAAAAAAATTATTGCACTCCTTCTCACCGTAGTTATGGCGCTCTCTTTCGCAGCTTGCGGTGCAAAGGACGAACCGGCCCCCGCCGCACAGGATACTCCCTCAGCAGAGGCCGCCGCAGCCGACGCCCCCACAAAGAAGGAAATCGTTAAGATCGCAACCGTTTTCCCCATGACAGGCGATATGGCAGAATACGGCAAATCCTTTTCCGAATCCGTTCAGATGAAGGTAGATGCGGCAAACGCCTCCGGTGAACTTGGCAACTATGAGATAGAAGTCGTCAGATACGACGACAAGCTCAGCGGCGAGGAAGCGGCATCTGTCGCGGAGATTGTCTGCGCAGACAAGGACATTGTTGCGGTCGTCGGCGGCTACTACTCCGGCGTTGCAATGGCAGCTACCCCCATCTATCAGGACAACGGTCTTCTCTTTATGTCTCCCGCCTGCTCCCACATTGACTTTTGCAGCGCAGGCAACTATATTTTCCGCAACAACTCCCTTTCCAGCGTTGAAGCGACCTATACCTGCGATGCAATGGTAGCTTACTACAACTGCAAAAGGATCGGCATCCTTGCCGGTCAGGATGACTGGGGTCTGAGCTGCTCCAAGCAGTGCGAGGAAATTCTCGCAGGCATTGACGGCGTCGAAGTCGTGGCATACGAAGAAGTTCCTCTTACCAGCGATGATTACTCCGTCCAGATCGCAAACTTTGAAGCGGCTGACTGCGACGGCATTATTATGATCGGCACTCACCCGCTGGTTGTCCCCTTTGTCAAGCAGTACCGCGCAATTAACCCCGAAATCAAGCTCGGCGCATTCACTCAGATGTACAACTACCAGGTCATTGAGCTTGGCGGCGACGCAGTGGAAGGCATAGTCTTCGGCGTTCCTTACGCAAATGAGTCTGCCGACCCCGATGCGGTTGAGTTCTACACAGAGTACGAGAAGCGCTTCGGTGTTCTGCCCGATGCTCTTTCCGCACAGGCATACGACTCTGCCGGTATGATCATTGAGGCAATCAAGGCTGTCGGGCCGGATCGTGCAGCTATCCGCGACTACATTGAGAACATTGAGTACAAGGGCGTTGTCTCCACTCTGAAATTTGATGAAGACCGCAATGTTATCAAGCCTTTCATGATGATGGTCATTCAGGACGGCAAGAATGTTATTATCGACTTTGATCACGTCCTCTACTAAGGAAGAAATGTAAGTTACCCCTTTCAGGCAAATTACTGCATCCGGATGCGTTCGTATCCGGATGCAGCGGGATTAGTCGGGTTTTATGCGATTTACCGCAGCAACAATCGCAAATTTTTTTACGAGAGGAGTGTAGCGAATCAGGCACTCTGGTGCAGTTTTCGCATAAAAATGCTTCTATCTTATATTATCAGCGGCTTTTCGGTGGGTATGGTCTATGCTCTTATTGCGGTAGGATACTCCATGGTTTTCGGCGTTCTCAGACTGATAAATTTCTCCCATGGCTCTGTTTATGCTTTTTCGGCTGTTATGGTTATTGCTTTCATGGCAATGGGCTGGGGAATATGGCCTGCACTCATAGTAAGTGTTCTGTTGACCGGCGTTCTGGCCCTTTTGGTTGACAAACTTACATTGGAGCCTCTCCGCAAAAAGAAGTCCGAACCGATCGCCGCGCTTATAACCACAATCGGCGTTTCTTACATTATACAGAATCTGCTCATTGTGTTTGTCGGCAGTGAACGGCGTGCTTTTCCAAATTTCTATGCATTGAACATAGATTTAGGAGACTTCCCGATGAACAGCAATCAATTGGTTTTGTGCGTAGTTTCTTTTGTGCTTCTTGCGATACTCATGTTCATAGTCCGCAAGACTAAGATCGGTCTTGCCATGCGTGCGGTTGAGCAGAATACAAACGCCGCAAACCTGATGGGCATAAATGTCAGCCTGACAATATCCCTTACGTTCTTTATCGGCGGAGTATCCGCTGCGGTAGCAGGCGTTCTCATCGGCGGACTTTATCAGCTTGCATATCCCACAATGGGTGTTGTGCTCGGAATGAAAGCATTTTCCGCCGCCGTTCTCGGCGGGATCGGCGTTCTTTACGGTTCCGTTATCGGGGGCATTGTCATAGGCGTGGTTGAGAGCGTAGCGGCCGGATTTCTCGGAGCGACATATAAGGACGCTTTCGCATTTATTATACTGATCATCATGCTTATAATCAAACCCACAGGCATGTTTGGTAAAAAAGCGATTTCGAAGGTATGAGTATGGAAAAAAAGAAATTTTTCAAAAAAGCTTCAGGAACCAAGTTCAGTCCGGCGGTATGGCTTGAAAAAAACAAACGTATCCTTCTTCCCGCGCTTATCGTGCTTCTTATAGTATTCCCTCAGCTGCCCATATCCCCGTATATGCTGCGTATAGCCACACTTGTCCTGCTCTATTCCTCGCTGGCGGTGGCGCTCAATATTATAAGCGGCTACACCGGGCAGATCTCTTTGGGACATGCAATGTTTTTCGGTATAGGCGCGTATACCACGGCTCTCATGGTAACAAAACTCGGATTCAGCTGGTTTGCTACAATACCGTTCTCCATACTGATCTCCGCGATAGTCGGTCTTGTCGTCGGTCTGCCATCTCTCCGTCTCAGCGGCTCTTATCTGGCGATAGTCACAATGGGCTTTGCGGAAGTTATCAAAATGGTGTTCAACAACTGGACGCCTGTTACAAACGGCGTTCTCGGTGTAAAAAATATTCCTCAGCCGGAGATTTTCGGTTTTGTGCTCAAGACCAACAACGGCGGCATGTACTATCTGATCCTTGCCATTATGCTGCTGATCTCCTTATTTACCTATCTCCTTGTTAACTCAAAGTACGGCAGGGCGTTCAGAATGATCAAAGAGGATCCGCTTGCCGCAACCGTACTTGGTGTTAACACCACCTATTACAAGGTGCTTGCATTCGTGATTTCCGCAATGCTGACAAGCGTTGTCGGCTCTTACTACGCAAGTTTCCAGCGCTTTATAAACGCAAACTCCTTTACTTTTGATACCTCCATACTCATTCTCAGCATAGTCGTCCTCGGCGGCATGGGAACAATGCGCGGTATGTATCTCGGCGCGGCGGTTCTTATCATTCTGCCAGAAGCCCTGCGTTCCATGGAAGGTCTGAGGTTTGTAATGTACGGTCTGTGCCTGGTTCTGGTCATGCGCTTCCGTCCTCAGGGACTGCTTGGCGGAGAACCCAAGGTTCCTTATGCATTTCCCAAGGGGGTTGACGCAACGAAAAAAGCCGCCGTATCAACGGAGTCAGGGCAGGAGGTATGATTTATGCTGCTTGATGTAAAAAATGCAACATTGTCTTTCGGCGGTCTGACAGCCGTATCCGATGCGACCTTCCATGTAAATGAGCATGAAATAGTCAGCATCATCGGGCCTAACGGTGCAGGAAAAACCACCATTTTCAATATCATCACCGGGCTTTACAAGGTGGACACAGGCTCTGCTATGTTCTGCGGAGAAAATATTTTTGACAATAAAACCCCTCAGGAAATCGCAAAGCTGGGCATATCACGCACATTTCAGAATATTCGTCTGTTCTCAAATATGCGCGTGATAGAAAATGTCATTACAGGCTCTCATATACACAGCAATTATAATATATGGGATACCATATTCCGCACAAAAAAATACCATGAAGAAGAGAAAAAGCATCATCAGGAAGCCGTTGATATTATCGATTCGATCGGGCTTCATGACCGCATGCACACACTGGCGAAAAATCTGCCCTACGGCGAACAGCGCAAGCTTGAAATTGCACGCGGTATGGCAAGTTCTCCCAAGCTTCTTCTTTTGGACGAGCCGGCTGCCGGCATGAATCCTCAGGAGTCTCACGAGCTTATGGAGTTTATACGATATCTCAGAGATATAGGATATACCATTTTGCTCATTGAGCACGATATGAAGGTCGTTATGAATATTTCCGACAGAATATATGTTTTTGACCACGGTAAGAAAATTGCCGAAGGCGTTCCGGCAGAGATCGCCAATAACCCGGAAGTTATTAAGGCATATTTGGGAGAGGAGCAGAACGATGACAGTGCTGAAGATAACTGATCTCTGCACCAACTACGGTGCCATAAAGGCTCTCAAGGGAATTTCCATGGAGGTTGACGAGGGTGAGCTTATTGCCTTTATCGGTAATAACGGTGCAGGCAAATCCACTCTCCTTAACACGATCACCGGCAGAGTCAAAGCCGCCTCCGGAAAAGTTGATTTCATGGGAACCGATATCACAAACATGGTTCCGCACAAAATCGTAAAGATGGGTGTAACAATGTCTCCCGAGGGCAGAGAAGTCTTCCCTGCGCTCACAGTCGATGAAAATCTTCGTCTCGGAGCATATACCATGAAGGATCAGAAGCGCATAAACGAGATCTATGATCGTGTTATGAATCTGTTCCCGCGTCTGCTTGAAAGGCGCAATCAGGTCGTTGGCACTCTCTCCGGAGGCGAACAGCAGATGCTGGCAATGGGCAGAGCGATGATGTCAGATCCCAAGCTGCTTCTTCTGGACGAGCCTTCGATGGGACTTGCACCTAATTACGTACAGATGATATTTGAAATTGTAAAAGAACTTAACAAGGAAGGAATGACCATCCTGCTTGTAGAACAGAATGCAAATCAGGCCTTGAAGGTTTCTGACAGAGCATACGTAATCGAAACAGGCAATATCGTTCTCAGCGGGCGTTCATCGGATATCCGTAAAAGCGATATGGTCCGAAAGGCGTATCTCGGCATAAACTAAAAGAATAATGATATGGAGCCAAAAATTATGAACGAAAAAAATATTGCAACCGCCGTTCTTCACGGCGTTCATCAGGAAAGCCCTTTCGGAGCGCTTACTCCTCCCATCATTCAGTCCTCGACCTTTGTTTTTGACAGCAGCGAACAGGGCGCCGCACGTTTTGCAGGCAAGGAAGACGGCTTTATTTACACTCGTCTAGGCAACCCCACCACCGCTATGCTGGAAGAAAAGATAGCGTTTCTTGAGGGTGCAGAGGCCGGTGCGTGCTTTGCTTCCGGCATGGGCGCAGTTTCCGGTGTGCTTCTCACTCTGCTCGGCAGCGGCGACCATCTCATTGCCGATACTACTCTTTACGGCTGTACCCTCTCGCTCATGGCTGAGCATTTAACGAGATTCGGCATAAATGTACAGTTCGAGGATCTTTCCAACCTTGACAGGCTTCGTGCAGCGTTGAAGCCCGACACCAAGGTTGTGTATTTTGAAACGCCCGCAAACCCCACAATGAAGGTCATTGACATTGAAGCAGTTGCCAAAACAGCTCATGAGATCGCACCCGAGTGCAAAGTGGTTGTTGACAACACGTTCTGCACCCCCATTATCACAAAGCCTCTTGAGCTTGGCGCCGATGTTGTTCTGCACAGCGCGACAAAGTATCTCAACGGTCACGGTGACGTAGTTGCGGGTATGTGTGCCGGCGACAAAAAGACAATAAGCGAGATCAAAAAAGCAGGGCTCAAGGATATAACAGGTTCAGTCATGGATCCGTTTGCCGCATATCTCATACTTCGCGGCATGAAGACTCTGAAGCTTCGTATGGATGCTCACAGCGCAAACGCACAGAAGGTTGCCGAATATCTTGAGCGGAGCGAACATGTTACCGCAGTTTACTATCCTGGCCTTCCCGGCTGCAAGGGGCACGACATTGCAAAGAAGCAGATGAAGCAGTTTTCCGGCGTTCTCTCCTTTGAGGTCAAGAGCTATGATCAGGCTGTTGCCATCATGAACAATGTAAAAGTCTGCACTCTGGCTGTAAGTCTGGGGGATTGCGAAACACTTATCCAGCATCCGGCATCCATGACACATTCGGGATATACCAAGGAAGAACTAATTGCCGCAGGATTCAGCGACACGCTTATTCGTCTGTCCGTCGGTCTTGAGGATGCCCAGGATATAATTGACGATCTTGAGCAGGCCATGAATATCGCAGCCAGACTCTGATTCAAAGAAGAGGAATGACAATGAAAAAAATAATAAACAGCCCCGAAAAAGTTGTATCTGAAATGCTCTTTGGTATGGAAATTGCCGAGCCTTCTCTCCGGTATCTTCCCGGCAGCGAAGTTATTGCTCGTCGAAACGTAAACAAAAATAAGGTTGCTATAATATCCGGCGGCGGAAGCGGCCATGAACCTGCTCAGGCGGGCTATGTCGGCACCGGTATGCTGGACGCGGCGGTTTCCGGAAACGTTTTTGCTTCTCCCTCCCCCGACCGTATTATCGGTGCGATACATGAAGTAGGCGGAGAAAAGGGCGTTCTGATGGTTATAATGAACTATTCCGGCGACATCATGAACTTCGGCATGGCGGCGGAGCTTGCCGAAATGGAGGGTTACAAGGTGCTTTCCGTTGTGACGAAGGATGACGTCGCCGTACCCGACAGCACTTACTCTACCGGCAGACGCGGCATTGCGGGTACCGTTTTTGTACACAAAATCGCCGGCGCCGCCGCTGAAGCAGGCAAGAGTCTCGAAGAAGTGCGCGATATCGCTCAGAAAGTTATAGACAACACCCGTTCCATGGGCATGGCAATGACCCCGTGTGTTCTTCCGGGCGTAGGCAAAGCGGGCTTTGTGCTTGCCGACGACGAGATAGAGATCGGCATGGGTATCCACGGTGAACCCGGCGTGGAGCGCACAAATGTTAAGAGTGCAAAAGAGCTGGCTGAAATTCTCTGCAAGCGTATTCTCGACGATATGGATTATTCCGGAAGCGAGGCCGCCGTTATCGTCAACGGTCTTGGCGGAACTCCCCTCATGGAGCTGTACATCCTTACCGCCGAAATCGATGCATATCTCAAGGCAAACGGGGTCACGCCATATAAGTATATCGTCGGCAACATGATGACGTCTCTTGAGATGGCGGGATGCTCCGTGTCCCTGCTGAAGCTGGATGACGAGCTGAAGATGTATTTGAACGCAGAGGCGGACGCCCCCGCATGGAAGGAGTAAGTCATGGATAAGGTCAAGCTTACAACAGCGGCATATGTAGACTATTTAAAAGCGGTTACGGAAAAAATAGCATCCGAAAAGGAATATATCTCCGAGCTTGACGCCGCTACCGGTGACGGCGACCATTGGGCAAATATGAATACCGGCTTTACAAAACTTCTCGAAATCGAAGACGAACTGCGCAGTCTGGACTTTGCCGGACTTTTCAAAAAGGCTGCAATGACCATTATGAGCGGTGTCGGAGGCTCCTCCGGTATTCTTTACGCAAGCGCATACCTCAAGGCCGCCTCGGTGCTTGCAGGCGTTGAGACTATGGATGCGGAAATCCTTATGAAAGTGCTTGATGCGGAGCTCCATGGCATTATGCAGCGCGGCAACGGTCAGCCCGGCTTCAAGACAATGATAGACCCGCTCTATCAAGCTGTCGAAGCGATGAAGAAGGCTCTTCCGGACGGCGACGCCGCCGCAGTGTCTGCCATGAGAGAGGGTGCGCGCCTTGGCATGGAAGCAACCAGAGATATGGAAGCGGTTCGCGGACGGGCATGCTATCAGGCAAACAAGGGTGTCGGTCATTTGGATCCGGGTGCGGTAACCATGTATTACCAGCTCGACATGCTTGGCTCAGCAGCGCTGGACACGATCTGAGACAAGCCAAATAATCGGTAAATAAGGTCTTTGCCCAACTATTGACATTGAACCAAAAAATCCGGAGACGCCATATTCTCGGCGTCCCCGGATTTTTCAGCTTGTCAAAAAAGTCCTTACAGGACCTTTTTGACAAGCGCTTTCGACGGCGGTTTATCTATTTCAGCGAATCCGCGCTTGCTTTGAACATTCTTTCCGCATTCTTGAAGGTGTTCGTCATAAGATACGCGTCGATCAGCAGCAGCCATGTTACCCAATTGCTTGAGCTTGTGAAAAAGAACGGCAGCAGCACTTCAAATACGCACAGTATGAACAGCGTTGACGCGAAAATTTTGTTCTTTTTTACCTGCACGGCAACGGTAAGGATCACAATAAGGGCGATCTGCACGATGTCCGTCCACATTGATGTGGTCACTGCCGCGACGATTGCAAAAAAGGCCATTACATACACAAAAACGCTCTGCTTTGCAAGGCAGCTCGTGATGCTCGGCGGGGCTATGGTTCTGATGAAATCGGTAAGGTCTTCACATTCCGACTTGAGACAGTAGTCCGACGGAAGCAGAAAAGCCGCGTCCACGCCGCCGCGTCGGCTGTACTCCTCGGTTATCGCAACAATATCCTCAAGGACGACAAGCAGGTCCTTTTTCATCGCCTTGAAGCGCCGGCTGTCATCGGACGGGTCGAGCTCATTTTTATCCAGCTTCGTGACAAAGGCGTCGTTGTTCCAGCTTCTGTCACCGGCGACAGCCCACGCTCTGAGGATCCACGCCTCCACAATAATAAGCCCGTCCTGAACGTCAACGCTGATAAAGCGCATATTATTGTCCGTGCCCAGAATTTCCGGCATGGAGCTGTCATAGGCAATGAACAGACGTTTACCGTAGTACGCTTCGGAAAGCTGATATCCGCGGTTGAGAAGGTAGTCTTCTATACACTTCCTGCATCCGTCAACATCCCCGCTCACGGCGTAGGTTTTATGAAATCTGCCCATAGTCCTCTCCTTAAAATAAGGGGGCCGGTCAAGCCCCCTTAGATTTTATAACGCTTTCTGCGCTTCTTTCGCGGTATTTGCAAGGTATTTTATCACTTCCACGGGGTAAAGGCCGACAGCGGTCTCGCCCGTTACCATTACCGCGGAGGAGCCGTCAAGCACGGCATTGTAAATATCGCTGACCTCGGCGCGTGTCGGCACGGGGTTCTTTTCCATGCTTGCAAGCATCTGCGTAACAGTCAGAAACGGTCTGCCCGCCTTGCGGCATTTTGCAGCGATCTTCTTCTGCACCCCCGGCAGCTCCCACAGCGGCATGGCATTGCCGAGATCGCCGCGGGCAATGACCACAACGTCGCACTCGGGTATAAGCTCATCAAGATGCGAAACGCCGTCCATGTTCTCGATCTTCGCAAAAAGCGCGATATCGCCGCAGCCCGCCGCATTGAGAGCGCCGCGCACGGCAGCAAGGTCGTGCCGGTCGCGTACAAACGGCTGCATGACGCCTGTAACGCCGTACTGCGCGGCAAGGGCGATATTGCTCAGATCCTGTTCGGTCATTGTGGGCGGATATATACTGCTGCCGGGCAGGGCTATGCTCTTGCGGCTTTTAAGCTCTCCGCCGCGAATAACTCTTGCCGACGCGGATCTTCCGTGCCGCCCGATAACTTCAAGAAGAAGCTTCCCATCGTCAAGAAGAACCTCCTGCCCCTTATTGAGATACGCAAACGCTATCTCCGGAACCGGTATCCCGTCTTCACCAAGGATCGCTTCCGTTCCGTTTTCAAGGCGCACGGCGCTTTTGAGCACACCCACGCGAAGCTCCGGCCCCTGCATATCAATAAGGAGCTTTGCTTTTATTCCGCAGCGATGCGCCGCTTCGTGCAGAACCTCGATCTGAGGTGAGGCCTCTTTTATTGTGACGTGTGAAAGATTGAGTCTCACGCCGGTCATGCCGGCGTGAAACATTTTTTCAAGGGTGTCGGTATCGGAGCATGAAGGCCCCAAAGTGCCGTAAATATCAATCATTGCGATGCCTCGTTTATACAAGCTGACGGCGGTTGCGCTCTGCCTCGGCGGCCTCGTCCTCTACGGGGTACCACATGACATTGGGGAAGCGGAGGAAGCACTTGTCGCCCTCTGAGAACTCCACCCTGTGCGGCGTCTGAACCTGAAGGAGATCGTCGCCTACACGCACGTGGTATTCGGTATAGTCGGTGAGGAAAATTCTCTTCTCGACTATGCTCTCGTATCCGGACTCGGTATTTATGTCTATCTGATTGGGTCTTGTTGCGACAGTCATTTCCCTTTCCGCACCTGCCGGAACCTCAACAGGCAGAACCTGCTGCATGTTTCCCTTGGCATATGCCTTGCCGTTTTCGACAATGACATTTGTGAAAGTGGACTGGCCGAGGAACTTGTGGACAAAGCGGGAATTGGGCTTATTGTAAAGCTCGGTAGGCGTGCCGATCTGGACGATCTTACCCATATCCATGACCAGCATTCTTTCGGACAGCGCCATGGCCTCGGACTGATCGTGCGTGACGAAGATTATGGTGAATCCGAACTGCCGCTGGAGCTTCTTTATCTCAAATCTCATGCTCTCGCGCAGTTTCGGGTCAAGGTTGGAAAGCGGCTCGTCAAGGAGCATTACCTTGGGGTTGGTGACTATCGCACGTGCAAGCGCAATACGCTGCTGCTGTCCGCCGGAGAGGTTGCCGGGGTATTCTTTCTCCATGCCGTCAAGGCTGCAATGCTTGAGCGCTTTCATAACGCGCTCATTTATCTCGGCTCTGGGAACCTTTCTCACACGCAGCGGGAAAGCGACGTTTTCAAAGATGTTCATATGCGGCCACACCGCAAACGCCTGGAAAACCATACCGAGATCGCGCTTTTCGGGCGGGATATAGATATTCTTTTCCTTGACGGAGACCTGCTTTCCGCACAGCTCTATCTCACCGGCGGTCAGATCTTCAAAGCCGGCTATCATTCTGAGCGTTGTCGTCTTGCCGCAGCCGGACGGGCCGAGGAAAGAGAAGCACTCGCCTTCCTTGACGGAAAGATTGAAATCATTGACGGCGGTAACCGTGCCCAGCAACTTTGTTGTAAAATCCTTGCGGACATTTCTCAATACTACCTGATCCATAATTATGCCTTCTTTCTGTCCTTGAGGACTGCATTGACTATGGTGTTGAGCACAATGATGAGCACTATCGCAATGGCCGCGAGAGCGGAAGCGGTAGTAATATAGCCGTCATTGCGCAGGGAGAATATCGCAACACCAAGGGTGCGGCTGTACGGGCCATAGAGCAGAACGGAGGTCGTCAGCTCTCTCATGGCGGGCAGGAAGATAAGGAAGAAGCCGGAAACCATTGCGGGGCGGATAAGAGGAATGGTAACATCCTTCAGCGACTCGAAATGGGACGCGCCGCAGGAGCGGGACGCCTCTTCAAGCGACGGGTGCACCTGCTGGAGCGAGGCCGACGCGCTCTTCATTGAGAACGACAGATAACGCGCCAGATATGCCACGAGTATTATCCAGATGGTGTTATAAAGGTTGACGCCGAAGCGGCCTGACCATGTGAGGATAACGCCGATCGCCATGACGATGCCGGGGATAGCATAGGGCAGGAGACTGAGCAGCTCGAGCAGCATACTTCCTCTGGGCTTGATCTTGACGATGACATACGCCACCATAACGCCGAGGAACATACAGATTATACCGGCGGAGAAAGCAAGGAAGATAGAATTCTTTATGGAATCCATGACCATGGTATTATTAAAGAGAACATCCTTGTAATTGTCAAGAGTAAAGTTCTCAAAGGCAAGGGGCAGACCGTAGGCTTTGAGGAAGCCGACGAGGATTATCATGGCAAGAGGCATGATAACGATGACAAAAAGGCTGATGTAGGAAACTATCAGCAGGGGCACCTTTGCGCCGCGGAGCTTTATGAGCATGGGGCGGGTCGATTTTCCCTTGATGATATCGTAGCTTCCCGCACGCAGGATGTACTTCTGAAGAAGAAGCGCAAGCACGACGACAAGTATCAGCAGTATGGACAGGGCAGAGCCTTCACGGATGCCGTCGAAGCTGCCGGTCGCACGATAGAAGAGCTGATAAATTCTTGTCGGCAGAGTGTAGATATTATTGGAAAAGCCGAGCATGGAGGGTACGCCGAAGTGTGCAAGGGACGAAGTGAGTATCAGCAGGGCGCCTGCGGAAATGGCGGGAGTGACAAGGGGGATAGTTATCTTGCGGATAACGTGCCACTGTCCGGCGCCGGCTATACGGGCGGATTCCTCCAGAGTGGGGTCCATACGCTCAAGCGCGTTGACCACCTGCATATACACGAACGGGAAATAGTAGCAGCATTCAACGAAGATAATGCCGCCTATGGAGTTGATATTGAAGAGACTTCTTATACCGAAAGTCTGGAATATCCATTTGTTGATGTAGCCGCGGCGTGAATTGAGCATAAGATCCCATGCCATTGCACCGAAGAACGGCGGGAACATATAAGGAATGGTGAACATTGCCTTCATGAGTCCCTTGGTGGGGATGTCGCTTCTGCCGAGCAGCCACGCGAAGAACAGGCCCATAAGCGTACCGATGATCGTTGCACCGGCCGCGACCTTGATGGTGTTCCACATCGCGCCGACGTTATCAACATCTATAATGACTTTTTTGATCATGGTGAGGTCAAAATGCCCGTCATTAAAGAAGGTGACATAGAAGATCATGACAACGGGAACAAGAACTATGACAAAAAGAATGACAAAGCACAGGATAGTAAGGAAGCGGTCAAGACCAAACTTCTTTCCTTCAAGCGCCGCCATGTCCTTATTGCCGGCTTTTGCATATTTACTCATTTACTGTTCTCTCCTCTCTGGGGTAGAAGCGGGCATTCAGGCAGCGTATGCCGACGGTTTCCCCTTCATCATAGACGCGGTGGCTGAGAGCGTCCAGCGCATTGTTTTCGATACGAAGCTCCTGCCCGTTGAAATCGGCAAAATAGTCGTACTGATTACCGAGAAAAGTAACGGACTTGATCTTCACCTTGACGGGGCTGTCCTCGTCAAAAATAATATCCATGGGACGGACACCCATGTCAAGCTTTTCCCCGTCTTTATGTCCCTCGCATTTGCCGAGAACAAGAGAATTGTCCGTGATAGCTTCGCCGTTTCTTACAGTGACGGGTATAAAGTTGGAAACACCGATAAACGTAAAGACAAAGCGGTCGGCAGGGCGTCTTATGATATCCTCGTCCACGCCGAGCTGGCAGATATGGCCGTCGGGAGCCATGACCGCGATCTCGTCGCACAGTCTCAGCGCCGCTTCCTGGTCGTGGGTTATGTATATAATGGTCGTGCCGATCTCACGCTGTATTTTCTGTATCTCAATGATCATCTCCTCGCGCAGTTTCGCGTCGAGGTTGGTGATAGGCTCGTCAAGTACAATGAGTTTTTCGGAAGAGACAAGCGCACGGGCGATGGCAACGCGCTGCTGCTGACCGCCTGACAGCTGGGAAGGCAGATGCTTTTCATAGCCTGTCATATGCACCTGCTCAAGGGCATGGGCGGCGCGCTTGCTGATCTCATCCTTGGGCAGCTTGCGTTTTTTCATCGGGTAGCAGACATTGTCCCAGACGGACATATGCGGCCACACCGCGTAATCCTGAAAGACGACGCCGATACGGCGCTCCTCAGGAGCAATATTGACGTGCTTGGATGCGCTGAAAACCAGCTTGTCATCCACATATATTTCGCCCGTCTCCGGCTTCATAAAGCCGCACAGGGCGCGCATAAGTGTAGTTTTGCCGCAGCCGGACGGCCCGACAATACCCATAATCTCGCTCTCTTTTATTTCAAGAGAATAGTCGTTCAATACCACCTTGCTGCCGTATTTGCAGGTGATATGTTCAAAACGAACACCGGCCATGGATTTCCTCCTCTTAAAAATTATGAGCAGTAACGGTGAACATTACTGCTCAATAAATGGCATTTCACGCCGGTGCCGGATAAAGTATCCGGCGCCGGTCATCGTATGATTACTTGAACAGTTCGTCGAACTTATCGAAGTAAGAGTCAGTCTCCTGCTGCATGAGAATGTTGTCTATGCCTTCCATTGCGTTGATCTCGGAAACGGGCTTGGAGCCTTCACGTACAACGTCGTCACGGATAGGGGTTGCGTTTGCATCCGCAAGAACCTTCTGGCCTTCTTCGGAAATGACCCAGTCATAGAACAGCTTTGCAGCCGCTTCGTTCTTGGTGTCCTTCATAATAGCCATGGGGCCGGAGATGACAACGGCGTCCTCTTCGGGGTATACGAACTCAATTGGAGAGCCGGAGTTGGTAAGGGTCTGGGTAACATAGTCAACGCCGATAGTCGCCATGTAGCCGCCTGCGGCTACGTCGTTATGGGTACCGGTAGCGGAAGCGTTGAGAACAGCGCCCTGCTCCTTGAGGCCTTCAAAGTAATCCCAGCCGTACTTCTCGTTCTGAACGAGTGCGCCGAGAGCATATGCCATAGTGCCGGACTCGACGGCGTCGGTGAGCATTATCTGATCATAGAAATAAGGATCCAGCAAGTCTTCCCACTTGGTGGGGACATGGTCAGCGTCTACCAGTGCGGTGTTGTACGCAATGCCCATGACGACCAGACGTGCGCCGATATACATATTGTCAGGATCCTTATAGGCTTCGGGGATGTGGGAAGCCTCAGGAGACTCGTAAGGCATCAGGATGCCCTGATCCTTCAGGGTCATGATGTTGGTGGGTTCGCCGACCCATACAACGTCACAGCCGATGGAACCGGACTGCTGCTCGGTAGCGATCTTGGTCATAACGGTGCCTGCGCCTGCGGCGTAGTAGTCAAATGTGATGTTGGGGTATTTTGCGGTGAACGCTTCCTTGATAGCGGTGAGCTGCTTCTCTTTGAGAGTTGCATAGAGCATCACGGTGCCGGATTCGCCGTCTGCAAAAGCAGTTGCGGACAGAGCAAATACCATAACAAGAGCCAGAACGATTGCCAGAAACTTTTTCATGTCTTTCCTCCAAATATTTTTTTGCTCTTCGAGCTTGACAGAATTTAATCAAATTTTCCCGCTCCTGTACAGTCTAAAAAAGCGTTTTTGCGTCTTATTTTACTAAAATGACATTTTGTACTGTCTTCTTTTGTTGCTTTTTCACAAGCGCCGGGTTATTATAATTGTATTACCAGTTGACAAGGAGTGTTCGCCATGCAGAACGCAGCTGCCAGAAAGAAAACTATCGTCAGGACTTTTTCCGCTATCTTCGCTCTGTTTATCTCTTTCCTGCTGGTGCTGTCTTCATATACATACTACGCCACGCGTACCGCCACGCTCAATTCCATCTCCGCACAAAACCAGAACCTCAGCTCCCAGGCGGACATCTTCACACAGCAGTTTTACAAGATGGTGAGGAGCTACGGCATCAACATATTCAACTCGCGTGCGATAAAGCGTCTGCGCACCGACAGCGAAATATCCAACAGCAATTATATTGAGAGTATGCGTGTGCTGAGAGACGATGCTTCCTCTACGGACTATATCCACTCAATATATATCTACGCCCCCGCACGCGACTACATATACTGTACGCTCGACTCCGACCTGACCCGCGGCGCCGCCCCGGCGGATACATTCTTCGACGCGCAGGCAGCGGAGATGCTGAAAAAGCCGTCCGGTCTTACGCCGGTATTCCGCAGCATCAATACGGGCGGGCACGAGGCGGCCGTCGTCTCCTTCCCGTTCTATGAATTGTCCGCCGAATCGGGCGTCATGATGATAAACGTCTCACTTTCATGGATGGAGCAGTTCATATCCTCGGTGTTCGGGCTTGACAACACATTTCTTTTTCTCTCCAACGGGCAGCCCTTTCCGGACTACCCCGCCATAGCCGGTCTGCTTGAAGAGGACGGTTCGCTGTCCGACAGGCTTTTTTCCGGAAATGAGGATTATATAATAAAGAATGTAGGCGGAGAAAAGTGCATCATATTCGGGGCGAAAAACGCACAGCTCGGCTGGCGCTTCGTGCGCGTAGTGAAATATGCCGAATGTCTGAGCGCGGCGCTTTCGCTGAGGCGGAACCTCATCATCCTCACGGGCTTTATGGCGGTCATATCCGCCGGAATATTCATTTACCTTTTCAAAAAGCTGTATGAGCCTCTTGAAACGCTTCTTGAAACGCTCCCCACACACATTTCCACCGTCGGTCAGGCGATTTCCCACGCTTCTTCAGAGCTTAAAAATTATTCCGCGATAATACGCAGTGAGTTTTTGAAAAAGCTTGTTCTTTTCGGCAGCGACGGCTGCACCGCGGAAGCCCTCCGCGCAAGGGACATCTCCCTCGATCCCGCCGCGCCGACGCATATGATTCTCTTCTGTTCCGTCGTTCCGGCAGACGATACGGAAAATCTTTTCTCCGGTGCAGTACATGAGTGCATCCCCATAGCCGACCGGCACATTGCGCTTGTCCAGTCAGACACTGAGACATTTTACCGCATTGTCAGGGAGATAAGCCGTGTCTCATCGTTCTGCGCATACGAAACCGATGTTGATTTTCACGCTCTGCACGACGGATATACGCGGCTTGACGATGTATATTCCCTGCGTTTCTTCCTGCCGGAAAAGGATGCGTACACGGTGGATGTGCTCGACGGCAGGGAGGAGAGCAAGTACCCCGCCCGCCTTGAAAACCGAATCGCGGCGGCTGTCGGCTCCGGCAACACCGACAAGGCAATGCAGCTGCTCAATGAATTTATCGCCGCACTCGCCGCCCGATCTCTCCCCGCCGCGCTCCATGCGCATCTCCGGCAGCTGTACTGCGCCATCGCCGCAATGGGCGACTTTGTCAGGAGCGACATTGACAGCGGCACATATTACGACATAAGCTCCGAATCCTTTTCCTGCCTTGATGATCTGAAAGCCCTCTTTTCCGCGCTTTTCATGCGTGTCTCCGAGCTGAGCCTTAAGCACAAGGAGCAGGAGGAGATAGACATGGTAAACAGAGTAAAAAAATTTGTGGAGGATAATTTCTTTGATATAAATCTCTCCACCACGTACATTGCGGAATATGAGGGCGTATCGGTCAATTACCTTTGCGATATTTTCAAGCGCTACGACGATACCCCGCTCCAGAAGTACATCACCCAGTACCGTCTTGACCGCTCCTGTGAGCTGCTGCGATCTACCAATATGCCGGTAATAGGCATAGCGCAGGCGGTGGGCTTTGCAACGCCGCAATACTTTTTCACAGTTTTCAAATCGTACTACAACATGACACCCGCCACCTACCGTGAAACCGCCGCCTCCTGAGCCGCCTTTTTGTCAGAGAAGATTCTAAAATAAAAGTTGGGTGCTGCGCATCCGTTCCGGATGCGCAGCACCCAACTTTTTTCATGCAAAAAATAAAGGCTCTATCTCAATTATTGACATAGAGCCAAAGAAGCTTGCTTTTTTACAATTCGAAAAAGCCCCTCTGCTTAATAGCAGAGGGGCTAATGTCTTTCCGGCAGGGGGATTGCCGGTTAAAGACGGGATCTGGTTTGATTAGTAGTCCGAGTACGACACGGAAACTGTGAACTTCGCACCCAGCGGGATCAGGCTTGTATCGCCGGAGTCAACGCTGCCGTCGCCACGGTCAAGACTGAAGGAACCGTAGAGGTTGCCGGAAGGATCGGTGGTCTGGGATGCAGTCTTAGAGTAGCTGATCTCCTTGCCGTTTTCGTCCTTGTACGTGAGCGTTACATAGGGGTTCTTGCCGGCGGTAACAAGCGCACTGTCAAGCTTGACGTAGTAGGAATCGCCCATGTTCAGGCCGCTGCTGACCGCCTTGAAGCTGCTGTCATACACGGCCGCACCCGAGGTGCTGACGGTGGTCCGTTTGTTTCCTTGGATCTCATCGCTATCAACTGTCACAGTCACGTCGCCGTCGGGCATCTTAAAGGTGAAGGTGCAGGTGAAGTACTGACTATCGCCGGAAGGTGTACCGATGTTGATGTTGCTTATCGCAACGGGCTGAACGGTTCCGTTATAATTGGTCGACAGATGGACATGGTTTGCAAGGATGTCCTTGTTCATGTTGATGTACCACTTGAAGTTCATCGTAACACGGACGGTTGCACCCGCAACGACATTTTCGGAGTCGAGCACCGCGTAGGACATCTTGTACAGCTCTTCGATGGTAGGTGCGTAGATGATACTGTAAGTCGCCTTTGCATCCTTGTAGAACACGGGAGCTACGGTGATTATATCGGCATCGTCCGCGCCTCTGGGGATAGAGTTGATCTGGAAGCCTGCCGTGCCGTTTTCGGCTATTGCAACAGGTTCGGTGACCGCATTGCCGTTGATGTCTCTGTAAGTTACAAGGCAGCTCTTTATCTTGAAGACGACCTCGCCCGTAGCATTGGTAGGCGTGATTATGAAGCCTTCGCCATAGCGTACTCCTGTAAATTCATGTGTACCGGCTGCTGATGCATCGGTTCCTGCAATGGAGGAAGTTACCGTGTACGGCACATCGGACAGACCCGTCGCGTCGGGAACAACCTTCATCTTGTAGGTCTTTTCGGTGATTTCAGCTTTGATGACCACGCTGTCTGCCGGCATTGTAAAGCTATATACACCGTTGACAGGCTCATAGGGAACGCCGCCTATCGTTACATTTTCAACCTTATAGTTTGCGGGGTAATCGAATGTGAACGCAACCGGCTGTCCGGCCTCGACAGCAGCAAGGTCAGTGTACTTGATGCCGCTGACTTCGATTATCGCATGGATATTGGCATTGCCTGTTTCGTTCTCATATCTGACCGTGGTCGAGACGGTCTTGAACGAGGCGCCGATTTCAACATCGCCCTGAGGCATTACGAACTGATATGTACCGTCGTTCGCTCTGCTGGCGCTGATCTCTTCTTTCGGCTCAAGATCGCTGCCGTCCGCGTTAGTTATGCGGTAAACCTTCACGTTTTCGACAACCTTGCCTGTTTCGTTCGGCTCGACCTTAACAGTAACAGTCTTGCCCCACTTTATTACGGCAGGATCCTCTATCTTAACGCCGTCTACCGTATAGACCGCGGTTCCGACGGAATCGGTTCCAAGGCCGGTTTCGGTAAGATCCTTGACGTCTGTGACTGCTCCATAGCCCTTGCGTTCAACCTTGTACTCAACGGAGACGATGCTGCCCTGAGGCATGGACTTGACCATATTCTCAAATTCGACAGACCACTTTCCGTTTCCTTCGTCCGTAAGTTCAAAGGTATACGCGGCAAGCTCGGCCTCGGTGGGATGCGCCGCACCGTAGCTGTCGGTGTATCTGACAACAACACTGGGGTCGGTGATCTCGCAATGCTCGGGAACGGTGATCTCAAACTTTATCCTGCTTGCGGTCACAGTCGCGCTGTTGCTGGGAGTGCCGTCAACGTAGAACTGCCAGCCGCTGATCTCGCCTTCACCGCCTGCCTTGTATGCGCTGAGGTTAAAGGCGTCTGCGGTATATTTACCGTATTCGATATAGAGAGTAAGATCCTTGTTGTCGCCGCTGCCCACATAAGGCATGGTGAAGTAATACTGATTGTTGGAAAAATCGGGCTTGATCGCAACAGCGGTATCGCCGGAGCCGCTCATTACCCAGATGTTCACTATGCGGAAGTTCTGGTCAAGCTTGGACTCGTTGCGCTTGATGACGACGGTCTTGCCGGTCTGGATGCCGTAGCCGCTGAGTCCGTTTGCGGTGTCATTGTCCACAAACTTGTTGAGGTGGTCAGCATAGTCCTCGGGAGTTCCGAGAGCCGGGAGACCTGTGCCTCTTTCAAGTCCTTCAACGTTCTTGCCGTCAACGATCAGGTCAACCTTGTAGTTGGAGTTTACATCGGGCGTATCGTCAAAGATGTACTTGATGGTCATGGGGTTGACCGCGGGCTTGAAGATAACTTCAACATTGATGTCGCTGAGCAGCATGCCGGTTTCCTTGCTCAGATCGACCAGAGTGCCGTTAAGCACTTCCTTCTCGTGCTTTGTTCCGTCGTGTCCGGTGTAGGTGACGAGTATCTTGTCAAGCTCGTAGCCCTGCTCGGGAACGATATCGGTAATGGAGAAGCTGCCGTTCCATGCAACCTGGAGAGGCGTCTTATAAGTACCGTGGTCGGAGGGAAGCGCGTTGATAGCAACCATTTCGTCGTTATACTGTGCGCTGATAATAACGTCGCTGTTCGGCATCTCAAACGAGAAGTGATCGCCGTCGATGGTGTTGTACTTTACAAGCGTACCGTCAACTTTTCTGTTTATAACTATGGGCTGTTCGCTGTTGAGCACGTAGCCGCTTCTGGAGCTGTTGACGACCGTTACAAGAGTGCCTATCGGGAACTTGATCCTGACGGTGGTATCCGCCATAAGGTCTTCGTCTCTGTACTCAACGCCGTTTACAATGACGCTGAGAACGCCCTTGGGCAGTCCGTCGGTTCCGTTGTTTGCGCGGAGAAGCTCGATGGAGTGCGCGGTCTCAACAAAGGGAACGATGACCTGTACATCCGAATCCGGCATGATAAAGGTGTAGTCGTTTCTGTTGATCTCAACGTTTGTACCGGTTGCGACGTTGATGACCTGGATATTTGCCGCGTCTACGGCATAGCCGGAGGCGGGATATGCATGGATCTGGATCTTCTGATCTTTCTTTGCATGGTCAACATACGCGGAGTGCGTGAATGTCGTCACGGCAAAAGTGCCCTTCTTGTGGTCAAGGTTGGTGACGCCGTCGGTGTAACCGGCTCTGTAATCGAGAGTGATGGCGTATGTCTTTATCGGCTTGAAGCTTACATAGAGATCAAGCTTGGTGCCTGCCTTAAGCTCGGGCATCTCGAACTGGTATTTCTCGGTCACGGGGTTCTGGGTGACCTCAAAGCCCTTTACTTCATTGCCGTTCTTGTCGGTATAATCAATGGTGATCTTATCGACTTCGTAGCCAAACGCGGGGTTGGTATTTACAACGACGTTCTTGCCTGCGCCGACTTTGACTTCGGCGGTCGCGGCCTTGTTGCCGTTGAGCGTCTTGCCGCCGACGGTGTAGGTGTTGCCGAACTGACCGTATTTGCCGTCAACCGTTGCGGAGTGCGCGACTATGGTCTGCTGTTCGGTGAACACGACGTTGACCTTTACGTCGCAGTCGGGCATGATGAACTTCGCGCCGTCAAGCGTATGAGAGCTGCCGTCGGCATAGGTGAGGATAATGCTGGTCGCGGCATAGCCCGGCTTTACGCCCCAGATATTGACGCTCAGCTCAACACCGCAGGCGCACTTGTCTACCTTGTAGTTGCCCGCGGCGACAGCAAAGTAACCGCGGCTGCCGTTGGACGCATCCAGAATGACCCTGTGATACAGATAGAATCTGGTATTCACGGAAATCGGGAAGTCAGGCATGGTAAATGTGGATGTGCCGTCCGTCTCGTTGAAGGTCACGGGTACGCTGATGCTGGGATCGCCGGTCTTGGTAACATTTACAAGATACCAATAAGCGCCGGATTTGGGTGTGCCCTTAACGGTAAGCTTGGTGCCTACCTTTGCCTCGGTCACTTCTGTGTCGTCCGCGTATACGGCGAACTTGCCGTTTGCGGTATCGACCTTGGTGATCGTGAACGCCGCAGAGGCTGTCGCCTTGATGGTCGCAACGATCGTTACAGGGCCGTCAGGCATGGTAAAGGTGTTCTTATCGACCTCGGCGGTCTTCTTGAAGTTGTCGTAATAGACGACGAGGGACTCAAGAGTATAGTTTGTCTCGGGCTTTACGTCGATAGTTACTCTGTCGCCCGTATTTGCAAACTCGGTCTTGGTATTGCCGATATAGGTTTCTATCGTGCCGTTGCTGACGTTAGTGTAGATCGAGTGACCGCGGGACGGGTCATAATTGGGATCCTTGGTAAATGTCGCCGTGATGGTGACGTCGCAGTCAGGCATTACAAAGGTGTTGTTGTAAACGGCAACGCTGTCTTTATAGTTGTTGTATGTAACGCGGATATGGTCGAGCATGAAGCCGGTCGCCGGAATGGTCTTCACGGTGACGGTGCTGCCGACATAGCCCTGAGTTACCTTGAGGCTGTTGACAAGCGCCGCGGCACTGCCGTTGGAAACGCTGTCAACCGTGATGTTGTATGCCTTCGCGGTCTTGAAGGTCACGGAGACGACAACGGAGTAAGCGGGCATGGTGAAATAGCCGTCGCTCACGCCTACGACCGTGGAAGCATCGCCGACCTTGACGACCTTGATGGTGTCAACGGCATAGCCGATGTTTGCCGAGGGAACGACCTTGACGGTCTTGCCCGCTGCGGCGGTGGTGACGCTCTTGCCGTCAACCTGCATATCAAAGCTGCCGTTTACCGCAGTCTGGCTTACAAGGTTATATACGCCGCCGGCGGAAACGGTCGCAGAGGTATTGGTGTTGGATGAGCTTCCGGTGCCGGGCGTGACGGAGGTGCTTGTGCTGACAAGGCCGGAAACGGGAATGTACAGCGTAGCGCCCGCCCAGATCCTTGAAAGATCGCTCGTGTTGTTCAGCGCAAGGATCATCTTCTGGTTGGCGGAGAAGTTCATGCCGTACTGAGAGCAGATGATATCATACGCGCTCTCGCCGCTCTTCATGGTATGAGCCATGACGGTGTAGTAAGAAGAATTTGCAACGCCGGGGTTGGTAGTGGGCAGTATCATTGTCTTTCCGGCGGCAATGCTGTTGTAGCTGGAGATATTGTTGAGCTTCTTGATCTGATTGTCAAAGGTCTTGTAGCTCAGACCCCAGTTGGAGTATATACCCTGAATAGTCTCGCCGCGCTGGATGGTGTAGTATACCAGATAGTAGCCCACACGGTCGCCCGCCGGAATGGCGGTCGCCTGTCCGGTGGTCAGAGTACCCGTGCTGGTTCCTGCTGCGGGAATGGTCGCGGGCGTCGTACCGGCAGTTGTCGTGGAGCCGATAGTTGTCGCAGAGCCTGCCGTTGTGCTTCCGGCAAGCGTCGCCGCCGCCGCGGCATTCGCAGGAAGGACTATCTGCTGTCCTACTGCCAGCTTACTGAACTGTCCCTCGCTGGTAAACCCGTTGAGGTTCATGATCAGATTTTTATAGGTGTAGAAATCAACACCCAAGCTTTGGCAAAGGCTGAGAACAGTCTGCCCCTTTGCCAGGGTCACCGTCGTGACATTTGCCGCCGCAGATGCGCTCGTGCCCAACACGGTGCACAGAGACATCAGCATGACAACTGCCATAAAAAGACTGATGAGCCGTTTTTTCATGTTTTTGCTCCCCCTAACCGACCCTTATCGGGTCGAAATTATTAACTGATACTTTTTCAGCGGAAACGGCGTTCCCGTTGAAGCTATATGTATTCTGACCTCTGTGTCCTCCCGCAAAAAGAGCGGGTAAGGACAGGTCTTCCATGATTGGTTACAATATTACTACAAAGAAACTCAAATTGCAATAGGTAATTACAAGTTTTTACAAAAAATTATGTAAATATTTTTATTGGTGCCTTATTCTGCATACCCCATCGGGTTCTCAGACTGCCATTTCCACGTGTCGCGGCACATATCGTCCAGATCATACTGCGCTTTCCAGCCAAGAAGCTCCGCGCTCTTGTCGGGGCTTGCGTAGACCGTTGCGATGTCTCCGGGGCGGCGGGCAACTATCTCATAGGGGATCTTGCGTCCGGTAACGCGCTCAAACGCCTTTACCATATCCAGCACACTGTATCCTATGCCCGTGCCAAGATTGAAAACGCTCTCCCCTCTGTGGCTCTGCATATACTCTATTGCCGCAACATGACCGCGTGCAAGATCGACAACATGGATATAATCGCGCACGCCCGTGCCGTCGTGGGTATCATAGTCATTGCCGAAGACACTGAGATGATCCCGCCTGCCGACGGCGACCTGAGAAATGTACGGCATGAGGTTATTGGGTATCCCTCTCGGATCCTCGCCGATAAGGCCGCTCGGATGTGCGCCGATGGGATTGAAATAGCGCAGGAGCACGACCGACCAGTCGTCTATCGCTTTCGACGTATCGCGGAGTATCTGCTCGTTCATGTACTTTGTCCAGCCATAAGGGTTCGTACACATCCCGGTGCGGCTGCTCTCGCTGAACGGAACATCGTTATCGCTTGAATAGACCGTTGCGGAGGAGGAGAAGACAATGTTCTTCACGTTGTGATCACGCATCGCCTCGCACAGCGTCACGGTGGAGAACAGATTGTTGTCGTAATACTCAAGCGGCATTCTGACCGATTCGCCCACAGCCTTCAGCCCTGCAAAGTGGATGACGCAGTTTATATCGTGCTTTTCAAAGATCTCGTCGAGTGCGGAGCGTTCGCGCACGTCCTTCTGATAAAAATCAAGCTTCTTTCCGGTTATCTGCTGCACCCTTTCAAGGGATTTCGCGTTGGAATTGACGAGGTTGTCT
Organism: bacterium; assembly: GCA_963617275.1. GTDB lineage: Bacteria > Bacillota > Clostridia > Oscillospirales > Oscillospiraceae > Limivicinus. The sequence goes on from CAVENX010000035.1 coordinate 26,882, forward strand.
ATTACGACGACCTCCATTCCCTTGTTGAGCAGTTCAACGCAGGTATGGCTGCCGATATATCCCGCGCCGCCCGTTACAAGAATTTTCATTTTGCCTTTCCCTCCCATCAATCAAGAAGTGTTTCAGGATAAAGCCCCTCGCTTCTCATTTTCGCAATGGAGCTTACAACGCTGCCCATGTCTTCCTTGTATGTAATGCCGTGCCATGTTTCGCGGCAATTGAGCACCTTCACCTTGCCCTCGCCCTCTTTTATCATCGCGTCGGCGACAAACGGCAGGAAATATTCCGCCTTGAGGGGATTCACCGGCAGGTTTTTATCAAGCCACAGCGGAAAGCGCTTTTCAAGCTGCTCCATAAAGCCCTCGTTGAAGCCCCAGAAATTCATGGAAACAGGCGTCTCACCGGAAATCGGCACAAACGTCTCGCCGTCCTCGGTGTATTCCGCGTCCGCGCCGCGCTTGAATATCCTGGTGCGCTCCACAACGTCGCTGAGAAAGCCATTCTCGACGTCGCATATTCCGCGTGCAACAGAGCCGTTTTCCGTGACGGTGTTCCGGAGAAGGTAGGCCACCATGGCGTGTTCCGTCCCGGGATGGTCGGAGACAAGATAGTCATAGAGCGCGGAGTAGGCGGTGGGGCCGTAGAAATCGTCGGCATTGATAACGGCGAACGGGCCGTCAACCGCGTCCTTCGCACAGAGCACCGCATGCGCCGTTCCCCACGGCTTCACCCTGCCCTCCGGAAGCGCATAGCCCGCAGGAAGCATATCGGTCTGTTGGAAAACGTATTTTACATCAAAATGCTTTTCCGCACGCTCCCCGACATAGCGTTTGAAATCCGCTTCTATCTCGTGCTTGATCACGAAAGCTACCTTGCGGAAGCCCGCACGGTAGGCATCGTACATGGAAAAGTCGATTATCGCGTGTCCGTGATCATCGACTGCGGTAATTTGTTTGAGTCCTCCGAAGCGGCTGCCCATGCCGGCGGCAAGAATGACCAGAGTAGGCTGTTTCATGGTTTTACCTCTTTTTCTGAGGCAGTCAGATTTATGACTGCCGTAAATTCGGAAATGTTCCCTGTACCGGTAATTTTATTGCGCACGGGCGCGTCACATGCTCATTGCCATGCGGCAATAGTAGTTGAAGCTTCTCTCACGCTGGAGCGTGGTGCTGCCCATGTGACCGGGATATACCTCATAATCGCCCTCGAGAGAGCACAGCTTTTTGAGGGATGCAAGCTCCTTGTCCATATCCCCGCCGTCAAGGTCGGTCCTGCCGAGACTGCCGCGGAAAAGAGTATCGCCGGTGAAAAGGCAGTCCTCACATTTTATCGTCACGCCGCCGGGAGTATGGCCGGGCGTTGCGATTATCTCAAAGCGAAGCCCCGCCGTGTCTATGATATCGCCGTCGTCATAGTTTATGCCGTTCTCGGGAAGCCGGTAGGGCAGCTGCCGCGACTCGATGACACGCGCATCGTCGCGGCTGTTCATGTAAACGGTCGCTCCGGTCTCCTCGGCGACCGCGTCGGCAGCGCCGGTATGGTCATAGTGGCCGTGGGTTATCATTATCGCCGTACACTTGAGGTGATTTGATTCGATATAATCAAGAATGGTGTTGCTCTCATCGCCCGGGTCGATCACAACGCACTCAAGCGTAGACTCATTTGTAACTACATAGCAGTTCGTTTCAAGCTGCCCGACCGGCAGTGTTTTAATAAGCATACGTTTTCTCCTTATATATTTCTGAGCAATTTATCACAGTTCATTGGTGTCCAGCAATATTGTAAGCGGGCCGTCGTTTTCCGATGTGACAAGCATGTCCGCGCCGAACTCCCCCGTCTGCACCTCAAAGCCCTTTTCGCGGCAGAGCGCGATCACTTTTTCATAAAGCGGTATCGCCTTTTCCGGTCTTGCCGCCTTGGAAAAGCCGGGACGCCTTGATTTGCAGTCGGCAAAAAGAGTGAACTGGCTTATGAGCAATATCGACGCCGCGCCCGCGTCTGCGGGGTTGACGTTCATTTTGCCGTTTTCGTCCTCGAATATCCTCAGCCCGCAGATCTTGTCCGCTATCTTCTCCGCTTCCTTTTCGCCGTCGCTTTCATGCACTCCCAAAAGCACCAGAAAGCCCTTTCCTATCTGTCCTTTTATCTTGCCCTCTATCTCTACCGAGGCAGAACGCACACGTGTCAATACCGCTCTCATTTAATTTTTCCTTTTCGCTTCTTTCTATTAATAATGTAATGTGGTTTATTCCGGAGCACGGAAGCCGGATTCAGTTTCCGTTTCTCATTACCTGTGTAACGCCGGGTATGGTGGAGAGCCGGGAAATGATATATTTAAGCTCGCCGCTGTTTTTCACCTCAAGCGTAACGCTCGCAAGGGCAAGCCCACCGGCAAGCTCACGCGCCGTAAGCGTGCGCACTTTTGCATTGAGCGTGTTGAGTACAACGGCAATATCCATGACAAGTCCGCCGCGGTTCTTCGCCGTGAGATTTAGCGTGCTGACATAGGTATCGCTTATCTCCTCCGCCCAGCTTACGTTCACCCACCTGCCCTCGTTTTCAGGGTCAAGGCGGCGCTTGAGATAGTTTTCGCAGTCCGTGCGGTGTATGGACACGCCCTGTCCGCGTGTTATGAAGCCCACGATATCGTCCCCCGGAACAGGCGTGCAGCAGCGGGAGAATTTGACAAGGCAGTTGCTGATTCCCTCTACAAGTATGCCATGAACCGCCTTGCCCTGCTTCACGGCGTTCTGTTCGCGCCGCTCCGCCGCCTGATTGATCTTATCAATGACGCTCTTCTTGTCCTTCTCGCTCTTGCTCGCACGGACAAGCTCATCGCGCATCCTGTTGGCGACTCTCGTCGCGGTAACGCCGCCGTAGCCGATAGCCGCATACAGCTCGTCAAGAGTTGACAGCGACAGGCGCTTCATTATCGGCGAAGCGATTTCCTCCGCCGTACCCTCTTCAAGCGTATAGCCGTTATGCTTCAGCTCATCCTCAAGCATGGAGCGGCCGCGGATAATGTTCTCCTCCCGGCGCTCCTTCTTGAACCACTGCTTTATCTTGGTTCGGGCGGATCCGCTCTTTGCCATTGTCAGCCAATCGCGGCTGGGGCCGGGCGCTGATTTTGATGTGCGTATCTCGACGATATCGCCGTTTTGCAGCGCATGATCGTAAGTGACGATGCGTCCGTTCACCGTCGCGCCCACCATGTGGTTTCCGACGTCCGAATGGATGCTGTACGCAAAGTCGATCGGCGTTGCACCTGCGGGAAGATTTATAACATCTCCTTTCGGTGAAAACACGAAAACCTCGTCGGAAAACATATCAATTTTGAGATTATGGAAAAAGTCCGTGGCGTCACTGTCCTGCTGGCTTTCAAGAAGGCGGCGTATCCACGCGAATTTGTCCTCGTCCCCCGATCTTACGGCCTGTCCGCCGTCGTCCATTTTATACTTCCAGTGCGCAGCGACGCCGTATTCGGCGGTATGGTGCATCTCCCATGTCCGTATCTGCACCTCGAAAGGTATGCCCTCCGCCCCTATAACGGTCGTATGCACCGACTGGTACATATTCGGCTTGGGAGTGGAAATATAATCCTTAAACTTTCCGGGCACGGGCTTGAACATTTCGTGGATTATGCCCAGCACATTGTAGCAGTCGGGCACCGTGTCCACTATGACGCGGAAAGCGCAAAGATCAAAAATACCGTTCATGTTCAGATTCTGACTGTACATTTTGCGGTAAATGCTGTAAACATGCTTGATACGATAATAAATCGTACATTCGATGCCTTCTTTTTCAATACGCGCCTGAATCTTCTCCTTCATGGATTCCATGAAGCTCTCCAGCATTGGCATCTTCTCTTTGAGGCTGTCGGTTATTTCCTTGTAGCCCGTCGGATCGAGATATTTCAGCGACAGATCCTCAAGCTCCCATTTTGACCGCTGCATTCCCAGACGATGCGCAATGGGCGCATATATCTCCATCGTTTCAAGCGACTTCTGCCGCTGCTTTTCCGGACTCTGGTATTCCATTGTCCGCATATTATGGAGCCTGTCGGCTATTTTTATCAGTATGACGCGGATATCCTTCGCCATTGCCAGCAGCATTTTGCGCAGATTTTCCATCTGCTCGTCTTCCTTGCTGGTATACTGCACACGCGTCAGCTTTGTGACGCCTTCAACAATATCCGCTACCGCCTCGCCGAACTGATGCGCGATATCCGCGTGGGTCAGGGGCGTGTCCTCAAGAACGTCGTGCAACAGCGCCGCAACGATCGAATCCTCGTCAAGCCCCATATCGACGGAGATATCAGCCGCCGCTATGCAATGGGTAACATACGGCGTCCCGTCCTTGCGCTTCTGACCGGAATGGGCTATCCGTGCGGTATCGTATGCCGCCCTGATACGCCCTAAATCCATGTTGTGGCCGGTTTTCTGTATTTTATCCAGCAGAAACTCAAACTGGGCGTCGGCGTCAAATTTATCTATATCCGCAATCGTTTTTTCACTCATACCGCGCACTCCTTCCGATATGAGCGCAGGGTCTGTTCGACATGTGTTGCATCAAGGTCTGCCTTTCCGTCTATTTCGGCTCTGCCCGCGCCGTATATTCCGCCATCCGTGTTTTTGAGAAGTCCGACCTCGCGGAACGCCTCAAGGCACAAACAGTATTTTTCCGGCAGCATCCCGTCGGGCGTCTGCGCGATGATCTCTGTCAGAGTATTGCCCACGCTGCTTCCGCGGCTGAACATTCTCCACACTCTCACAAAATCCTCCCGCTCCGGGCAGAAGCGCCATGCGGCGTACAGCGCTTCCCTGTCCCCGTCAACAATAGCACGGCAAAGCATTTCCCCATTGTGCGGCGCTGCCGATGAAATAAGCAGCTGCACGGAAATATGGCCGCGAAATTCGTTTATCTGGGGAGTGAAGGCTATGTCTATATATTCGCCCTCATGTATGCCAAGCTCCTTTGCCGTATGGGAGAAAAAGATGCACTCAAACGGCGTGCCTGCAAGCGTCACCCTCATTTTCAGATGCTTGCCGCTGCCCACGGCGGTCATGCTCTCAAGCATCACCCCGTACATACACATAACAGGCTTCGGGTTCATGTTCCCATACGGCTCAAGCCGGTCAAGAGAGCGCACATTGTCTATCGTCAGCAGCGACGGCTCGTTTATCAGCAGGTCGCACTGTACCTCGGGCTGTTCGTCGGGGCGGTTTTTGCGGAAATATTCCGCCATTGCCGCTCTGAAATCGTCAAGCTTGTCGGTTCTTATATTAAGCCCCGCCGCCAGCGCATGGCCGCCGAAGCCTATAAGATACTCCGAGCAGGCGGAAAGCGCCTCAAAAATATTGAAGCCGCCGCAGCTCCTACAAGAGCCTTTGCCTACGTCGCCGTTTATGCATATCATTATCGAAGGCAGGGAATACTGCTCGGCAAGCCTTGACGCGGCGATTCCGATGACGCCCTGATGCCATTTCTCGCTTGCCAGAATGATCGGCTTCTCCGGGCTTGAGCCTTCAAGCATGGCGTTCGCTTCATTCCATATTTCAGTCTCTATCGACTGTCTTTTTCTGTTAAGCTCGCACAGCTCGGCGGCGAGGCGCGATGCCTCTTCCTCGTTTTCGCTCATAAGAAGCCGCGCCGCAGTCCCTGCATGCCCCAGCCGTCCGGCGGCGTTAAGACGCGGAGCGAGACTGTATCCTATCGAGGCGGCGGTCAGTTTTTTTGAAGATACCGCCGCTTCGCGCAGCATGGCCGCGATGCCGGGTCTCTGTGCTTCCTCGAGCATTTTAAGTCCGCGCCGCACAAGATAGCGGTTTTCACCCACAAGCGGCATGACGTCCGCAACCGTCCCTATCGCCACAAGATCGGCATATCTGTCTACTATTTTTTCGCTGTCACCCTCGCAGGCGCATACCAACTTCAGCGCCATACCGACCCCCGCAAGATACGGGTTCGGATATGTGTCGCCCGGCTGCTTGCAGTCAATAACGGCTGCGGCATAAGGAAGGCTCACGCCCTTACATTCATGGTGGTCGGTTATAACCATGTCAAGCCCAATGCCATGCGCGTACTCCGTCTCCCGCGCCGCAGTGATGCCGCAGTCCACGGATATGACAAGGCTCACGCCCTGCGCCTTGAGCTTGTCAAGTGCGCCGCAGTTGAGGCCGTAGCCCTCCTCATTCCTGTCGGGAATATACGGCACACACTCAAGCCCTTTTGAGTGCAGGTAATCGGTCACTACGCAGGTGGAGGTTATCCCGTCCACATCGTAATCCCCGAAAACCGCCGTTTTTTCTTTCTTTTCAATTGCTTGCAGAACCCTGCTGCGCGCTTTGTCCATGCCCATTATAAGCATGGGGTCGCAGAGACATTCGCTTCCTCCGTCCAGCATTTCGCCGGCGGCGGCACTGTCCTTTATCCCGCGCAGACACATGACCGCCGAAAGCAGCGGCGCGTATCCCGCCGAAATAAGCGCGGAGGGCATCTCCGGCCGGTGCAGAGGTATCTTCCAATCCTTATTTTTCATCGTCATTCTTCTTTTATTAATTTTAATAACATATACTATCAAATTTGTTGACATAATTCAATAGTCATAATGCAAAAAACTTTAAAATCTCACAAAAGCAGACAAAAAAAGGATCGCCTCCCTGACGCGGGCTGCGATTCTAAGCAAAGGGAAGTCTGCGGAGCTCGTGTCCGCTTAAAAACGGGTTCGGTTATTCGCCTTATGCTTAAGCAATATTATTTGTGTACTTTTTTCTTTCTGACGATGAGCACGGCTGCCGCCGCGGCAATGACTGCCAGCGCGGATATCGCATACACCGGCCATGAAGCGGCAGGTTTCTCCGCTTCATCCCATTTTGCGTACAGCGTCAGGCTTTCCTCGACGGTCTGTGTAAAATCATACGGCTCGGTACAGGCGCTGTCCGTGTACCACCCGGCAAAGATGTACCCCTCACGCACCGGAACCGACTCAGGCTCCTGCACGGCGCTTCCCTGCTCAACGGTCAGTTCCTCATATTCCGCGCCGTCAAGCGTGTCAAAAACCACGCTGCACTCCGGCGGGATATATTCTTCGGTGTTGACGGCGAGATCATTCGCGTCGCTGTCATATACATCCAGCCCGTCGTCGGTCGTGACAAAATAGTTCTCCTGCGACACACTCACCTCGCCCACTGCGTCAAGCACGCGGAAGTCAAAGGACATTATCTCCGTATTCTGCGGGAAGGTCTTGTCAGGCTCGGGGATTATATAACTCACTCTGATACGGCGGCCGTATTCATCGGTCTGCATATCGACCGCCTCGACGCCCTCAGCAAGGGTGAAGCTGTCCGGCAGCAGTTCCAGAACCTCGCCGTCGTAGCATATCTCATCCTGAAACGCCGTCATCTCCGCTTCCAACGGCTTCTCCTGCGTCACATCAGCCGCATCCGCCGACTCCGTTTCAAGCGTTTCCTCTCCCGTCGTCTCAGCATCAGACTCGTCAACGGAGTATTTTATGCTCAGCGTAACGGTGAGCGTCTCCCCCTTTTGGGCGGAGACGGCTGTTTCACCGCCGCAGCTCAGGATAAATTCATAGAATCTGCCATAGCTGTCCTCACCGTCATCCGAATAGCCGTCTGCGTCGATATCCGCATAGCCGTCCGTGCCGTCATTCGCGTAATCCGCCGTATATTCTTCCGCACAAGCCGATATAAAAAACGCTGCCGCCATGAGGATCGTCAAGAACACAGATATTATTTTTTTCATATTGTTCATCTTACTTTCCCTCATCCTCATCCCGGTCGAAATTCTTTTTTATCACCGCCGCGTCGCGCATATCAAGACTGCTGCTCTGGTCAACATCGGCAAGGATAAAGCTCCTCATCGGGATATCGTCGAAGTCCTCAAAATCGCCGTTGAACATCCTGCGCATAAGTTTCAGGTCTTCCCCGTCAATTTTACCGTCCTCATTCACATCGCATATGACCTCATAATCCCCGTTGAGATTGTGTATTTCCTCAAGCGGCGGGATGTCGATCTTCTCTCCGGAATATCCTTCCTCCGCTTCAAGCTTTTCTCTCATCTCTCTTTCGTACATCAGGCTTACGCTGTCAACGGCGTATTCGGCAAATTCGTCATAGTCCTTATCCGATATTTCAAGCCAGACATATCCATCGAAAGAATCGGCTCTGATCATCTTGCTGTTGCTGAAGCAGACGGATCTTCCGTCCTCCGGCTCACCATAGACCACGACGAGATACATCGTTTTCCTGCCGTCAAGCGTCATAAACACTTCGCTTCCGATCTCAAGCTCAACGTCTCCGGCAAGCTTGCTCGTATATCCGCCGCCGTAGTATCTGCCGCCGCCCTTCGACGATGCTTTGTCCGATGTGACCGTGATCACGATATTATCGGTTATAGCTTTTGCAAACACCGTATATACGCCGTTGGAAACGGTGTAGTCCCTGCCCTTTTTAAGCGTCCTGCCGCCGGAAACCGTATCGTCGTCTTTGACGGTGGCTCCAACCTTTATGACGGCGTTCCCCTTTGACAGGGTAAAGACGTAATCCGTCCCGGCCAGGAACGAGTCTATCTTGGTATAGCCCTTTCCGTCCGGCCTTGCGTTTTTAAGTCCGGTATACTCGGCGGTGTACCTTGAGGTGGCTCTTATCTCCGTGTCGGCGGTCATATACGCCCCGCGGATCGTATAGAAATACGCACCCTTTGCCTCGTCATAGACGGCTGTATATTCCTTGCCCTCTTTGAACGTCTTCCCGCCTGCCTTTATAGTTATCTTTGCGGCCGGGTAAACGGAAAACGTGAAATTCACGCCCCTTTTCGCCGTGACGCCGTAATAGAAGCTGCATTCGCGCATATGTCCGTCAAAAGCGATGCTGCCGGCTTTCTGCCCTGCCGCATACACCTCGACCTCGTCCGCACCGAGCGCCGTTACGGCTATGTTGCTTTGGATAAGATCGCCGTATATCATGGCCTTTGTCTTTTGCGCGGATATCGAGTAGGTGCGCTTCGTAGTGCTCGTCTTGCCGAACTGCCTGAGATATATTTTCTGCGTTGTGTTCGGGTCAGCCTCCACGGTGAAGAGATAGCGGTATGTCGGCACGTCGCTTATCCGTCCGGTATAAGCGGTCTTCACGTCGGCGTTCACATAGGTTTCCCTGTTGGTAATGCTTTTGATCTTTTCCCTGCCCGCTATGGTATACGCATATTGGGCGAGCAGCGAAAAGTTGGTTTTTATGATAACATCGCCCGTTATGGGACTGCCGTTGTTTACTATGTACCGCCCGCCGTACTGCGTCACGGATACGGGCTTTCCGCCCATTGTCGAGCCGGAAAAGTCGTATGCGTAGCAGTCGGTGTTCGGGTCGGGTGCAGTACCGTCAACATTTGCTTTTCCCCTGATGCTGTAAAGCGGTCTGTTAAGAAGCTCAAAGCTCAGTCCGCCGCTTTTATACGTGAACTCTCCGGTATGCGTCAGCGATGAATAGTTGAGCAGCACCGCGCTTGCATAATCAAAGGCGCTGTACTTCAGCTTTTCGGCTGTATTGTAGCCGTCCGCAAGCTTAACAAGGCAGTTGATCCTGAACACGCTGCGCGCCTCGGCAATGATATCACCCTCCACCGACGGCACTGTATACTCGACATATGTTCCCAGCTCGTCCGAAGCAGTCGTTTTCTGAAGCTTTACTCCGTCAGGCTCAAGCATAAGCCCGCCCATCGAAACGTATATCTGAAGCTGCGTCTCGTTCATCTCATGAGTTCTGACCCTGAAAGTATAGCTCTCACCCGGCTTTACGGTTTCCGACGGCAGTTCGATAAGTGCTTCCTCATTGTTGCCCGAACCGCGCTTTTCGGCATTGTAGCCCAGCGACACGTCAACGTTGCCCTTGATGTCGCTTATTTTGTATACGCTGCTCTCCGCCGTTGAGATCATCCCGTACTCCGGCTGCGGCCAGAGCGGATGGTACACGCCGTTCACCGAATATATCGGGTGCGGCGCGGTCGGCGCGGGTTTTTTATAATAGAAGTAATACGCCTGCTTGCCGCTGTTGTCCGAATCTTCGACAACGGAGCCTATCATGTGCTCATCCTCGGAATACGGCACAAGTCCGGCGGCGGCTTCCCACATATTTACGTAGTTCTTCGTCTTTGTAATATCATGCTTGTTCGCATATATCAGGATATTACCTGTAATATACTCCTTCGGCACGGTGATCTCCCAGCAGCAGGTATAGGTTTTCCCGTCAAGCTCCTTGGGCGTGTCGATTTTCTTAAGCGTATAGCCGCAGAAGTCAATACCGTTGATCTTTATTATGGGCAGGGCATACGCCGCGGCGGACATGAAATCCTCCGGCAGTGGATCCATATACTGTGCCTGTGCAGCATAAAACACATAGTCCTTATCCGCATCGGCGGTATCTGATGTGAGAAACACGCTCTTTATATCGGCAGCGCTCTCAACGTCGCCAATGACGGCGGCGCTGAATTTTGCCGCGGTCTTCCCCGTCAGCTTGATATGCACATCGCCGGTCGCAGCGGCCTGCACGGTTTTTGCCTCGTCTGCATAAAGGGTAAACACGCTGTTATCGGCGTTTGCCCCGACAAAGAGTGCGGCAAAGCCTCCGGCTTCGGCGTTCTGCATGGTCACAGTCCACGCAAAATCCGTGTACAGTCTTTTGTCCGCATTGCCCGCACTGTCCGCAAAGCCGAAGGAAAGCGCTTCACCCGCCTCAAAATGATTATCGGCTCTGCCCGTCAGGGCGAACACAAAGCCGCTTCCGGTCGCGTCCTCAAAAAACGCGGTGAACTGCTTCTTCGGTTCTTCCGGCTTATTGGACGGGCTTGGCGAAGGCTCGACCGGCTGTGTAGGTGTCGGCTCCGGCGTTGGCTCAGCCGTCGGCGTTGGCTCGGGCGTTGTCGCCGGTTCGGGTGTTGCCGTCGGTTCGGGTGTTGCCGTCGGTTCCGGTGTTGCCGTCGGTTCCGGTGTTGCCGTCGGTTCCGGCGTTGACGTAGGCTCGGGCGTTGTCACCGGCTCGGGCGTTGTCACCGGCTCGGGCGTTGTCACCGGCTGCACAGATTCGACAGGCGGTACAGGCGTATCCGGCGGCACGATATCGCCGCCGCTTACCGGAAGCGTGTCTCCGGTTCCGCCGATCTCTTCGTAAACCTGATTATCCGTAGTTTCGGCAAGGGCAGTCTCTCCGGCAAAGGACAGACACATCACCGCCGCAAGTAAAAGAGCTGTTAATCTGCGCATATTCACCTCTCCGCAATATATTTTCAGCTTACCAAGGATCGTGATTCCTCGGCAAAAGTGGCTTTATCCTTGCCGCAGGCAAAAGCATCATGCGGCATTGGGTTTTGCACCGCATCATCCGGCGCGTCTTAGCTATATTTTTCATAAAACATTACAATTTAATGATAACATTTTTCCATATATGTTTCAAGCAAAATTTGCGTCCATGTCTCCTCGCTGCTTATGCTCTTTTTAACATCAAAAAACGGGCTTTCCCGTCGGGGAAAGCCCGTTGCACAACATCTCTATCTTATATCACTTGCTCAACGTGCCGATTTTGCAAAAGTATGCTCCATCCACGTATTCACATTGTTCTCGTTCAGGCCGAGTCCCTTTGCGATAAACGCAACGGATTCGTTGAAGTTGAGCTTGCGAAGGCGCTCAAAATTGGTCTCACGGTATTTGGCGGAATCGTCGCTGATATTGCGGCCTTCAATATATCCGCAATCGTAGCACATATACATATCAATTTTTCTGTGGCCGTCCATAACCATATCACTACCGCAGCGAGGGCACTTCATAAAACCATCCTCCAAACTCACTAACGCACTTAGTTAGTTATTTAACTTACAGGTACAGTATATTATGCTGACAGAAATTTGTCAATATCATTTTTGCCAATCAAGCCCGTTTTTTGTAAAAAAGATGCATAAACTTATTGCAGGATGGTTATTTATTTAACACACGCTCATCCCCTGACCTCGCAGGCTGCGACGTATAATACGGCAAGAGCGGCATCAGAACGCAGCTTCCGCGCCGGATACCGCGGACGCACTGTAAAGTGTTGCCTTTACAGGCGAATTGGATTATTATGATTATAAACCGGTCGAATAATAAGGAGTAAAAGACAGATGAGATATACCGAAGTTTCTCTTGACACGCCCGCAGAGGCAATGGATGTGCGCTGCGATGAGCTTACGGCGCTCGGCGTTGAGGGTTTTGTGATTGAAAACGAGGCGGATTTTCATGATTTTCTCGAAAACAGCCGCCAATACTGGGATTATGTTGACGAAAGCGTCGAAAAGGCTTATCAGGGCGTAAGCAGGATAAAATTCTATCTTACCGACGACGACGCAGGTAAGGCGGTTCTTGCAAGGGTCACGGCGGCTTTTCCGGACTGTGCCGTATCGCAGACCGAGGACAGAGATTGGGAAAACGATTGGAAAAGCTGCTATGAACCAATTGAAACGGGAAAGCGGCTCGTCGTGGTGCCGGAATGGCTGGACGTTCCGGACGATGGGCGTACTCCCCTGCGGCTTGACCCCGGTATTGCATTCGGGACAGGCAGTCACCCCACTACAAAGCTTTCCCTCGCCGCGCTTGAGGATTACGCAGGCAGCGGTGTAAACGTGCTTGATCTTGGCTGCGGCAGCGGAATACTCGGCATAGGCGCGCTTTTGTTGGGCTGCGACGCTTGCGTGGGGTGCGATATAGACCCCAAAGCAAAGGACGCGGCCATGATGAACGCACGGCTCAACGGCATTGGCGAGGAGAAGATCAGAATCTATTCCGGCGACATTCTGAAAGACGCTTCCCTGCGCAGAACGCTGGGGACGGGGTACCGTCTCGTTCTGGCGAATATCGTGGCTGACGTCATCATTTCTCTGTCCGCGTTTGCGCGGCAGTTTATGGCCGAGGATGGGACATTCATTTGCTCAGGAATTATAGATGACCGCTGGAAAGAGGTAAGCTCCGTCATTTTAAACAACGGCTTCACCATCGTCAGCCACACGCAGGAGGACGAATGGCACTGCTTTGTGTGCAAATAAGGCTTTGAAAGGACTTGCTATATGCAGCATTACGCACTTACAGAGGACGGCAGTCTGCAAGCCGTCGGTGATTGCAGCGGCAAAACACCGTTTTTTACTATTATGACAACGGAGGAACTGCACGGGCACAAGGAAGAAATAACGTGCTATAAGGAACTGCTCCACAGTCTCGGCTCGATCCGCTATTGCAAGGCGGAGATCTTCAAAAGCTGCATTATAGGCACTTTACGCCTGCCGCAGAAAAGCAGTCAGCGCGCGCCGCTTCTCTCTCTGTGCTTTTATCTGACAGGTCAATCGCTTCTCTTTGTTGAAGATACGGGCGATTTAAAAGCATGGCTGGAAAAGCGCATAAAGCTGTTTCATGAGCTGCAAACCCCCGCTCAGCTTCTTTTGCGGTTTATGGAGCAAATGATTGAAGACGATGTTCTCTATCTTTCTCATATTGAATCGGAGACAGAGAAGCTTGAAGAAAAAGCCCTCGACGTTGACCCGGGCGAGTTCTTCTCGCTGCTGACAAGGCGAAGGCAAAAGCTGTCTGAGCTGGACGCATATTATAGGCAAATGACAGGCATCGGAGAGCTCTTTCAGTCCCGCCCGTGTTCATCCTTTTCACTTGATGAGCAGGATTGGGAGAAATTCACCCATTACACGGAAAGGCTTCAGGATCATGTGCAGCTGCTGCGCGAAAATATGCTCCAGATCCGTGAGCTTTACCAATCAATGCAGGACGCACGGCAGAATAAGATCATGGGTATTCTTACGATCGTCACCACCTTTTTCCTGCCGCTCACTCTGATCACCGGATGGTACGGAATGAACTTCACATATATGCCGGAGCTAAGATGGCGCTACGGTTATCCTATCGTGATCATTGCTGCGCTATGCATCGCCGCCGCGGAATATTTTTATTTCAAAAAGAAAAAATTTTTTTGATTTTTCCATGAAAACGGCAGGAGCAAAATTGAAATTTTGCTCCTGCCGTTTTGTATTAAAATATTTGACTACCATTTAGGATTACACTACTCTCAAACCGTACTTCTTCTCAAGCCGCTTCCGCCGCGGTTTGACTACCATTTAGGATTACACTACTCTCAAACTTATAATCGACGCAGCTGGAAACAGCTATAGTTTGACTACCATTTAGGATTACACTACTCTCAAACAGTAGATGAAAGGTGCAGAATGGTCTCGAAGTTTGACTACCATTTAGGATTACACTACTCTCAAACCGGGCGCGCGGATCACACGGCACTCGCAGTGTTTGACTACCATTTAGGATTACACTACTCTCAAACGCGGCGTCGATTACGGCTGCGACTACACGAGTTTGACTACCATTTAGGATTACACTACTCTCAAACAACACGTGTTCGGATTTGTCGGTATCCAAGGTTTGACTACCATTTAGGATTACACTACTCTCAAACGAACTGTGCTGTTACTTCCCCGCGGAAGGTGTTTGACTACCATTTAGGATTACACTACTCTCAAACATAATACTCGTAAGACAGAGGAAACTCTTAGTTTGACTACCATTTAGGATTACACTACTCTCAAACCATTAAGAAATACAGCGTTAGCTGCACGCAGTTTGACTACCATTTAGGATTACACTACTCTCAAACATTAAATATCTTGCCTTGAAATGGTATCAAGTTTGACTACCATTTAGGATTACACTACTCTCAAACTGTAAACCGTCGCAAGACTTGTTTACAGTGGTTTGACTACCATTTAGGATTACACTACTCTCAAACCATGTGGCAGAATTATAGCAAATGATTTTAGTTTGACTACCATTTAGGATTACACTACTCTCAAACAGTCGTACCATCTACCCTCGTCACCGCAGGGTTTGACTACCATTTAGGATTACACTACTCTCAAACTTGGGGAAGAAACAAGCCGACTTGAAAAAGGTTTGACTACCATTTAGGATTACACTACTCTCAAACCTCAAATTTCAAATTGCCAACTAAAAAATGCAAATCGTTAATTTAGTGAGAGCAAACCGGTACTACCTTCCGGCTGTAATCCACCATGGTAAGCAGTGTCATCTTTTTGAAGTATAGCACATCTTTTCAGAAAACGCAAAGGTCATTGTCAATAATAACGGCTTTCTCGTCATCCGGCTGTTCCCGGCGCTGCGTATCTTCTATCAGCATAAGCTGAAGCTTTTCGTATCTGACACTTTTATAAAACAATTTTATTTCATCGACAGACATACACGCTTTCAGATTATATATCACCGTCAGCTTTTTCCCGAAGAACATTCTATTAAGCTTCATATATGTCAGCAGTGCTTCCGCAAAGCTTATCTCATCCGTATCCACGCAGAAATCCAGCAGTTTAATTAGTTGATCCGGCGCTTCGAGCTCTGTAAAGGACGCATCGTACTCCATCGAAGCGCTTATTTTTTCAGCCAGCATATTAATTTCACAAATGATCCGGCAAAACTCTTCATAATACTCCGCCGCGCTTTTGCAGGCGTCCTGATTGATTTTACTGCTGATTTTCTTGGAATCGATCTCCGGCGAAAAGGGGTCGCTCACAAACAATACCGACTTGGCGATTTCAACGGTCTCATGGTTTTCGGACAGGACAAATTCGCCCTGTCCCCCATCAACCTGCTGCTTCAGAGATATGATCGCCTTCCGCAATTCCCTGGCGTTTTCAATTACCAAAACGCTGACATAGTTTTCGTCAAACTCTATCGGCGTATTTAAAAGCGGATAGGCAAGCTTCATAGTTCGATCAGCCTTTCATCACTGTTTATTATGTCTCCGTCATATGTACCCACAATATATTCCATGCGGGAGTACTGCTTTTCAGTCACTACCAGTGCCTGCACCAGTCCTTGCAACGGCTTGTGCTTCCGGACATTGTCCAGCATTATCCCGACGGCGGTCTGATTCAATGCCAGCTTGCAATATACAGACTCCTGCATCATCATAAAGCCGTTTTTTATAAGGAATTTGCGAAAACGGCTGTATTCCCTGCGTTCTGCGGAAGTCTCCACCGGCAGATCAAAGAATATCATCATTCTCATAAATCTGTAACTCATAAGACGGAAATTTTATCAATGAAATATCTTTTCCTTCGATGGCATCCAATACACTTTTTACATAAATTCTTATCGCATTGACTATATACTGTACCTTGCCGTCAATTAAAACCTGCTTGTTAAGCGTGTTTACTATCTGAATTTTTTCGTCATGCCTAAATTCCTCGTGATTCATCTCCAAAACCGTCATATCAACAAAGGGTCTGAACGGCTCCATAAAATCGCAGGCAAGATTGAACTGATTGAACATATTGTCATGAAAGATTCCCAGCTGTGTGCAGTAACCGTTTATAACGATTTCCCGGGCAAAGGCAGACAGCAGAATGCCGTATCCGTAGTTTAATGCGGCATTGATGTTGTTCTCAAGGCTTCTGGAAAATGACATTCCGAACATCGCATTAAAATATACTTTTGCCGCATGGCCTTCACGATTTGTGGGATCCCCGGGTTGAATTTCCTGTACATACTCAGCCAGCAGCAGTCTTTCATCAAGCTTCTCCGTGGGCAGGGCTGCGATCTGCCCACGAATTTTTGCCCGGACGATCTCCGCCCAGATAAACGACTTGGTTTCCTGCGTCCACGCCGCCTGTTTTTTGATTTTCAGACTTGTGTCGTGACTTCCGTACAGTGAATACAGCATACCGTAGGGACAGCGTTTTTCATCGCAGAACACAACATCAATTTTGTTCGTGCTAAGTTCCCGAAGCAGATATGCCGTCAGCGATATTGCAGTGGATTCCAGCAGCAAAACCGATATTTCGCTCAGATGGATACGCTTTGTTCCCTCCTGGTTCCGCACCACGAGATATCCCATTTTATAGTCAAGCTTTGCAACGCTTGATACCGCAACGATTCTCCAGCTCATTTCTTATCATCCAAGCAGATCAGTTTTGGTTTCATACAAACCCGTTATGGACTGATTGACAAGATATGCATTTTCAAGCTTCGATATGGTTTTTGACTTTGAAATTCTTCCGACCGTTCCTTTTCCGCACAATTCGCTGAAATCTGCATTCTGTGCATTGCATCTGAACGCTTTCAGGATCTCCAAAAGCAGCTTTGTCTGTTCAAGTATCGTCATTGCTTCAAATTTTCCGCGGTTCGCGTTCATATCGCCGCACATATTTTTGAAGAAATCCAAATAGACTTTTTCACCACACTTTTTGACAAAAAGCTCATAGAGTTCACAGTTCTTCTCTCGGCTGATGCTGTCATGCGTTGTCAAAGGAAGCTCGGTTTTCTTAATATAGCAGCGCTCAGAATACTTTTGCAGTTCTTTTATGTATTTTTCAAATTCGTAACCAATCGCCAGCTGATAAGAATGTTTATATATTATGTTGTTGCCCGTCCTGCTGGTTAAGTAGAGTCTTTTCCCATTCAGCTCCAGAAGTGAGTTGATTCTGAGCTTTTTCGCTATTATTTTCGGTGCGGAAAGTCCAAGAATTTCCGTACAATATCTTTCCGGTTCTGCTTCAAACATGGTCTTCTTATAGACATAAACCGGTTCGATCGTTCTGACCCGTTTTTTCTTATCAGTGTATTCGACAACGCAGAAATAGGCACCCGTTAGATTTTTATAACCGCCGTATTTCTCAATAGCCATGCCCTTTTTCTTTTCAAGCTGTCCTTTTCCTGCCGGCATTATCTGCAAGTTGAACAGATGTCCCTTCGCTTCTCTGGGCATACGTGTCACAATGGCGTTGTTTTTATTCATGTACTTTCTGACGGTTTTTATGCTTTCCCGGCTGTCCCATGCTCCTTTGACATTGTACTCAAACACCCTGTTCAAGCTGTAATTCTCATTTTGAATATTCAGGAAGAACTTTTCGGTAAACTTTGAGTGGTATACGTTGCCAACAACTATGTTCAGGTATGCGTCCTTGGCATGATGCAGGTCGTTGACCTCGCGGCACTTTATCATGTCGAAATCATGCCGGAAGTCCGAAACATTGCCCGCCTTTGAATAAACAATGCAGACCTTGTCCCCATATATATCCTTCAAAAGCGTTGCCAGCGCCTTTGTGGATTGCTGCGTTTCAACAAGCTGTCGGGCAACAAACGAGGAAAGCTCTTTGTCTGTAAGCGGGTAAGCACGCACGAGACGCTCAAATTTCTTTTCTCCGATAAATCCCTTGTCCTTGAGCAGCGTCCACAGCGGACGCATTTTAGTGCGGACAGCTTCACTGACGGGGTATACATTGGTTTTATCTCTGTTTAATGTGTTTTTTACCAGAACTCTGTTGTCAAGGCTATTATCCTTTACTTTTGACTGGGGGAAAATATGGTCAATATCGTACCCGTCGCCCCTTGCAAGCGCTGCAAAGTCGATTGGTTCTCCGGAGTACATACATTTCCCCATCTGCGTATAGTAAAGAAACAGTTTATCGCTGCGCAGGTGTTCCTCGGTTTCATTTTCGAGGCGCTCAAACAGTTCCCCGCTGTCCTCCTTGCAGCTGCGGTAAAGCTCGATCAGCTTGTCTCTGCGGCTGATGGTGCGCTGTTTTTTTATTTCTTCCTTGCTTCCCCGTGCCACCTCAATAAATATCTTTTCCGGTACGGAGCCTTTAATACCCACTATTTCATCAACGATATGCAGTGTCTGCCTGATGCTCCGGCGTACTGACGGTGCAATATACAGGCTGTCCAGCTTACCGTCAAGGCTTTCTCCGTTTCCTAGAAGTTCATTTCGATGTGCGGCGGCGTTTGCGGCAAAGCTGTACTCACCTGACAGCAGCTGCATAAGGTTGCAGCCGCCCTGGCGCAGACAGTCCATAATCGTCTTTGCCTCGCCCCATTGGTCTGCGCTGTATATGCCCGTGAGGAATGTCTCGGACAATCTTCCCCAATCGCTGTATTTCAAGCGGCTAATATATGAAATATCGCTCTCGTCAAGGTCATGGGTATTATTTCTTAGCCACCGCTTCAGCATTTTCTTGTCCTCCCCGAAGATGAGAACGCTGCGGATGATGCTCTCTACCATTGCGGTATCGCCGGTCTTATCAATGATGCGTTTAAAGTCATGATAGGATCTGAGCTGGGATTTAACATTATCATCAATCCCGCTTATTACATCCGTTTCCTTGATCAAGCCTTCCGCAAGCAGATATGCCTTTATTCTCTTTTTGGTGACTTTCTTCTTTGACTTGCGGAACATCTCATCAATGAGCCTGTCAAAAACATCCTGCGGTAACGGTTTTCCCTCCACACGCAGCATATTCATCTCGTTGAGCAACATAAACTCGCTGTAAAGCAGAGAATCTTTGGGCAGCACCTTTTCACCCGTATAGGTACAGCGGCCAATGAGGTTTTCAATAAATCCCACAGCTGATGCTTCGGTATCAACAACACTTTCAAAATTCCATGGATACACTTTTTCCCCAGCTTTATCTGCAAATTTCACCGCCCAGTTATAAGGTGATGCAGAATTGAGAGGGCCGACATAATATGGAATCCTGAACTCAAAGATTTTTATGATCTTCTCTTTGACGCTGATACCCTCATCATCTTTTTCGTTCAGAAACGGCAGGTACTCACAGGCATTGTTAAGTATATCCACCAATTCACGTCTGTGAAGCTGATAAGGTATCACCCCGTTGTCACTGCTCCTGAGTCTTGGCAGAAAGATGCCGTCCCTGATTTCGCCGAAAATTCTTTGAGATTCCCCGTCCGGCTGCGTCGTCTCGTCCAAGGCAGATTTCAAGAATTTACAGAAATCCTCCTGAGTGCATATTCCATCACTGTATGCGGCGTAATTGTTCAGTTTATCTTTTTTCTCGGAAAAAATATGCTTATAGCTGTCCGGGCAGTTCTTCCGGACATATCTTTTCAGTCTTGCAAGATCCTGCTTGTTATGTTCATACAGTTCGACCTTGGCGTCGCTGATGTATTTGTGGCCGTTGAGCATACTTGACAGACGTGCCGTATCGAACAGCGACTTCATCTCAACAATAAGCTGTATCCTCTCACCAAGAATCGCGCTGAGATCATCAAAGCTGTCATCAAGGCTGTTCTTCAGCGACAAACTCTTAATTTCCACATCCTTCAGATTGTCATCACAGTACAGTTCCGCAAGCTTTACCGTAGCCCCGGCAAGCATATCGACAATCGACGATGTGCTTACGGGCGCATTATCGTCATCTTTAATATTTGCAGCAGATTTCAGTCCTTTTTTCTTGGATGTAATGCCGGTCTGTTCCACAAGACAACAGATAAACTCATTTCTGTTTTCAGGCTCAAATGAGATATCGTATTCATCGGCAAGAAAAGTTGAAAACTCTGTGAGGGCGGTACTGACCGACAGGTCATTTCCCGCTCCGTCAGACTGTTCATATAAGAAATGTCCCCTGCTCTTGATGATGTGGTGCAATGCCAGGTACACAAGTCTGACGTCATGGGGTACCTTCGAATAAAGCAGCTCCTTTCGCAGGTGATAAACCGTAGGATAGGATTTGTGGTAATCTTTATCCGAATAGGAGCTGTCATTAAACAGGCAGTACTTACACTCTCCCGTTTTATCCTCCTCCCACAAGGCGCTTTCTCTCATCCTGATAATAAAATTCGGATCGACCTTATTCAGCTCTGACGCAAAAAGCATCTCCAAAAGCATAAGCCTCTGCTTTCTTCGTGCAAGACGTCTCCTTGATGTGCGGAATGACCTTCGTCCGGAGGCGGCGGACGCCTCATCGAACAGACGTACTCCCCACATCGGTTTTCCCTTGAATTTTCCGATACGGTATTCCTTGTCTGTAACCGCCCAGCCAACTGAATTTGTACCGGCGTCAAGACCTATGTAGTAATCGCCCTGAATAGTGCTGTTCCCGTTTTTCTTCATACCGACATCTCCGTATTGACAAATTATATGTTATGCTGTATCATAAATTTAATCTCAAGACTACCATTTGGGATTGCACTACAAGTTCAAATAAGCTTATAGCGAAATCATCGCAATTGCGAGTCCGCGGTGTGCGGAACAAAAGAACTCCGAAAGGAGTTTTTTTGTTTTAAAAACCGTTTCTATCTGCTCACAGTATACATTATTTACTTTTTCATGTCTATTGAATATATGCACGAAATACACTCGGAATAATTGTACAAAAAGTTATATATCCTTCATAATTCAAAGTGACAGGCCAGTATGCAATAGTTTCCTTATTTTTCACTCTTAATACGCCAATTTCGGTATAATTCTTGAATCATGAATTAAAAAATCCCCGGTTGGCAGGAACACTATCCTTTCAACCGGGGGTAAATTTTACTCACGCATACACCAGCAGCATACCGACAAGCGTTCCGCCGAGTGCCATTGCGCCGGGCGCTTTGCTTTTCCACGCCAGAAACGACTCCGGAAACAGCTCGCCGAAAACGACGTACAGCATTGCGCCGCCCGCAAAGCTCATCGAAAACGACAGCCATACGGGACTTATAAGGCCGATCGAGTAGCCGATCAGCGCGCCGATTATCGTCGGCGCGCCGCTGAGCGCGGTTATGCCGACGGCTTTCCATTTGCCCATGCCTCCGGAGATAAGCGGCACAGACACCGCCATGCCCTCCGGTATATTGTGCAGTCCTATCACGACCGCGATAATAAAGCCCGCGCCGCCCGTTATCGAGCCTGCGTCCGCCGCATAGGACGCGCCGATCACCATGCCCTCCGGCATATTGTGCAGCGCTATCGCCGCCGCCATTACAAGCCCCGCCACAAACAGCCCCTTGTCCGAAGCCGCTGTTTCGTTTTTGTGCTTATAATAGTGGTCGGCATGAATAAGCTCATCCAGATCATCCGCAGTCTGCGGGTGGTTTTTGTCTATATGTACTATTTCCGGGTTCGTGCTTTTGTCGATCCACATATTGAGCAGCCAGACCACAACAAACCCGACTATCGTACCTGCAATAACAAACCATACGGGCATCGGCTCCGACGCTCCCTCCGGCATAAACGCGTCCGGAATAAGGTCAAAACAGACGACAGCCATCATCACGCCGCCCGCAAAGGCAAGCAGCAGACTTATAGCCTTTGACGAATCGCGGCGAAGCACCGCGCCTATAAGCCCGCCTAAGCCCGTGCCGAATACTCCGGCAATGGCGGTTATTACGGTTATCCATGCTAAAGCACCTATATCTCCCACTCCTCTTTTTTATTATTCTTTTCCCGATTCAAATTATAATTTGACCCGTCAGCCGTGTCAAGGAACAGTTTACATTGACCCTTACATTGACCAATATATTTGCGCCGAGGACATAATATAGCCCCCCCAAAAAGCGTTTTTTGTCGTGCAAGCTCCGCTTTTTCAGAACTTTTTTTAATTTAAAATTATTCTTTTTTATTCAAAACAAAGAAAATTGAAATATTTTTTAATTCAGGCTTGTAGTATTAAAATTGCCGTGCTATCATATGGCACATCCGAATTTTGACCGACCGGAGGTATGTATATGACAGATGAAACGGATTATATAAGAATACGCGGCCTCAGGCAAAACAACCTGAAAAACATTTCGCTTGACATCCCCAAGAACAAAATCGTCGTGTTCACCGGCGTGTCCGGCTCGGGCAAATCAAGCATTGTGTTTGACACCGTTGCCGCCGAAAGCCAGCGGCAGATGAACGAAACATATTCCGCGTGGGTAAGGGGGCGTCTTCCGAAGTACGACAAGCCGAAGCTTGACAGCATTGAAAATCTCTCCGCCTCCGTTATCGTTGACCAGACGCGTCTCGGCGGCAATTCGCGTTCAACCGTCGGCACAATAAGCGATATGTACGCTTCTCTCAGGCTGCTTTACTCGCGCATCGGCAAGCCTCATGTCGGCACCGCGTCATTTTTCTCCTTCAACGACCCTAACGGTATGTGCCCCAGATGCAGCGGAATCGGCAAGGTAATGACCGTTTCCGTCGAGGAAAGGCTTGACCCCGGCAAAAGCTGGCTTGAGGGTATGGCCGATCTCCCCGCGTTCCGGGTTGGCAACTGGTACTGGAAGAAGTACGCCGAAGCGGCTGTTTTCCCGCTCGACAAAAAATACGGAGACTTCACCACGCAGGAAAAAAACAGGCTTCTTTACGGCGCTGATGAAAAGGGCGGAAAGCAGATAGACAAAAATGTCGAGGGTGTGCACACATATCTTTCAAGGATACTGCTCAAACGCGACACGAGTGAGCTTAAGGAAGCCTCCGCGGCGAGACTGAGCAGTCTGCTGCACGAGGAAAAATGCCCCATGTGCCGCGGCAAGAGACTCAACCGCATGGCGCTTGCCTCAAAAATCAACGGCTATACAATAGACGAAATGTCGGCAATGGAGTTTACCGCGCTGAGAAAGGTTCTCACGGGAATAAAGAATCCAGAAGTCAAGGGCGTTGTCGATTCGCTCATTCTCTCGCTCACGCGCATGATAGACATAGGGCTTCCTTACCTCTCTATGGATAGAGAAGCCTCAAGTCTTTCAGGCGGTGAGGCGCAGCGGCTCAAGCTTGTCAGATACATGGGCTCATCCCTTACGGGAATGACCTATATCTTTGACGAGCCGTCCACCGGTATGCACCCGAGAGACGTTTTCCGCATGGTCAAGCTGCTGCAAAATCTGCGCGACAAAGGCAATACGGTGCTCGTAGTGGAGCATGACAAGGACATCATATCCATTGCGGATGAAATAATAGACATCGGCCCTCTTGCCGGAAGCGGCGGCGGTCAGGTGATGTTTCAAGGCTCATTTGAAGACCTTGTTCTGTGCCCGAGTCTGACAGGAAAGGTGTTCTCTGCGGATATCCCGCTCAAAACCGTCCCGAGGATACCGAAGAACTTTCTGCCCGTCAGAGGTGCGGCGATCCACAACCTCAGGAATATTGACGTTGACATTCCGCTCAACGTGCTTACCGTCGTTACGGGCGTCGCAGGCAGCGGCAAATCCTCGCTCATACGCGACGTGTTCGCAAAGCGCTATGCGGACAGGGTCGTGCTTGTCGATCAGTCGCCTATTACGGCGACAAACCGCTCCACCCCCGCGTCATTTCTGGGGATATTCGACGAGATACGCAAGCTTATGGCGAAAGAAAACGGCGTTGACACGGGGCTGTTCTCCTTCAACTCTGCCGGTGGGTGTCCTGCCTGCGGCGGCAGAGGCTTTATCACGACCGAGCTTGTTTTCATGGATCCGGTTACGACGAAGTGCGAGGTATGCGACGGGAAACGCTATTCCGCGAAGACACTTTCATACACCTATAAAGGCAGGAACATAGTTGAAATTCTTGAAATGAGTGCAAAAGATGCACTGGAATTTTTCTTTGACAACAGAAAGATCAATAAGGCGCTGTCCGCACTGTGCGAGGTTGGGCTTTCGTATCTGTCCATCGGTCAGAGCGCTTCCACACTATCGGGCGGTGAGCGCCAGCGGCTCAAGCTTGCAAAGGAGCTTGACAGAACCGGCAGTATCTACGTTCTGGACGAGCCGACAACAGGTCTGCACGCGTCGGACATTGAAAAGCTCATGGCGCTGTTTGAGAGACTTGTCGATAAGGGCAGCACCGTCGTCATTATTGAGCATAACCTCGACGTGATGAAACGCGCCGACTATATCATCGACGTAGGGCCGGACGGCGGGCGCTTCGGCGGGGAGATCGTGTACACCGGAACTCCGGCGGACATGGTGAAAAGTTCCGGCACGATCACCGCAAAGTGTCTCAGGTATTCAGTCGGGAAGACGAAGCTCACACCGGCGCAGTTTGAAGAGCTTACCCGCGGCATGGACAGCGGCGACGATATACCGCTTATCAAGGAAGAGAATGAGGAGGATGAAGGAATGAAGCTTGAGGAAATAGGACACGCGGAGTGCGGAAACGGCACATTCAGGATCGTACTTGAGGATAAGTACCGCGCCGGTCTGGCGGGACTTGAGGGCTTTTCACATATACAGATCTTATGGTGGTTCAACGGCTGCGACAACGGTGAGGACAGGAGTACGCTGACCGTTGAAAAGCCATATAAAAAATGTCCCGAAAAGCTCGGGACATTTGCCACACGCTCACCCGAAAGGCCGAATCCGATCGGCTGCTCGGTATGCGAGGTCAAGTCTATCGATCGTGAAAATGGCATTATCGACCTGACATATTTTGACGCCTTCACCGGGACGCCTATACTCGACGTCAAGCCCTATCAGCCAAGTCTCGACAGAGTGGAAGCCCCGGCAGTTCCCGCATGGTGCGCACACTGGCCAAGAAGCTGCGAAACAGGCGGCGATTTTGATTGGGAAAAGGAATTTAATTTCTGAAATCTTATTTTTCCGCCCTTCGGGGCGGATTTTTTAAAACCTGTTGACAAGGCGCACAGATTGTTGTTTATTGACTGTACTAAACGCGTTAGTACAGTCAGCACAGGAGGTGCAAGCATGATCAACATCAATTTTCGTGATTCCCGCCCTATTTACGAGCAGGTCAGAGACGGGTTCCGTGATTTGATAATTTCCGGTGCGCTGCGCGGGGGAGATAAGCTTCCGTCGGTGAGGGAACTGGCCACTTCTCTCACCATCAACCCCAACACCATACAGCGTGCATACCGTGAACTTGAAACCGACGGATATATCGAATCTGTCTCTGGAAAGGGCAGCTTTGTAAGCCGCCACAACAACGCCATTGAGGGTCGAAAGGCAGAGCTTCTGAAGCAGTTCTCCTCCCTTACAGCGGAGCTTAATGCCGTCGGTGTCGGGAATGACGAATTAATTTCTCTTATACGAGGAGGAAAGACAGATGAAAATTGAGGTTAAAGGGCTTGTGAAAAGCTTTGACGGCTTTCGCGCTCTTGACGGACTTGATATAAACGTGCCGCAGGGCGCGGTGTACGGGCTTGTGGGGCCGAACGGTGCGGGCAAATCTACGCTTATCCGCCATCTCACCGGCATTTGCCGTCAGGACAGCGGCGAAGTGCTTGTTGACGGAGAGCCTATATATGAAAATCTTGAAAAGAAAAGCCGCATTGCCTATATTCCGGATGAGATATTTTATTTTACGCAGTACTCTATCAGGGATATGATGCAGTTTTATGAATCAATTTACCCCACGTTCAGCCGCGAAAGGTTTGAAAAACTCGGTGCAGCGTTTGACATGGATCTGCGCCGGACAATGCGCAAGCTCAGCAAGGGTATGCAGAAGCAGGCGGCCTTCCGCCTTGCACTGTCTCTGTGTCCGGACGTCGTTGTGCTTGACGAGCCGGTAGACGGCCTTGACCCCGTAATGCGCCGTCAGGTCTGGAACATTCTGCTTGCCGACGTTGCGGAGCATAACACGACCGTGATCGTCTCTTCCCACAATCTGCGTGAGCTTGAGGATGTGTGCAGTCACGTCGGGATCATGAACAAGGGCAGGATGTGCATTGAGCGTTCCCTGAGCGATTTGCAGGAGAGCATCGTGAAGCTCCAGCTTGCGCTGCCTGACGGGGCGGTGCTCCCCGACGGACTTGACATTCTCCACGCCTCCGCGCTCGGCAGGGTGCAGCAGCTTATCCTGCGCGGCAGCGCGGAAGAGGTCACGGAAAAGATAAGCGTATGCAGGCCGCTCTTTATAGAAACCGTTCCGCTTTCACTCGAAGAAATCTTTATCTACGAAATGGGAGGTGCAGGTCATGAGATCAAAGACGTCATTATATAATTGGGGTCTGGGCAAGAGCCTGCTCAAGCGCTGCTGGCCGCTGTGGGTCATGTGGTTTGCGATACTTATACTGATAGTGCCGATGAATCTTGCCGGTGACATAAGCCGGTACATCAGATATGAGATGACGGACATCTCGTTTGAAACATCGCGCTGTCTTCTGGACTATGCGGTCGTGGTCATGTGGTTCTCGGTCATTGCCGCCCCCGCCGCCGCGCTGCTGATGTTCTCGTTTCTCTACACCTCAAGAAGCTGCGGAATGATCGCGTCCCTGCCGGTCAGGAGGGAGAGCGTGTTTGCCACAAGCTTTCTCACAGGACTTGTGCCGATGCTGCTTGCCGAGCTGCTGACAGCAGCCGTCACATGGCTTGTCTGCGGCGACACAGGGTACCTTGATACGGTTTACGTCTGGAAGTGGCTGTGGATGGCCGCATCAAGCACCGCCGCGTTTTACGGCATAGCCGTTTTCTGTGCAATGCTCACGGGGAACATCGTCATAATGCCGCTTGCATATATCGGGCTTAATGTTTTGCCGTATCTTATCTACGCCTGCGCAGGCTCCACTCTTCAGGCTCTGCTTTACGGCTACAATTACCGCGAAAGCAAGCTTTTCACCGCGCTTTCTCCATTTCTCGGACTTAACACGATCGAAGTAGAGGCCGGACACATGTACTCAAGCGGTATGTATACCCCCGGAGGTGAAGTAACAGTCAGCAACAGTGAGCTGCTCGGATACTACTGCATTGCGGGGCTGCTGCTGTCCGCTATCGCACTGCTGATGTTCAGAGAGCGCAGAATGGAATCGGCCGGAGACACCGTGGCAATCGGTGCGCTCAAGCCCATTTTCAAATACTGCACGGCTGTCGGCTCTGCCTGCGCCTTTGCCCCAATCGTAAACGCGATGCTTTTCAACAATGCCTTCGGCGGTTCGGTCAGCGGTGTTTTTACCGTTATTTCCCTTGCCGTCGGTGCGTTCATCGGCTACTTTGCCGCACAGATGATCCTTGATAAAAGCGTCAAGGTGTTCAGCGGGCATTGGAAGGATTTCACCGTCCTTGCCGTTATCATTCTCACCCTCGGTGCCTGCTGCGAAAGCGATCTGTTCCGCTTTGAAAGATACGTTCCCGACGCCGGAGATGTAGATGCGATATATGTGGAATACGGCGGAGAATCGGTGTTCATGGAGCCGGAAAGCATCGAAAAGCTCCTCGAAATGCACCGCGGCATAATCGCCGGCAAAGCCGTTAACGAGCAGCCCTCCACCGATTATGACGCGCTGGGGCTTACTTACAGCCTTAAAAACGGCAAAACCGTCTCCAGAATGTACAGCATACGCCGCACTGTGGACGGCACAGAAAAAATCAACCCCACTCTCTATGAGCTTGCGGAGGTTATAAACGCGCCCGAGGCAATAGCAAGCCGCAAAAAGCTTCCCGAAGGCTGTACCTTTGACGACCTCAGCTACTGCACGATCCGCGGCTATTATATTACGCCCGACGGTGAGCAGCAGTCACAGCAGGTCGAGCTTTCGGACAAATGGGCGATCGGCTTCTATAATAACTGCATCCTCCCCGATGCCGATGACGGGCATATGCTCAGGATATGGCCGGTGATGGGCGACGAATACGAATCCGTCCGCTCAACGCTGTATGTTGACTATTATTTTGAAAGAAGCGACGGCGCTTCCGAATGGAAGGGATTTGTTATCTATACCGATGCCGAGCGCTGCTGCAAATGGATAGAGGAGCACACCGACCTTGTTATCCAGAGCGTCGGCGCAGCCGAAAGCGAAGAAGGGTACGCCGTTCCCACAGTCTCCTCCGTAGAATAAAATATGAACTGAAAAGGGTGCTGCAAAATTTCCGTTTTGCAGCACCCTTTTTCATGTTTTTTGTTCTTTTTTTCGCAGAATGGCGTCGAACTTTATCAGGAAGCAGGCTGTCGTGATGACCGCCGCAAGGATATCGCTGACAGGCTCCGCCAGAAACACGGCAAAGACCTGATCGGAGAGAAAATGCGGCAGGATAAGAATGAGCGGGATAAGCAACACTATCTTGCGCAGGCATGCAAGAAGCAGACTTATCTTTGCCTGTCCGAGCGCCATAAAGCTCTGCTGGCACGATATCTGCGCGCCGAGCGCGAATATGCCCGCCATATAGATACGCAGCGCCCGCACCGTATATTCAAGCAGAGCCGCGTCGTGCGTGAACATTCCTGCGAACAGCCGCGGCGCAAACATGACCGCCGCCCAGAACAGGACGGCATACCCAACCGAAACAACAAACTGCGTATAGAAGGCCTTTTTCACGCGGTCGCTTTTCCCCGCGCCGAAGTTATAGCTGATGATCGGCTGGCCGCCCTGACAGATGCCCTGCATGGGCATCGTCACAAGCTGACTTACACTTGTCAGGATGGTCATTGCACCCACCGCAAGATCGCCTCCGTAGCGGGAAAGGCTGGATGTAAAGCAGACCGACAGCAAAGATTCTGTCGAGAGCATCACAAAGGTGGAAACACCGAGTCCCACGCATGGAAGGATTATCTTCGCTTCCATGCGCAGATTATCTTTCGTAAGGCGCAGAAGCGTCTGCTTGCCGGTGAGAAAACGCAGTATCCACAATGCGCCCACAGCCTGGCTGAGTACGGTGGCGATCGCCGCGCCGCGCACGCCGAGCTTGAAAACGAAAATAAAAACCGGGTCAAGAATGATATTGATGACAGCGCCTATAACGGTCGTCATCATGCTTATCTTTGCAAAGCCCTGAGTGGTAATGAAGGGATTCATACCCATTACAATGAGCACAAACACCGTGCCGAGTATGTATATTCTCGCATAAGCTATCGCATAGGGAAACGTCGCGTCGCTTGCGCCGAACAGGCGCAGAAGCGTGGGTGCAAGCGCGTAAAACGCCGCGGTAAGCACAAGCGCAAAGACCATCAGCAGCGAAAAGCAGTTCCCCATTATTTTTTCCGCTGTTCCGACGTCCTTTTCGCCCATGGAAATGGCCGCTCTCGGCGCGCCGCCCGCGCCCGCAAGCATTGCGAACGCCATGATAAGCATCAGTATCGGCGTGAAAAGCCCGACGCCGGTCAGCGCGGACGCGCCGACGTCAGCCATATGACCTATATAGATGCGGTCAACGATATTGTAAAGGAGGTTGACGATCTGTGCCACGACTGCCGGAATCGCCAGCTTTGCCAGCAGCTTTGGGATACTGCCGGATTCCATATTCTGTGCCTGTTGATTTTTCATTTTTATACCATGACAAGACGCTTCGGTGCGCCGTTCCTTTCTCAATACCCTCTGCCGGAGCCGATCTGAGCGATGGCAATGATAGTACAGTCGATACCGAGGAGTATAAGATAAAAGCTGATGATATACTCAATGGAAATGAACGACAGCCACGGATTTATTAGCATCAGTACACCCAGAACAAGTCCGATAATGTTCATTACAAGCGTAAAATAATAGGTGAACGCGCCGGAAATGAAGCGTATGGTGTTAAGGCTCATCAGGCGCGAAATGCAGTGCGCGATGAACCATATCGGGAACAGCACCGTCATGACAAGCTCACCTGCGGTAGGATATACAAGCAGCATAAGCCCCGCCATAACGCTCAGCGTACCGGAGATCAGGGAGAGCACTGGGCAGAAGCCCGTATAGCGCTCCACCCGAACGTAGAGCAGAATATCCGCAACGCCCATGATAACGGCCATAACGCCGTATGCCACAACAAATCCCGCAAGCGCGCTGCCGGGGCAGATAAGCGTATATCCTCCAAGAAGGATAAGCAGGATGCCCTCGACCAGCTCTACCCAGCCGAATGTTGAACGGTTTCTCATTTCGCCGCCTCCTCGCCGTTAAGGATCGCCATAAATTCGTCGCCGGTGATCGTCTCTTTTTCATAAAGGTACTTTGCCAGCTCGTCAAGCTTTTCGCGGTTATCGCGCAGAAGCTTTATCGCCTTTTCATGCTGCGCTTTGACAAGCTCAACGGTTTTCAGATCTATCTCACGCTGTGTCTGTGCAGAGCAGGCAAGGGATGCATCGCCGCCGAGATACTGGTTGTTGACCGTCTCAAGCGCTACCATATCAAAATCTTCGCTCATGCCGTAACGGGTGATCATGCCGCGGGCAAGCTTTGTTGCCTGCTCGATATCGTTGGAAGCGCCCGTTGTGACTTCTCCGAAAACTACCTCTTCCGCCGCACGGCCGCCGGTAAAGGTGGCGATCTTGTTTTCCAGCTCCTGCTTGCTCATAAGATATTTGTCGCCGGTGTCCACCTGCATCGTGTATCCAAGGGCACCGGAGGTTCTCGGGATGATTGTGATCTTCTGGACGGGTGCGGAATGGCTTTGCAGCGCCGCCACAAGCGCATGCCCGATCTCATGATATGCCACAATGTGCTTTTCCTGATCGGAAAGAACCGCGTTCTTCTTCTGATAACCGGCGATAACGACCTCGATACTCTCCTCAAGGTCGGCCTCATTGACGATAATCCTGCCGTTCCTGACGGCGCGCAGTGCCGCCTCATTTATGATATTGGCAAGCTCCGCGCCGGAAGCGCCCGCTGCCATACGGGCGATAGTGTGGAAATTCACATCCTCCGCGGTCTTGATTTTCTTTGCGTGTACCTTCAGAATCGCCTCGCGCCCCGCAAGGTCGGGCAGTTCCACGGGAACGCGGCGGTCAAAGCGGCCGGGACGCGTCAGCGCGGGGTCAAGGGATTCGGGACGGTTGGTCGCAGCAAGAATAATGACGCCGGTGTTCTCTTCAAAGCCGTCCATCTCGGTAAGCAGTTGGTTAAGGGTCTGCTCACGCTCATCGTTGCCGCCGCTTACGCCGCTGTTGCGCTTCTGTCCTATTGCGTCGATCTCATCAATGAACACGATGCACGGTGCCTTCTCCTTTGCCTGCCTGAACAGGTCGCGCACTTTTGAAGCGCCCATGCCAACAAACATCTCCACGAACTCCGAACCGGAGATCGAGAAGAAGGGGACGTTTGCCTCTCCTGCGACGGCCTTTGCAAGCATCGTTTTACCTGTTCCCGGAGGGCCTACAAGCAGCACGCCCTTAGGCATGGACGCGCCGGCGTCCGCGTACTTTGCGGGATTGTGGAGATAATCCACTATCTCGGACAGGCTTTCCTTCGCTTCGTCCTCACCCGCGACGTCGCTGAAGCTGATGCCTTTTGTTGACTGCACATAAACTCTCGCGTTGGATTTCCCGACAGAGCCGAATATCAGCGAATCCTTGCCGCCCGCCTGCTCCATAAGCTTCTTGCTCATATACTGTCCGATGCCGATGAAGATCAGAAGAGGGAGTATGCCGGTGACAAGGAAGTTAAGCAGAGGTGAATCCTGCTGCACCCGCTTTGTAAAGGATGCGCCGGAATCGTACAGTCTCTGCGTCAGGGTCGGATCTTCCATAACGCCGGTGGTGTATATTTTTGTGTTGTCCTTATCGGTGAATATTATCTCCGAATCGTCTATCTGAACCTTGCCGATATTTTTGTCGTTGATCATGGTCATAAATGTGCCGTAATCGACATCTTCGATCTGCTGCTTCGCCAGCATCGGCGCAAAAATCAGGTTGAAAAGCAGAATGACCGAAATAATGATCAGATAATAATACAGCAGCGGTTTTTTTGGGGATTTGACTTCTTTCATTGTGTTCTCCTTTCCGTAAGCAAATGGCGGCAAACTCCGCCTTTGCCCTGCCGTGCAAAAGCGGCCATGCCGTCCGCCCGGTACATTCCGGCAGACAGCACACCGCAGAAAAATTTTTATGCTATACTATATATTATAAAAAGTACCGGCTTAAAAGTCAATCAAGACGCGGAAGAGATGTATGGACAAACTGTAAAAAAACGGTTAAAAAAAACAAAAACCGTGCTGCAAAACAGCACGGTGAGATAAGTCATTTCACGCTTCCGTCCGCGTTGAAAAGCGGCAGCGGCGCAAGGCAGATAATATCGCTTCTGTTCGCCGCATCACCCTCGGCAAGGGGCGCCATACGTCCCGCGACAATGCCGCCGCAGCTCAGGACAAGCTCCTCAAGTGCGCGGATGGACTCGCCGGTAGAAATAACGTCGTCAACAAGCAGCATACGCTTGCCCTTGATAAGCGCCGCGTCGGCAGAGTCAAGGATAAGCTTCTGCTCGCCCTCGGTGGTGATGGACTTGACCGTGACCTCGTGGATGCCGGTCATATAGGCCTTTGCCTTTTTGCGCGCCACGAAATATTTATCCGCGCCGCTCTGACGCGCCATTTCGTAAAGCAGGGGGATCGCCTTTGCCTCGGGTGCAATTATATAGTCGTACTCGGGCGCTCTCTTGAGCAGCTCCGCCGCACAGTGGACCGTCAGCTCAACATCACCGAACATGACGAACGCGCCGATGTACAGATCGTCAGTGAGCCTGCATAAGGGCAGATCGCGTTTTAAGCCGGCAATGTCCATCTCATAAGTCATTTTTTGTTTTCCTCCTGAAAGAAAATAACATCAAAAATTTTTCGTTCCTATTTTACAATATATCGTGAAAAAATCAAGTAAAAAATGCGATATCGTCACGCGGGCACAAACAAAGAACCCCTCGGGGGTCACCCGAGAGGTCCTTCGTTAAATTGGGAGAAAAGAGAGGTTAGGAGTAGATAGGTATCAAATTAATTATTGCCGTAGCTGAAGCCGAAGTTGTTGCCGAAAAATTCGGGCATCTGGCTTGCGGAAGAATCGTCTCCGCTGCCGCCGGATGCGGCCTGCTGGGTCTGGGCTTCAGGCTGCGCCTCGTCAAAGGTAAGCGATACGGTCATTTCCTCACCGGCGCGGTACAGAGTTATCTGCGCGGTATCACCCGCGGAATAGCGCTTAAC
This sequence comes from bacterium, assembly GCA_963617275.1. Taxonomy (GTDB): domain Bacteria; phylum Bacillota; class Clostridia; order Oscillospirales; family Oscillospiraceae; genus Limivicinus. The sequence continues at coordinate 60,516 of CAVENX010000035.1, forward strand.
GGCAGATTTGAGATCGTTATAGCTTTCGACCGTGGTATCGTCAACCTTGGTTATAATATCGCCCGCCTGTATTCCGGCTTTTTCCGCGGCGCCGCCCGCGTTGACCTCAGCGACCATTGCGCCCATAGGCCAGCCGTAATACTGTGCGTACATGGAAGTATAATCGTTTCTGATGGACAGGGACATAAACGCCTTGCCTGTCACGTAGCCCTTTGTGATAAGGTCGTTTGCAATGGAAGCGGCATCGTTGATAGGTATTGCAAAACCGAGACCTTCAATACCGCTGCTCGCGTATTTTGCCGTTACAACGCCGACTACCTGACCCTGATCATTATATACGGGGCCGCCGGAGTTGCCGGAGTTGACCGCCGCGTCAAGCTGGAACATATTTATCGCATCCGCGCCTGAGCTTTCGCCGATCTGTCTGTCCTTAGCGCTGACGTGGCCAGTGGACATGGAGAACTCAAGTTCGCCGAGAGGGTTGCCGACCGCATACACGGTATCGCCGACGCTGAGACTGTCGCTGTCGCCGATGGTGACGGGGATAAGATTCTCGGCCTCGACCTTAAGAACGGCTATGTCGTTATCGGACTCAAAGCCGACTATCGACGCAGGATAGCTTGTGCCGTCATGGGTCATGACCTTGATCTCCGCACCGCTCTTGTAAGCGTCCTCAATAACGTGGTAGTTTGTGAGGATATATCCGTCAGAGGTGAGGATAAAGCCGGAACCGCTGACTGCAGCAGAGCTGTTCATGCCGAAGAAATTCTGATATGTTATTTCAGAGGTGATGCCGACAACCTGAGTGCATGCCAGCTCATAGATGTCAGAGGCGGGAAGACCGCCGTAACCGGAAGCTGTCGTGCCGGAAGAAGCCGCGGAGGTGTTAGGAGCCGTTGTGAGAACGGATTTGTTTTCGTTTATCTCATTCATAGCCGCTTCGAGCATATCCAGGCGCCCGTTCACACTGTTGCTCACGATTGCCGCGCCGCCAAGGCCGCCGAGCAGTGCGCATACCAGACACACCGCAATGATCGCCGCCCAATTGCCGCTGCTCTTCTTTGGCTTTTCGGGACGAGGCTCTTTCACTTTTGTCTCGGGCGGGGTGTAATATCTGGGCGGAACGGTGTTTTCCGACTCCGGAACGTAATGCGCGTCGGAGTAGCTCTTCTCGTTATAAGCGCCGCTGTAATGATACTCACCATCCGTGCGGGGCGCGCCGCTGTTGAAATCCGGTGCGGATGCGTCCGCAGTGGTGTTGGTTTTATTTATATTGTTGTTGTTATTTTCATATTCGTTCATGCATCATGCTTCTTTCCATGTTCGGGAGGATCGCCCTTCCTTACTGCTGTGAGCATAATATAACAGCAAATTATGACAATGTAATGAACAAACTCGCAACAGTTTTTAAAGAGCGAAGAAAAATTTGTAAACGGCTTTTGTATTTGCGGCGGCTCACGCTTCATATATTTTATCACGAACGCTTGTCTCGGCCTGTCAGAGGCATTATCAACGATCCGAGGTGTGACGAACAATGTTTTCTTATATTCTTGCGGGTTTATATGGCGTTCCCCTGCTGTTCTGCATTTTGCAGGGAAATGCCGGGGCAGTTTCCTCACTGATGAGCGGTGCGGACGACGCCGTGCGCTTCTGTATTTCCGCCGCCGGCGGGCTGTGCTTCTGGTGCGCTGTGACAGAGCTTTTCGAGCAGTGCGGCGCGGCGGAAACACTGTCGCGGCTGCTGCACCCGGTAATACAGCAGCTTTTTCCAAACGCCGCCGCGCATAAGGAGGCAAGCGCCGCGATCTCGGAAAATATCAGCGCAAATCTCATGGGACTCGGCAATGCGGCGACTCCTGCCGGAATAAGGGCCGCAAAAGCGATCGTCTCCCTCGGCGGCGGTCGGGAAATTTCGGACGAGCTTTGCATGCTTGTCGTTCTCAACACCGCCTCCATTCAGCTTATCCCCACGACCGCCGCCGCGCTGCGCGCCGCAGCAGGCTCAAAAACGCCATTTGACATCCTCCCCGCCGTCTGGGCGGTATCCGCGCTGTCGCTGCTTGCCGGTCTCTCCGCCGCCGCCGTACTCAAACGCCTGTGGAAATAAACACGGTTTTTGCTTTTGTCCCGGCGGTCATATTGGTTCTGGCGTGCGTCCTCGCCATGCGCAAAGGCGTTGATATCTACTCGGCGATGATAAAGGGCGCCGGAAAAGGGCTGCACACCCTTTCCGCCATTCTGCCGGCAATGCTGTGTCTTTTCCCCGCCGTCGCGTTCATGCGTGCGTCCGGCGCTGCCGACGCCCTCGGCAGACTCGTCTCGCCGCTGCTGAGCGCGATAGGGGTTCCGGAGGAAACGGTGCTCATGCTGCTTATAAGGCCGCTTTCCGGCAGTGCGGCAATGGGCAGCGCCGCAGAGCTTATGAACAGCTTTGGCGCGGACTCAACGATCGGCCGTACCGCCGCCGTAATGCTCGGCTCGAGTGAAACGACCTTTTACGTCATATCCGTCTATTTTTCCGCCGCCGGTGTCCGCGGCAGCCGCTGGGCGGTGTATGCGGCGCTGACCGCCGATATTGTGTGCTTTCTCACATCGGCATGGATCGTCCGCCTTATTTGGGGCTGAACTTATTTGGGGCTGAAGTTTAAAGAAAACTTAAAATATGAAATAAAAACTTGTAAAATTACTCCGCAGGCTGTATAATACTTCTGTTTGATAATTTATTAATAAAACTTTCCGCTTTTCATCCGGCACATCTCCGCCCGTCCGGCCGGCGATGATACAAATCGAAAGGAACGGTGATACAGATATGAGCAAGTATAAAAGGCGCTACGGAGACCGCAAAGAGGGTCGGCTTATCCGCTCTCTCCCCGGCTTTGCGAAATTTGTCCCCTACATAATGCCGACAAGGAACGATGCATGGCTGAACTATGAGGAAAGCTTTGAAGTATCCACGCTTGACCGTCGGCTCAGGAAGCTGCGCGTGGACGGATACAAGGGCATCGGTATCCTGCATTTCATTATCGCCGCCTATGTCAGGGCGATCTCCATGCTGCCGGGCGTCAACCGCTTTGTCGTCGGACGCAGGATATACGCGAGAGACGGCATTGAGGTCGTCATGGTCGTCAAGCGCAGCATCTCTATCGACGCCACAGAAACAACGATCAAGGTTCATTTTGCCCCGACCGATACGATTTTTGACGTGTACCGCAAACTCAACGAGAAGATTGAGGAGATCAAGACAAGCGACGATAACAACAACACCGAGGATTTTGCCGATACGCTCTGCAAGGCTCCCCGTCCTCTGCTCCGTCTTGCCATAACGATTCTCCGCATTATGGACTATTTCGGCTGGCTTCCCGAAAATCTGCTTGAGCTCAGCCCGTTCCACGGCTCCATGATAATCACCGACCTCGGATCTCTCCGTATCGGTCCCGTCTATCATCACATCTACAACTTCGGTACTCTGCCCGTGTTCATAGCCTTCGGCGCAAAATATCATAAGTATGAGCTTAACCGTCACGGTCAGATGCTCGACAACAAGTATATTGACACCAAAATGGTCATTGACGAACGCATTGCCGACGGACATTATTTTTCGCAGTTCCTCCAGGCTCTGCGCTACACCTTCCAGCACCCTGAAATCGTTGAAACTCCCCCATCCAAGGTCGTTGAGGATCTTTACTGATCATATAATATACAATGGATGTCTCAAAAAAACGAGACATCCATTGTATGTTTTTTTATAGTCCAAGTCTTTTTCTCAGCAGGGCGCATCTTTCTGTTCTGTCAGCGTCCGAGAGAAGCTCGGCAGGGTCAAGAGGAATGGCGCTGTCAAAATCCGGCAGGGCGTTTTTGCCGAACTGCTCGCTTGTGAGGTCTATCACCACGCCGTTTATCCGGTTGAAGCTGTGCACCCCGCCGCCCTCAAGCGGAAGCCCGGCAGCTTCTCCGCCGAAAAATTCGTGCACAAGCGCGGCGGTTATCCTGCACTGCCCGACGCTCGGATTATTCTCCGACCACTTTGGGCGAAGCGGCGCGGAACAAGTCTCAACGCTCCATGCCGCAAGACATTTGAGATAAAATTCGCCGATATCCGCTGCGCCGCACTCCTTAACCGGCTTTATCTCATGCGCGTGCTCATAGCCGCAAAACCTGTATGTTTCATCATATCTGTAATCGGTATTCTTGATAAGCTTTATAATCATCTTTATCCTCCGCGTTTTTTGAGGCAAGTATAATATTTATTTTCCCTATTGTCAAACGAGGCGATACGTGCTATAACATTGTTGTCTTCAGGGCAGGGTGAAATTCCCGATCGGCGGTAAAGTCCGCGAGCCGCGTGTGCGGCAGGAACCGGTGTGATTCCGGTACCGACAGTAAAGTCTGGATGGAAGAAGATGCCGCATGGTTTATTATTTCCTGAAGATGCCGCATCTTCGGGAAATTTTTGTTTTTAGAGGTGGAAAACATGGAAAATCTCAAATTCTTCGCGGTATGCGCGGCGGTCATCGCTGCGATGCTCCTGCTTGCGGCGGCAGCGGAAAAACACATCTGCCGCGACAGGAAAAGGCTTGGCAGTACGCACTATGTCACCTACACGGCCGTTTTCGCCGCTATGGCGGGCGTGCTGATGACGTTTGAAATACCGCTTTTCTTCGCGCCGTCGTTTTATAAGCTGGATTTCAGCGAGCTGCCGGTGCTTATATGCACGTTCTACCTTGGTCCCGTGGCGGGCGTAGCGGCCGAACTTGTAAAAATCATTGTCAAGCTCCTGCTGAAAGGCACTACCACCGCTTTTGTGGGCGAATTGGCCAATTTTATTACGAGCTGCGCGTTCATCCTCCCGGCAAGTATAATATATCATGCCAGACCCGGCAAAAAAAGCGCGATTCTCGGTATGGCGGCAGGTACGCTTGTTCTGACAGTCTTCGGAAGCCTTTTCAACGCCGTCTACCTTATCCCCAAATTTGCCGAGATGTACGGGATGCCGCTGGACGCGATAGTGTCCATGGGAAATGAGATAAACGGCGCTGTCAACAGCCTTGCAACGCTGGTGCTGTTCGCGGTAGTCCCGTTCAACCTCCTTAAGGGCGTTGTTGTTTCGCTGATAACCTATCTGCTCTACAAGCGCATTTCTCCGCTTCTCCACAGGGGCGATGAGAAAAAGCAAAAACGCAGCGGGGCGAAAGGCAGCCAGTGACCGTGTTCAGCCGCGCATAGCTCAGCACAAAATTCAGTATTTCCGTAAAATAGATTATGCCTATATATGCTTTCAGCGCATAATGCGGGAGAAGCTGCCACACAAGCAGAGCGCTCAGCGCGGAATCAAGAATGTTCACTTTCATATTCCACATATGCTGCCCCAGCCCTTTGAGACAGCCGTCGATCATCATGTCGGTATACATCACGGGCACAAGCGGTGCAAGAAGCCGGATAAAAGCTCCGGCTTCTTCATTTTTAAATATCCCATTTCCCAAAATATCGGACAAGAGAAAAAGAACAAGGGCGACGGTACAGGAAAAGGCAAGTGTGAGATAGAAAAAGCGGTCCACGCTGCTTTCTATCTTTTCTTTATCGCCGCTGATCTGCGCCTGCGTAAGCTCCGGAACGACAAGCTCGGATGCAGCTGACATGACGCAGGCAGGAAAAAAGATGACCGGCAGAGCCATACCCTGTATCACCCCGTAGTCCGACAGCGCCTTATCTGCCGTAAGCCCCGACTGTCTGAGTCCACGCGGAACGAGAATATGCTGGAGTGTCGAAAGCGCGCTTCTCGTATAGGCGGAAAAGGCGATCGGCAGGGCAATTTTCAGCATACGCGGCGCAAAGCTGCCGCCTCTCGTCCCGTCGGGCGTGTGAGCGCGTCTGTCAAAATAATACGCCGCACTCATAAGGATAAATGAAAAAACATCCGCCGTTACACGCCCAAGTGTAACGGCGTAACAGCTTTGCTCAATATTATCCGCCCGGCAAGCGGAGACAAGCAGCATAGATATCGCCGCGCCGCACAAAAGCTCCGCCATATTTATCAGGGCGGGCTTCCACACGCGCCCGACCGCCGTAAAATATCCCGCCATTGCCGAACACAGCGCGGCACACGGCATGGAAACGGAGGATAGGCGCAGCGGAAGCACCGTCCGTGCGTCGCCGAGCCAGAGGAAGCCTATTGGTTCGGCAGTCAGAAATAAAACCGCGCCCGCCGCCGCGCCGAAAAACAAAGCATACGAAAAACAGCGGAGCATCGCTGCGCTGACGGTTTCGCCGCCCGCGGCAAGCTCCTCGGCGACAAGCCGGGTGGAAGCAAAGCGGACGCCCGATATCGCAAACGTCATCACAAGCGCGGTCACTGACATCACGAGCTGATAAAGCCCGATGCCCCCCGTGCCGATTTTTCCCGCAAGCCATGCGCGGAACGCCATAGAAACCGCGCTCATGAAAAGCGACGCCGCCGTGAGAATAAGTGTGTTGCCCGCAAGCTTTTTATCAACCATAGGTCATGCCCTCCGCTTCAAGCATATGAAAGCGAAAAGGCAAAAATAATACGCGGCATAAAAACAGCGTATGCGGTTGTTGAAACCGCATACGCTGTTCAGCGGTCAATCAATTCTCTGGCGCTCTACAAGCTCGGCAAAATAGCCGTTGTCGTCGATAAGCTCGTCATACGTGCCGTCCTCGATTATCTTGCCCTTGTCAAGGACAAGTATCCTGTCGCACTGGCGTATGGTTGACAGCCTGTGCGCAATAACTATCCTTGTGCATTTAAGCCCATCAAGAGCATCCGAGACCTTTTTCTGTGTGATATTGTCAAGCGCAGAGGTCGCCTCGTCGAAAATGAGTATCTTCGGCTTGGGGGCGATGGCACGGGCTATCATCAGCCGCTGCTTCTGACCGCCGGAAAAACCGCCCTGCCCCTCGGAAACGATAGTATGCATCCCCATGGGCATTGCGCGGATATCGTCCGCTATTCCTGCGGCCTCCGCCGCCGCCCACGCGTCGTCAAGCGTGAGCCACGGCGCGGATATGGTGATGTTCGAGAAAATGTCGCCGTAGAAGAGCTTGCCGTTCTGCATGACAACGCCTATCTTGCTGCGCAGGGATTTGAGGTCAAGACGCTCGATATCCTGCCGGTCAAAGTATATTGAGCCTTTCTGCGGCTTTTCAAAGCCCAGGATAAGCCTTACAAGGGTGGACTTGCCGCATCCCGTCGCTCCCACGATCGCAACATACTGTCCCGATTTTATTTGCAGAGAGAGATTGTCAATGACATTCGGCATATTCTCGGCGTATCTGAATGACACGTTTGAAAGCTCAATATTGCCGCTGACCTTCGTGACGATGCGCCTGCCCTCGCTTATCTCGGGCTGGGCGTCCATTATGGGCTTCACCTCTTCTATGATCGGCTTTATGCCCGCGATGGTCGTCGCAACGCCCGCAAGGGAGAGAAATGCACCGGAGATCATGGCATAGGAGGCGTTGAAGGCGTTGAACTCCGCCATGCTCACACCGCTTTCAACGGCGAAAAAGTACAGCGCTATAGTCCCGGCAAGCGTGATCGCGGTGTTTATAACTCCGTTGAGCCGCAGGAACACGGGTCTGCCATAATTGAGGCGCGTCTCCTGCGCGTACAGGTCGAGCCAGCGGGAAAACATACGCTTTTCCGCACCGGCAAGCTTTATTTTCTGCACGCCGGTTATCATGGCATAGGTCATGCCGCTTTCCTTGCCTATAACGTCCATCTCCCGCCGCGTATATTTCATCTGTGCAAGCGTTGTTATTACGGAAAAGACGAGCGTCACAAGTATGATGACGAGTGCCGGAACGACAAGCGCCGGAGCATACCTGAAAATCTGCGTTATGTACACAAGCGACAGAAGCGACGTCAGTGACGTGGAGAAAACGGAATTGAACAGCATGGAGCTGAGCGAATTCATATATTCCATTTTGCATGAAAGCTGCCCTGAGCTGTAATTTTTAAAAAACGACGCCGGAAGCGACATGACACGCGACATCGTAGCCGCCTCGGTTTTAAGATTCAGCAGTGTTGAGACCTTTGAGCTGAGCATGGATTCTATTGCGGAAAACATGACCTTGCTGACAGTCAGGCACACCGAAAAGACGGTAATGCTCAGCAGAAGCTGCAAGCTGCTGCCCGTCACGACCTTGTCCATAACGATATAGCTTATCCGCGGCGTCAGCATCCCCACAAGCATGACCGCGACCGACGCGGCAAGCACGGCGGCAGCCGTGGAAACAGGCACTGACTCTATTATAAACCTGAAAAGATCTGACAGCTCCATGGGGCGAAGCGGAAACGGCTTATAAAAGCACACCGCTTCAAGCGCGATGTTTTTCGCCGTCTTTTTGTTGATTTTCACGCGCTTTCCGCTTGCGGCGTCAGTATAATAATACCCGCCGAACCGACCGGGAATAAGGGCGGCGGCACTCCCGTCGGCGGTATTCACGCCGAGCAGAGGCCCTGCGCAGTCCTTGTACCACCCTTCCGTCAGCTCGACGCGGCGTGTCATTATTCCATGCGGCCGCAGAAGATACTCAAGCTGTTCTTCCTTTTTCGTAACATTGTCCGGTATCTCTCCGGCAGTCAGGTGAAAGTATTTTAAAATATCCTCAACGGCGTCCTGAACGATCTCCCTTTCGTCCGACACGCCCGCTCTTTTGCCCAGAACGGCGGACACGACATTTGCAAAGGCGTTTTCAAGAGCCTCGTCATCCTTTATTTTTCTGTCCTGTATCTGGTCGTTAAACCAGCCCATTCAAACGCCTCCTTTCATTCGCTTGTCACAAGCTGTGCGTACATGCCGTTGAGCGACATAAGCTCAGAATGTGTCCCCCGCTCGGCGACCTTGCCGTGATCGAGAACGATTATCTCGTCGCAGTCGCGGATCGTCGAAAGCCTGTGGGCGATCACGATGCAGGTGATGCCCCTGTCCTTTATGGCGTTGACCACCTCGTACTCGGTGCGCGCATCAAGCGCCGATGTCGCTTCGTCCATAATTATAATGGTGGGATCCTGCGCAAGCACGCGGGCGATCTCCATACGCTGGCGCTGACCGCCGGAGAAATCCTTGCCGCCTTCGGTGATCACATACTGATAACCGCCGTCACGCATCATGATATCCTCATGCAGCTTTGCATCCCGCGCCGCCATTATCATCTCAAAGTCCTCTATGGTCTTGTCCCACATCTTTATGTTGTTTGCAATAGTATCCTCAAAAAGGATTATGTCCTGATCGACTACCGCGAGAGAGCCGGTGAAGACGTTTCTGTCTATTTCCTCCCGGCGCTTGCCGCCGTAAAGTATTTCCCCGCTCCATGGCCGGTACAGACCGGAAATGAGCTTTGACAGCGTGGATTTGCCGCAGCCCGATGCACCGACAAAAGCAACGCGGCTTCCCGGTGCAAGCTTCATGCTGAAATTTTCAATAAGCGGGGGCGCAAGCTTTGAATATCCGAATGTCACGTTTTTAAGCTCTATCTCGCCGTTGAGCTTGCTGTATTCCCCGTCCTCGCCGATCTCATGCTCCTCACAGCCGGCGTCTGTGGGATACTTCATAACATCCTCGACACGCTCCATTTTCGTGCGCATCTCCTGAATGGTCTGTCCGGCGGAGATAAGGGAGCTTGCGGGCGCAATGAACGATGCAAGGTAAAGCTGAAACGCGGTTATCTTGCCGACGGTAAAGCTGCCGCACATGACAAACCACACACCCAGCATCAGCACCGCCGTCTGCGTCAGGGCGTTCACTATCGCCGGAATCATGCCGAGCATATTGTTCAGCTTTGAAAACCTGGTGTTCTGGGTGTTCACGCTTGCCTGAAAGCCCGACCATCGCTCAAAATATCCGTTTTCGGTGCCGCTTGACTTTATCGTTTCTATCATTTCGATGCCGGCTACGGTGGCGCTTGAAAGCTTGCCCATGTCGCGCATCTGCACCCTTGTGATGTTGATGCGCTTTTTTGAGATAAGGCGCGACACAAAGGAATCAATAACGATCGAGACGACGCCCACAAGCGTCAGCTGCCAGCTGTACCGTATCATGACCGCAAGGTAAAACACCATCATTGCCGCCTGCAAAACCAGCGGCGCAAGCGTCCCTATAAGGGTATTGGCTATGCTTGCGTTATCATTCTGCCGCTGTTGGATATCCCCCGCCATACGCTGAGAAAAAAATTCCATAGGCATATGCAGCACCCGCCAGAGAAACGATGTGCTGCCGATGACCGCCATTTTACCCCTTATTTTAAGCTGGGTAAGCGCATCGGCCGTCGCGGTAACTATCTGCAAAACGGCAACAGCGCTCATGCCGATAATGAACGGCGTGAACCATTCCGGATTTCTGCCCGTCAGCAGCCGGTCATAGAAGACGCGGGTAAACGCAGGGTTTATAACACCCATCAGCGATGAAATAAGCGTTGTGAGTACAACAAACGCGATCGCCGGGGCGGCGCCCTTAAGGCGCTCCTTTGCAAAGGCAAGCATACTCTTCGGCTTTCCGCCCGGTTCAAAGCTCTCCGTCGGCTCAAACATAAGGCACACGCCGGTAAAGGAGCGGTCAAACTCCTCCATCGACAGACTGAGCGTACCCTTTGCGGGGTCATTGATGACGACCTTGTTTCCCCTGAAGCCGCAGCAGACGACAAAGTGATTAAAATCCCAATGCACTATGCACGGGAACTGTCCTCCCTCCCGAAGCTCCTCCGGTTCAAGCCGGTAGCCCTGCGCTTTCAGTCCGTAACTCCGTGCGGCAACAAGGATGTTTTTCGCGTTCGACCCGTCACGCGACACGCCGCAGTCGGAACGCACCTGCTCAAGCGGTATCCATTTATCGTAATATGCAAGCACCATCGTCAGCGACGCTGCTCCGCATTCCAGCGCTTCCATCTGCATGACCACCGGCACCTTTGCCCAGCCCTTTTTTACCGGGGTCTTTACTTTTCTTTCTGCCATTGTACCCCTCCTCAGTCAAACACGAAGGACATGGGGTTTACCTGTTCCGTGATGATCCTGGCGGTATATACGCCCTCGGGAAGCTCCGCGCCGACCTTTGCGCTGTACACCCACTCGCCTGCTATAAGCCCGCCTATATGCATGGCGTACTCCGGAATATCCTCATCCACCTTTTCGGGAACAGACGACAGCATGCCGAGGGTATAACGCTCCCCGTCTATCTCAACGGGCATACCCGCTTCGCAGGCTTCCCTGTCGGCTTCGCGGATGTAACACAGCGTCTCCCCGCCGCTGCTCACAGCGCATACGGTTACGCCGCTTTCTATCGTACCGAATGCCGCCCATACGCAAGCGCCCGCAAGCAGAATCACGATGGCCGCCAGAAGCAGCCATATTCCCGGATTTGATACACGTATATAATCGTTGAGCTGTTCCGGTGACGAGATCCTTTCTATGCTTTTCTTTCTGAAAACGCCGTTGTCCATGGTAATTCCTCCAAATCTGTCCTGCGCTCGTCCGTGTCCGTGCAATATTTCCTGCGGCTGCACACAATTAATTAGATATTAACACACAATTATGTAAAATGGAACCGGCAATTACGCGCCGCAGGCGCAAAAAAACGGTCAACGCGGAAACATTCCCCGCATTGACCGGACTCCGAAAATTTTTATTTGCCGTTTCGCACGGTAACTATCCTGCTCACGGTCGCCCTCTTGCCGAGATACGTTGCAGAATAGACTATCTCCGTATCCCCGGCGACACTGCTGTCAACCACGCATGAGATGCCTACCGGCAGCGCATTTCCGCTCGGATCCTTTGCAACAGCGCCTTTTTCCTCATACTTCTCGCCAAGCTCAAGATAAACATGGTCGCTTCCGTTAAGCTCGATCGTCGGTGATGAACACACCACCGCCGCGGCAAAAAATACTATAATGCAGATGCCTGCGAATATGATGAACCAAAACTGTCTTTTTGTAAGTTTTTGCGGTTTCAGCATAAAAACAAATCTCCAAAAACATTTCTATGGCCGCACCGCATAACGCGGCAAGATCAGGCGCTTGGAAATTTCGTGTTCCGGCAACGGCAGTTTTCCGGTAATACTCTGTGTATTTCACGAAAAGAGAGCGGAGCGGAACTTGAATTTTTTCTGTATGGCGCAGCGCTGTTCTGTATGCAGCTAAATATATATTATATATCATTCTATAAAAGGCTGCAACACTTTTTTATTGTTTTCTGCACCTTTTCCCCGCGAAAAAATCTTTCAGCACAGCCGCACATTCCTCGGCGCAAACGCCCGCAAACACTGCCGGTGAGTGGCCGTATTTCTCCGAGAACAGGTCTATAACGCTTCCGACGGAACCGGTAAGCGCTTCACGCGCACCGAAAACAAGGGTCGGAACACGGCTCATTATTATCGCGCCCGCACACATCGGACACGGCTCAAGCGTGACATACATGGTGCAGCCGTCAAGCCGCCAATCGCCGAGCGCGGCGGAAGCTTCGCGTATCGCCTCCATTTCCGCATGTGCGGTGGCGTCGTTTTTTTCTATCCGTCTGTTTCTGCCCCGGCCTATGACCTTTCCTCCGGCGTCAGCAATCACGCAGCCCACCGGAACCTCCCCGTTGACCGCCGCTTCTTCGGCCAATGCAAGCGCAAGGGACATATAGTACTCTCTCCCGTTTTCAATCGGATCCATAATTCACTCTCCGGACAGCAAAAAAGAAGAGCGGAAATCCCCGCTCTCCTTTTTTGATTATTTCAATTACTTGAGTGCGGCGGTGATGATCGCCATCTGGTAGACTTCCTCCGCATTGCAGCCGCGGCTGAGGTCGTTGATAGGTGCGTTGAGTCCCTGAAGGATGGGGCCATATGCGGCAAAGCCGCCGAGACGCTGCGCTATCTTATAGCCGATGTTGCCGGACTGTATTTCGGGGAAAATGAATGTGTTCGCATAGCCTGCAACGCTGCTGCCGGGGAACTTGAGCTGGCCGACAACGGGAGAAACGGCGCAGTCAAACTGCATTTCGCCGTCGATGGCCACATCGGGAGCCATTTCCTTTGCAATCGCCGTCGCATTGCGCACAAGGTCAACCGCCGGGCCCTTGCCGGAACCCTTGGAGGAGTAGGACAGCATTGCGACCTTCGGGTCAATGCCGAAGACCTTTGCGGTCTTTGCCGTCTCAACGGCGACCTCGGCAAGCTGCTGTGCAGCGGTCAGAACGACGTTGCCTTCCTTGTCCTTCTTGTCCTCATAGGAGATGTTGATAGCGCAGTCGCCCATTGCCAGCATCTCATCGCCGCGAACCATAATGAAGCAGGAGCTTACAAGGTTTGCGCCTTTTTTCGTCTTGACGAGCTGGAGTGCGGGGCGGACAGTATCGGCGGTGGAATAGGTCGCGCCGCCAAGCAGTGCGTCGGCATAGCCCATCTTGACGAGCATGGTGCCGAAATAGTTGCTCTTCATGAGGCTTGCGCGGCATTCGTCGGCAGTCATCTTGCCCTTGCGCAGCTCAACCATTTTTTCGACCATAGCGTCCATCAGGTCGCTGGTGACGGGGTCGATTATATCAAGCCCGTCTATATCAAAGCCGCCCTTTGCGGCAGCTGCCTTGACCTCATCGACGTTGCCGACGAGAACGGGCGTAAGGAAACCGTCTTTTTTGAGTCTCGCAGACGCCTCAAGGATACGTGCGTCCGAACCTTCGGTGAAAACTATCTTGCGGGGATTTGCTTTGAGTATCTCAATAAGATTTTCAAACATTTTTATTTCTCCTCCGTTATGTTTTTTACAAAAGGGCAAATTTTCAAAAACTCTAACATTATTACTTTACCACTATGCTTTCCATTTTTCAAGGTTTGTGTGCGAATTATTATTTACAAAGAAGCGGATCACGGATATAATGTTTATTATATTGATAATCTTACGGAGACGCAAATGACAGACCAGAAGTATATAAGAAATTTCTCGATAATCGCACATATAGACCACGGCAAATCCACCCTGTCTGACCGCCTTATAGAAAAATGCAACGCTGTTGAGCAGCGCATCATGGAGGATCAGATCCTTGACAATATGGATCTTGAAAGGGAGCGCGGCATTACAATAAAGGCACGCGCCGTCGGGCTTAAATACAGCGCATCCGACGGACATGAGTACACGCTCAACCTTATCGACACGCCGGGTCATGTTGACTTCAACTATGAGGTCAGCCGTTCCCTCGCCGCGTGCGACGGCGCGGTGCTGGTGGTGGATGCGTCGCAGGGTGTCGAGGCGCAGACGCTCTCCAACACCTATCTTGCGCTGGACAACGATCTTGAGATCATCCCAGTCGTCAACAAGATAGACCTGCCCGCCGCCGACCCGAAGCGCGTCAAGGATGAGATCGAAGAAATAATAGGCATACCCGCGCAGGACGCACCGGAGATAAGCGCAAAGGCCGGCATAAATATCGACGCGGTTCTGGACGATATCGTCAAAAATATTCCCGCGCCCACAGGCAATCCCAACGCGCCGCTGAAAGCGCTTATATTTGACAGTCAGTACGACAATTACCGCGGCGTTATCGTTTTCATGCGCATAATGGACGGGTGCATCCGCAAGGACAGCGAGGTGCTGCTGATGTCCACCGGCGCAAGGTGCAAGGTCGTCGAGGTCGGGCATATGCGTCCTATCGGGCTTGAAGCCTGTGACGAGCTGTGGGCGGGCGACGTCGGCTACTTCACTGCAAGCATCAAGAATGTTGAGGATACCCGCGTCGGCGATACCGTTACCGATGCGCTGAACCCCACTGCCGAGGCTCTGCCCGGCTACCGCCCCGCAAGAGCTATGGTATACTGCGGCATCTACACGGAGGACGGCTCCAAATACCCCGATCTGCGCGACGCGCTCGATAAGCTCAAGCTAAACGACGCTTCCCTTTCATATGAGCCGGAAAGCTCTGTCGCTCTCGGCTTCGGCTTCCGCTGCGGCTTCCTCGGTATGCTGCACATGGAGGTAATACAGGAGCGGCTTGAGCGCGAGTTTGACCTTGAGCTGGTCACGACCCTGCCCTCGGTCATTTATAAAATAATCCTCACCGACGGCAGCACCGTCATGGTGGACAATCCCCACAACTACCCCGACGTTCCGTCCATCGCCGAGGCGTATGAGCCGTATGTAAAGGTCTCGATAATAACGCCAAATGATTTTGTCGGCAACATAATGCCGCTTTGTCAGGACAGGCGAGGCGAGTATAAAAACATGACCTATCTTGACTCCCGCCTTGTGGAGATGCATTACGAAATGCCGCTCAACGAGATCGTATATGACTTTTTTGACACGCTCAAGGCACGCACAAAGGGCTATGCCTCTCTCGACTATGAGCTGAGCGAATACAAGCAGAGCGATCTTGTCAAGGTGGATATGCTTCTCAACGGCGATCAGGTGGACGCGCTCAGCTTCATCGCGCACCGCGAAAAGGCATACGGCAGAGCAAGAAAGCTCTGCGAAAAGCTCAAGGACAATATCCCGCGCCAGCTTTTTGAGGTGCCCATCCAAGCGGCTATTGGCGGTAAGATAATCGCCCGCGAAACCGTGCGGGCAATGCGCAAGGATGTGCTCGCAAAGTGCTACGGTGGTGACATCACAAGAAAAAAGAAGCTTCTTGAAAAGCAGAAGGAAGGCAAGAAAAAAATGCGCCAGCTCGGCTCTGTGCAGATACCGACGGAAGCTTTCCTTGCCGTGCTCAAGCTGGACGAATGATATAAGCTTGCCGGATGATCTCTTTGAGATTCCGTTGAAAAGTGCTGCACTGCGCTTCGTGCCGCGGCTGTTCGCTTACAGTGAACAGCCGCGGCACAAAGAATTTTTCCGGCATACAAGCAGCTGCCGCTTTACACTTCGGTATCGGATGCCGTGCTTCCGGAGATGAGTTTCATTTTTTGCGGCCGTGTCATACGCTTTATATGCCATTCACGGCTCATGGCTTCTTCCTTCGTCCCATAGCGCTCATAATACAAAAGCTCCACAGGGAGTCGGGAACGGGTATATTTTGCCCCGCTGCCGCCGTTATGCGCAAGGAGCCGTTTTTCAAGATCGTTTGTCCAGCCGGTATACAGCGTACCGTCTGCACAGCGGAGAATATATGTATAGTTCACCGCTTTACCTGCTTCACGTTTTTTTCAAAATTTGAGCGCGGGCCCATTACCTCGTGGCCGCAGCCAAGGCATTTCAGTCTGAAGTCCGCCCCGATGCGCAGCACCTGCCACTCCCTGCTGCCGCATGGGTGGGCTTTTTTCATTGTGAGGATATCGCCGACCTGTATATCCATTATTTTTTGACCTCATCCCAATATTTTTTGAACGCCTGCTCGGTCTTGTTGTCGCCGTATTCGTAGTACTTTGCGTCTTTCAGATCGTCCGGCAGATACTGCTGCTTCACCCAATGGTTCTTGTAATTATGCGGATATTTATAGCCCTGTTCCCGCTCAAAGCCTGTGCCGTCGGCATGAACGTTCTGAAGCTCACGCGGGAATGAGCCGACATGGCCGCGCCGCACATCCGCCGCCGCCGCGTCAATGGCGCAGACAACGCTGTTGGATTTGGGCGCGTTGGCAAGGAGTATAACCGCCTCGGCAAGCGGAAGCCGTCCCTCGGGGATGCCGAGCTGCATGGCTGAATCCACACACGCTTTTACTATCGGCACCGCCTGCGGATAGGCAAGGCCGACATCCTCGCTAGCGGAGCATAGAATACGCCTGCATGCGCCGATAAGATCGCCCGCTTCCAGCAGCCTTGCAAGGTAATGCAGCGCCGCGTCCGTGTCGGAGCCGCGCAGGGATTTCATCAGCGCGGAGAGAGAATCGAAATGCTCATCCCCCTCGCGGTCATAGCGCATGGAGGAGCGCTGTGAAATAGCTTCTGCATCGGCGAGAGTCACCGTACCGCCATCCTCCGCCGCAGAAAACAGCAGCTCAACGGAATTCAGCGCCTTTCTCACATCGCCGCCGCAGGATAGAGCTATCCTTCTCACAACGCCGTTCTCAACGGTGAGCGGCTTTTCAAGCCTGGCGTTCATTATTCTTATCGCCCGCTCGACCGCACTTTCGGCCTCCGCCGCCGTTATCGGCTTGAACTCAAACACCGTGGATCGGCTCAGAATAGCGTTGAACACACAGAAATAAGGATTCTCCGTCGTAGAGGCGATCAGCGTTATGCGCCCGTCCTCGATAAACTCAAGGAGCGACTGCTGCTGCTTTTTATTAAAATACTGTATCTCATCCAGATACAGCAGCACGCCGTCCGGGGTAAGGAATGTATCCAGCTCATCAATGATCCTCTTAATGTCGGATATGCCGGCGGTCGTCGCATTGAGCTTGCGCAGGGTTCGGTTCGTGCGCTGCGCTATAATGCGCGCAACGGTGGTTTTTCCCGTACCGGACGGACCGTAGAAAATCATATTCGGGATATGCCCGCTGTTCACGATGCGCCGGAGCATACCGTTCGTGCCGAGAATATGCTTCTGCCCGACAACATCGTCAAGAGAGTCGGGGCGTATCTCGTCCGCAAGGGGTTTATAGTCGCTCATTTTTCATCTCCCATGCTTTCGATAAGCTTTGTCACAACATGCTGACACAGAAGCAGCCCCGCGCTTGCCGGAACCCAGACAAGGGAGCCGGGGACACTGCGCCTGCCGGGGGGCGGCGCTTCAAGCTGCATAGGCTGCATAGGCTCCTCAGGCGAGAAAACGACGTCATGATGCTCAATACCGGCGTTCCTCAGTTCTCTGCGCACAACGCGGGCAAGCGCGCAGCCGTAGGTTTTGGATATGTCACTTATCCGGAGGAGCGACGCATCCTTTTTGTTGCCCGTGCCGAGTGCCGAGACAATAGGTATGCCGCGCTCCCGGCAGCTTTGTATAAGATCGACCTTATGCTTTACAAGGTCGATCGCATCAACCACATAATCGTAAGCGTCAAAGAAGCACTCCCGTTCTTCGGCGCAGTAGCAGCCGGCAACAGGTCTTACGCACACCGACGGGTTTATGTCGGCGATACGCGCAGCCATTACCTCCGCCTTGCCTTTACCGACGGTTGAGCCGAGTGCGCAGAGCTGACGGTTGATGTTGCTTTCCCCCACGGTATCCTGATCGACGAGCGTCAACGTGCCGACGCCGCTTCTCGCAAGCGCTTCCGCGCACCATGAGCCGACGCCGCCAAGCCCGAACACCGCCACATGGCTTTTTTCAAGCTTTGCCATCGCCGCACCGCCCAGAAGCATATATTCCCTTATTATGCGCTGTTCCATAGTCTACCTCACGTTAATAAAAATGTCTCCCCCGAAAGGAGGAGACACGCAGGTTTCAGATAATTCAGGCGTTATATGCCTTCAAAGCAAGCCTTTCTGTCAGAGAAACCTGTTTCTTTGACAGGCTCAGCCGATATATCTCGCCCAGAAAGTCTGTTCGGCGGTATATTTGCCGGTAAGCTCCTGCATCCACTCGTCCATTGCGTTGTTGACAAGGTCGGTCTTTGCAATATACTCGCTGCAAAGCTCACCCTCGCCGACGTAGTACATTATATGGTATCCGGCATAGCTTCCGGATTCGCCGTAGACAATGGCGGTATCGCCGCTCTTGTGTCCGCCAAAGCAGAATGCGTCAAATTCCTCGACCATCTGCCCTTTCTGCACCGCGTCGTACAGGCCGCCGTTGGTGTTGGAGCCGGGATCCTCGGAATACTGCCCGGCAAGTGCGGCAAAGCTCTCCTCGGTAGCGTCGCCAGACTTCCATTCGTCATATATGCGCTCTGCCTCAGCCTTTGCGGCCGCCTTTGCCTCGTCGGTGTAATTGCCGTCCGCGTCGGCTTCGGCCTTTATAAGAATATGACGAACCTTGGCAAGCTTATAGTTGTTGTCGTCGTGGCCTATGAAAGCTGCAACATAAAACCCGTCGCCGTTCGCGTTCTCCGCAACGGTCGCGTCTCCCTCGGATGCGCTCAGCGCCCAATCCTTATATGCGGAGATAGAGCTTCCGAGAGCGCGCTGGGAGTGGCTGCACTCAGCCTCAACGCCCGCACGGGCTATCGCCTCGTTGAGTCTTGTCTCAACATCGGTCTCTTCTGCAAGCTCTTCACTGTTATAGGCGGCGAGAATATCCTCAGCAGTCTTCTTTGCGGCGGCTACCGTCTCTTCGGTCGCGGCGGAATTGCCTTCTTCATCCTCGACAAGCTCTGCCGACACATAGTATGAGCAGACGTCAAAGTAATCCCTGTCGCCGTTATAGCCCGCGTACTCCTCGGCAAGCTCTGCCGGTGTATACTGAAGGCTGTCCTGGTAGGTCTGCGCGGCCTTGCTTGCAAGCGCAAGAACATATGCCTGCTCCTTGGCGATCTTCTCGGTCACGCCGCTGCCGTAGTACGCAGCGATGAATTTTTCGGTGCTGGAGAAGCCGTTCTGCTCGGCGGCATCGTCAAGAGAGGCATACTGCTCGTCTATCTCTGCCTTTTCCTCATCGGAGAGGACAATGCCGTTTTCGGCGGCATAGTCGTTAAGTGCCTTATACTGCGTCATGGCTGTGATAGCGTCACCGATGAAATAATCTCTCCATGTGCCGCCGTCGGTCATGCTGCATTCCTGACTTCTCAGGCCGCTGATGCCGTACTGCGTGTCGAGGCCGAACATGGAAGCATACTGGCCGTACTGGTTGGCAAAATTATAATACTGATTTGCGTAGTTGTAATTTACCTCGGCTGCGGTATAGCCCTCGCCGCCTATGACGACGGCAGCGCTGTATTTGGGGCATACAAAATTAAGCACGAGGATAGCCGCAATGACGACGACGGTAGCGACGCCGATGATCGTCCACTTTCTTTTTTCCTTGGCTTTCTTCGCCGCTTCTTCCTTCATCGCAAGGGTCTTCTTGTCGGTTCCCGCTTCACGGGAAGCAACGCGGTTTTTCTTTTCGGTAGATGCGCTCATTTTCTGACTTCCTTTATAATAATAAAAATTTTTCGGAATGGAAATATTATACTTTATCCCCGCCGTCAATTCAAGTAACACAGTCATACTTTTCATAAATTGTGCATATATTGAAAGTATGCTGTAAATGACAGGAGGAAAAGCAATGGATATAGACGATTACATTTTCGGCAGTGCCGAAAGCGTGCCAAGCGATAAGTAAGGCTTTCTGCCGGTCAGGAAGCTGAAACAAGTTTTTTGACCGGCCTGCTCTCTCCCATTGCCGGGAGAGAGCTTTTTATAATTTCTTATTAATCCGCCGCTTTCATGGAAAGGAAGGCATTGATAAACCCGTCGATATCGCCGTCCATTACATTGTCGATATTGCCGTTTTCATATTCTGTGCGGTGATCCTTTACAAGTTGATACGGCATGAAAACGTAGGAGCGTATCTGACTGCCCCATTCTATCTTCTGCTGAACGCCCTTGATATCGCTTATTTTTTCAAGATGCTCGCGCTCTTTGATCTCGGCAAGCCGTGCGCGCAGCTGACTGCGGCAGTTTTCAAGGTTCTGGAAATGGCTTCGCTCGACCTGGGAGGCAACGACAATGCCCGTGGGTATATGTGTGAGGCGAACCGCAGAAGATGTTTTGTTGACCTTCTGACCGCCCGCGCCGGAGGAACGGTAAACGTCCATCTTTATATCCTCGTCGCGCAGTTCTATCTCCTTGTCATCCGCTATCTCAGGCATGACCTCGACTGCGGCAAAGGATGTATGGCGGCGGCCGGCGGAGTCAAACGGGGAAATTCGCACAAGGCGGTGTATGCCGTGCTCACTCTTCAAAAAACCGTAGGCATTCTCGCCCTCTATCATAATTGTCGCGCTTTTAAGACCGTAATCTTCGGCATCAAGATAGTCGAGCACCTTGACCTTATAGCCGTGGCGCTCCGCCCAGCGGTTATACATACGGTAAAGCATGGACGTCCAATCCTGCGCCTCGGTTCCGCCAGCGCCGGAGTGCAGCGTGAGAATGGCGTTGTTGGCGTCATACTCACCCGTAAGCAGGGTGCTGAGACGGGTGGATTCAAGTTCCTCGGTGAAGCGGGCATACTCACTCTCCAGCTCCTCCAGCATGGACGCGTCGTTTTCCTCTATCGCCATTTCGCACATCGTGTACATATCGTCCCAAGTACTGCAAAGCTTTGCGTAGTTTTCGCACTTGCTTTTGAGTACCTTCAGGCGCTTCTGAACCTTCTGTGATTTCTCGACATCGTTCCAGAAGCCGTCTCTTTCGCTTGCCGCTTCAAGCTCCTCTATCTCCTTTGCGGCAGCTTCAAGCTTCAGCGCGTCCCTGAGCACGTCAAGCGTGGGTTTTATGGCGTTGAGCTTTACTTTATATTCCTCAAATTCCAGCATGATATTGACCTCAATCCAATTCGTTTCATAAAAAATCCCGTAAACGGAACTATTATATACAAAAAACTGCCGCTTGTAAACGTATTTTTTTATTTGTTTTTGCGTATCCCAAACAACATAATTGACTTCCCAAGCAAAAAAATATATGTTATAATTCAAGCGTAAGAAACGCGTACTCCTATGACAAATTAATAATGACTTCACACGACTTTACGGAGGAAAAAGAGAAATGATTTCACACGGTAAGGAAATAGCGGTATTTGCCGGCAACTCCAACACTGCTCTGGCCGAAGATATCTGCGCGCAGCTTTACAAACATCTCGGCAGTGCTACCGTTGCTCAGTTTGCAGACGGGGAATGTTCTGTTTCCGTGTTTGAGCCGGTGCGCGGCAAGGACGTGTTCATTGTCCAGTCCACCTGCAATCACGTTAACGACAACCTCATGGAGCTGCTTGTAATGATCGACGCTATGCGCCGCGCATCGGCAGGCCGCATCACCGCCGTAATTCCTTATTTCGGCTATGCCCGTCAGGACCGCAAGGCAAAGAGCCGCGATCCCATCTCCGCAAAGCTCGTCGCAAATCTCATCACCGCTGCCGGTGCAGACAGAGTGCTCACTATGGATCTCCACGCCTCTCAGATTCAGGGCTTCTTCGATATCCCCGTTGATCATCTGGCCGGTTCCCACCTTTTTGTCCGCCACTTCACCAAGATGTTCGGCAAGGGCAATGATGACGTTATAGTCGTTTCCCCTGATGTCGGCAGCACTGCGCGCGCACGTCAGTTTGCAATGAAGCTTGGCGTCAATCTCGCCATTGTTGACAAGCGCCGCGAAAAGGCAAATCAGTCTGAAGTCATGAATATCATCGGCAATGTCAAGGACAAGACCTGCATCATGCTTGACGACATGGTCGATACCGCCGGTTCTCTGTGCGGCGCGGCAAAGGCGCTTATTGATGTGGGCGGCGCGAAGGAAGTTTACGCCTGCGCAACGCACGGCGTCCTCTCCGGCCCCGCGCTTGAACGCATAGAGGCAAGCCCTATCAAGGAGCTTCTGTTCCTCGACACGATCCCGTTTCCCAAGGACAAGGTCATGCCCGAAAAGATACAATACCTTTCCACCGCTCCCGTTTTCGCGGAAGCTATCAGGAGAATTTACGAAGAAGTCTCCATATCCAGCATTTTTGAATAATCGACTTTTATAAGGGGTGATTTTTTATTCGCCCCTTATTTGTACAACGAGGCGCAGATATGTTTTTCAAATCTTCAGGCTCCCCGACATGGCTCATAGTTTTTCTGGGGAACCCCGGACCCAAATATGAAAGCACCCGCCACAACGCCGGGTTCATGGCGGGCGACGCGCTGGCGAAGGAGCTGGGCGTCAGGATAAACAAGGCAAAGTTCAGCGCGCTGACGGCAGTCTGTACGATCGCAGGCGAAACGGTCATGCTCATGAAGCCGCAGACATATATGAATCTTTCCGGTGAGGCCGTTGGCAAAGCGGCAAGGTTTTATAAGATTGCGCCGGAGCATATTATTGTCGTCTCCGACGAAATGGCGCTGCCCATAGGGAAGCTGCGCGTGCGCATGAAAGGCAGTGCCGGCGGACACAACGGCCTTAAAAATATCATCCAGCACCTCGGCACGGAAAATTTCCCTCGTATCCGTCTCGGTGTAGGCGCCCCTCCTCACCCGGATTATGACGTAAAAGATTGGGTGCTCGGCACGTTCAGGAATCAGGACGCCGTTGACATTGCGGACGCCGCCCTGCGCGCCGCAAAAGCCGCCGTATGCTACATAGAAGAGGGTGGGGAACGGTGCATGAATAAGTTTAATGTAAAATAACTTTAGCTTGTCAAATAAGCAAGCTTCTTTGACAAGCTAAAAATAATTTGCCTTTGCGGCTATACTCTCAGCTCTTGAATAAATTGTCCTAAAGTCCTCTGCGGAGGCTTAAAATATATAACTTAATAAGAAAGAAGTCGATACAATGAAGAAAAGCTGCATCGCAATGCTTCTGGCGGGCGGTCAGGGGTCAAGGCTCTACGCGCTGACGCAGAACGTTGCCAAACCAAGCGTTCCCTTCGGCGGCAAATACAGAATAATTGATTTTCCGCTTTCCAACTGTGCAAACTCAGGCATTGACACCGTTGGCGTCCTCACACAGTACCGTCCGTTACAGCTCAACAGCTACATAGGCAGCGGCCAGCCGTGGGATCTTGACGTAACCGACGGCGGTGTGTACATTCTGCCGCCATACCAGAGTGCAGGCGAAAAAGGCTCATGGTTCTCCGGCACGGCAAACGCCATTTATCAGAACATGGCTTTTATCGAAAGCTACGACCCCGACAACGTGCTTATCCTCTCGGGCGACCACATCTATAAAATGGATTATTCCGATATGCTGCATGAGCATATGGAAACGGACGCCGCATGCACCATCGCCGTACAGCAGGTCTCCATGCAGGAAGCCACGCGTATGGGCATCATGAACGTCGGCAGCGACGGTTATGTATGCGAATTTGAGGAAAAGCCCGCCCAGCCCAAGAGCGATCTTGCCTCGATGGGCATCTATATCTTCAATTGGAAAAAGCTGCGCGAGTATCTTATTGCGGATGAAAACGATCCCAATTCCAGCAAGGACTTCGGAAAGAACATTATCCCCAACATGCTCAACGCCGGGGAAAAGCTCTGGCCGTACCGCTTTGACGGATATTGGAGAGACGTCGGAACCATTACAAGTCTCTGGGATGCCAACATGGATATGCTCTCTATCGGCAACATCGACCTTTATGACCCGAGCTGGCCGATAAGCTACCGTTCCCCGGCCTGTCCGCCGCACTACGTCGGCGATTCGGCAAAGGTCATCCACTCTATCGTGACAGAGGGCTGCACGGTATACGGCCATGTAGAAAACTCGGTGCTCTCCCCGTCCGTCGATGTCGGCGAAGGTGCGCAGGTGCTGTACAGTGTGCTTATGCCCGGCGCTGTCGTTGAAGCGGGCGCCGTCGTGCGCTATGCGATGCTTGGCGAAAACGTTGTTGTCAAAGCCGGTGCTTCCGTCGGTTCGGAACCTGACGGTTCCGACAATTGGGGCGTCGCCACGATAGGCCCCGGCGTCACTGTAAGAAGCGGCGCGGCCGTCCCCGCCGGTGCAATGATCTATTCAAGTGAGGAGGTCTGAGAGATGAAGGGTTTTCACGGAATAATCTTTGCTTACAGCGCTTCTCCCGCGCTCAATGTACTTGTGAACGAGCGCACCGCCGCCTCTCTCCCCTTCTGCGGCAGGTACAGGCTCATCGACTTTGCCCTCTCATCGCTGAAAAATGCAGGCGTCCTTGACGTTGGCGTGATCATGCAGCGGGACTACCAGTCCCTGCTTGACCATATCGGCAGCGGCAAGACGTGGGACATGAGCCGCAAGGACGGCGGGCTTCGTATGCTGCCGCCGTTCGGTCTGCCGGAATATCACCGCGGCAACTACACCGGTACGATAGAAGCGCTCAACGCCGTCTCTACATACATCCGCGATATAAAAGAGCCGAACGTTATTCTGCTGTTGGGCAACGTATGCGCAAATATCGACCTTTCCGCCGCCATACGGCAGCATCTTGAAAAAAATGCGGAGATAACCGCCGTGTGTGCTGATCATGAGCTGTCCGGCATCCATCACCGCTATGTCATCGGAGAAGACGGCTTTGCCGATAAGCTGCTGTTTGACCGCACAGGCGGCGAGGGTCTGCCGTCGCTTGAGGGCTTTATCATCCGCCGCGACACGCTTCTGGCCATGATGGACAGGTGCAAGGCCGAAAACAAGTTCCGCTTCCACAGGGACGGCTTGCAGGCATATCTCGAGGACGGCGGGCGCATCAACACATACGTCCACAAAGGATACGCGAGCATTATCCGCACGGTGGACGATTATTACACGTCCAGCATGGATATGCTTGAAAGGGACAACATTTCCCAGATATTCCCCGCCGACAGACCCGTGCGCACAAAGCTTTCCGAGGGTGTGAGCACCTACTACGGTGAAAACGCCCGTGCAAAGAACAGCCTTGTCGCGGACAACTGCATCATCGACGGCGATATCGAAAACTGCATCATCTCTTCAGGCGCGCGCATCGCAAGCGGCGCAAAGCTCAAAAACTGCATCGTCATGCGCGGCTGCACGGTTCAGTCCGGGTGCGACCTTAGCCATGTCATTGCCGACAAGTACGTTTTATTCTCTGATGGCACAAAGCTCATGGGCAGTCCGAGTCTGCCTGTTGTCGTGCCGAAGAAGAGCCGCATATAAGCAATACTTGAGCGTCCGCCGCGGCAGGTTTGCCGGCATCGCTCCTGCGCTGTGAGAATTTGTCGTTTTTTTCAACAAATCGTCGAATCCGCCTTACATCTCTCTTGACGGAGAGAACGGGCAAATATATAATAATACTGTGAGATTGCAGAGATGAGATGGCTTCTCATCTCTGCAATTTTTTAAACAACGGCGCACACTCGAATGCGGACTGCCTGCGCCCGTTCTCGCCGGACGGCGGGATTTTTGCGCAGCGGCGTGTTTGATATGCGGTTTTGTCTCAAATCCCTGTTTTTTGGAGGTAAATATATGCTTGGTCAGATTTCCCGTGATGAGGTTCGCAGTGCAATAGAGGATAAGCTGTGCGCACAGTTTTCCGTTACCGGCGAAGCGGCGACCGATGAACAGATATTTCAGGCGACTGCCATAGTTATACGCGAAATAATGAGCAGACTGCTTGCCGCAGAGAATCCCACCCATGCGGCAAAGGAAGTCCATTATATGTCGATGGAGTTCCTCATGGGGCGCAGTCTTATGAAGAACGCGTACAATCTCGGTATTCTCAGCGCCGTTCAGGGTGCGCTTGAGGACATGGGGCACAACGCCGTCGATATTTTTGAGGAGGAGCCTGACGCAGGACTCGGCAACGGCGGTCTCGGCAGGCTTGCCGCCTGCTATATGGACAGCATGGCAACACTCGGCATGGAGGCCACCGGCTACTCTATTTGCTATGAGCTTGGTATTTTTAAACAAAAATTCGTTGACGGCAAGCAGACGGAGGTCGCCGACAACTGGCGCAGCGCCGCGGAAAGCTGGCTCATTCCCCGCCATGAGGACGAGGTAGAGGTTCGCTTCGGCGGTCAGATATCTCCGCACTGGGATAACTTCGGCCACTACACGGCTGAGCACACCGGATACACGTCCGTCATCGCCCTGCCTAGAGATATGCTTATCTGCGGCTACGGCGGCAGCGAGGTGAATACACTTCGTCTCTGGGACGCAAAAAGTCCCAACTCTCTCGATATGTTTCTCTTCTCCGAAGGCGCATATGTAAAAAGCATGGAGCAGCGCACAATGGCGGAGGTCATAACAAAGGTGCTCTATCCGCCCGATGAACATGTCGAGGGCAAAATTCTGCGCCTCAAGCAGCAGTATTTCTTTGTTTCCGCCTCCGCGCAGGATATCGTCCGCAAGCACATCAAGAAATGGGGCGACATCCGCAATTTTGCAGAGCATCATGTAATTCAGATAAACGACACCCACCCAACGCTCATTATACCGGAGCTTATGCGTCTGTTCATGGATGAGCACGGTCTCGGCTGGGATGAAGCATGGGATATCGTCCGCAGAAGCGTCGCGTATACCAACCACACCGTTATGAGCGAAGCCCTTGAGCGCTGGCCGCAGTCCCTTGTGCAGCAGCTGGTGCCGCGTATATGGGAAATAATGTGCGAAATTAACCGCCGCTGGTGCGACTATCTTGTGGCGCGCTTCGGTCAGGGCGAAAAGAGCGGGCGCAACCTCATCATCCGTGACGATCAGGTTCACATGGCAAACCTGTGTCTTGCCGCATGCTACCGCATAAACGGCGTTTCGAAGCTCCACGGCGATATTTTGAAGAAGGACATTTTCAAGGATATCTGCGAGATTCGCGGCGACAGATTCACATATGTCACAAACGGCATCGACCATCGCCGCTGGCTCGCCCAGATAAACCCCGGTCTGCACAGTCTCGTCTGTGAGCTTTTAGGGGACGACAGCTATCTTCTCCAGCCGGAGAAAATGGGCGATATAGCCCGTTTTGCGGACGACAAATACGTGAGAGAGCGTATGCTGTCCGTCAAGCGCGATAACAAGCTGCGTTTTGCCGAGTTTGCAAAGCGCAACGACAGTTTCATCCTCAACACCGACGCCGTTATGGATGTACAGATAAAGCGTCTGCATGAGTATAAGCGCCAGCTCCTCTGCGCAATGAGCATCGCAAGTCTCCAGATGCAGCTTCACGATAACCCCAATATGGACTTCGTGCCGCGCACGTTCGTGTTCGGCGCAAAGGCCGCCGCAGGCTACAAGACCGCAAAGCGCATAATCGAGCTTATTCTCAGCCTTGCCGACGACGTGAACAATGACCCGCTGTGCATGGGTAAGCTTCAGGTCTACTTTGTGGAGAACTACCGTGTCTCCGCCGCGGAGGCAATAGTTCCCGCCGCACAGATATCCGAACAGATATCCACCGCAGGCAAGGAAGCATCCGGCACGGGCTGCATGAAGCTCATGATGAACGGTGCGGTCACGATAGGCACTCTCGACGGCGCGAACGTTGAGATGTATGAACGTCTCGGCGACGATAACATGTTCCTGTTCGGTCTGCACACCGATGAGATCGCCGCGCTGCGCGCAAACGGATACGATCCCGCCGCCATGGCGAACAGCGATCCGGAGATCAAGCGCATATTCGACAGATTTTCTCAGGGCTTCAGAGACGGAAAAGGCTATTTTGACCTTGTTTCCGGCCTCCTCTGGGGTGGGGATCAGTATATGCTGGTCGCCGATTACCGCGCTTACGCCGACTGCCAGCGCAGAATGTACGAGCGCATCCGCGACAACGGCGAGCTTGGCCGCCTTGCCGTGATGAATACCGCGCAGAGCGGTGTATTTGCCGCCGACAGAGCCATCAGGGAATACGCCGATAAAATATGGAACCTCTGACCACAAAAAATCACGCCGTCGCGGTTATCGGCGGCGTGAACATGGATATATGCGGCCGCCCCAATAAGCGCGCCGTGAAGCGCGACTCGAACCCCGGCGTCATATCCGCCTGCCCGGGCGGCGTCGGGCGAAATATTGCCCATGATCTGTGCCTTCTCGGCGCGGACGTCAGTCTTATTGCGCCCGTCGGAGGGGATTTTTACGGCGCAGAGCTTCTGGAAAGCTGCCGCAGTCTTGGGATAGACATGAGCATGAGCCCCGTTTTCACCGGTGCGCGCAGCTCAACATACCTCTATATCACAGACGAACACGGCGATATGCAGCTTGCCGTTGCTGATATGGACATTACTAAACGAATAACGCCGCAGTTTCTTGCGCAGTATATTGACAGGATCAATTCATATTCCGGTGTGGTATTCGATGTCAACATCGAAGCGGAAGCGTTGGAATACGCCGTAGAGAGGATAACGGTGCCGATGTATGCCGATACCGTTTCCACCGCTAAGGCCCCGCGCATAAAAAACATTCTGCCGTTTCTCACCGCCGTGAAGCCTAACCTTATCGAAGCGCAGACCCTGACCGGAAAGACCCGGCCGGAGGACTGTGCGGAAGGACTTCTGGCAATGGGCGTGAAGAAGGTGTTCATAAGTCTCGGCAGCGACGGTATGCTTGCCGCCGACCGCAATGAAACGCTGAAAATCCCGTGCGGTCGCTGCCGGATAGTCAACACCACCGGTGCGGGCGACGCCGCAATGGCAGCGATAGTGCTGGCGGATCTGAACGGTCTTTCCCTTTGTGATACGGCAAGGCTCGGCGTGCGCGCCGGTACGCTGACCTGCATGGACGAAAGCGCCAACAGCGGCAATCTTTCTTTGCTCATTGAAAACGGAGGATCTGATGGAAAATAAAAAGCGGAGAAGCGGTTTGTCCGGCTTGTTCGCCTCTCTCATTTTTGCCGCCGAGGTTTTTTTCATCGGCGACATGGCGCTTGCCCGCAGTTCATCCAATATGCCTCCCGTTATCGGGATAATAACCTTTGCCGCCGCTTTTTTCGTGATATTCGTTCTGAGCCGGGCAAATCCCAGAGTTGCCGGATACGCCGCGCTTACTCTGTCTGCGCTTATCGTGCTCACCGTGATCGTCTGCGGCATGCTATGGTACGGGATATACGAGCATGGCGTTTATGCCGATGAGGATACGGGAAAGGGAGGCCTTTACCGCGGCAGGCGCGTTATGGTGCTCGTGCCGCATGAGGATGACGAGATAAATCTCATGGGCGGCGTGCTTGAGCAGTATATAAAGTACGGCAGCACAGTATATATAGTATATCTGACAAACGGGGATATGGCCGTTCCGGCTGAGCGCAGGCTTGCCGAAGCGATCGACGGCATGTCCAAGTGCGGTATCCCCGAAAGCAATCTTATCTTCCTCGGCTATGGCGACAGTCTTTTTGAGGACGGCACAGAGATATACTTTCTTGACGACGACCATGTTGTCACCTCCCACGCCGGCAGGACGCAGACCTATGGCACGGCTTCGCATCCCGCGTACCGCGAGGGCAGAGATTACACCCTTGCCAATATGTACGAGGATGTCCGTGATGTGATAAACGAGTACCGTCCCGACGTGATTTTTTGCAGCGATTATGACGAGCACGCCGACCACCGGCTGCTTTCCCTTCTTTTTGACCGGGCGATGGGTGAGCTTCTGAGAAGCTACCGCAATTACCGTCCGGACATTTTCAAAGGCTTCACTTACTCTACGGCCTACTATGCCCCGCAGAATTTCTATTCCCTCAATCTCCCCTCGACCGCGAATCCCGGCACGGCGGATTATATGCAGGAAAGCAACGTATATCTCTGGAATGACAGGATTCGTTTTCCGGTATGCGCGGGCAGCCTGTCGCGTTCGATGTTCTCAAGCGGGATATATCAGGCTCTTTCCTGCTACACCTCTACCGAGACGCGGAAGATGGCCGACGGCATAATAAAGGGCGACAAGATCTTCTGGCAGCGCGACACAAGCTCCCTGTGCTATTACACCGACGTTGACGCCACCTCAGGCGATCCAAGCGTCGTGAACGACTTCATGCTGGTTGACCGCAAGGATCCCGACATAAGCTTTGAGCCGTCCCAGAACGTCTGGATACCCGATAAAAACGACCCGGAAAAGACCGTCACCCTGCATTTCGCTGAACCTATCGCCGTTTCGCGTATAAAGCTCTACGATAATCCTTCGCTTGAGGACAATATTCTGGACGCGATAATCACGCTTGACAGGGGCACGGAGATACACACCGGTCCTCTGCCGAAAAACGGTTCCGCGGGCGAATTTGAATTTGGCGAACGCACACTCACGAGCATTTCCGTCACGATCGTTGAAAGCGAGGGCGACAGAGCCGGTCTTGCCGAAATCGAGGCGTTCAACAAGCCGTTTTCGAGGGATTACAGATTTTTGAAGCTCATGACGGAGAGCGGCGATTTCATTTACGATTACTATATCAACGACAGCGGGCATGAGTATTTTCGCCTCTATATACGCGGCGCTAGCGCCGCGCAGCTTGATCTGCGTGTTTCCTGTTCCGGCGGAAGCGCCTGCCGCGCAAAGCTTGAAAACGGACTGCTTGAGGTTGTCTGTCCCGACGGAGAGGAATGTGTTGTAACTGTTGCAAGCGCCGACGGCACGGCAATAGACAGTGTCCGCATAAGGAACGGTAGCACTGGTGCGATAAAGGCCGGTCAGGCCATTGAAAGATATGTCCGAAAGGAACTGCGCGAGGGCATCATCCGCAGCAACACATGGATAATACTCCGCACCGTAAAGGATTTCATCGTCAGTCTTACGGCGTGAAGATGCCTTTATAACAGGTCAAAGATTCTGGCACAATGATTCTCCGCTTCTGATCTGATCTTTATTCAAGCATAAAAATTTACAGCGTATGCTCCCTTGCCGGAAGCATACGCTGTTGGGGCTGTCAAAAAAGGCCTCGCAGAGTTTTTTGCCCGCAGGCAAAAAATAGATTTGATCGTTTTCTCCGGCGGCATGTACGTCGGAGAAAACTCTTCTCACGGAGCGAGTGTCGAATTGTTCGCCTGCGGCGGACAACCGAGGCACAGAGCGCAGTGCAACCCCTTTTGTCAAAGAAGCTTGCTTCTTTGACAAGCTGTAAAGCGTATGCTCCCTTGCCGGAAGCATACGCTGTTTGTTATTTTCATGTCCTCAATCGGAAAATCTGAATAAAGCAATACTGTCAGACGCTCTTTTTTTCCAGAAGATACTTTTCGGCTTCCACGTTCCACAGACCGTTGGTTGCCTTGCACAGTTCATCAAGCTTTGCAAAGAAAGGATCGTCCTTGCCGAGCTTTTCAAAGTCGGCGATGGCGGTGAGGGGCATATTTATTCCCGTATATATCAGCTTCTTGCCGCCGCGTATCTCGGGAAGGTGCATCGTTGCCTCGGCGACGGCGTCAAGACCGCCGACGTGGGAAACAAGGATCGACGGATTGAGCCGCCCTTCCTTCATCATTAGCGCCGCTTCCTTCATATCGGATGTGTTGCCGCCGGAAGTGCCCACAATATGTGTAGACGCGTAATGTACGTTATAGAAATTGAACTGTGCCTTGAAATCCTTATCACTCGGGCCGGAGAAGAAGTTGAGGCAGCCGTCGTTGGCAAGCAGAGCATCGCCCAGCTCGACCATTTCTGCAACAGGGGTAAAGACCAGAACATCGTCATAGCCCTTGCCGCCGGTAAGCTCCATAAGTCCGCCCTTTGCGTCGCCGCAGGATGTATTGAAGTAGACAAGCTTTACGCCGTTTTTCGCCGCTTCCTCGACGGTGAGGAGCTTTGCAAGTCTGTCAAGCTGCTCCTGTCTGCGTCCGGTCACGACAAGCAGACCGGGACGGCGGTCACAGTGAATAATATAGTCGATCGCAGCCTGTCCCATAGGGCCGTTGCCGGCAAGCATGAGCATATTTCCGCTCTCTCTGATGCCCATTTCATGCACATAAGAGCCGTATGTGGTATGGTACATGGCATGGAACGTACCGATAACGCAGGAATAAGGCTCCGTCATTGAGCCTGCAAAGAAGCTTTCGCCGTGGAACGGTATAAGACATTTCATTTCCATGACCTCATGGGGCATGATAACGTAGGTCGCATCGCCGCCGACATAATGATATGAGTAGCCGGGAGCGTCAAGACTGCCCTTGTAGGCAAGCGCGGGCTGGATAATGAACCTGTCGCCCACATGGAACTCATCGGCCCACTTGCCGCCGATCTTTACAAGCTCGCCGCAGAACTCGTGGCCGACAATGACCGGGTTTTCCGCAACGTCGTTCGGGACGCGCTTGTGCTTTGCCCCCTGATGCGCCGCCTTATATGTGGATTGGCAAAGGCTGTCGGAAATTACCCTCGCAAGTATTTCGTCGTCCTTGATCTCGGGAAGCTCGAACTCCTCAAGACGGAGATCGTTTTCGCCATATAAACGCACTGCTCTTGTTTTCATAGGTTTAACCCTCCTTTTCTCTGTTTACAAGCTCCCATGCGGCATCCACAAGGTGAGCAAATTTAGGTTCGGCAAGCTGTTTGCAGATAAAGCTCTGCGACGGAGAATTTATATCCTCGCCGGATATTTGTTTGAGACCGTACCTTTCACACAGCGCCATAAGCTTATCAAGCTGTTCGGGAGTATTGCGCGACGGCATATACGTGATCGCGGGGATCTTTTTCTTTGCAGCGAACTCCGCAAGCTCGTCAATATAGTCGTCCTCAAACTTTGCCGCCGCCTTGTCGCCGGTGACGGAGTTTGTCACATCGCCAAGGTAGGGATAGCAGAGGATAGCGTCAATACTCCCCGCAAAGTCTATCGCAGTGTCAAGCGGGACAAGCTCATCCGTGGGGTTTACATACACCTCGCGTATAAGGCCGGATTTGTATTTTCCAAGCAGCTTATACTGCTCGTCCTTGCTGCCGTCCGGCAGTACCTTTTTCGCAAGCGCAAAAAGAAGATGGCGTTCGGTAACGCTGCCGCCGTTGGCATACTGCGAAAGCGGAAGTACATCGTTTTCAAAATCAATGCTTATGCCGGTGACTTCCTTAATATTCGCAAGCATTTTTATGTTGCGCTGATTTCTGAATTCCCTGTACGGCGCAATAAACTCACGCATCTGTTCAAAATAGCGCTCGCGTACCGAATGGAAAGTCATATAGCTGACGCCGGCCTGATCGGGGTTGTTGGTCTTCTTATCGGCAAAGGGCGTATCGCGCCAATCTACCCTCATCTCAACGCCGCAGGTCGCGCCGACGCCCGCAAGAGCCGCCGCACAGCGAAATTCCTTCGCGCCGCTTATGCTGTCGTGATCCATTATTCCGGCTGTCTGAAGCCCCGCACGGCGCGCCGCCCACACGGCGGCCGTCGGTGAATACGGGGAGAACGAAAAGGTGGTGTGTATATGGTTGTTTGCGTACTGAGGCAGAACGGCAGGCTTTTCCTTTTCCTCTGCAAGCAGGGTTTTCAGATTCTCAAGGCGCTGCTCCGCAGTAGGTGCGTTCAGAAATTCAATTTCTCTGTCCATACGTTTTTCCTCTTTTATCTATTCGCTTAATATGCCGCATATCAATTCAGCATTGTCTGTCCGCCGGTCACGGGGATGGCCTGCCCTGTCTCGAACTCCTGCTCGACGCAGTAGAATATTGCCTTGGAGACGTCCTTCGGGGTGCAGCCGCGATGTATCGGGGATTTTGCGAGATAATACGCCCTGACATCCTCCACCGTCTTTGCACCCGGAACCTTGCCCGCGGCAAGATACTGCACAAAAAGTCCCTTTTCCGGATCGCTCCACAGCGGGCCGTCATAGTAGTTGCCGGGGCAGACGGAATTGACCTTGATGTTCCAGTCAACAAGCTCAAGCGCAAAGCTCTGCGTAAGTCCTATGCCGCCGAACTTGGCGCCGGCATAGGCAAAATTTGCCCTTGAGCCGACAAGGCCTGACTTGGAATTTATCTGGATTATGTCATAGAATCTGCTCTTATCGGCTTCATACTCTGCTTTCATTATTTCGCTTACATATTTGGTGCAGAAGAAATAGCCGTTATAGTCGATGTTCGTGACCGCCTGAAAATCTTCGGGCGTCATGTTCGGGAGCGCACCCGCCTTAAGAACACCGGCGTTTGAGATGAATATGTCAATGCCGCCAAAAATCTCAACTGCTTTGACCATTAGGTTTCTGCACGATTCCGGAACGGAAACGTCGCACTGCGCGAATGCGCTGTGATCGCCGAGCTTCTCAACCGCCGCAAGACCGGCCTTTTCGCCTCTGTTGGCAATAACGACCTGCGCGCCTTCGCGGATAAGCTCCTGCGCTATGCCGAATCCAAAGCCCTGCGCACCGCCCGTGACGATGGCGATCTTGCCGGAAAGCCTGCCGGGATAATTGGGACGTATGCCTACGTGCGCCGCGGCATATGCTTTAGCTTCTTCAAAAGTCATAATACTTTCCCCTTATTATTTTAATTCGTTTTTGAGGTGGCTCTGCCGCCTCAGACTGTCAAAAAACTATGTTTTAAAGTCAGATAACAGAGCAGCGGGGGAGCTTGAGGGGGGGCAAGGCCCGCCTCAAAAATTCTCTAAGGTGAGCCATGCGAACCCTTAGCGCCGATCAAAGCGGCAAAGCCGCTGCGGTTAGGCGCAAATCGCTCGATCAAAAACGATGTTTTCAATCGAATATCAGTACATCTGATCTTCTATCGCTTTTTCTATTTTGAGGTTTTCCTCATTTCCCGTGCGGAATGACATATAGGAGTAAAGCGCGTCGATTATCGTAAGCTCCGCAATCCTTGATGAAATGGCGACGATGCGGTATCTCGTTTCGTTGGCTGAGGTGAAAAGTGAAATATCCGCAAGCTCTGTCAGCGGAGATTTGCCCATGCTGCTGAGACTTATCACCGTCGCGCCGTTGCTTTTCGCTATCTGTGCGTTATCCACCACCGCCTTTGACGAGCCGGAATGGCTTATCGCAAAAACAACGTCCTCTTTCTTTGCGTATGCCGACACTATTGCCTGTAAATTTAAATCCGAATATGCTGCCGCGTCAAGGCCGAGCCGTGAGAACTTGTGCTCTACGTCGGAAGCGACCGCGGCCGACCCGCCAACGCCGAAGATCAGGATGCGCCGCGCTTTCAGCAGCGCCTCCGCGGCGCTTTCCATATCCTCGGCATTGAGATTGTCGCGTGTGAGGTTCACGGCGTCTACCGCGGCGGCAAAAACCTTCTGAATCGCGTTCGGCATACCGTCGCTTGCCGTGACCTCTTCGCCCGCACACTGTATAGGCGCGTTGAGACTTTGTATCAGGGCGATCTTCAGTGCCTGATATCCGGAAAACCCGATATTTCTGCACGCCCGTATGACCGTCGGCTCCGAGACGCCGCAGCAGTCCGCAAGCGCGCTTACCGAAAGCTTGATGACCTCACCCGGATTGCAGGAAATATACTCCGCTACCATGGCTTCGGATTTGCTAAGTTCCGGTATGAGACTGCGTATTTTAAATATAAGTGCGGAATCCTCTTTTGCCATTATACGCCGGCTTTCTCGCGCTTGATCTGCTCGACCGTGGTGAAGTTGTGCGCGGGCTTGGCTACTCCAAGCGGCATGATTTTCTGATCGATCGCGTCAATGATCCACTGAGCCTGCGGGAAGAACTCCTTCTCAAGCTCGGCGCAGGGGGTTATCCAGTTTTCAGAGCCGATGAGCACGGGAGGCGCGTCGAGATAGTTGAAGCACAGTTCCGTGATATTGCGGGCAACGTCGTTCAGATGACTGCCGCGTGCGCAGGCGTCGGAGGCAAGGACTATCCTGCCGGTCTTTTTAACCGACTCGACTACCTTTTCATAATTGAACGGGACGAGAGAACGTGCATCGATAATCTCTGCAGAAACGCCGTACTTCTCCTGCAATTCCTTTGCGGCGTTCATCGCCGCATAGAGCGTTGCGCCCACAGTGAGAATGGTAACGTCGGATCCGACGCGCTTTATATCCGGTTCGCCGATCTCTATCTCGTAGGACTCGGCGGGCACTTCATAGAACAGCTCGCCCTTGCCGTAAAGTCTCTGGCTTTCAAAGAACAGTACGGGGTCGGTACCGTTGAGTGCGGCGGTCATAAGCCCCTTTGCGTCATAAGGCGTAGCCGGGAACACTACCTTGAGGCCGGGGATGTGCGCGGCAAGACTCGTCCAGTCCTGCGAATGCTGCGCCCCATACAGAGCGCCAACGGAGATGCGCAGAACAACGGGCATCTTTATCTGACCGGCGGTCATCGCCTGCCATTTTGCAAGCTGATTGAATATCTCGTCACCGGCGCGTCCCATAAAGTCGGCATACATAAGCTCCACACAGGCGCGTCCGCCCAGCATTGCATAGCCTACGGCGGCGGAAACTATCGTCGCTTCGGAAATGGGGGAGTTGAAAAGCCGGTGGAAAGGAACGGATTTATACATATCGGTGTAAACGCCGAATGCACTGCCCCATTCGCGCATATCCTCGCCCCATGTCGCAAGGGTGGGATCCTCGTAGAACTTATCGAGTATCGCCTCAAAGAGCGCGTCTCTGTATGCATAGACCATCGCCGCACTCACCAGAGAGCCGTCCGGTTTGAGGCCGAAATGAGCCTTTTTCTGAATCTTCTGCCAGCGCGGGTTATCCTCCTTGGCGCCGATCACGTCAGGCTCGCGCTCATCCATTTTTGCTATCTTCTGATTTGAGAACATATACCTTGCTATCGCGTCAGGCTCCTTCTCAAAGTCCATTCTGGGAGAGATTTTTTCGTCAATGGCAAGCTTGAAGGTTTCAAAAATATTGTCGGCAACTTCCTTTTCAAGGCGAGCAAACTCGTCCTCGGAGGCTATGCCCGCTTCTATCAGCTTGCGTCTGAACACGACGGTGGAGTCAAATTCGCGCCATGCATCGATCTCCTCTCTGGAGCGGTACGCGTTCTGGTCGGAGGGAGAATGTCCGGTGTAGCGGTAGGTGAGCACATCGAGCAGCACGGGACCTTCGCCGTTTTTCACGAGAGGCAGCTTGCGGCGGTACGCGTCTATAACGGCAAGCGGATCAAGTCCGTTCACGCGCTCTGCGTGCATATTATCGACATTCACGCCCGCGCCGAGACGTGCAACATTGTGGTATGCCATAGTCTCGCCGTTGGTGCGCCCGCCCATGCCGTAGCCGTTATCCATGATGTTGAAGATGAGCGGCAGACCGCCCTTGAAGCCGTCCTCCCACAGTGTCCTGAACTGATCCATGGAGGCAAAGTTCATCGCTTCATATACGGGACCGCAGCCGATGGAGCCGTCGCCGATGTTGCATACGACGACACCGTTCTGTTTGTTTATCTTCTTATAGAGCGCGCCGCCCGCGGAAATGGGAGCAGAGCCGCCGACTATCGCGTTGTTGGGGTACACGCCGAACGGCAGGACGAACAGGTGCATGGAGTTGCCAAGCCCCTTTGCAAAGCCCGTCTCGCGTCCAAACAGCTCTGCGGTAAGACCGTAGAACAGGAACTTGACCGCCAGCTTCTTGACGTCCTTTTCGTCAAAATGCGCCTTCACGACCTCAAGTATCTTGCCGTCAAGCATGGACGCCATGCGCTTCATAAGCTCATCCTCGGGGAGTTTTTCAATGGCGGAAAGGCTCTTTGCAATGACCTCGCCGTGGCTTCTGTGTGAGCCGAAGACAAAATCATCCGGCTGGAGCATGAACGCCTCGCCGACGGGGGCGGCTTCCTCGCCGATATAGAGGTGGGCTGGGCCGGTGTACATATACTCAATACCGTTGAAAACTTTCTTGGTGCGGACCTCGAGAAGCATATTCTCGAAGGAGCGGATATACCACATATCGCGCCAGATCGTAAGCAGCTCATCTTTTGTGAAGCTGCCTGCTTCAAATTCTTCCTTTACGGTCTTTTTATATGCAAAAACGGGGATATCTTCAAAATGTATGTTGCTCTCGTGAAGCAGCACATCAGGATCATAAAACTGTTCTTTAGACATTTTCTTTCTCCTTGTTATGAGTAATTAAGCGCTGCGGTCGTTTTTACCGCGGCTTTGCCGAAATAAAATCACTCTCGGCCGAATTAAAGCTTTGCGGCAAATATTGCTTCTTTTATTATTTCTGCATAGGTGGGATGCGGATAGACATAGGACTTCATCCTCTCGACGGGCATTTCATTGCCGATCATCATTGAGCAGACCGTGATAAGCTCGGACGCCGGGCCGCCGACTATCGTCGCGCCGATAAGCGTCTTTTTCTTCTTGTCAAAAACCGCCTTGATTATCCCCTTGCCGTTGTCGTTTTCGGCAAGATACAGCCCCGAATAGTTCATGCTGAGCTTTACGCCGACAGCATCGATACCCTTAGCCTTGGCGCTCTCGACCGTTTCGCCGACAAAAGCGGCTTCCGGCTCGGTGTGTACAAGGGAGGGAACAACGTTCCAGCACATGGGGTCTTTCCTGCCGGTGATATGCTTTACGGCAACCTCGCCCTGCCGGTACGCAACATGCGCCAGCATGCCCGTTCCGTTGCAGTCGCCTATCGCGTACACGTTGGGTACGCCGGTCATACAGTATTCGTCAACGCTTATTCTGCCCTTTTCAGTGGGAACATGGATCGTTTCAAGCCCATATCCGTCGATATTTGCCGCCCTGCCGATGCAGAGAAGCACCTTATCGCACTTTATCTCGTCTTTCTGTCCGCCTGCTTCAACGGTAACCGTACCCTTGCCGAAAGAAACGGCTCTCGTATTGAGGCGGAAGTTCATGCCAAGCTCCTCGCAGGCTTTTTTAACGATCTCCGTCGCTTCCGCGTCAAGCTCACCCGCGACCTTTGCGGCAGCTTCCACTATCTCCACCCTTGTGCCGACCATTGCGTAATATGTAGCCATTTCAAGCCCGATTACGCCGCCGCCGACGACGCACAGTCTCTCCGGTATCTCCTCAAGCTCAAGAAGCTCCGTGCTTGTGAGGACAAAGCCGTCCGCAAGCGCCTCTTTAAGACCCTCGATGCCGGGGATAATGGGATGTGAGCCGGTTGCAAGGATGAGATTTTTCGTATGATATGCCGTTCCGGCGGCTTCGACGACTATTCCGTCCGCGTCCCTGCCGAGGATGTGCCCCTCCGCCTCAACGGTCTTGACCTTGGCGGCTTTAAGCCCCGCCTTGACGCCCGCCACAAGATTTGCGGTAACGGCTCTCTTACGTGCAACGACCGCCTTCTGGTCAATAGAAACGCCTTCGCAGTTCACACAGTAGGTTCCGGCGCTCTTGCAGGCGTGGAAAAGCTTCGCGCTGCGCAGGATCGTCTTGGTGGGGATACAGCCCTCATTTAGACAGGTACCGCCGATATGCCGTTTTTCGATAAGCAGCGTCTTCAGCCCCGCCTGACCTGCACGTTCTGCGGCAAGATAGCCGCCAGGACCTGCACCGAATATTGTTACATCAAAATCAGCCATGGTATTACCTCACTGTCCTTATTGTCTTTCGGATGATCATTCCGCCAGAAGCAGGGTAAAGTTTTCAAGCCTGCGGCAGAAGTCGTTCAGGAACTTGGCGGCGGGCGCACCGTCAACCGCACGGTGATCTATGGTAAGGCAGATAGCCATTGCGCGGTACATCTCTATCTCGCCGTCCTTGCCGGGACGCACACGCCATTCGGGAGAGCCGACGCCGACAATGCAGGTCTGCGGCGGATTGATCACGGGTGTAAAGCCGGAAATGTTGTTGTTGCCGAGATTGGTGACGGTTATCGTGCCGCCGGTAAGCTGTGCGGGAGTTATTGTATTGTCACGGC
Source organism: bacterium (assembly GCA_963617275.1). Taxonomy (GTDB): domain Bacteria; phylum Bacillota; class Clostridia; order Oscillospirales; family Oscillospiraceae; genus Limivicinus. Next base: position 100,683 of record CAVENX010000035.1, read on the forward strand.
AGGCGGCGGACAGCGCCTTTGCCTCGCGTGAGATCATATTAAGGCTCTTGAGATCGGCATTGGGAAGCGTGGGTACCATAAGGCCGCGCTCGGTATCGGTCGCAACGCCAAGATGCACACGGTGGAATATCTTGGTTTCCTTATCGGAATAGTGCGCGTTGAAAATCGGGTAATCCAGAACGGTGCGGGAAAGCGCAAAAAGAATCATATCGTTTATCGACACGTTGGGATAGCCGAGCTTTTCGCGGTTTTCCTTTATCATCTCGCGGTATTTGAAGATAGCGGTCGCATCAAAGTATGCTGTCAGGGTAAGCTGTGCCATGGAGCTGAGCGATTCATGCATATTCTTTGCAATAGCCTTGCGTATGCCGGTATTTTTGACCGTCTCGAATTCTTCCTCGTCAGCGGTATCGGCCGCTTTCGCCGCAATGACCTTCTTTCCGTCGGCCACAAGCGCCGCTATATCCCTCTCGATAACTCTGCCCTCCGGACCCGTGGGTGCTGCATCGTGCCAATCAACTCCGGCGCGCTCTGCCGCCGCCTTGGCTCTCGGGGAAGCAAAGCCCTGATTATCCGCAGCGGGTGCTGCCGCGGCAGGGACGGAAGTCTCGGCGGGTACTGCGTCTGCCGCTGCCGGAGCGACTTCAGGCGCGGGAGCCGGGACGCTCCCGGGGCGCTCAAAGCTCTCGCCCGGTTCGCCGATCACGCAGACCGCCGCCTTGATCGGAACATCGTCTCCCTCCCCGGCAAAGATGCCGAGAACGGTTCCGGCAGCCTCGGATTCTATCTCAAACGTGGTCTTGCCGGTTTCTATTGAAAAAAGAGGAGTGCCGACACTGACGGCATCGCCTTCCTTGACCAACCACTCCGCAATAACCGCGGACTCCTCCGTCAGCCCCTGCTGAGGCATAGTAATGATAGTCGCCATATTGATCTCCTTTTTATAATTTATAAATCCTTGTTCTGCGGTCAGCAATATCTGACGGATACAGTGTAGCACTCCTGTAACAAAATTACAATATTCTTCTCGCAAAAAGTAGTGAAACTACATAACAAATTTTTACAGCGGTTTTTGTGCATTTTCACCGAATACAGCCCCTCCGTTTTTACGGTGCCTGCTATCATATACATCTTCGCGTTTCTCATATACTCTGACAAGAGATATTGGGAGTGGTGACATGTATACTGACATTGAGGAAAGAGCCTGTGACGTGGCAAGGTACATTGTGGAAAACAGGTCTACGGTCCGTGCGGCGGCAAAGGAATTCGGAATAAGCAAGTCCACCGTTCACAAGGACATAACCCAACGGCTTGAAAAAGTCAATCCTTCTCTTTTTGATCAGGTTCGCGTGCTGCTTGACACAAACAAAGCGGAAAGGCACATTCGCGGCGGTCTGGCAACTCGCCGGAAATATAAAGGAGAATAAGCGTCCTTCCGTGCAGAGCAAATAGTTTTTCCGTCGGCCGAAAGAGCCTGAAACCGCTTTCCGTGTTCCCGATGTCCGGAGCATGGGAGGCGGCTTTGTTTGTGCATCGCTTTAAACGCATTTTATTTGTAAGTTTGCAAAATTGTATTTATTTGAATCGTTTATAAAAACTTTTTCGTCATAATGTCATTTTACAGGTCGTAAAATTGTGTAATCTGTAAATTGACTGTTGACCGGTCTGATGATAAACTGATAGTTGGTATAGGAGTTATTTCAAGGACAACGAGGCAGTTTTTATGAAGAAAATGTATGTTCTTATAGGAAACTACGGCAGCGGAAAGAGCGAGCTTGCGTTGAATTTCGCTTTCAAGGCCGCCGGCAGAGGCGAGCGCACGGAGCTGCTTGATCTCGACATGGTGAACACCTATTTCCGCCTTACCGAGCGCGGCAAAATGACGCGCATGAAAGAAATACGTCTCGTTTCTCCCAACTATTCCTGCTCCGGTGTTGAAACGCTTTCCCTTCCCGCGGAGGTTGCTTCCGCGTTCGCAATGGATTGGGACACCGTTGTTTTCGACGTTGGCGGCGACGCCGTCGGTTCCACCGCTCTCGGCCGCTATCATCAGGATTTTATGGACATGCTCGACGAAGGCGGGGAGCTTGAGGTTCTCAACGTCGTAAACACCCGCCGTCCCCTTGCCGGTACCGTTGAGAAGATACTGCATCTGCAGGAGGATATGCAGGTGCATTCCCGTCTTAAAATCTCCGGTATGATAAACAACACAAATCTTGCAACCGCCACGACCGAGGCCGATCTGAGAGACGGTTATGAAATTATAAAGGAAGTCTCCGAGAGGAGCGGCGTTCCGGTGCTTTACACATCCGGCAAGAAGGAGTTTCTGGACAAGTTCCTTGCCGAGGGGCACGACATCCGGTATATCGGCACTCCCATTGCAATAGACACATATATGCAGCGCGACTGGGACAGCTGGATCGAAGGTCTGTCCTGACCGGAAGTCCGGCTTCCGTTTTCCGCGCTTCAAAAATGTATCCCCATCCGCGTGTGCGGTTTTTTATATAAGGCAGAGCTTTTCAGTAACATTAGAAAAGAGGTAGTATCATGGTAAAGGTCATTATTGATGAGGTGCTTTGCAAAGGATGCGGTCTTTGTATCAAGGCCTGCCCCAAGCAGGTTCTCGCCCTTTCCAAAGCAAGGCTCAACGCAAAAGGCTACCATCCGTCAGAGGTAGTCGATCAGGCATCCTGCATAGGCTGTGCATCCTGCGCACGTACATGCCCCGATGTAGCAATCAGGATAGAGAAGGAATAAGGAGGAAATAAAAATGGCATTGACTCTTATGAAGGGCAGCGAAGCAATCGCGGAGGCCGCCATTCGCGCCGGCGCCCGTTTCTTCTTCGGCTATCCTATCACCCCGCAGACTGAAATCCCCGAATACATGTCCGCACGTATGCCCGAGGTAGGCGGCTGCTTCCTTCAGGCAGAAAGCGAAGTTGCGGCTATCAACATGGTGTACGGCGCTGCATCCACCGGCGCACGCGTTATCACCTCGTCCTCCAGCCCCGGTGTTTCCCTCAAGCAGGAAGGTATATCCTACTGCGCCGGCGCTCAGGTTCCGTGCGTCATTCTCAACGTAATGCGCGGCGGCCCCGGTCTCGGCTCCATCCAGGCCTCTCAGGGCGACTATTTTCAGGCGACCAAGGGCGGCGGCAACGGCGACTATCATCTGCTGACCTACGCTCCCGCATCCATTCAGGAAGCTATCAACATCTTCTCCTTTGCCTTTGACAAAGCGGAGAAGTACAGAGTGCCCGTAATGTTCCTCGCGGACGGCATCATGGCTCAGATGATGGAGCCTGTCGAGATGCCCGAGATGATTGACTACAAAGTAGATCCCGAGAAGAAGCCTTGGGCATGCACCGGCTTCAAGCCCGGCGATGACCCCAAGAAGAGAGGCGTTATCAACTCTCTGTATATCAATACCGAGGAGCTTGCGCTTCACAATGACGACCTCCAGGCGATCTATCGTGAGATAGAGAAGAACGAGGTCATGTATGAAACATATAAGTGCGAAGACGCGGATTATGTCATTGCCGCGTTCGGCACCGTCGCAAGAATCGCAAAGTCCGCTATCAATCAGCTCCGCGACGAGGGCGTGAAGGTCGGTCTGTTCCGTCCCATCACCGTATGGCCGTTCCCGTATGCCGAGCTTCTCAGCGCAGTTGCCGGCAAGAAGGCAGTGCTTGACGTTGAGGTCAACGAGGGCCAGATGCTTGAGGACGTCAGACTTGCTGTCGGCGACAAGGTTCCCGTACACTATTTCGGTCACTGCGGCAGCCAGATGCCCACTACCGATGAAATCAAGGCAGAGATCCTCAAAATTAAGGAGGGTATGTAAATGTCAGTCGTATTTGAAAAGACCCCTTATCTTACCGATAAGCCGTTTCACTACTGCCCCGGCTGCAACCACGGTATTATTCACCGTCTGGTAGCCGAATGTCTGGAAGAATCCGGTATGGGCGGCAACATCGTCGGTGTTGCACCTGTCGGATGCTCCGTTTTCGCTTATGATTATTTCAACGTCGATATGATCGAGGCCGCACACGGCCGCGCCCCCGCCGTCGCAACTGGCGTAAAGCGCGCAAGACCCGATTCTCTGGTATTCACCTATCAGGGCGACGGCGACCTTGCTTCTATCGGTACCGCCGAGATCGTTCACGCCGCACACCGCGGTGAGAAGATCTGCACCATTTTTGTCAACAACGCTATCTACGGTATGACCGGCGGTCAGATGGCTCCTACTTCTCTTGTAGGCCAGAAAACCACCACCAGCCCCTACGGCCGCGACGAGGCATGGTGCGGCGCACCTATCAAGATGAGCGAGATGCTCGCGCAGGTTCCCGGTTCGTATTATATCGAGCGCTGCGCCGTCAACAACAACGCCAACATCATCAAGACCAAGAAGGCTATCAAGAAGGCTATGCAGTATCAGATGGAAGGCAAGGGCTTCTGCATGATAGAAGTTCTGTCCACCTGCCCCACCAACTGGGGTCTCAACCCTGTTGAAGCTCTCAAGTGGCTGGAAGAGAATATGATCCCCTACTATCCTCTGGGCGTATATAAAGACAAGGAGGCCAAGTAATCATGACTAAAGAGTTCATTTTCGCAGGCTTCGGCGGTCAGGGCATGCTCCTTATAGGCAAGTTTCTTGCTATGGCGTGCATGCTTGACGGCAAGCATGTTTCGTGGCTTCCCTCCTACGGTCCCGAGATGCGCGGCGGTACCGCAAACTGCTCCGTTATCGTAAGCGATGACGATGTCGCGTCCCCTCTGGTAGATATGGCAGACTGCATCGTCGCCATGAACCTGCCCTCCCTTGACAAGTTTGAAGACCATGTCAAGCCCGGCGGAACGCTCGTTATCAACAGCTCCATTATCGAGCGCAAGTCCACGCGCACCGATATCAATGTCGTCTACTGCGACGCGATGAAGATTGCGGAAGAGGTCGGCAATCCCAAGGGTGCAAACGTTGCTATCCTCGGCGCTCTGCTTCAGAAGGAGCCTGTCGTTTCCGTTGACAAGATGATGGAAGCGATCAGGATCGAGCTTGGCGAGCGCAAGCTCAGATTCCTTGAAGGCAACAAGAAAGCTCTTATTGCCGGTATGGAAGCAGCAAAGTAATCACTCAAAAATAGTGTAAAGTATATTTGCCGGCGTTATTTACGCCGGCAAATATACTTTTCCGCTCACGCCGCATAAACCTGAAATTTTCATCGCTGTCATAATTTGCGATTGAAAAAAAGGGCTGTATGCGGTATTATTTTTTTAATATGATCCAGGGGGTATAAGCCGCATGAATATAAACTCCGTTGTTGAGGCTCAGAGAAGATATTTTGAATCGGGCGCTACGCGAAGCACAGAGTTCCGTATCGAGATGCTGAAAAAGCTGCGCCGCTCCATATCGGACAATAACAGCGCAATTTCGGACGCGCTCATGCGTGATCTTAACAAGCATCCGTATGAGACATATATGTGCGAAACGGGGCTTGTGCTGGAGGAGATCACTTATCACATAAAGCACCTTGCAAAGTGGAACCGCGTCAGACATGTTCCCGGCTCCATTGGGCAGCTCCCCGGAAGCGGGCGTATCTATCCGGAACCATACGGCGTTGCGCTCATTATGGCTCCGTGGAATTATCCGGTGCAGTTGTGCCTTATGCCGCTCATCGGGGCGATCTCCGCAGGCAACTGCGCGGTGGTGAAGCCCTCCGCCTATGCCGCTGAGAGCAGCCGTGTGATACACAAGATCATTTCGGACGCTTTCCCGTCCGAGTACGTCTCCGTCATTGAAGGCGGGCGCGCTGAAAATCAGGCGCTTCTTGAAGAGAAGTTTGACTACATTTTCTTTACCGGCAGTCCCAAGGTCGGGCATACGGTAATGGAGCAGGCGTCGAAATCCCTCACGCCCGTCACGCTTGAGCTGGGCGGCAAAAGCCCCGTCATAGTCGATGAAACGGCAAATATCTCTTTGGCCGCACGCCGCGTCGCTTTCGGCAAAGTGCTCAACGCCGGTCAGACATGTGTTGAGCCGGACTATCTGCTTATCCGGCGCTGCGTTCTGGATCGCTTTATAGAGGAATACCGGAAGGCGCTGAGCTCGTTTTTCCCGCACGGTGATATGTCGATGATGGTGCATATAATCAACGACAAGCATTTTGACCGTCTCTCCGAGATCCTTGCAAGCGGTACGGCGGTGATCGGCGGCGGTTCGGACAAGTCCATCCGTTTTATAGAACCGACGGTGCTCGTCGATGTTCCGCTTGACTCCCCCGCGATGCGGCAGGAAATTTTCGGGCCTATCCTGCCGGTGATCTGCTATGACGAGCTTGACGAATGTATAGACTTTATCCGCTCAAGGCCGCGTCCGCTGGCACTGTATATGTTCTCCGAGGACAAAGCCGCACAACGCAGAGTGCTTGACTCCTGTTCCTTCGGTGGCGGATGCATCAACGACACCATACTGCATCTTGCCGGTTCCGGCATGGGCTTCGGCGGCGTCGGTAACTCCGGCATGGGCAGCTATCACGGACAAAAGAGCTACGAGACGTTCACGCATTTCCGAAGCGTACTCCGCCAGTCAACCGTGCTTGACGTGCCTCTGCGCTATCTGCCGTACAGTACGGCCAAAGACAAGCTTGTAAAAAAGCTGCTCAAATAATTTTCAAATCCGATCTTAACGGTATGTACAGGAGGGAAAAGCTATGGGAAAAGTTATCGCGGTATGTACAAGCGACCGCAAAGGCATACAGAAGCACAACGTTGAAACCGCACATTTTTCCGCCGAGTGGGGCATTGACGGCGACGCGCACGCCGGAAAATGGCACAGGCAGGTAAGCCTTCTGAGCGCAGAAAAGATAGACGCATTCAACAAGCGCGGTGCGAACGTCATCCCGGGCGCGTTCGGCGAAAATCTTGTCGTGGACGGCTTCGACTTCCGCACACTCCCCGTCGGCACTCTGCTGCGCTGCGGCGATGTGCTGCTGGAGATAACGCAGATAGGCAAGGAATGTCACAGCCATTGCGAAATATACAAAAAAATGGGCGAATGTATCATGCCGCGTGAGGGCGTTTTTGCCCGTGTGCTCAAGCCGGGCAGTATATCCGTCGGCGACGAAATGAACATCGTAAAGCGTGAGGAGCTATTATAAAATAAATCAGCCCGCCTTCGGCGGACTGAAAATCATGCCAAATCGAATCCCGGCAAAGCGGGTTCGATTTGGATAGGAGGAGCAGCGGCGTGAGCGCGAGATGTTTTTTTTGCAAAGCATAAAAAACGTCGCAAGCGATACAAAGCTTGCGACGACGCTATGACCCGTACGGGACTCGAACCCATGTTACCGCCGTGAAAGGGCGGTGTCTTAACCACTTGACCAACGGGCCGTATAAAAGGCGCAGTAAAAATGCTGCGCCTTTGTCTGGTAGCGGCACCTGGATTTGAACCGGGGACACTCCGGGTATGAACCGAATGCTCTAGCCAGCTGAGCTATGCCGCCATGTACTGCCTCAACAGCAGAGTTATTCTATCAAAAGTTTCCTGCCTTGTCAACAGTTTTTTTCCTTTTTGCGCATTTCTTTTGTCCGGTTCCTTAATTTGCCCTTTTTGCTCCTCAATTCCCGCAAATTTCCGTCAAACATTCCAAATAAATCCCGCAAAGTCACTCCGGCTTTGCGGGATCGTTGATGTGCATGATCTGCACGCGTCTTTTATTCCGTATAAAGAATGAGCGCAATCGCTTCAATAGGCTCGGTTCCGGTATTCAGAAGGCTGTGCCCCTCTCCGTCGCCCACACTTGTAACGTCGCCAGCGTGAACCTTGACTATCGTGCCGTTGTCGTTATATTCACCCTCGCCTTTAAGGATATAGTATATCTCTCCGTCGCCGTGGTGGACGTGCCAGCCGACAGCCGCGCCAGGCTCAAGAAACATATGGTTAAAAAGCCGTCCCTTGCCGAACAGCTCCTCGGGCGTGTTGAGTATCTTGTGCGCCTCCGCCTCGCCCGGGCCGCCGAAAAGGCTCATGCGTGTGACGGTTTTTTCGTTGCTGCGTCTTACAAAGCTCATTTCTTTCTCTCCCTCACATTCCAAGTTCTTCGTCGATTATTACGACCTCGGTCTCCATGCCCATCATAGGCGCCCATTGTACGGTCAGCGCATTGCAGATGCGCTCCTTTGAGCGGCAGTCATGACACTTTCCGTCCACCTGACACGGTGTTTTTTTACCGAAACGGGCACAGTTCTGAACAGCAGCAACATTGCGTGCGCGGTAAAGCGCGGAGTCGAAATCAGGGCATATTTTGTTTGTACCTATTATAATATATACCTTTTTATGGCCGAACACCTGACCGGCTATACGGTTGCCCGCGCCGTCGATGTTCAGAAGCTCGCCGTTTTCGCTGACGGCGTTCGCGCTGCAAATGAAAACTTCCGCTGTGTTTTCGTTCTGCCGCACGTCCGGACTGCTGTCCTTCCAATGCCAATACACGGTGTTGTTTTCGCAGAGCCTGTCGTATATTCCGAGCTGGTCTGCGGTTTTGCAGCCGCCGATGCCGACCGTGACGCCGTTTATCGCGCCGCAGAGATACTCAAGCGCTTCCTTTCCGTCAGAAAAATGCGTAACGCCAAAGCCGCGGTCTTTAAGGTTCTTTATGGTTCTTTCGATATTCATGGGCACACCTCCGTATTAATCAGTTCCTATACCGATTATATCCGAGGTAAAATCTGCCGTCAAGGATATCGTGCTACAAATTCAGCGCTTCTATCAGTTCTTTCGCCGACAGCATGAGATTTTCCGCAAATTCCGCATCCGGCGAATGTACGCAGACATGTATCGCCTGCATATCCTCACGCGGAGCAATATGCATTTCATATCCCGCTCCGCTCACTCTCAGTCCGTCAGAGTAGTCGCTGTCCATTTCGAGCAGCGCCTCCGACAAAACGCCCATGACCGCCGCCCTGTCGCCGCACGGGCAATCTATTCCGTCGCTGACCGCTGCCCTTTCGACAGGCGCTTTAACCGGTGAAAACGACGGCGCCGGATCAATTTTCAGCTTACCCGTCAACGCGTCCGCACAGCAGCTGTAATACGACAACGGCGTACCCACATCGCACCAGTAGCCGCCCGGATCGACCCCGTAGACCGGCACATTTTCTTTCAGAAGCAGCGGAAAAAGATCCTTGCCGAAATCAAACGCAGCCGCTGACGGCACATACTGCATCGCTTCGGGTGAAAGCATATATATTCCCGTATTGACAAGGTCGGTCACAACACGGCTCCACGACGGCTTTTCCACAAAGGCGCGTATCCTCCCCTCCGCATCCGTCACGGCAAGGCCGTATCTCAGAGGGCTGCCGTCCCGATGCAGAGCTATAGTCACGGCAGCGCCGCATCTGATATGCTCATCCGCCAGAAGCGACAGATCCATATCACAGGCGCAGTCGCCGCTTATGACAAGGAAATTCTCATTGCCGTAATAATCCGCGCAGTTTTTTACAGCGCCGGCCGTACCGAGAGGCTCCTTTTCAATGCGGTAGCATATTCTGACGCCGAACTTGCTTCCGTCGCCGAAGTGTGCGATTATATCGCCCGCATGATATTTTACCGCCATGCATATATCGTCAAAGCCGTTTCTTTTAAGCAGCGCCACAATATGCTCGAGCATGGGCTTGCCGAGCAGCGGCACCATAGGCTTCGGCAGCGCGCCGGTGATTGCCTTGAGGCGTGTGCCCTCGCCGCCCGCCATTATTACTGCTTTCAAATGTCACTCACCTCACATAGACATAGTGTTTACAATAATAATAAATTTATTTGTTGTAAAGAGCAGCCGGATTTGCTATAATACAACAATACACTGCTGTAATTGTGCCCACAACCGCCGCACCAGACAGGAGGTGCATATTTTGAACCAAAAAATGCATACGCTTGCCAAACTTGATACCGCGATCTGCCTCGCCGCCATGGCTGTGTTCAATGCGATAACCGCTCTGACGGGTTATTATCTGCTTTCGGCTTTTGAAACGGTCGTTTTTATCGTCGTGCTTGTATTGACGCTTATCAATATGAAGAAAAAAGAGCAGGCGCTCGACGAGTATATCATGTCAGTCAGGTATGACGCGGAAAACGCCAAGGAGAACACGCTCAGAAATTTCCCTCTGCCTATTTCCGTGTTCAGGGTGAGCGATACGTCCATAATTTGGGGGAACGATAAATTTTTCAGGCTCTGCGGTGAGAGCGGCAGCCGCCTTGACGCCAAAGTGTCTGACTTTATTCCGGATTTTTCGTGCAAATGGCTTGAGACAAGCGAAAAGGAATACCCCGGCATCATCGAAGCCGGTGGGAAAAAATACCGGCTTTTCGGCAATATCGTCCAACCGGCGAACCCCGGCAGCGGCAGCGTTATGGGCATCTGCTACTGGATGGACGTTTCCGACTTTGAGGAGATCAAGCAGCAGTTCTCCGACACAAGACCCGTCGCCGGTGTTGTCGTCATAGACAATCTGGATGAGCTGGTCAAAAACCAGCCGGAGAGGATCAAGAACGATATACGCGACGCCGTTGAAGACAAGCTTGATCAGTGGTGCGTGGAATACGGCGGCATAGTCCGCCGCTACGACAGAGACAGATACATCGCAATGTTCGAAAAACATGACATTGAAAGGATGAAAGAGCGGAAATTCCCCATAATTCAGGAAATGCACCAGGTGGAAAGTCCGGGCGGTATCGACGCTTCAATAAGCATCGGTTTCGGCACGGATGGTTTGAGCCTGCATGAAGCTATGCAGTTTGCTGACGTCGCAACGGAGCTTGCGCTTACCAGGGGCGGCGATCAGGCCGTTATAAAAGACCGCACCGGCTTTGAGTTTTTCGGCGGGCGCGGATACGAAGTGGAAAAGCGCACTAAGGTCAGATCCCGCGTTATGGCGAACACCCTCGCCGAGCTTGTGCGCGACTCGTCAAAAGTGATCGTCATGGGGCACCGCTATTCCGACCTTGACAGCATCGGCTCCGCCGTCGGCATATGCGCCCTTGCCAAGAAATGCGGCAAGCGGTACAACGTCGTCGTGGATTATAAAAAGTCCGCCGCAAAAGAGCTTATCGACCGGATGCGCAGAGAGCCGGATTATAGAGAGGCCTTTATCGGCTGTACGGAGGCCAAACTGAGGATCGACGCAAAGACCCTTCTTGTCATTGTGGATACCAACCGTCCGGAACAGGTCGAAGATGAAGAGCTTCTGCGGATGTGCAGACGTGTCGCGGTGATCGACCACCACCGCGTCGCGGCGACGTACATACAGAACGCCGCCCTCGGTTTTGTGGAGCCGTATGCTTCCTCGGCATGTGAGCTGGTCACGGAGATATTGCAGGAGGTGCTCGACGGGCCGGAGCTTCACAGGTACGAGGCGGAAGCGATACTGTCCGGTATCGTGCTCGACACAAAGAGCTTCACCATCCGCACAGGCGAACGCACGTTTGACGCCGCTTCATATCTGCGCCATGCAGGCGCGGACACTGTCGATGTGATAAGGCTTTTGCAGACGGATATGGATTCCACCATCGCAAGATATAAGATAATGCAGAACGCGAAGCTTTACCACGGCATAGCCATCGCGGCACCGAAAGAAAAGCAGAACAGGATCGTCGCGGCGCAGGCTGCGGACGGGCTGCTGAATATTTCCGGCGTTGACGCGTCAATAGTCGTATTCCCCGACGAGGAGGGCGATATATTCGCATCCGCCCGCTCAATAGGCAGTCTCAACGTCCAGATACTTATGGAAAAGCTGGGCGGCGGCGGCAACAGAAGCGCGGCAGCAGTGCAGTTCAAGGATATCAGCCTTGATGAAGCCGTCAAGAAAATATATGACGCCATAGACGAATATATGGGATAAACTGAGACTGTCAAAAAACTATGCACCAAAGTCCGATAACAGAGCAGCGGGGGAGCTTGAGGGGGCAAGGCCCGCCTCAAATTGGACAACCCGCCGTCGAGAGTCTTGAGATATCAAGGCTCTCGGCAACAGCATTTTGAACTCTTTCAAAATGCTCGGCGGAAAGCGCAGTCAAAAAAGTCCTTGCAGGACTTTTTTGACAAGCTGGGATAAACTATCTGATATACTTTTGCTTACAGAAAAGGAGAATTCAAAATGAAAGTTATTTTTAATGAAGACGTAAAGGGTCAGGGCAAGAAAGGCGAACTGAAGGAAGTTTCCAGCGGATACGCAAGAAACTATCTGCTGCCGCGCAAGCTTGCAACCGAGGCCACGGCTGATAATCTCAACGCGTTCAAGCTCAGGGAGAAGGCAAAGGCCGCACAGATAGCCAAGGAGAAGGCTCAGGCGGCGGAGTACGCCGAAAAGCTCAGCGCCGTTCAGGTGACTATCCGCGCCAAAGCAGGTGCGAACGGCAAGCTCTTCGGCGCCGTCACCTCGCAGGAGATCAGTGAAGCGCTCAAAGAGCAGTTCGGCATGGACATCGAAAAGAACAAGATCGTTCAGCCGGAGCCTATAAAGGCATACGGCAGCTACACCGTCAAGGTCAAGCTCGGCTACGAGATAAGCGGGAATGTCAACCTGCTGGTCGTTGAGGGATAATTTTCATAAACTTCATCCGTGCGTGACGCGGATTCAGACTGATGTTCAAAAAAGGTTTAATCGGCAATGGAAGAATTAAAGGGTCATAAAATTCCATATTCGGCGCCGGCAGAACAGGCGGTAATAGGCTCCATGCTGATAAATCCCGCGTGTGTTCCGGACGTAATGGAGCGGCTGAGAGCGGATGAGCTTTATATAAAGCTCAATCGGGATATTTTCGAGACGGTTTCGGCAATGTTCTCCTACGGTCAGATCATCGACCCGGTGACGGTGCTTGACCAGATGAAGATCCGCGGTGTATACACAGACGAGTGCGACAACTATCTGGCGGAGGTCATGCGCATAACCCCGACCGCCTCCAACGTACTCGAGTATACCGCGATCGTGCGCGACAGGGCGCTTCTGCGCCGTCTCGGGGAAACCGCCGATGAAATATACGAGATGATAGACGACGGTTCGGGCGAAGCGGAAACGCTGCTCGAAGCGGCTGAACGCAAGATATACGCCCTGCGGCAGGGGCGGAACGTCGGCGGGCTTATGCCCATATCCGCCGTCGTGCAGACGGTTTTTGACAATCTTTCCGAGGCGGCTGCCTCTGGTGAGAAGATTCCCGGCCTGTCCACTGGTCTTCCAGATCTCGATTCAAAAATCCTCGGTCTTAACAAGTCTGAGCTTATTCTTGTCGCCGCACGCCCCGGCATGGGCAAAACGAGTATCGCGCTGAACATGGCGCTGAACGTAGCCTTGACGCTGCACAAGACCGTTGCTATATTCTCGCTGGAAATGTCGCGGGAGCAGCTTGTATCAAGACTTCTCTCCCGCGCCTCTCTCGTCCCGAGTCAGAATCTTCTGACAGGTCAGCTGTCCGAGCAGCAATGGCGCAGCATAGCGGACGCGGCGCAGATACTCAGCGCCACAGACGTGAGGATCGACGATAACCCGACTCTCACGGTGTCTGATATGAACGCGCAGTGCAGGCGTGTGCCGAATCTTGACCTCGTTGTCATTGACTATCTGCAATTGATGCAGTCCGCCGGAAGCGGGCACAGCTGGTCAAACGAGAGCCGCACACAGGCCGTCAGCGATATAAGCCGTATGCTCAAGATAATGGCGAAAGAGCTTAACGTCCCGGTGGTATGCCTTTCGCAGCTGAGCCGTGCCAATGAGTCAAGAACCGACAAGCGCCCCATGCTCTCCGACCTGCGCGAATCCGGCGCAATAGAGCAGGACGCGGACGTTGTAATAGGTCTGTACCGCGACGGGTATTATAATAAAGAATGTGAAAACCCAAACCTTGCAGAGGCAATAGTGCTGAAAAACCGCAAGGGCGAAACGGGAACTGTGGAGCTTGCATGGCTGCCTGAATATACTTCCTTCGGCTCCGTGTCCCGCAGACGTGAAGATGATGAGTGAAAAATTCAACATTTGCCTGCCGGATGACGGCGGCATTTTATGCGCCGTATCCGGCGGGGCGGATTCCGTATTCATGCTGCACGTGCTCAAAAAGCTGTGCGATGCGCACGGGACAAAAATCTGCGCGGCGCATTTTGAGCACGGTATCCGCGGTGAGGAATCAATGCGCGACGCCGCGTTTGTCGAAGAAATGTGCAGAAATTCAGGTGTAGAGTGTGTTGTAGGGCATGAAAACATTCCCGAATATGCAAGGCAGAACCGCATCGGCATCGAGGAAGCGGCGCGTGAACGGCGCTACGCATTTCTTGACGCGGCTGCAAAAAAGCTTGGCTGCCGCTATATCGCCACGGCGCACAATGCCGACGACAACGCCGAGACGGTGCTTTTCAATCTTGTGCGCGGGACGGGCGGCAAGGGACTTTGCGGCATTCCGCCGGTGCGTGGGAACATTATCCGCCCCATACTGAACGTTGCACGCTCCGAGATAGAGGAATATCTGAAAAGCAACGGCGTTCCCCATGTTGAGGACAGCACAAACGCCTCCGACGATTACAGCCGCAACCGTATCAGGCACCGCGTTATGCCGGTGCTCAAAGAGATAAATCCCGCTTTTTCCTCCTCCGTTTCAAGAACGGCGGAGCTTTTGCGGCGGGATGAGGATTGCCTTTCCGCACTTGCGCGGGACTTCATTGAAAAGTATTCTGACGGCGAAAGTATCCCATCAAAAGAACTGTCCGCACTCCACAGCGCGGTTGCTTCAAGGGTGATACGGCAGATACTCGGCGAAAACGCAGCCTTTGTCCATGTGGACGCAGTGCTTGCCCTTGCGGAGAAAAGCGGACTTGCCTATGCCGATATCTCCGGAAGAAGAATACGCGCGGAGCAGGGCAGAATATATTTTAACGCGCAGGACAGCTTTTCTATTCCGGAACGGCCGCTCGTTATCGACGGCACAACGGAAATTCCGGAAGCCGGGATAGAAATATCGACATATTTTGATATTTTTGATCGTGATGTTAACGACTCGTTAAACACTTTTCAGCTTAAATATGAGAATATATGTCACAGTTTGAGCTGTTCCGGCAGGAGAAGCGGAGACAGGCTCTCCCCCGTCGGCAGAGGGTGTACAAAAACGCTCAAAAGTCTGTTTGTAGAGAAGAAAATGACTCAGGCTCAGAGAGACAGAACCGTGGTCATACGCGACGGCGGCCGTGCGGCTGCTGTCAGCGGCTTCGGCATTGACAGAAAATATAAATGCGGCACCGGCGATAAAGTGCTGAAAATAGAGATAAAATATACAGAGCAGGCAACAGGAGAATTAAATGGAAAAAGATATTGAAAGCGTCCTGATATCCGCAGAGGAGATTGAAAAGAATGTTGCGGCTATCGGCGCAAGGATCTCGAAGGATTTTGAGGGGAAGGATCCGGTTTTTGTAGGAGTGCTGAAAGGCTGTTTCATTTTTATGGCAGACCTTATGCGCCACGTCACCATAAACTGTTCCATGGATTTTATGGCGGTGTCCTCGTACAGCGGCACTACCTCAACCGGTGCGGTCAAGATAAACAAGGATCTCAATCAGGACATTGCAGGCAAGGATCTCATTCTTGTTGAGGACATCCTTGACTCCGGCGTTACTCTGAACTATCTGAAAAACTATCTTGCGGTTAGAAAGCCCGCTTCCATACACGTTGTGACGCTTATGGATAAGCCCGCCCGCCGCAAAGCCGATATTTACGCGGATTATTCATGCTTTGAAGTACCGGATGCGTTCGTCGTCGGCTATGGTCTTGACTATAATGAAAGATACCGCAATCTCCCGTATATCGGTATTCTCAAGCCGGAAATATACAGCAAATAATAACGAAATCAAGGATTTAATCAGGACATCCCGCTAAAAGGAAGTGACAGTCGTTTGAAACCCGAACGCAACAGAACAAGAGACATTGGATTTTACATTCTTCTGAGTGTTATTCTGATAGCAATCATCTTCACCATGACGCGTGACACAAAGACCAACGAGATAGAGAATTATTCCGATCTTGTCGATCTTTTCAGCGAAGAAAAGGTGCAGTCTTTCCGCACCGAGGGCGACGAAATAATTCTCAAGGTGCGCACCGGCGACAAGGTGAAGCCCACGGAAGAAAAGGTTTACACTCTGTACAGCTTCAGCCTTTTTTATGAAGACTTCAAGGACGTCATAAAGGAGCAGTACGAAAGCGGCGTACTTGAAAAGTACGATTATGACGAGGGCTTTGTGGTTCCGTGGTGGATGAGCTTTCTGCCTTATCTGCTTATCATGGGCGCGGCTATGGGGCTGTGGTATCTCATGATGAACAAGAGCGGCGGGATGCAGGGCGGCATAGGCAAGTTCAGCAAGGCTCGCACAAAGCTCGGCAGCGACGAAAAGAGCAAAAAGACCTTTGCCGACGTGGCAGGCTGCGACGAGGAAAAGGAAGAGCTGGCCGAGATCGTCGATTTTCTCAAGGATCCCAAAGCATATACCTCGATGGGCGCACGTATTCCCAAGGGTGTGCTTCTCGTAGGCCCTCCGGGAACCGGTAAGACTCTGCTTGCAAAGGCGGTCGCCGGTGAGGCAAACGTACAGTTTCTGTCTATTTCCGGCTCTGATTTTGTCGAGCTTTATGTCGGCGTCGGCGCAGGGCGTGTACGCGACCTGTTCGAGCAGGCCAAGAAGGCCGCCCCTGCGATCATATTCATAGACGAGATAGACGCGGTAGGCCGTCAGAGGGGCAGCGGTCTCGGCGGCGGTCATGATGAGCGCGAACAGACGCTCAACCAGCTGCTTGTTGAGATGGACGGCTTCGGCAGCAATGAGGGCGTTATAGTCATGGCGGCAACTAACCGTGCCGACATTCTGGATAACGCGCTTCTCCGTCCCGGTCGTTTTGACAGGCAGGTCTATGTCGGTCTGCCCGATATAAAGGGACGCGAGGCCATTCTGAAAATTCATTCCCGCGATAAACAGCTTGGCGACGACGTTGATCTCAACTCCATTGCGAAAGGTACCCCCGGCTTTTCCGGCGCCGACCTTGAAAATCTTATGAATGAGGCGGCTTTGCTTGCAGTCCGCAGGAAGCATCGCTTTATATCCATGGAAGATGTTGACGAGGCCGTCCTTAAGGTTCAGATGGGTCCTGAAAAGAAGTCTCGCAAGATGAGCGATAAGGCGCGCCGCCTCACGGCGTACCATGAATCCGGCCATGCCGTCGCGGGCAGATACCTCAAGCACGTTGACCCTGTCCACTATATCACCATTATCCCCAGAGGCATGGCAGGCGGCTTTACCCTGTTCAGGCCGCAGGAGGATCTTGAAAACTTCAAGTCCAAGGAAGAGATGTTTGAGAGCATCGTTATGGCTCTCGGCGGCAGAATGGCTGAAAAGCTGTTCCTCGACGATATTTCCACCGGCGCGTCCGGCGATATCCAGCAGGCCAGCGCGACCGCCCGGGATATGGTCATGAAATACGGTATGTCGGATCGTCTCGGCCCCATTTCCTACGACACTTCCGGACACAGCATCTTCATCGGCCGCGATTTCGGTCAAACAAAGAGCTATTCCGAGGAAACTGCCGGAATGATCGACGAGGAGGTAAAGAAGATTTTCGACGCTGCCGAGCAGATGTGCGAAAAAATCCTTACCGATCACGCCGACCAGCTAAAGGCACTTGCGGAGTATCTGCTTGTCAACGAGACTATGGAAGCGGATGAGTTCAATTACTACTTTGAACACGGCGAATTTATGCCGGAGGACGTCAAGGCCGCCCGCGAGGTCAAGCATGATCCCACGATAGAGCGCCCCGCAAAGCGCATCTCCATGACCGATGGCTACGCAAACACGGAAGCAGCCGATGAGCCTTCAACCGAACCGACGGCGGCGGAACGCCCCGCGTCGGATACGGCCACGAACGAGACGGGAGCCGAAAGCGGCAAGGGAAACGAATAATTCCATGAAATTCAAAGCGGTCTGCCGAATCTGGCATACCGCTTATTTTTTTGTGTGCATTATGCACTTTTACGAGGGTAAAATTCTGGTTGATATGCACAAATGAACGGCATTTGCTCTGTTGACAAACCTCTTGCGTATGTGATATATTTGCTGTATAGTCCGGCATGGTAAATGCTGGAAATTATATACTTTAATAAGGAGAGCAAAATGAAAAAGTTCCTTGCACTGATCCTGTGCCTTCTCATGACACTGTCAGTCCTGACCGCGTGCGGCTCCACCGCTTCCACCGCAACCGAGCAGCCCGCCGAAGCCCCCGCAGCAGAAGCCGAACCCGCAGCGGAAGAAGCTCCCGCCGAGGAAGCACCTGCCGAGATCGCGCACAAAGAGACCCTCGTTATCGGCACCGCTGAGGATATCAACAACCTCAATCTCCAGACCCAGAAAACCGCAAACAACAACATCATTCTTAAGACCACCCACCAGACGCTCGTGTTCTTCAACAATGACCCTGAAGCGGAAACCCGTTTTGATCCGGGTCTTGCAACCGATTGGGAATTTGAGGATGACACCCACATCATCATGCACCTGCGCAACGACGTTCACTTTAACGATGAGGACAAGACTCCCTTCACCGCGGAAGACGCCAAATTCACCCTTGATATGGCAGTCGGCCCCGACTCCAAGATTGCAAGCGTTCTGAACGGCTATGTCGGCTGCGAAGTCGTTGACGATTACACCATTAAAATCGAGATAGAGAGCTACAACAACGAGTTCGTCGCTTCCCTTTCCTCCGTTCCCCTGTCCATCCAGTCCAAGAAGGCTTGGGAGAGCGGAATGGAAGAGCCTTGGTATATAGGCACCGGTCCTTACAAGTTTGAGTCCTGGGAAGAGGGCGTATGCTGCCGCGTTGTCAAGGTTGACGATTACTGGGGCAAGGATCTGCCTGCCGATGATTTCTTCTCCGCAAGCGTTTCCGACGCGATCGAGTTCAGACCTTATCTTGAGGCTTCCTCCCGCGTTATCGCACTCCAGAACGGTGAGATCGACGTCTGCATCGATCCTCCCATGAACGAGCTTCAGTATCTTGAAGACGACAAGAACATCACCGTCTACGAAAAGACCGGTACCCGCCTGTTCTACTTTGCATTCAACGTAGAGAAGGAGCCTTGGAACAACCAGACTCTGCGTCAGGCAGTTGCATGCGCTATCAACAGAAACGACGTTCTCACCGTTGCCGTTGACGGCAAGGGCACCCTCCAGAAGACCATCCTTAACCGCGGTCTGTGGGGCTTCTATGATGACATGGAAGGCTTTGACTACGACGTTGAGCGCGCAAAGGCTCTCATGGCCGAAGCAGGCTATCCCGACGGCGGCATTGAGACCACTCTGACCTATGCCACCACCGGCGCTTACGCCAACATCGCAACCGTTATCCAGGCAAATCTCAAGGAGATCGGCATCAATGTTACCCTTAACCCGATGGAAGAAGCAACTCTGAAAGAGACCTGCACCAACGGCGATCAGGAGCTGTTCCTGTGGCGTTGGAACGAAGACTCCAAGGTTGATTTTGTTTACCGTGATCTCTTCTACTCCGGCGAAGGCTCCAACTACCACCACTATGCAGATGCACACGCCGATGAGCTCATCGACAAGGTTGCAACCGAGAAGGATCAGGATGCTCGCCGCGCTGCAAGCACCGAGCTTCAGGAGTACCTCGTTGATGCATGCCCCCAGGTTCCTCTGTACATTGCAAACCTCGTTATTGCATATAACAGCAACCTCCAGGGTCAGTACTTCTACGGCGGCGGCAACCACAACTGGTGCCACGCATACATTGCCGAGTAATTCATCCGATTTATTCGCCATAAGCATTTAAAACCCTTGCGGTGTCGCTTTGCGATTATCTATGTCGCTTTAAGCGGCACCGCTTTTTGCCGGCAGGATGTCGGATATAAGCCGATCCTGACAGGTCGCTTTCCGCGGCCGCCGAAACATATCCGTAAGCGGCAAGCGGCGCTTCCTGCCGGCGTTTCCTTTTTAATTCGGAGGTGAACAAAAATTGCTCAAATATATAGGTAAACGGCTCCTTATGCTGATTCCTGTAATTTTGATAACTTCCTTTCTTATTTTCTGGGCAATGAGCCTTACCGGCGGCGACCCTGCAATGATCGTCGCGGGCGAAGGCGCTACCAAGGAAGAGATAGAAGCGGTAAGAGAAGAACTCGGCCTTAACGACCCGTTTATGGTACGTTATGCCAACTATGTCAAAGGCATGGTGACAGGCGACATGGGTAAGTCCTATGTCACAAACAAGGACGTTTTCAAAACATTCATGGAGAAGCTGCCGAATACATTGATGCTCGGCGGCGCAGCCGTACTTATCGCAATAATTATTGCGCTGCCGCTCGGCATATACACGGCGATACACCAGAACACATGGAAGGATACGGCCGGCATGGTCTTTGCGCTGTTCGGCACGTCAATGCCGAACTTCTGGCTCGGCCTTATGCTGATAATCATTTTTTCGCTCAAGCTCGGCTGGCTCCCGTCCGGCGGCAAGGGCGGCTTTGACTCGCTCATACTGCCCGCGCTGACAGTCGGTCTCGGTCTGGCTGCGCTTATCACACGCACTACCCGCTCCTCAATGCTTGACGTTATCCGTCAGGACTACATGACGACCGCACGTGCAAAGGGCTGCTCCGAAAAGCGCGTTATCTTTACCCACGGTCTTAAAAACGCGCTCATCCCCATTATTACGGCGATCGGTCTGCAAATGTCAATGGTCATTACAGGCTCCGTCCTTGCCGAGACAGTTTTCTCATGGCCCGGCATTGGAAGACTTGTTTACGATTCCATCGCAAAGCGCGACACACCTATGGTCACAGGCTCTATAATTCTCTGCTCCGCCTTCATGTGCCTTATAAACCTGTTTGTTGACCTCGTGTATGCATTCTTTGACCCGCGCATTAAAGCGCAATACAGTAAGAGGAGGTGAGCGCATGGAAAAAGAAACAAAGAAAGTCAAAAAGAAATCCCTTGCTCAGGAGACATGGCACCGCCTTATAAAAAACAAGGGTGCCGTTATCGGTATGCTGTTCCTGCTGCTGCTTGTCGCCGTTGCGCTTCTCTCTCCGTACCTTTTTGATTATGATACCGACGTCATCGGTCAGAATATCTCCGAACGTTTTATGCCCCCCTGCAAGGAGCATTGGTTCGGCACAGACGAAGTCGGCCGCGATCTTTTCGCACGTGTAATGTGGGGTGCAAGATACTCTCTCGCTATCGGCGTGGGCGCTGTTGCGCTCGGTCTGCTCGTCGGTCTGATCACCGGCTCTTTGGCCGGCTTCTACGGCGGCATAATCGACTCGCTGCTCATGCGTGCGATCGATATCTTTTATTCCATTCCTAACATTATGACCGCCGTTGTTATCGTTTCGGTGCTCGGCACAAGCACCGTCAACCTGATAATCGCGCTGGCGTTTTCGTGCGCAAGCTCCTTCGGGCGCATCGTGCGCGCTCAGGTCATGACGATACGCGATCAGGAATATGTTGAATCGTCCTATGCGATGGGTCTTCCCACATGGAAGATAATCATCAAGCACATTCTCCCCAACTGCCTTTCCCCCATAATCGTGCAGGTCACATTGCTTATCGGTTCAACGATAATCTCCGCATCCTCGCTCAGCTTCCTCGGCATAGGCATACCGGCTCCCTCTCCCGAGTGGGGTGCGCTGCTTTCCGGAGGACGCGCATACATCAGAAGCGCCGGTTATCTCTGCGTTATTCCCGGCCTTGCCGTCATGCTCACGGTGCTTGCGCTCAACCTGCTTGGCGACGGTCTGCGCGATGCGCTTGACCCGAAGCTCAAGAAATAAGGAGGGAATGTCATGAAAGAAAACAATAACGTTCCTGAAAACGATCTCGTTCTTGATCTGAAAGATCTTGTCGTGCATTATGAGACGGAGGACGCCGACGTCCACGCCGTGAACGGGATCAGCATCCAGATAGGCAAACGCCGCACTCTCGGCCTTGTCGGCGAGACCGGTGCCGGAAAAACAACTACAGCGCGCGCCATACTCAATCTTGTTCCGAACCCGCCCGGCGTTATCAAGGGCGGCGAAATATACCTCGACGGCGAGGACGTGCTCAAAATGAGCTCATCTGAACTGGAAAAAATGCGCGGCAACGACGTCGCCATGATATTTCAGGATCCCATGAC
Source organism: bacterium (assembly GCA_963617275.1). GTDB lineage: Bacteria > Bacillota > Clostridia > Oscillospirales > Oscillospiraceae > Limivicinus. The sequence goes on from CAVENX010000035.1 coordinate 122,874, forward strand.
GGCGCTCAATCCCGTTATGACGGTCGGCGATCAAATCGGCGAGAGCATACAGCTCCACCAGCACGTATCCAAAAAAGAGGCATTTGAAAAAGCCAAGGAAATGCTGAAAATGGTCGGCATAGCAGAGAGCCGCGCATACGACTATCCGCATCAGTTTTCCGGCGGCATGAAGCAGCGCGTGGTCATCGCAATAGCGCTTGCGTGTTCTCCAAAGCTGCTGATAGCGGATGAGCCGACTACCGCGCTTGACGTTACCATTCAGGCACAGGTTCTTGAGCTTATGAAAGAGCTTATCCGCGACCACGATATGTCCATGATGCTCATCACGCACGATCTCGGCGTCGTCGCGGAGGTGTGCGAGGACGTTGCGGTCATGTACGCGGGGCGTATAGTGGAGCAGGGCACCGCGGATGATGTTTTCAACTTCACCCGTCACCCTTACACCGAGGGTCTTTTTGACTCTCTCCCGAATCTCAAGCAGAGAGGCGAGGAGCTTGTCCCGATACGCGGCCTTATGCCCGACCCGTCCGATCTGCCCGCCGGATGCGCGTTTGCACCCCGCTGCCCCTATGCAACTGAGCGCTGCTCACAGTCCGTACCGGAGCTCAGGAGTACAGATGGCAGCAGCGCGCACAAGGTGGCGTGCCACGCGTATGATGATGCAGGCTTTAAGCTCAGGAGGAACAGCTGATGGGCAAAACGATACTTGAAGTACAGAATCTGACAAAATATTTTTCCACACCTGCCGGACAGCTCCACGCGGTCGACGGCGTCAGCTTCTCCATTGAAGAGGGCAAGACTCTCGGCATCGTCGGCGAATCCGGCTGCGGCAAGTCAACGACCGGCCGCTGTATCCTCAAGCTTATAGAGCCCACCTCCGGCAAAATCATCTTCGACGGTGAAGATATCACCTCTTATTCCCGCCGGAAAATGAGGCGGCTGCGTCAGGAGATGCAGATGGTTTTCCAGGATCCTTTCTCCTCTCTTGACCCGAGACAGACCGTGAGCCAGCTCATAAGCGAGCCGATAATTGAGCACAAGCTGCTCACTTCAAAGGCCGATATCGACAAGCGCACACTCGAGCTTATGGAAACCGTCGGTCTTGCAGAAAGATATGTCAACGTCTACCCGCACGAGCTTGACGGCGGCCGGCGTCAGCGCATAGGCATCGCCCGTGCGCTTGCCGTGAACCCCAAGCTTATCGTATGCGACGAGCCTGTATCCGCGCTTGACGTTTCCATTCAGGCGCAGATACTCAACCTGCTCAAGCAGCTTCAGCGCGACATGGGGCTGACGTATATTTTCATCACGCATGATCTGTCTGTCGTCAAATACTTCTCCGACGATATTGCGGTCATGTATCTCGGTCAGATGGTTGAAAAGGCGCCAAGCGACGACCTTTTCAAAAATCCCATGCACCCATATACAAAGGCTTTGCTTTCCGCAATACCCCTGCCCATAGTCGGTAAGGACAAGCCTGTGCGCCAGCTTATCAAAGGCGAGATCACTTCTCCCGTCAACCTGCCTGACGAGTGCAGATTCGGAAAGCGCTGCGATTACGTCTCCGACGTCTGCCGGCAGTGCAACCCGCCGCTCAAGGAGGTCGAGCCGAATCATTTTGTTGCGTGCGCCCGCTGCGGCGAGATATGATTTATCGGGAGGATTTATAAAATGACCAAGGTTTATGCACACAGAGGTTACAGCGGAAGATTCCCCGAGAACACAATGCTTGCTTTCAGGGAAGCGGCAAAAACCGGCTGCTACGGTATTGAGCTTGACGTACAGCTCACAAAGGATGGTCAGCTTGTCGTGATACACGACGAGCGCATCGACAGAACGACCGACGGCACCGGATACGTCAGGGACTATACGCTTGAGCAGCTGCGCAGATTCAACGCCGCAGCAAGCTGGGACGGGAAGTTCGGTTTCCAGCCGATCCCGACGTTTGAGGAATACTGCCAATGGGCAGCAGGCGAAAAAATCGTCACGAACATCGAGCTTAAAACGGGCGTCTATTACTACGAGGGAATAGAAGAGAAAACGCTTGAAATGATCAGAAAATACAGTCTGAGCGACCGTGTGCTTTTCTCCTCCTTCCTGCACAGCTCCATTTCCATTCTCCGCAGGCTGGCTCCCGAGATCAAATGCGGCGCTCTTGTCGAAAACGACGGCCTCGGCAATCCCGGCTACTACTGCGAGAAAATGGATTTTCAGTGCTTCCACCCCGGCTGGAAATGTCTGCCCAAGGAGGACGTTGACAGCTGCAAGGCGCACGGCATTGAGCTGAACGTATGGACGGTCAACGATATGGACGTTCTTGAGCGTCTCGTTGAATGGGAGGTTGACGGGCTTATCAGCAACTTCCCTGCCGTCTGCATGGCATATGTTGGCAGCAGACAGAAATAAGCCTGCGGTATCCGGCAGATAACCGTCCAAAAAATTGTATAAAAAACTTCGGGTCGTCAAAGACCCGAAGTTTTTTATACATAAGTTTCGCTTCTGCTTATCTTCCCGTGAAGACGTTATATGCATACTGTATCGAGACAAGCAGGAAATCCGTCGGGGTAAACACAACATGCACATAGTCGCCCGGCCGCGGAGTATAGTTCGCCAGAGACTGCGTCGTGTATGCCACATTTACGTCCAGCGCGGGGTTTTCAAGCCTAAGGGCAAGGTATCCGCTGCTGCTTTTTATGACGGCATATCCGTCATACACCGTCGAGGTCGGAAGTGAAACGGATGGGTTCGCGGGCGTAACTGCCGGGATGGTTCCCGGCGCGGCAGGCGTGGTAGGGTTCGACGGCAGTATGGTCGTCCCTCCGGACGGATACGACGGCAGCAAACCGGTTCCGCCGCCGGAGCCGCCCGCTGTCCATGCAACGGGAATATACAGCTTCTGCCCGACGCGTATCCGCGCAAAGTCCATATTGCGGTTGAAGCACTGGAGCGAAAGACTTGCTTTGTTATAGTCAAGACCGTAGCTTGAGCATATGCCGTAAACCGTCTCGCCGGAGGTTATGGTGTGCTCGATTATCGCATAATTGGCCGCGCCCTGTATATCGCCTCTGTTGACTGGGAGATACAGCATTTTCCCGACGACGAGCCTGTCAAGATTGCTCATCCCGTTAAGGGACTTTATCTGATTCTGGTAGGTGGAAAAATCCATTCCCCACTGACTGTAAAGGCTTATGAGCGTATCGCCGGATTTAATAGAGTAAAGCACCAGATAATACGCCACTCTGTCGCTCATGCTCATTTTCGATGCGTCGCCCGCCACAAGCGAAACGGGGCCCGATCTCTGCGTTCCCGAGGAGCCATTGCTTATGACCTGTATATTGGACGAGCCGCTCCGCGCCGAGTTGCCCGAAACGGGAAGCAGAATAGTGCTTCCTGCTTTTATTTTGTCGAGCATGCGCGAATCGGAATAATTGTTGAGACGCATTATAGCGTCCTTGCTTTTATAATAGTTTATCCCGTACTGATTGCAGATACTGTAAAGAGTATCCCCGCTCTTTACAACGACACTTACGGTTCTCGTATCAGCCATCGCATTTGCCGACATTGAACATATAACAATCACCGCCAAAGTCAGCGAAACTATCCTTTTCAAATTTTTGTTTTTCATAACGGTGGCCCTCATGCAAATAATTTCATTTACATAATATCACGTATCCTCCGTTATTTCAACCATTATTTTGCTGAAATGTCGTATTTTGTTTAAGCAAATGGGGGCGAAATGGCTGTGTGATCGCGCCGTATAACAGCGTATGCTTCTGATAACTATCGTATCCGTCATTCCCACGGGAAATACCGGTTTTTCTTTCTTCTCTTTCTGTATTCCTCTTTCTTATCCACCAGAATTATATCGCTGCCGACGCGCACAATATCCGTCCACGGCAGGACGATGTCGTCCTCTCTGCCGAACAGGCCGAAAAACTTTGCCCTGCCCGGAGTAATTATAGATATAAGCTGACCGGTCGAATCGTCATATTCCGCGTCGCAGACGTAGCCCAGTCTGTAACCCGTCTGAACGTCTATAACTTCCTTGTATCGGAGGTCGGAAAAATACTGTATCACAGGAAAACACCTCCGAACATATTATTCGGAGACAGGGCTGTCCTATTACACTTTCCGACTTTTCGGTATGGAGATCGTCAGGACGAGACATTCCTCCGTTTCGCTTCTTTCCACGCCAGCGTCGATCCCGCCCTGCTTCATCATCTCAAGCCCGCGGTTTATGCTGTTGAGGAAAAGACGTACATCCTTCAATACGAAGGTCTTTTTCGTCTGGCTCTTTTCCTCCGACGGCTTTCCGTTTATGAGCGAGTCGATATACGCATCCGTAGCCGCAACAGTCAGGTCATTTTCTATTATATATTTCAATACGGCTCTCTGCTGCTCCGCATCGTTCAAGCGCAGCAGCGCCCTGCCGTGCCGTTCGGTCAGTGCGTTTTCCCTGAGCGTGTCCAGAATATCCGGCGGCAGCCTCAAAAGGCGCAGCTTGTTCGCTACCGCGCTCTGTGATTTGCCTATGCGCCGCGCCGCTTCGTCCTGGCTCATGCCGAACATGATGATAAGCTGATTTATTCCCGTTGCTTCCTCAATAAAATTGAGATCCCTGCGCTGGAGATTCTCGATCATTGAGATCAGCCCCGCATCCTCCATACTTACCTCTATGACAATGCACGGGACCTCCCTCAGTCCGGCAAGCTTTGCCGCCCGCAGACGCCGTTCCCCGGCGATAAGCTCATACCGTCCATTCCGGAGACGCACGGTCAGCGGATTCAGAATACCGTAGCTTTTTATGCTTTCGCTCAGCTCTTTCAGCGAATCGTCGTCAAAAATTTTTCTCGCCTGCATCGGACACGGCTCTATGCCGCCCGTCGGCAAATATATAATTCCGCCTCTTCTCAGCGTCGGTCTTGTTTTCAATGCCTGCATTGCAGTTCCTCCTTTATCTTGTGCTCTCACGATGCAAGCATATACTACATGGTGTAAAAAACAAGGCGAAACAGGCACAAAAGCCCGGAGATTTATTCTCCGGGCTTTTGATGCGGGTTATTCTTTATTAAGCTTCTTTTGCAGCCAATCCTTGCCGTCCACATAGCGGGAAACGATGAAAGAAACAACATAGTCGCCTGCGGAGTTGACCATTGTGGCGGGGGGATCGACCAGGTCGCCGATCGCAAGGGCTATCGGATAGGCAAAGGCAAGCTGTTCGGGGAAGAACATAGTGCACAGCACCAGCTCGCCGGTACCGCCGCCGCCGGGGATACCGGACATTGCAACGGAAGAAAAGACAGCGACAAGAATCGCAAGGATCGCCTTTCCCGTACTGAAATCCATGCCGAACATGCCGAACAGGAACGCAACTTTGATGATAGCGCTCATGGCAGAGCCGTCCATGTGCATTGTCGCGCCGAGCGGCAGAACCATTTCGGAAATGTCCTTGGAAATTCCGGTCTCCTCGGATACCTCCATGTTCGTGGGTATGGTCGCCACAGAAGAACAGGTTCCGAACGCCGTCGCCGCAGGGCGGAAGAGCTTGCTGAACATAAGCTTCGCCGCGCCCTTGCCGCCGCCGAAGCGGGCATAGATCGGCGAGGATATAAACATATATGCAAAGGATACGACATAGTAGAGGATTATCGCCTTGGCGTAGTTGCCGACAAAGTCGGAACCGTGAGTTGCAACAAGAGAGGCAAAGAAGCCGAAGAAACCGATAGGCGCGTAGAAGGTGACTATTTTAATGACCTTCATGAGAACGTTTGTAAGGTCGGAGAGCAGCTTTGCGGTCATTGTCTCTCTGCCTCCCGCCATCTGCACACCGAAGCCGAAGAAAATGCCGGCAATAATAAGCGGCAGGATCGCCTTACGGCTCCAAAGCTCCGGGAAGTCAGGCTTGGTAAAGAAATTGATTATAAGGGAAGCTGCGTCCACTTCCTTTACCTCCGCGACCTCCTCGACAACGTTTCCCGTATAAACAGGGATAAAACGGACAATTATGTACATTATCACGGAAGCGATCAGCGCGGTGCAGAGGAAAGTGGCAATAGTAATGCCCATGACGCGCCCTGCTTTTCTGCCGGAATTCATATTTGCTATGGCGGAGGAGATGGAGCAGAAAACCATCGGCACCACAACGCAGAACATCATATTTGTAAAGAGCGTTCCCAAAGGCTCAAGCGCCGTCGCACCGGGCCACGCGAAGCCCACGATAATGCCGAGGACTATGCCGAGGATCATGGTGCACAGGAACCAGTTGTTTTTTAAAAACTTCTTCATAAATCCATGTTTCCTTTCATGATTTACATTAGATACCGCGCCATCCGCGGCACTGTCTGCATATCTGTAATTATTATATTTGATTTTTCTGCCATGTAAATTGCAATTTGTGCTTGAAACATTGCAAAAAATGCTATATACTCTTTCAAAAGGAGATGATCATATGGCGGCCAATTCGGGGTTTTCCCGCGAGGGCTATCTGCATGAAAATTACCGTCTCTTTCATCTGCGCGACACAGCCGGTCAGGAACGTGATTTTCACTTCCACGAATTTGACAAGATCGTCATTCTTATCTCCGGCAAGGTGGACTATGCGGTTGAGGACAAAAAGTATACGCTTGAGCCGTGGGATGTGCTTTTGATAGGGCACCACACGATCCATAAAGCGCTTATTGATAAAAAAGAGCCTTATGAGCGCATAATCATATATCTTGACAAGAACTTTCCCGAACGCGTCGTTCCCGGCGCACGGCTTTCCGAATGTTTTGACGCGGCGGACAGGACAGGGCGCAGTCTGCTTTCTCCGGACGAGGCACAGCGTGAAGCCCTGAAAACCACCCTCGAAGCAATGGAGCGCGACCTCGCCAGCGACAGCTTCGGCGCGAAGGCGATGGCGGACACGCTGCTCATACAGCTTATAATTCAGATAAACCGCATCTCCGCCGCCTCGCCGTCTCCCGTTCCGACGGGCAAGGACAGCAAAATCGAAAACGCGCTTTCATATATAAACGAACATCTCTCCGAAAGGCTGACCGTTGATATGCTTGCGGAAAAGGTTTATCTGAGCAAATATCATTTCATGCGGCTTTTCAAAGAGAGTACAGGCAGCACCGTGCATGCGTATGTGCGCCAGAAGCGGCTCCTTTACGCCGCAAAGCTTATCCGGGAGGGCATCAACGCCAACAAGGCCGCGGCCGACGCCGGATTTTCCGATTATTCCACTTTCCACCGCGCTTTCCGCGAAAGCTTCTCCGTAAGCCCGGGAGAACTGAAAAAGTAATATTTTTATATCCTCTGATTGAAAACAAGGTGAAAAAATGAAAAATGTAAGCCTTTCATACAAGACGCTTCTTATTATATTTATATTTATTCTGTGCGCGTTTCTTCTTCCGCTGCTCGCCGCCGGGATGTATGCCGTTCCATGCGCCGACGATTACAGTTACGGCTATGAGGCGCACAGGGTGTTTACCGAAACCGGCTCTCCGCTCAAAGCCGTTCTGAGAGGGCTTGAGCACGTGGGTGAAGTCTATACGATATGGCAGGGCACATACTCGGCAATATTTCTCTTTTCAATACAGCCCGCCATTTTCGGCGAACGGCTTTACGCACTAACAAGCGTTATAATGCTCACGGCGCTTACCGCAGGATGCATCGCCGTATGCGTTGAGCTGTTTTCCGGAGTGTTCGGGCTTGACAAGCGCCTTTCCGCCTGCGTCGGCTGCATCTGCGTTATCGCCTGCACACAGCTCCTCCCCTCCCCCGTTCAGGGCTTTTATTGGTACAACGGCGCGGTTTTTTACACATTTTTCTACGGTCTGTCACTGACCGCGTTCGCGCTCGGCATAAGGTGCATCAAAAGCAGCCGCCGTGCGCCGTGCGTATGGCTCTGCATCCTGTGCGCGATTCTCGGCGGTGGCAACTACGTAACGGCGCTCAACTGCGTTATCGCCGCCGTAAGCACGATCGTTCTGCTTGCGCTTCTGCGCGACGGACGCTGGAAGAAGCTGCTTGTTCCAACCGCCGTTTTGCTTGCCGGTTTCGGTATAAGCGTCGCTGCACCGGGTAATTTCATACGTCAATCAACCGTTGCGGACTCCCCGGGGGTCTTTGAGGCAATATTCATGTCCTTCGCGCAGTGCGCCGGATATTCTCTCCGCTGGTTTTCGCCTGCGCTCATAGCCATACTTGCGCTTGTCGCGCCCCTGCTGTGGCACGGCGCGAAAAAATCGTCTTTCAGCTTCCGTTTCCCATTGCTCGTACCGCTGTATTCCTACTGTGTTCTGTCGGCCATGTTCTGCCCGCCGATATACGCGCTCGGCAATGTCGGGGAATTCAGGCTGCTCAATATCATTTTCTTTGCTTTCGTGCTGATACTCCTGATAAACATTTTTTATCTTCTCGGCTGGGCGGCAAAAAAAACAGGCAAAAAGGATGCCGGTGAAAGCCGCGTTTCCCTCGTCTCCCTCGCCCTGTGCGCTGCGCTCAGTCTCTCCGTCGCGGCAGCGGCTATTCTCGGCGGCGGCAGCTTCACCTCAGCAAGCGCGTTTGGGATACTCAGAAACGGAGAGGCAAAAGCGTTTCACGACTGTGCCGTGCGGCGTCTGGCCGTACTCAATGATCCCTCCGTGCGCAGCGCGGAGCTTGAGGATTACCCATCTCACCCATATCTATTATATTATGACGATATAACGGAAAATCCGGACGATTGGAAAAACACCGACATGGCAAGTTTCTACGGGAAGGACAGCGTTGTCATTAAATAACGGTCTCCGCGGTGTCGTCCGCGCAAAAGCAGATAATATGACAAAACCCGCGGGACATCCGGTGTGTCCCGCGGGCTGATACTGACAAAGAACCAAGGTTCTTTGTCAAAAAAGCTGCACTGCGCTCTGTGCCTCGGTTGTTCGCCATAGGCGAACAATTCGACACTCGCTCCGTGACGGTCTGACGGGGAACGGATACACACCGCATTTCATCGGAACTGTCAGGCTCTTTCGGGCTTGTCGTCCTTGGCTTGCGTCAGCAAGCCTGCGTCCTCCGCACACGAAATATCTCTGACATTTCTCACTGAAATGTGCAAAGCAGTTTTTCCGGAGCGGATTTTTGTCCGGACGAGGCATTGACCGCAGGCAATCCTTGTCTGGATTGTCAAGGGCAATAACGCTGCACGGGCGCAAATCCGCCCGAAAAAACCGGCGCGGATCCGTTTCCCGTCAGACTCAGAGTTTTCTCCGATGTACATGCCGCCGGAGAAAACGATCATAACTATTTTTGCCTGCGGGCAAAAACTCTGCGAGACTTTTTTTGACAAGCTTAACCCGCGGGACATCCGGTCTATCCCGCGGGTTCAGCTTGTGTGAATTTATGTATCTTAGTTATTCTGGAGCGGGTTAATCAGCCGCACTTTTCAAACAGTGTCGCTACGCCCATGCCGCCGCCGATACACAGCGTGGCAAGGCCGCGCCGTGCCTCCGGGCGCTTGAGCATTTCATGCAGCAGCGTGACGATTATCCTTGCGCCCGACGCGCCGACGGGATGCCCGATCGCTATCGCCCCGCCGTTTACATTGACACGGCTCATATCAAAGCCAAGCTCACGTGCTACCGCAATCGACTGCGCCGCGAATGCCTCGTTGGCTTCAATAAGATCAATATCATCTATCGACAGCCCGCTTTTTTCAAGTGCCTGACGGCACGCCGGTACGGGGCCGAGCCCCATTACCCTCGGGTCTACCCCGCCGTGCCCCCATGAAACGAGCCTTGCCATCGGCTTAAGACCGTATTTTTCTACGGCCTCACCGGAGGCGAGAACCATAGCGGCTGCGCCGTCGTTTATGCCGCTGGCATTGCCCGCCGTGACGCGCCCGCCGTCCTTTTTGAACGCGGGCTTAAGTTTTGCAAGCGCTTCCGCACTGGTCGAGGCGCGGGGAAATTCATCCTTTGCAAAAAGCACCGTTTCCCGCTTCACCTTTATGGGAACCGGAACTATTTCATCGTCAAAGCTTCCGCGGCTCTGGGCGTCTGCCGTTTTCTGCTGAGATAAGAGGGCAAAAGCGTCAAGTTCCTCACGGGTGATCCCGTAGTCGTCACAGATATTCTCCGCAGTCATACCCATATGATAATCGTTGAACGCGTCCCAAAGCCCGTCGCGCACCATGGTATCGACCATGGACGTGTCAAACATCCTTGCGCCCCAGCGCCCATTCGGCATGGCATAAGGAGCAGCGGACATATTTTCCATGCCGCCCGCTACGACTATCTGCGCATCGCCGGAGATGATCGCACGTGCGCCCTCAATGCAGGCCTTCATTCCCGAGCCGCAGACCATACCCACGGTATATGCCGGCACCTCGACCGGGATACCCGCTTTTATGGCCGCCTGTCTGGCGGGATTCTGCCCCAGCGCGGCAGTCAGCACACAGCCCATCATGACCTCGTCAACATCCTGCGGGGCAACACCGGCGCGCTCAAGTGCGCCCGCAATGACCGCAGCACCCAGCGCAGGCGCACTGACGTCTTTCAGGCTTCCGCCGAATGAGCCGACCGCAGTACGGCAGCAGTTAACAATATAAACGTCTTTCATTTGTATTCTCCTTTTTCCTGTTCTGTCCGCTAAAGACAAGCCGCATTAGCGGCTTGTCTCTTGTGCGGGGGCGTTGGATGAAAAGTGTGAGAATCTGAAAAGCTGAATCAGAAAACGCCCTCTTCTTTGAGCCTATCAAGCTCTTCATGGCTCAGGCCGAGATATTCGCCGTAAACGCTTCCGTTATCCTGCCCGAGGGCGGGCGCGGGCGTTCTAACGGAGGGCTTTGTATCTTCAAGCTTGATTGCGCAGCCGTTGACTGTGATGTTTCCAAGCGTCGGATGCTCCATTTCAACGAACATTTCACGCGCTTTTACCTGAGGATCCTCAAGTATCTGGCTGATATCGTATATCGGTCCGGCGGGTATGCCCTTGGACAGTATAAGATCGACGGCCTCGGTCATAGTGAGATCTTTAAGCTTGTCCTCTATAACCGCCTGTATATCATCCTGATTCTCGAGCCTGCCGACCATATCGGCAAATCTCGGGTCGGTGATCATGTCGGGGCGCTCAAGCACATCGTTGCAGAGCTTTTCATAAAGCTTCTGGTTGCCGCAGGCAATGATAATTTTCCCGTCCTTGACCTGAAAGGCGTCATACGGAGATACCGCGGCATATCGGTTGCCCATGCGCGGCGGTATTACGCCGGATTCCAGATACTTGATGGCTGTGTTTTCCGTGGCCGCTATCACGGAGTCCATAAGACTTATATCCACGCGCTGCCCGACGCCGGTGATATTTCTGGCGTTGACCGCCGCGAGCAGACCGATGGTCAGATGCAGCCCACCGAGTACGTCGCCAAGCGCGCTGCCCGCTCTTGTGGGGCTTCCGCCGGGCGCGCCGGTGATGGCCATAAGCCCGCCCATCGCCTGACCAAGTATGTCATATCCCGGACGCAGACGGTACGGCCCGGTGTTTCCGAAACCGGCGACGGAACCGTAAATGATGCGGGGGTTTATCTCTTTCAGCACGTCATAGCCAAGACCGAGCTTGTCCATGACGCCGGGACGGTAGTTTTCAACAACGATGTCCGCCGTCTCGACCATTTTTTTGAAAATCCTTTTTCCCTCGTCGGCTTTGAGATTGAGAGTCACGCCTTTTTTGTTGCGATTTATATTCGCGTAGTAAAGGCTTTCCTTTTCGCCGTTGACATTCTTGCGGAATGGGGGATAGCTGCGGGTATCGTCCCCGCCGTTCGGGACTTCTATTTTGATCACGTTGGCCCCCATATCCGCCAGCATCATCGTGCAAAGAGGTCCGGCAAGCACACGCGTAAGGTCAAGCACTGTCAGATTTTCAAGAGCAAGATGCCCGCTCATCAGACCTCACCGTCCTCCACAGGGATTTTCATGCGCATAAAGGCGGAACCCATGGATTTGCCGAGGGAATCGAGACGCAGAGAATGTGTCGCGCCGCCGCCGAGAGCATGATACATGACAAAGTTGAAGCCGTTGAGCTTGGGCAGGTCGTAGCGTATGACCCTGCCTTTGACCATATCGCCGAAGTACTCCTTAACCCGCTCTGGGGTGAGGTATTCGCTCAGGAGCGTATAATATTTGGGGTCGTTGGCAAAAACACATACATTGCTTGTATCGCCCTTATCGCCGGAACGGCCGTGAGCAAGTGTGTGCAGATACACGTATTTCATTACTCTACCTCCACTACATGAGAAGTAAGCTCGACAAGATTGCGGTCAATAAGCGTCGGCCACAGACCTACTACATCCTGTGCGTGTGCGCGGCCGCCGAAAAAGCTGGCTCCCGGAGGGCCGTTCAGCTGCAAAGGAGCGATCTCGGGGATGAGCATGGACACATCCTTTTTCTCCTTTGAACGTGCGGCTATTCTGAGCACAACCTCGTTCGTGCGTGCGATAAGATCGTCGTCAATCTCTGCCACACCGAGGTGCAGAGCGTTGAGCCCGAGGTAATCAATACGCAGATCGTCGTACTGCATACCCTTGCGCTCCATCTTTTTCATGATGATCTCGGCGGCTTTTTTCGCTTTTTCATATGCGTCAGGCCATGCAAAGGGCAGATATGTCTCTACCTTGTAGCCTTCATGATAGCCAATGCACATCTTCAGCTTTTCGGGAGCGGGGTGTCCCTTTATACCCGCGACGCGAACCCTGTTCGGTCCGACGTCCTCAAGCGTTGCCTCGCTTATATCGGCGGTAACATCCGGGGTTATATAATTTGCCGGGTCGTGTATCTCATACAGAAACTGTTCCGCAACCGATTCCTTGCACACAAGGCCGCCGCAGTTGGGCGCCTTGGTGATTATAAGGTCGTCCTCGGTGACTTCGGCGATCGGGAAGCCGAGCTGATCCATATCGGGGACGTCGCGCCAACCGTACATATAGTTGCCGCCTGCGCCCTGACCGCCGCACTCCAGCAGGTGGCCGACCATTATACCCTTGGCAAGATCGTCAAGATCGTCGTCCTTCCAGCCGAATTCATAGGCAAGAGGTGCAAGGAACATTGCCGAATCCGTGCAGCGTCCGGTGATGATCAGGTCAACGCCCTGCTCAAGCAGCTCCATAAGGGGCTTGCGGCCATAATATACGTTTACATTGACAATGGAGTTCTTAACGTGCTCAAAGTCGCCGGTATCGTCCATATTGGGAAACTCCATGCCCTGCTCAAGAAGTCCGGGCAGTTTGTCCATCATATCGTCGCCGAGAACATAACCGATCTTGTAGCCCTTGAGTCCCTGCTCCTCGGCAAGCCCCTTTATGACCTGCACCAGACCGAGTATGTTCATGCCGCCGGCGTTGGTAATGATGCGGATGTGCTTTTCAAAAGCCTCCTTGCCGACAGCCTTCCAGAGATTTACAAAATCTCTGGCGTATCCGGCTTCGGGCTTTTTGAGCTTCTGTCGCTGCATAATGGACAGAGTAAGCTCCGCCAGATAGTCACATGCCATATAATCAAGGTTGCCTTCGTGGATCATGTGAATTGCGGCATCGTTGCTGTCGCCCCAGAATCCCTGACCGCCGCCGATTCTAATTTTTTTCATTTTTATCTCCTAAATCCGTAAAAGCCTAATTGTTTTCCGCTTAGTCTCAGGCGCACGCTGTGCGCCTGAGACGGCATTTAATTATATACGGGCAAGTATTTCCACCAGGCATTTGTAGCAGCGGTCGAAGGAAGCAAGGTCAAGCTTCTCGTCCGGGGTATGCGCCTGATAGTGGGTCGCTACAAGAAGTATCATATCAAGCCCGGGGATATTTTCCATAAAGAATCCGATCTCGTTGCCGTAGTGTGCGCCTATCGGGCGGATATGCTCGCCGTTCTGCTCGAACCACACCTCGTCAAAGACGTTGTACAGCGGCGTGCCCGGCTCGACACAGTGTCCGTAGAAATAATTGTCAACGGTGTATTCAAAGCCGAACAGCTCGGCAAACTGGCGGCTCTCCTCGTCCATATCCTTCATCTTGGACGTGATAGCGCTCGTAGGCCGGTAGAACCATGTGATAAGGTCTTCCTTTGTCTCGATCGTCTCGATGACGTGGGATGAGATGGGCAGATTGGGATAGACAAGGCTCGTGTCGATAAGGCCTACGGGCAGGATATGCAGCAGGTCGATCGTGGCCTTGGTCGCGTCCTCGGGCATTACCGGAGCGGCCTGCGCACTTTCGCTGATATCCAGCGTCATGTTGGGGTCGCTTTCCTTGTGCTCAAACTTTACTTCCTTGATAACCTTCTGCGCGATCTGTTTTGCCTTTTCGATATCTTCGGGCTTTACCGCAATCTTTGCCATGCAGGACACGGGGATCGTGGTGGGGCTGCCGCCCGTCATGCTTATGAGACGGCAGGGCATTTCCTTGCGGATATAGTATACGATGCGTGCCGCAACCTTGATAGCATTGGCAAGCTGGCGCTCGGCAAACTGTATATGTGCGCCGGTAAGGCCGTGCACAAACAGGTCAAGTCCGGCAAATCCGGCTGCCTCTTCGCGGACAAAGCGCTTTGTATAGTGCGCATTTGCCGCGCCTGCCGCGATCATAAGGCTGGTGCCTTCCATGTTGCCGTCCATGTTGATGTACTTGCGCGCCTTGAGCTGTGAGCAGTCGAAATGCTCCACGCCGTACAGGCCAGGCTCTTCGGCGGTCGTGAACACGCACTCCAATTCGGGATGCCTGAGGGTCTTATCCTGAAGTATCGCAAGCATATACGCCACGGCAACGCCGTCGTCAGAGCCGCAGGTGGTCTCCTCTGCCATAAGATATCCATCGCGGATGCAGAGCTTTATGCCCTCGTTTTCAAAATCGAAAGTGCTGCCGGGGCGCTTGTTCCATATCATGTCCATGTGTCCCTGAAGCATGACCACCTCGTGATCCTCATAGCCCGGCGTGGCGGGTTTGCGCACGACGATATTGTTCATTTCGTCGCGGTGGTACTCATAGCCGAGATTCTTTGCGAAATCACACACAAAGTCGGCTATTTTTTCTTCTTTGAAGCTGCCGCGGGGAATAGCTGAAATGTCTTCAAACAGCTTTGCATACGGCTTTCCTTCGTGGTCGAGAATGTATTTCATCGTGTTTCTCCTATTGATTTCAGATTATGCCTTGAGTTCGTTCTTGGAGGTCATCTCGCAAACAACGAAGCCGACAAGAGCGGATACGGGCAGGATCGCATAAACGGGCTGCCATGAAGCACTCAGACCGGTGACGATCCAGATTATACCGGTTGCAAGACCGGCGATAATGCTTGCCGCCGCTGCCTTGGTATTCATCTTCTTCCAATACATACCCGCGATCAGAGCGAAGAACATCGGGCCGGTCACGCAGGCGATAAGCGTGGTGCACAGCTGGTTGAGCATGGCGCGCTGAACCGCGAAGGTCGGGATAATGGTCAGGAAGCCGTAGCCGAAGGCGATAAGGCGGGTGAAAGTAAGGGTCTTTTTCTCGCTGAAGTTATTCTTTTTATAGACAGGCTCCATAAGCTGGCGGAAAATAGTGCCGATGGCGAGGAGCTGTCCGGCCAGAGTGCAGATGACGATAAGGCCGATGGAAGCGAATATGAGAGCGGTGAGCCAGCCGGGGCAGTAGGTGTTGATAACGGTAGCGAATGCAAGAGAGCTGCCTTCCGGGGCAACAAGATTCATTGCGACACAAATCATGCCGAGCAGGGCGCAGATGAACGCGCAGGGCAGGTTGAGAGCAGCACCGAAAATGATACCCTTGCGGGCGTTGGAATCATCCTTGGCGATAAGGGAGGGCTGGATCGCCGCCTGCATGGTGAGAAATGCGACAAAGCAGGTAAGGAACCAGCTGAACCATGTCTTGGTGGGCATGGAGAACGGGGTGAAGTAGCTTGCGTCCAGAGTGGACTTCAGGTTTGCGATACCGCCGGTTTTGCCGAGTGCTATAAACATGCCGACCGCCATGGTGAGGTACATGAGTATGCAGCTGACCTTGCTGACATAGTTTGCACCGGAAACGCCGGATACGACGGTATAGGAAATTGCGAGGACAAGACCGATAACACATGCCCATGTAAGGGACAGGGAGGGCATAATGGTCTGGAAGACGGTAGTGAGGGTGAAGAGCTGGATGGGGATGTAAACAAAACCCATGAGCAGGTATGCGTATGAGTACAGCTTGCTTACGCCCTTGGAGTATCTGTTCTCCATAAAGTTGGCAACGGTGTCCTCGGTGATGTATTTTCTGAGGCTGGCAATGAACAGGGAGGACAGGAGCATGGCGGCAGTGCCGGTAACGCCGTACCAGATGCCCGCGATACCGTATACATAGCCGTTCTGCGCGGCGCCTATCGTCGATGTGCCGCCTATCTGGAATGTGACAAGAAGAATACCGACGGTGACCCAGTTCAGGTTCTTGCCGCCGTTTGCCCACTGAGCTGCGCTCGTGACCTTTCTGCCGGCCATGACGCCTATAAGGCAGATAACTGCAATTAAAACAAACATCAATGCTGCGTTCATAATTTACCTCCTATATTTTATTGTTTTTCAGAACGCAAAAACAATTTCCCTTTACTCTTTGCGGCGGAGCTGCCGAAAAATTACCCTCCTTATTTCAAAACTTGTCGAAATGATAGCTGCGCACGTGCCGTATATCATATTGTGCTTGTATTTTACCGTCGGTTGTGCTATTTTACAAATAGCAACTTTTTCGGCGCTATATAATTGTGCGTTATACCCATAATTCTTGATATCTGGTATAACCTGAGGTTATGGAGGTTTCCCCGTGGCAATTAATCTTGAGTATTACCGTGCGTTTTATTACGTCGCGTTATATAAAAGCATTTCGCGGGCGGCCGAGGAAATGTTCGTTTCCCAGCCCGCCGTAAGCAAGGCCATACGCAATCTTGAGGAAAGTCTCAAATGCACGCTTTTCGTGCGCTCCTCCCACGGGTCTGAGCTGACGCACAACGGCGCTTTGCTTTTCAGCCATGTCTCAAAGGCTTTCGACGAATTTGAAATCGGCGAGAGCATCGTGTCCCGGAATGTGCTGGATCAATCACAGGATATCTATATAGGTGCAACGGAATCGTCGCTGTATTCCGTGCTTCTGCCGAAGCTTACGGTTTTCAAGCAGGAATACCCAAATGTGCATTTCCATATAAGCGGCTGCTCCACCAATGAGCTGATCACCATGCTTGTGGAGGGGACGATAGACCTTGCGCTCGGCGTGACGCCTATCGTCAAGCAGACAAATATTCCTATAACGGAGCTTGCCGATGTTTACGACGTGGTTTTCGCGCACAAGGATTTCCCAATAGACGATACATCCCCGCTCACTATAGAGCAGTTTCTCGCCCAGCCGATCATAGGTGTACGCGCCGATTCTTCCGCCGGAAAGCATATTACGGATTTTTTTGGCGCTTTCGGGTATACATATAAGCCGCTTTTTACCGTTGAGACCTCCTCGCAGGTATGCCCGCTTGCGGAAAACCGGCTCGGAATAGGCATCGCGCCGATGTGGGCGCTGGACGAATACAAGGGCGGGAACCTGAAAAAGCTGAACACAGCGTTTTCCATACCGACCCGCAAGATATTCCTTGCCGTCAACAACAAGTATCCGATCTCCCCGCTGTGCCGCAAGTTCATACACCTTGTACGCGGATGAGGGAACGGTGAACCGTCAATTCACAAGAGCACACACGCCTGACAGCGTCAGAAAAAGCTTGCACTGTTCCGCTTTCGCCTAACGGTGAAAACTTCATTTTGCGCGTTCCTTCTTCCTCTTCAAATCAAACCCGCTTCGCTGGGCTTTGATTTCTGGGGGGTACGACCCGCCTGTGTCTCAAAAACCAAAAATCGTACAAAAATTCGTCACTGTCAGGTGCAAGCGGTTTTTTCGCCCGTCAAAGCTGTGTGTGTCCTTGTCAACTGATGGTAAATAAGGAGAAAAAAATGTCATTGAAAAAAGACGCGGACGAAGTGATCCGCCGTGCGATAGACGCCGCGCTTCCGCACAACGCCGTCAGGGCGGCGCTGAACGATTTCAGCCCTGAAGGGAACATATACGTCGCTGCCGTGGGCAAAGCGGCATGGGAGATGGGGCGAACCGCCGCAGAGGTTCTGCGCGGCAGGATAAAGGAAGGCATAGTCGTCACAAAGCACGGCTACAGCGGCGGGGATATCGCCGGGTTCAGAGTGTACGAGGCGGGACATCCCGTTCCCGACGCCGACACTTATGCCGCAACGCAGGCGGTCATTAATATGGTCAGGCCGCTGGGCGGCGGGGATAACGTCGTTTTCCTGCTGTCGGGCGGCGGCTCGGCGCTTTTTGAAAAGCCGCTCATCCCGGTTGAGGATATGGAGCGTCTCACAAAGGAACTCTTGGCATCCGGCGCTGACATCGTAGAGATAAACACTCTACGCAAGCGTTTTTCCGCCGTCAAAGGCGGGCGCTTTGCAAAGTTGTGCGCGCCTGCGAAGGTATATGCGGTCGTGCTGTCCGATGTTATCGGCGACCGGCTTGACATGATCGCCTCCGGTCCTGCCGCGCCGGACAGCTCCACCGCCGCCGAGGCAAAAGCGCTTGCCCAGCGCTACGGTCTTACACTTACGGAGCAGATGAAGGCGCTTCTTGATGCGGAAACGCCGAAAGAGCTTGACAATGTGGAAACGCGTATCACCGGCAGCGTGACGCAGCTTTGCCTGTCTGCGGAAAAAACCTGTTCGTCGCTTGGATATAAGCCATTTATACTGACCTCATCCCTGAGCTGTACGGCGCGTGACGCAGGTGTGTTCCTTGCGAACATCGCGCAAAAATATGCGTCATCCGGTGAAAAGCTTGCGTTTATCGCGGGCGGCGAAACCGTTGTACATCTTACCGGCAGCGGCTTAGGCGGCAGGAATCAGGAGCTTGCGCTTGCCGCAGCGGACGGCATTGCGGGGCTTGAAAACGTCTGTGTGTTTTCCGTCGGTTCGGACGGGACGGACGGCCCCACCGATGCGGCGGGCGGGTATGCCGACGGCTTCACAAAGGCGCTGCTCAAAAAGCAGGGCGTTGACATCTACGAAACCCTGCAAAACAATGATGCATATCACGCGCTGGAGAAAAGCGGCGGCCTTATCAAAACCGGCGCCACCGGAACAAATGTAAACGACCTGTCGGTTTTGCTGATAGGATAGAAAAAAGACCTTTGCCCACGGAATTGTATTTTCCAAGGCAAAGGTCTTTTGCACCGTATAACACTGTTATGAGACTGTCAAAAAAGCCTCGCAGAGTTTTTTGCCCGCAGGCAAAAAATATTTTTAATCATTTTTTCCGGCGGCGTGTACGTCGGAAAAAATACTTCTCACGTAGCGAGTGTCGAATTGTTCGCCTTCAGCGAACAACCGAGGCACAGAGCGCAGTGCAGCCCTTTTGTCGAAGAACCTTAATGAGGTTCTTCGACAAGCTGAATGTTATTGGATCAAGCTGTCATTTGCCGACTCTCAGCATTTCAACCAGAGCGCAGTACTTATCCGCAAAGCGGAGTATTGCCGTCTCCTTGGATTTCGGGATCTTGCTGATCTTCCCCGGCCACATATGGCTCCTGACTGACAGCTTAGCGCCATCCGCTTTCTCTTCAGAGGTCTTTTCGGCGCTGCCGTTCACGGCTTCGCATGGCGTTTTGCCCTCTTCCTCGTCCGGAAGGCCGTTCAGATTGAAGTCATGCAGCATTGCCGCCTCGACAAGCTCTTTTTCGTCCGCGTTGAGATGCAGCCGCTCGTTGATCAAAAAGCTTATCCACGCGACATTTTCATAATGTTCAGACGCCGTTGTGTTCCTATGCTGTGCATATTCGGGCGTTTCCATGTATTTTTTCATGAGCTCGCTGAACTTTTCTTTCCTCAGCTTGCGAACTTCGCCGTTCGCACGTATCGGATGCCTGAATTTCTGCACTCTGTTGATTGCATTGCGGGAGAAGTGATTTTTCGAGTTTATTATCTGATATACAGTCTCCGTCATATGGTTCTGGAAAGCGTTGTCCAGCTCCGCAACCTGCCTCTGGAAATCCGTCAGGGCGGAAACAGTCAGCGTGAGGTCTGCCGACAAAACCGCGACGAATATGAGCGCCGCCAGATTCATCACCCATTGCGGAATACCGCTAAGCACCGACAGCGTGAACGGCATCACCCATTTCATGATCGCAATAGCCGCCGCGCCGAAAGCCACAGACGTCGGCACGCTGGTTCTGCCGTTGAAATTCATCGGGACATTGCTGTAATCCCACCACCGCGCATTGAAAAGCTTCTCAAGCAGCCACGAGGTCGGATACTCCAGAATCATGCTGACGACAAAGCCGACAATGAACACCTGCCAGAATGTCAGGTCGGGCAGGGCGCCGCTTACAGCGGCATTGTATGTAAAAAAGCCCAGGACGCAGCCAAAGCCGTAAATAGGGCACACCGGGCCGTATAGAAAGCCGCGGTTTGCCCATTTGCGCTTGCATATCGAGCAATAGATACTTTCCCAAACCCAGCCCAGAAAGCTGAAAATAACAAATATGACTACCGCGTCATTCATAGCAGCACCTCTTGATTTATACTGATTTTCTGGATTTCTCCCGAACAATTCGGTGTTACCTATAACTTATACCATAAGTCGACCGATTTTTCCAGACAAATATAAAAAAAGGATGTACGGCTCCATTCTAAACCGTACACCCTTTTTCTGTGTCGTTATCCGGCGATCATGGCGCGGATGTGATTTTCAAGGCTTATGAGGCTCCATACCTCTTCCTTGGCGGCATTGAGCAGATTGGCACGATCCGCGCTGCGGCAGTAGGTGCTCATTTTTACACCGTTGAGCTGATGATAATACTTGCAGCTTACGGGATAGCAGGTGCGTTCAATCATGCCTGCCAGGCAGAGGAAGTCCGCGACGAGCTTGGCCTTTTCCGGGTCGGAATCCTTATGCGTGACGCAGTATTTATAAAGATCGGGGTGGAAATTGGCCATAACGCCGCTGTATCCCGCCGCGCCGTAGCAGAGCGTATCATACCACGATTGACAGTTGGCATTGTATATTTTGAGCGGCGTTCCGCGTGTGGCGTCTATTCTCTCATGGATAAGCTCAAAGTCACAGCAGGTATCCTTAAGGAAAACAAGCTGACCGGCGGAAGCATAATCATGCAGGAATTCGGTCGTAAGGAGCCTTTTCCACGGGGCAGGGCACTCATAAATGCCGAATGAAATTTCGGGAAATGTTCTGAAAATATCGTCAACGCACTTTCTGAGCGCCGTCTCCCCTTCCTTCTTGATGTCGAGACGGTTGGAGACGAGGACATACGCCCCGATGCCCGGTATCTTCATCATGTTTTCGATCTCGCGGTATTGCGTGACAGTGTCGCAGGCGGTATGTCCGGAGACGACTATCTGTATTCTTCCGGCGGCGGTTTCCGCGACGCATCTTGCAATGTCCAGCTTTTCCCGTTCGGAAAGATACATCATCTCGGATGACTGGCATATTGCGAAAATACCGTCACAGCCCTTTTCAATATACCAATCGGTAAGCGCCTCGATCGCCTTGAAATCAGGGGTATTGTCCTCTTTCCACGGCGTTATCATTACCGGAAAAACACCGGGAGTAATTTCAAAAGCCATAATTGTCTCCTAAATCATTTAAGGAATATATCCTGCATCTGGGCATAAACCTGTTTGCCGCCTGCCACGATATAATCGGAGTCTGCGGCAACGGAGATCATGTCCACATTGCGCTGCTGATAGCGGCGTATTACGTCCGTGCCAAACAGTCCTATGGAAACGCCCATCTTCTTACCGGCCTTGTGCACACGCTCAAACACATCGTCCACAACGGCCTCAACTTCTGGATTAAACCAGTCGCCTATATGTCCCATTGACGACGCCAGATCGCATGGGCCAAGCATTATTACGTCAAGACCTTCGATAGAGAGTATTTTATCCAGTTCTTTATAGGCGGCGATGTTTTCAAACTGCAAAATCGTAAGAATATCATCGGAGGAGCGTATATACTCCTGCGCGGTCATATCCGCGCCGAAGTGCATCGCCCTGCGCGGACCCCAGCCGCGGTTTCCGACAGGCGGATATCTGCACGCCGCGACGGCTTCAAGCGCCAGTTCGTATGAGTTGACCTGAGGAAACACGATGCCCTCCGGCCCCATCTCAAGGATAGGCTTTGCCTGAACCTGCGATACCTCCGGTATGCGCACTATCGGCGAAACGCCGGTCGCCCGTGCGGCGACAAGATGATTTCTCAGATCCTCACGCGACATGGACGTATGCTCCATATCTATCCAGAGGTAATCAAAGCCCATATCGCCCATTATTTCGGTCACACTGGAATCCGAAAGGGAGATATGCGAGCCGATAGCGGTTTTGCCGCTGTTTAGTTTTTCTCTAAGCTTGTTCATATTGAAATATCCTTTTATAATTTGCGGGAAGGTTTCCCTTCCCGCGGTTCGGCTGTTTTTTTACTTCGCGTAGGACTGGATGAGATCCCAGTCTTCGACCAGAGGCTTGATGTAGGGAATGGTAGCTTCCTTGATCGTCTCGTCGGGCGTGATGATGGTGCAGCCCTTCTTCTCAAGCTCGGAAGCCATGGAAGCTTCCGCTTCCTCCTGCTGCTCGGTCATCCATGCGACTGCGTTTGCAATTGCCTCGTCAAAGACCTTCTTGTCGTTGTCGGAGAAGCTGTTGTAAAGCGCTTCGTTGATGAAGACCATATTGGGGCAGATAATGTGGTCGGTGAGAATGATGTACTTTGCATTCGTCTCATAGAATTTCTGTGCGTCGTAGGTGGTGAGGGGGTTCTCCTGACCGTCAACGGTGCCGGTCTGCAAAGCAAGGTAGAGGTCGCCGAGAGCCATAGGAGTGGGCGCGGCGTCCCATGCCTCTATCATCTTGACGTACATGTCCGCCTGAGGAACACGGATCTTCATGCCCTTGAGGTCAGCAAGAGTATGAACTTCCTTGTTGACAGTGAGCTGACGGGTGCCGTAGTAGAACGTACCGGCGAGCTTGACGCCGATGGCGTCAAACAGCTCGTTGAGAACATTCTTATACTCGCCGTTGAGAGCCGTCATCATGTGGTCAACGCTCTGATAAAGGAACGGAGCTTCGACCTGAGATGCTTTGGGGATCATGGTGCCGAACTGAGAGGGGCCTTCGGTGATGATGTCTACAAGACCTGCCTGAACACCTTCAACGAGATCCTGAGAGCCGCCCAGAACGCTGTTGGGGTAACCGGTGATGTGGATGTTTTCGGCCTTTTCGTTTATCTCATCGATGGCCTTCATCATCATCTGGGTTGCGAGGTGATCTTCGGTGTGGACGGAGCCCCACTTGAGCTCGGTCTTTTTGTCTGCTGCAAACGCGGCAGTGCCAAGAGCGGCCAGCATGCACAGCGCAAGGACCATTGCAAGAATTTTCTTCATGTTTTCCTCCATTTATTTTATTTTCAGTATCGGGTCATACCCGTTGACTGCGGTTTTTATCAGCCCGCACCGTAAATGAGGTTGGGCAGCCAATTGGTGACGGCAGGGACAAAGGTAACTATCATGAGTACGATAAACAGCGGCAGCAGGAACGGCGCGGTCGCCTTTATGACCCTCTGCGCCGGAACCTTCGCAACGTTTGAAACGACATAAAGCACAACGCCGACCGGCGGTGTGATAACGCCTATCATGAGGTTGAGTATCATGATAAGGCAGGCCTGCGTCTGCGAAACGCCCATTGCAACCATTGCCGGGATAAGAATAGGTCCGAGGATAAGTATCGCCGCAGTTCCCTCCATGAAGCAGCCCACAACGAGCAGGAAGAGATTGACAACGATAAGGAAAATGAATTTGCTGTCGATGCTTGTGAGTACTCTGGAGATCGTCTGGGGAACCTGCGCGATGGAGAGGATGTACCCGAAGATGTTCGCCGTCATAACGATTGCCAGAACAACACCCGTCGTCTCGCAGGTGGCAAGCATGACCTCTGGAAGATCCTTCCACTTGAGATCCTTGTACGCATAAAGACCGACTATCAGGGAATAGAGCGACGCAACGACCGCCGCCTCGGTAGTAGTGACGATGCCGGAGTATATTGCGACAAAGAGAATCACCGGAGAGAGCAGAGCAAATATTGCCTCTCTGAACGACTCCCAGACTACTTTGAGACTGGGCTTCGCGTTTCTCGGATAATGGCGCTTTCTCGCATAGTAAGCAACGAGTACACACATGGCGATCGCCATAAGTATGCCGGGGATAACGCCGCCGACAAAGCATCTGCCTATTGAGGCGCTTACCGTGACGCAGAGAATGACCATCGGCAGGGACGGCGGAATGATCGGTCCCAGAACAGAGGAGGCCGCAGTGACCGCGCAGGAGAAATCATCGTCGTATCCCAGATCGCGCATTGCCTCTATCTCAATGTTTCCAAGGCCGCCCGCGTCGGCAACTGCCGTGCCGGACATACCCGCAAACATTGCCGAGCAGAGAACGTTGGCATGACCCATGCCGCCGGGGATAGAACCGACTATCGTGTTTGCAAAGCGGAACAGCCTTCTTGTAACGCCGCCTGTATTCATCAGGTTGCCCATGAGGATGAAAAACGGCGCGGCGATCATGGTGAAGGAATTTGCCGCCTGCGTTATACGCTGCACGGTAATGACCGGCTGCGTACCGGTGAGGAACATATACAGGAACGAGGACAACCCGAGATTTACATAGAGGGGAAGTCCGGAAAAAAGTAAAACAATAAACGTAATAAGAGCTATCGTCATCGGCGCCATTATTCTTCGTCTCCTCCCTTTTCCTTGTAGTCTCTGGGTCCCTTGGTGACGCACTCGACAAGACCCGCTATTTCATAGAATATTATGATAAGGTTGCACAGCGGTCCCATGGCGTACACGATACCCATGTTTATCTTGACCGCGATGCCTGTGCGGATAGAGCCTATACCGACAAGCTTTATGCCGTATACGACCATAAGCACGGCAAACAGTATGCACAGCACATGGTTGAATACCTGAAGCCATTTCTGCGCACCTTTCGGCAGCGCGTTCATGAGCGCGGTGATGCGGATATGCGCATCTTTTCTTTCCGCCAGGCACCAACCGAGATAGCACACCCAGATATAGATAAGCTGAATAGCTTCCTCCGACCACGTGATCGGATCCTTGAGTATCCATCTCCAAAGCACCTGACATATTCCAATCACAAAAATACCTGACAGGAAAAAGACAAGCATAACATCAATGGCTTTTTCAAGATATTTTTTGGCGGTTGGGATAAAACCTGTCAAATTAACCACTCCTTTTCTCTCTTTTTTATTTAACTAATTTTACATTCAGTCGTGAAAGACCCGGCGCATCATTTCGCTCTGGCTTTTCGCGGTATTCACAATGGCGCTTATGTCACTGCCTGCGGAGATGAACTGGAAGCCTCTGTCAAACCAGAAGCGTACATCCTCTTCACTGTTGGCGCCCACCGCTATGCCTATGGGAACGCCTGCGGCCTTGCATTTTGCGACCGCCGTATCTATAAGCGCAAGAACATCCGGATGGAATATATCATTAAGATGCCCTATTGAGCCGGACAGGTCGCACGGGCCGACGATAAAACCGTCTATGTACTTGACTTTGAGCATATTGTCAAGGTCGTTTATCGCATCCGCATGCTCAAGCTGGACAAAGCGGCACATGCGGTCGGGCGCATCCTCAATATATCCAAAAAGATCCTCCGCGCAGTATTTGCAGGCTCTGCGTGGGCCAAAGCCGCGCTTTCCCAGCGGCGGATAGAGACAGGCGTCCATAGCGTCCTGGGCTTCCTCCGCGGAATTGACCATCGGGAAAATTATCCCGTCGGGTCCCATTTCGAGCACACGCTTTGCAAGATACGGCTCATTGAACGGTATGCGCACTATCGACGCAGCGCCCCCCGCCTTGCAGGCAATTATCTGCATCAGCACCGTCTCATAGTCCATTGCCTCATGCTCAGTGTCTATCCACAGATAGTCAAAGCCGAGCGCCCCGACCATTTCCGAAATGCACGGGTCGGTGAGGTCAACCTCAAAGCCGATAAGATGCTGTCCGGAAATAAGCTTCTCCTTGAATTTGTTCATTTTGAAATTTCACACCCTTTTTTAGTCAAAATCACCTGCATTGAACGACGCGCAGCGGCTTTACATCCGATTTTGTAGAACAATGCATATTGTTAAAACAGTACTCCGTTCAAAAGTTGTAACAAACAGCTAAAAAAACATTCTCCCGATTATGCTTTGAATATATCAACCGCATTACATAATGTCAATTCGATTTCATAATTTCAGAAATGTTTTTCATCGGTTTCAAAAATTATGAAATTTCTGTTGCGGTTCCATGAAGCTGCTGGTATAATGAACAAAAA
This sequence comes from bacterium, assembly GCA_963617275.1. Lineage (GTDB taxonomy): Bacteria > Bacillota > Clostridia > Oscillospirales > Oscillospiraceae > Limivicinus. Next base: position 149,294 of record CAVENX010000035.1, read on the forward strand.
AAGCTGAGAGGATAACGTTTCATGGTAAATCAAAAGGATATAGCCGCCGCTGCCGGGGTTTCGAGGGCAACGGTTTCTCGGGCGTTTACCCAGAACGCGAACATTTCCCCGAAAACACTCAACAAGATTCAGAACGCTATGGAGCGTCTCGGGCTTGAGCCGATCCCGTGGTACCCTGCGGGCGACAACAAAAAAAGCCGCCATGTGATGGTCATGGCGGGCGATGTGGCAAATGATTTTTATGCTCATATTATAAAGGGAATATGCGATAAATTCCATACCCTGGGCATCTATTCCATTGTCTGCAACAGCAACTACGACTCTCATTTTGAGGAGGAGCAGATCAGGTATGCACAGGAAAACGGCTGTCTCGGAATAATTCTTGTGACTGCGGTAGAGTCCGTCACACTTGTTGAGCGTCTTAAAAAAACGACTATTCCGGTCATTCTCGTCAACCGGTATATCCACTCGCTGGATATGGACATGGTTTGTCTCAACAATTACAGCGGCGGCTACACCGCCGCCAACTGCCTTTTGCAGAGCGGCCACACAAAAATCGCGGTTCTTGCCGGCGGACGGCATTCCACGCCCCAGCAGGACAGGGTAAGAGGCTTTCGGGACGCCATACGCGATTTTGGGAACCGCAATATCACATGCAGTGTCTTCTACGGGGAGCAGGTTGCCGAGCGCGGCGAACGCTTTGCGGATACACTGATAAGCACGCCCGGCGCATACACTGCGGTATTCGCTCCTTTCTGCCTCATTGCTTACGGGCTTGTCAACAGACTTAGGAAATTTGATGTGACCGTCCCGAAGGATCTGAGCATTATATGCTTTGATGATTCGGTGCTTATAGACGAGCGCGGGCTTAACCTGTCAACCGTCAGCTATGACCCGTACACCATGGGGCTTTACGCCGCCGACACGCTGATGCGGCGCTTGGAAAACAGCCGCGCCGGAAAAATCCGGCTCTTGCTGGAGCCGGAGCTGATAGACAGGGGCAGTGTGATAAAGCCGTGATAAGCGGGCGTATCATTGTCCGGCTGCGATAAATATGTTGCTCAGCTCTCCGCCGGTCATAGCCGCCTCAATGCGCGGAAGCAGGCTTTCCGCAAAGGCGGCGGCATATTCCCTGAGGTGCGCATTTGCGATCTGCATCGTATCGCAGAGCGTGTTTGCAGACACACGGAGGAGCCGTCGCCTTTTCTCGCCGTCTCTGCCGCGCAATGTCTCTGTGATCATCTGCTGCTCCTCGCGTCCGATGTACGGCTTTCTTCCGTCTTTTCCGATAAGCGCAAGGCCAAGTGCATTCGTAAGCGGTTGTTCGCACAGGTTGAGATAGTGCTCTTGATAGTCCGGCGCCGCCGCACACAGGACGCTTATCGCCGCGTCCTTGTCGAAACGGTGCAGAATAAGATTTTCGGTCAGCATATTTTTCAGATACCGTCCGGTAAAGTCAAGCCCCTGCAAAGCTTCATCCGCCGGAATCAGCAGCGGGTAATCAATGCACGGCGGCTTCTGATGCGCAAAATAGTACAGGTCATAGCGCTTTATGTAGTTCCCTATACCACGGAGTGTGTCGGAATAGTATGCGTTTTCGACCGGCGACGCACTTTTGCAGACGGCTGTCCACAGCCGCTTCGTCTGTTCCAGCCGGTCACGGAGTATTTTCTGTCCCTGTGCGGCAAGCGGCCGCAAATCATCGGTCAGCAGCCGTTTATACGATGTGTGCATTTCGTCCGCCGCGACAGTCAGCGTGTACCAAAGGGAGTTTAAAAGCTCCTGTGCAGTCTCGACCGTGACAGATGTGCTCTCACCCATCGTATACCGCTGTGTCTGCCATGCAAGCAGCTCCATGAGGCGGGACGTCAGCACCCGGCTTTCAGTCTCCGAGAAATGCTCGCTTAAAATCAGCTCTGTCAGAAAAGATCACCGGCTTTCTCTCCGTGCGGGTCAAAACCGCCTCTTGCGCAGCGCACAAGAGTTTCCGGCGAAACGCCCGTCAGGTATTCAACAGAGCCTTGCGCACGCCCGTTGAATATCTTCACCATAAGCTCTATCAGTTCATCGTCAGAGAGTCTGTCATGCGCCTCGGTTTTAAAATAATAAAAGGCCTCCTGCAAATCAGCAAGCACAGCCGCATAGTTTTCCTGTTCAATAAACGGGGAGCCGCAGAACGCCCGTATAAGCTTCGGCAGAACACCGCCGCCGAATTCGATCCTCCCCGAAGCGCGCAGCGCCTCTTCACGTCCTGCGATAAGCTCCGTTATCTCAGTCTCGCTCAGGATAAGACCGAATTTGCCGCTGTACGCGCTGCACTCGCTCAATTCCCGCCGTGCGGCAGTGATCTGCTGCTGCATAGGGAAGAGCATATTTTCATCCATATAGCCGCCTCCATATTCTTAGTTTAATTTGCTATATATATTATACCACAAATTGGGCTGTTTTTCCAGCCCGATATAAAAACATGGCAAATTAGCGGTTGACTAAGCGCTGCAAATATGGTAGAATCTCTTTTGCCGTAAAAGAAAAGTTAATATTTGCTAGTATAGCTCAGTCGGTAGAGCAGCTGATTCGTAATCAGCAGGTCGTGTGTTCGAGTCACATTACTAGCTCCAGAAACGTCCCGGATGATGCCGAAAGGTGTTCATTCAGGACGTTTCTGCGTCTAAAAGTTCAGAACAAGTGGAAAGCAAAACCGGTTCGGCATAAATCCGTCGGTTTTCCTCGCCCTCCGCTCTCCCGCCCCGCATTCTCTCACAGCAATATCTTAGCATACCGTGTTGACAAATTTGTCTTTTCCAAGTATAATGCGCAATATGCATCAAACGATGTGCATCATTTGATGCATATTGTACCGAAAGGATGCAGGATATGGCTCCAAAAAACAAGTTCACGAAAGAAGAAATGACGGGGGCGGCGCTGCGCATCGTGCGTGCAGGGGGGATCAACTGTCTGACCGCAAAAACGATAGCGGATGAGCTTGGCACATCCACACGCCCGATTTTTACCGCCTTTGGCTCTATGGATGAAGTCAGGCAGGCGGTCTATGCCGCTGCGGTGCGCGTATATGACAGCTACACAAGCGGCGGCTTAAAAGAGGAAATCCCGTTCCTCGGCGTCGGGAAGAGCTATATTCGGTTTGCAAAGGAAGAACCGGAGCTTTACCGATTTTTGTTTCTGACGCGGACCCAGGAGAATGAATACGGCGCAATAAAATCCATGCAGCATTTACAGGCGCTCGTCCGCCCGGCGATGATGGACATTTATCATATTACCGCCGACGAAGCGGACTTGTATTTCCGCGATCTCTGGCTTGTGGCACATAGCCTGTCAACACTGATCGTGACCGGCGATTGTCCCTATTCAGACAGAGAGATCGGGCAAATCCTAACGGGTTTCAGCATCAGTATTTGCAAATCCATCAAAGAGATACCCGGCTTTGCCTCAGGCGCTTTCGACCGCGACGCGGCATTTCGTGCTTTGACCGGCAAGTAAGCCGGGGCGATAATTTCAGCTTATCGAAGAATCAAGGAGGTTCTTTGAAAAAAAGGCGGCACTGCTCAAGTTGGGCGGCATTTATACAATATTTTCAGGATCACGGAGGATCACAGAATGAAAAACAGCGCGCTGGTCGTGATCGATCTGCAAAATGACATCACGAAAAACTACAAGGAGATCATTGAAAGGGTCAATGAGGCGATCGACTGGGCGGTTCAAAAGGAGCTGTGGGTCGTTTACATTCAGCATAACAACTTATCAGCAGGAACAAGGACATTCAAACCCGGCACACATGGTACAGAATTTGTCCCTGAAATGAAGGTTGTATCCGACCACATCTTTACGAAGTCAAAGAGCAGCGCCCTGACCTGCGAGGTGTTCGCCGCTTTTATTCAGGAGCAAAGCATTACCGGGTTTTATATTGCCGGCGCGGATGCCGCGGCCTGCATCAAATCCACCTGTTATAACATGACAAAAAGCGGATATACCGTTCATGTACTGTCGGACTGCATCACAAGCTACGATAAAAAGAAGCTGCCGGAGCTGCTTGCGTATTATGAAAGCAAGGGCTGCACAGTTCTGACGCTTCGGGAAGCTGTACAGGCGTAACGGTCACCGGATGGAGGGAACAGGAAACCCGGCGGAATCATTGCCTTGGAGTGCTGGTGCGCATATTTTCTGCCAATCGGCATACTGTCCGCACTCCATTTCAAAAATAGTCCGTCCTGATTTACAGATATGGAGGTTGCTATGAAAAACGAAAATGCGCTTATCGGCTGCTGCGGACTGGATTGCGAAAAATGCGACGCCCGTATTGCAACGGTCACAAACGACAACGCCCTGCGCGAAAAAACCGCGGCTCTGTGGACGAAGCTCAACGGAGTAACAATCACGCCGGAAATGATCAACTGCACAGGCTGCCGCATGGTGGGAGCGAAAACGCCTTTCTGCGACAAACTCTGCGCCGTACATAACTGTGTTCGGGAAAAGGGGCTGGATACCTGTGCTGACTGTGAGCAGACGGACGGGTGCCCGACGCTGGGCTGTATCGCCGTAAACAGTCCGTTCGTTTTGGAAAACCTGAATCGGCTCCGCAAAGCAAAGTAAACGAAAAAGTATATCAGCGTCCTGCCGCCGGGCAGTCAAAAAAAATCCTGCAAGGACTTTTTTGACAAGCATAGGGTGCAGCAAAATGTTGATTTTGCTGCACCCTATGCGTATTATTTTGACATGATGTTTTTTCCTATAACGTATATTCCTATCAGCATTTCGCCGATGGATAATCCCATCAGCAGTCCGGAGAAGAAGTCCCTCAGATCTGTTCCGCCGACGGTTCCTGACATCGCATTGCACGCAATACCAAGGACGACAAGAATTATGCCGTAAAGTATTTTCTTATGCTTTTCCAGATCCTGCGTCCGGTGAAGCAGGTCAAGTATCTGCGCGTCGTCATAAATTCTCACGCTGCTCTCCGCCGTGTCCTCGCCGTCCATAAGTTCCGGAAGCGTCACGGAAAGCGCGGTGCAAAGCTGCTCGATAACGCTGTAATCCGGCATACATTTTCCGTTCTCCCATTTTGAAACGGTCTTGTTCGATACGCCGAGCTTTTCCGCCAGCTGCTCCTGTGTAAGATTTCTTTCTTTGCGCTTGTGCGCGATATAGCTGCCAATAGCCGCCTGATTCATTCTGTCTTCCTCCTCCTGTTCGGATGCATGGATAATAGCAAATTTACCGCAGATCCGACATCCCCCGTTGGTAGAATACCGGTGGAATCGGGCGTTTACGGCGTTTGCGCGGGGTGAGAGCAGCAGCGCTTCAATATCCGGAGGTCTCCGAAGCGGCGGCTCTGTTTATCTCGCCGTAAACGAAATTTTCAAACATTGTTCCCAGCCGGTCAACGGATTTATCGACGTCAAAGTCCATCCTGTTCCAAAGGAACTTGATAAAAAAGCCCATATAAGCAAATTTACAGAACTGAATGATCTCGTTTACATGCTCTTCCGTCAGGTTTGTCCCCTCGACCCTGAATCTGACCTGCTTTGCAAAGCTGTCCTCCGTGCTTGAAAAAACATAGCGCTCAAGCTGCTCCCGGGAAAGGGAATCAAAAATGTGATATATGATTTTGGGATGTTCCTGACAGTAGTGAAGAAAAATTTTTGCTTCTTCTCTCCAAGCGCCGCTGTCGCCCGACTGCTCCCTCATCTCGCCGATCTTACGGCTCAGCCATGTGTTCAGCAGGGCATATATATCCTGATAATGGTAATAAAACGTGTTGGGGCTGATCCCGCAGCGCTTTACCAGCGCGGACACCGTTATTTTATCAAACTGCATTTCCTCCAGCATTTCTTCAAATGTTGTCATAAGTGCTTTTTGCGTAAGCAGTGCCATATAGCTCCTCCGTTATTGTTTTTTCATACCTTGAAGCATAGTACCACAAAAAAAGGAGACAAACAAGAGGTGTGCGGCCGACAAAACGGCTGCACACCTCTTAAGCACATCTTACGTTATTGACTGACACGTTCGGCGTAGAGACGCATCATTTGTTCATATATGACTTCCCTGTTGTTTTCAAAGAAGATTTTCCCCAGAGCGGCTTCCATTTCGCGGTGCATGGCATTGTTCTTGGTGATCGTCACGGCCTCATCGGCAAGCACGCTTGTGTTGTGCGTCGTAACGGCGCCGCCCGCGCCGACAAAAAATTCAAGATTATGCTTTTCACATCCGCCGACCGCGTTTATCAAAAGCATGGGCAATCTCTTCTGTGCGGCCTCGGTGACGCTTACCCCGCCGGGCTTTGTCATGTACACGTCGGCGCTGTCCAGCAGCGCGGACATATCCTCGACCAGTCCCAGAATGCGTATATCCCTGTTCGCCTCATATTTCCGCGACAGTTCGTCATACAGTTCCTGATTGCTGCCGCACAAAACAGAGACTGAAAACGAATCATCCGCCGCCTGACGGTCAGCCAGAATCTCAAGCAGCTCCTCAATGGGGCCGCAGCCCATACTCCCGCAGGCTACCAGGATGTTTTTCTTTTTCGGGTCGAGCATGAAACGCTCCTTTGCAGAGGTCTTATCGTGGATAGTGCTGAACTGAGCGCGGGTGGGGATCCCGCTTACTATTATCTTTTCCTCCGGTACGCCGAAGGACGCCAACTCCTCTTTCTGCCGTGAGGATGGCACAAAATGCAGCGGCAGATCAATTTTTTCTGCGCCGGGCGAAACGGTGTAATCCGTTTCCACAACGCTGCCGACGACCGGAAGACCGTATCTTCTGATCGCGTCAGTCAGCATAAGACCTGCATAGACATGGCAGCATATGACCTGGTCATATTCCTTGTCCCGTATATATCTGCCGAGCTTTCTTACGCCGAGGTCAAGCAGCCGCCTTACCGAATGTCCCTTGCCGTACTGTTTGCGGTGCGTTTCCGCATGGTGATACCCGCGTCGGAAAACCACGGGAGTATTGCGGTAAATATAAGAGTGTACATCGGACGCAAGCTCCGACCAGCCCTGCGGAAGAAACGCCATCGCATCTATGATATCCGCCGTTTCGCCGTGTGAAGCGTAAATTTCTTTGATCGCCGCGGCAGCCGAGTTATGCCCGCCGCCGTTGTTGCAGCTCAATATAAGAGTTTTCAAGTTATGTCTCTCCGTTCGTTACTGTCATGGTTTGCGGCTTCTCCTCCGCCTTGATTTTGCGCTGTTCCTTCATCACAATCGCTTTATGGAGCCTGCACAGTCTTGGCCGGTTAAAGCGCTGAACAAAAATGAAAGGGAGATTCCCGAGAAGCACATAGACAAGGAAAAATACTATTCCGCCCGCTCCGCGCCATATAAACGGCAAAGCAAGGCCCAAAAAGCTCAATATGACGTGCGTCAGCTCCGCCACACAGGTCTCATTGATCATCACGGCAATTTTTGCGGAATCCATAGGTGCGTCCGCAAGGCTTTTCCTCGGCACTATCTTGGAAAACGCCTTGCTGACATCCGGTATTTTATTCTGCCAGTTTTTTATTTTTATCGTTTCATAAAATTTGCCGTTCTTTTCAAATCCGGCCTGTCGGAACGGGAATTTATCGGCTTGGAAAGATATTTTTGCCAGTAGCCGTCCCGCCGGGAAGCATAATATTCCAAGAATGGCAATGTATAAAATGCATCTCAAAAAATCCACGGTGTTATCCTGCTCCTTGAAGTCGTTTGTTCATAGCCGCCGGTTTTCGGAAAGAGACTTATCAGTTCTGGAAAAGTTTATCAGCACTCGTGCCAGACAGCGTCGATTATTTTCTGATGTCCGTCGCAGCGGAACGCTTTGGACACACAGATGATCGTATATATGCTCTGAATACCCGTGACAAGCAGAGATATCCCGATATAGATCATCAGAGCCGCCGCGCCGGTGAACGGGTCAAAAATCATAAACACGCCGAGAAGTATACCGACTATGCCGAGGATAAGAGAGGTCCACCAGCTTGAATAGCCGAACAGGCGAAGCTCAGTAGATACCTGAATGGAAAAAATCCCGCTCATTATGATGTAAACGCCGAGGATAACGGGCAGAACCGTCATCGCGCCCAGCGGATGGCATATCAGGATTATTCCGGCAAGGATACTGAAAATACCGGCTCCAAGGTCAAAACGGAAAAGCACACCGGCAAGCCCAAGCTCAAAATAGCGTATCAGCTCATAAATACCCATTGCGATGCAGACCGCGCCCACAAGATAGCAGGCTGTCAGCGCGGAAATGTCAGGCCATATGATCATGGCGGCGCCAAGCACGATCGTAAGTACGGATAAAATGATCGCACCTATTTTATACTTCTTGATTGAATCCATTATCAGCACTCCTTTATTGAACCGTTTTCGTCTAAAAACGGCATCTTTATTTATAATATAGTATAGCAAACTATTTTTTTAGTCTATTGTGAAAAATGTTTGGCTGCGCAAAACGGTATATTTTTAAATTTCAGCGCAAATTGTGATATTTTCTTATATTTATCCTAAAATCAGTTTGAGCGCAGCAAAAAATATCCGAAAAGCGTGGAAACGCCCAAGCAATTTTACGCCGCCGGGGGCTTTAAAAAGCAAATATTTTCTGTATAATAGGAAAAAACAATAACGAGGGGATGACGTGTTATGAAAATCGTTATAATTGACGACAGCATAGTGAATCCGGGCGATCTCAGCTGGGAGCAGATAGAAAGACTCGGTGAGCTGACCGTGTACTCGTCGGAAGCACGGGATAAGGAAGAGATCATATGCCGTGCGGCCGATGCGGATATCATCATCGCCGACCCGCCCGATGTTCCGCACGGGCTTATTGAGGCCTGCCCGAAGCTCAAGGGCATTTTCCTCCTTTCGACCGGCTATGACCATATAGATATTGAAACGGCGAAAAAACGCGGCATTGTCGTATGCAATGTGCCGTCCTACGGCACTGCGGCAGTATCTCAGTACGCGATTGCCCTGCTGCTGGCAATTTGCAGCCATACGGACTTCTACTCCGCAAAAGTCCACGAGGGGATTTGGTTCAACAGGACGCATGAAATAATCGGCGAGCACAGGCTTATCGAGCTTGAGGGAAAGACGATGGGCGTGATTGGCTTCGGCAGAATAGGTCAGCGCGTCGGACTTATCGCCAAGGCCATGGGCATGAATATCATCGCCTACAACCGCAGTCAGAACGACGCCGGGCGCGCAATAGGCGAATATGTTGATTTGGAGGAGCTTTTTGTACGCTCCGACGTCATATCCCTGCATGCGCCGCTGAACGACAGCAGCCGCCATATCATCAATGCCACCGCCATTAAGAAGATGAAAGACGGCGTTATTATCATCAACAACGGTCGTGGCGGGCTTGTCGATAACAAGGCACTGGCAGACGCGCTCATCTCCGGAAAGGTCTATGCCGCCGGGCTTGACGTTGTGGACGGCGAGCCTATTGCGCCGGATAATCCCCTGCTTACAGCGCCGCACTGCATAATCACGCCCCACATAAGCTGGCTTCCGAAGGAAGCGCGGCAGAAAATCATTGACGCCTGCGATGAAAATATACGCGCCTTTATGGACGGCAGGCCGATAAACAACGTGGCAGTATAAATCAGCTTGTCAAAGAAGCAAGGTTCTTTGACAAGCTGATTTTTATATCCTGACAAGCTTGTACTCTCTTGTTCCAAGCCCGATCTCTTCCGCGTGCTCAAGGCAGCTTTTCCATTCGGCGTCGGGATGGGTCATATGGAAATGCTCATGGTCATGATCCGTACCGCCGAACTTTTTGAGATTGTCGTCCAGGCTGCTGCCCTCAATGACCGGCATTTTATTGCACAGATCGACACATGCCTGGTCAAGCGCGACGGGGTCGAATGAGGCGAGCATACCGACATCGGGAATGATGGGGATGTCGTTCTCGGCGTGGCAGTCACAGTTGGGGGAAACGTCGCATATGAGCGAAATATGGAAGCAGGGGCGATCCTTGCACACGGCATAGCTGTACTCCGCTATTTTATAGTTGAGCAGTCTGAAAGAATCCTGGAAAAGCGGAGTGACCGCGTTCTTCGGGCACAGGGCAAGACATCTGCCGCAGCCGACGCATCTGTCGGTATCGATATGCGCCTTGCCGTTTTCGATAACGGGCGCGCCGTGTGCGCATATCCTTGCGCAGTTTCCGCATCCGATACAGAGCTTTTCATCGACATATGGCTTTCCGTCGCAATGCTGCTCCATCTTGCCTGCGCGTGAGCCGCCGCCCATGCCGAGATTTTTAAGTGCGCCGCCGAAACCGGCTTCCTCATGTCCCTTGAAATGCGTCAGGGAAATGACAACGTCCGCGTCCATGATCGCCCTGCCGATCTTTGCCTCCTTGACATATGGGAGATTTATGGGGACAAGCTGTTCGTCAGATCCTTTCAGCCCGTCGGCTATAATAACGTGGCATCCGGTCTGGAGAGGTGAAAAGCCGTTGAGATAGGCCGTGTCCATATGGTCAAGCGCGTTTTTCCTGCTGCCGACATAGAGCGTGTTGCAGTCGGTAAGGAAGGCCTTGCCGCCAAGCTCCTTCACATAGTCCGCAACGACCCTTGCATAATTGGGACGGAGAAACGCAAGATTGCCCAGCTCACCGAAATGGATTTTGATCGCCGCATATTTGCCGGTAAAATCTATCTGCTCAAAACCGGCGGATTTCATAAGCCGGTGCAGCTTTTGAAGCAGATTTTCGCGGGAAGAGGTTTTAAATGTGGTAAAATAAACTTCTGACGGATTCATATTATCACCTCATATAAAATAATTCCGTGTTTATTAAACCATATTTCTGTGAAATTGTCTATATTTTCAAATCAGTTAAAAAATTCTGTGGTGTCTATCTTCCCATAGCCGCCAAAGCTTGCCGGACAGGCAAAAATCTCGTCGGCAAGCTCGCTTCCGAGAAAGAGCTTTGTGATCTCGTTCGTCTTTTCGGTCATGTCTATATCCTCAAAAAGCTCGGGATACACGGTTTTTGCGATGAACCATGTGTTGCACAGCACGGTTTCGTAATTGGTGTAATACGCGTTATATGCAAGCTGCAAATACATCTCGCCGTCGCGCCATGCCTTGCAGGTGTCAAACATCGTGCTGTCCTCGGCGTAGAGCGGCTTTATATTCTTCACCGCTGCCGCGTCGATTATCATAATATCCATATCCTCGCCGATAGAAGCAAACTTTTCCGCCTCGATGGGCTGAATGGCTGGGCCGGACAGATCGGTGCAGACATTGCGCACATTGGCGACCTCAAATGAGCAGAAGTTCATGGCGGTCATAAGGTGGTTGGTCGTGCCCCAGTTCCCAAGGCCGCAGATATATACGCCGGGCTTGTCTTCGTCCTTGATATCAGCGGTGCGGCGGCTTATTTCTTCGCGCTCGCTCTCGACAAATGAGACTATCTCATCGGCGCGCTCTTCCCTGCCGAACACAGTTCCGAGAAGCTTCATACTGCCGGAAAACGCATCGTCGAAAACCGCGTTCTTGCCGGTGCTGAGCGTAATGACGGGAACACCAAGCTGCTCCTGAAGCGCGTCGGCCTTTTCGACGTCCTCATACTCGGAGACAACGATATCCGGTGCGCATGAGAGTATCTTTTCGGCCTCCGCACTCTGTGCGTTGGGGCCGCCCACGCCGCAGGACGGGAGAGCGGAGAACACGTCTCCGTATGCAAGCATATACGGTCTTGCAACGCCGTCAAACATTTTCGGGCGCTGCTCAAGCGTCTCGTTGTCGATATCCTCAACGCCGCAGAGCAGCGCGGTATCGCCGACATAGCTGTACATTCTGAGCGCACCTGCGCCTATGCACACAACGTTTTCATAGCTGCCGGGTATTATTTCGACATCGCGCCCTATCATATCCGTCACCGTGATCTCATCCGATGTGTCGGCAAACGCAAGGCAGAGAGATGACAGCATTGCAAAGCAGAGAATAAGCGATAAAAATTTTTTCACTGGAATACCTCCTGAAGTTGAACTGACCTGATTATAATCAAGGCGAAGATATTTCGGAAGCTCCCCCGGGGGATATATCCGTTAAAAAATTTTGAACGAACAACTTGACATAATATTGTGGAAGCGATAAAATATATCAGATAATATTTTGGGATTTCAGGGGAGAAATCCGTAAAGTATTGCTTGTTCAATTCGGACGGGCGTGTTTTATACCCCGTCTTGCGTTAGATTCAGACACTTGCACAGTAAGGCTGCCGCTTATCCCGGCAGACTGTTTTTGTCTGCAAAACCACCACAATATTTTAAAGATTGGAGGTGTGTTTTCTTACTATGTCAACGACCATTTGGTTAGTTATTATTTTCGCAGTGGTCTTAGTGACTTTCGCGGCCGCGTATTATTTCAGCAGAAACGTGCGTATAAAGCGCGGTGAAAGAGAGATTGAAGACGCGGAAGAAGAAGCCAAAAGAATAATAAATGAAGCTATTAAAAGTGGCGAGAGTAAAAAAAGAGAAGCTCTCGTAGAGGCAAAGGAAGAAATGCACAAAGCCCGTTCGGAATTTGAACGGGAGGAAAAATCACGCCGTGCGGAACTGCAGAAGCAGGAACGCCGCCTTCAGCAGAAGGAAGAAAACCTTGATCGCAAGATAGACGCGATCGAAAAGAAGAACGATACGCTCAGCGGAAAGATCGCCGCCGCCGAAGCCCAGCAGAAGGAAATTGCCCAGCTTAAAAAGAGTCAGCTCGATATGCTGGAAAAAATTTCGGGCTTTACCATTGAAGAGGCAAAGGCTTATCTCATAGCGAACGTCCGCGACGATGTCACGCACGAGATGGCAATGAAGGTCAAGGAAATCGAGACGCAGTACAAGGAAGAAGCCGATGAGCGCGCACGCGAGATAATCGCTACTGCGATACAGCGCTGCGCCGCGGATCATTCAAGCGAGATCACCGTTTCCGTCGTTCCTCTCCCCAACGACGAGATGAAAGGCCGCATAATCGGGCGCGAGGGCCGCAATATCCGCAGCATCGAAACGCTGACCGGCTGTGATCTTATTATCGACGATACCCCCGAGGCGATCACCGTCTCCAGCTTTGACCCTGTTCGGCGCGAAGTTGCGCGCATCGCCCTTGAAAAGCTCATTCTTGACGGCCGTATCCATCCTGCAAACATTGAGCTTATGATAGCAAAGGCGCAGAAGGAAGTTAACGCCACTATCAAGGCAGAGGGCGAGAGAGCCGTATTTGAGACAAATATCCACGGTCTGAACCCGGAGCTTATAAAGCTTCTCGGCAGAATGAGATACCGTACAAGCTACGGCCAGAACGTGCTCAACCATTCTATCGAGGTCGCGCATATTTCCGGCCTTCTTGCGGCAGAGCTTGGTGTTGACGTTGCAACTGCAAAGCGCGCAGGTCTTCTCCATGATATCGGCAAGGCAATCGACCATGAGGTCGAAGGAAGCCACGTCACTATCGGCGCAGACATTGCCCGCAAGTATAAGGAGTCCGAAGAAGTTATCCATGCAATCGAAGCTCACCACAACGATGTTGAGCCGCATACCGTTATTGCCTGCATCGTTCAGGCGGCGGACGCCATTTCCGCTTCCCGCCCCGGTGCGAGACGCGAGAATATCGAAAACTACGTCAAGCGTCTTGAAAAGCTTGAGGAAGTTTCAAAGAGCTTCCCCGGCATTGCAAGCTCCTATGCGATTCAGGCGGGACGCGAAATACGCATTATGGTCAAACCCGAGGAGGTCAGCGAAGATCAGATGGTTCTTCTTGCAAGGGACATCGCCAAGAAGATCGAGGATGAACTTACCTATCCCGGTCAGATCAAGGTCCATCTCCTGCGTGAGACTAAAGCCGTTGATTACGCAAAATAAATACCGTAACTATTTAAGCCCGCTTTTAAGCGGGCTTAATAATATGGAGGTTAAATATGGAAATACATATATCCACTGCAAGTCCTGACGACGCAGCTGAGCTCCTTGAAATTTACGCGCCCTATGTCAGGGACACGGCCATAAGCTTTGAGTACGATGTGCCCACACTTGAGCAGTTCCGGCAGAGAATAGAAAAGACGCTTGAAAAGTACCCGTATATAAAGGCTGTCTCTGACGGGAAAATACTCGGATATGCGTATGCGTCTGAGTTCAAGTCGCGCCGCGCCTATGATCGCTGCGTCGAGACAAGCATCTACGTCCGCCGTGATGCGCGCAGTGCGGGAATAGGCCGGCGGTTATATGAAGCGCTTGAACTTGCGTTGAAGATGCAGAATATTCTCAATGTGAACGCCTGCATAACATATTCCGAGCAGGACTGTGAATTTCTCACCAAAACCAGTATGTTTTTCCATGAAAAGCTTGGCTACCGTCTTGTGGGGCGTTTTACCGAATGCGGCTATAAATTCGGCCGCTGGTTTGATATGATATGGATGGAAAAGCATATCGGCGAACATACGGATGCTCCCGCTCCCGTAAAGCCCTTTCCCGAAATACGCGCCGCGTTTGAAACGGAATTGAACGGCACTGCCGTGAAAGCAGACAAATAATCCCGCGCCCCTGCCGGAGCGCGCATATAACAACACAGCGCTGAGACTGTCAAAAAAAGGCCTCGCAGAGTTTTTTGCCCGCAGGAAAAAAATAGATTTGATCGTTTTCTCCGGCGGCGTGTACGTCGGAGAAAATTCTTCTCACGGAGCGAGTGTCGAATTGTTCGCCTGCGGCGAACAACCGAGGCACAGAGCG
>CAVENX010000036.1:0-40760 GCA_963617275.1 bacterium
TCGACTACGCCATGTCCGTTATCGTCGGCAGGGCGCTGCCCGATGTGCGCGACGGCCTTAAGCCGGTGCACAGGCGCATACTCTACGCCATGTATGAGGACGGACTGACCTCCGATAAGCCGTTCAAGAAATCCGCCACCTGCGTCGGCGACGTGCTCGGCCGTTACCACCCGCACGGCGACACGTCGGTATACGACGCGCTGGTGCGTCTTGCACAGGACTTTTCCCTGCGCTACACGCTTGTGGACGGCCACGGCAACTTCGGCGACGTGGACGGCAACCCCCCCGCCGCCTACCGTTATACCGAGGCGAGAATGTCAAAGCTTTCAAACGAGATGCTGCGCGACATCGACAAGGAAACCGTCGATTGGGACCCCAACTTCGACGAAAGCCGCAAGGAGCCGAGGGTGCTCCCCTCCCGCTTCCCCAACCTCCTTGTCAACGGCTCTTCCGGTATCGCCGTCGGCATGGCGACAAATATACCCCCGCACAACCTCAACGAGGTCATAGACGCCTGCGTCTGCGTGCTGGATAACCCCGAGGCCGGACTTTCTGAGCTTATGGAGCATATCAAAGGACCCGACTTCCCCACAAAGGGCATCATCATGGGCAGAAGCGGCATCCGCCAGGCGTATGCCACGGGACGCGGCAAGGTGCTCGTCAGGGCGCGCACGGATTTTGAGGAGTACGGCAAGGACAAGCGCATCAGGATAATCGTTCATGAGCTTCCCTATCAGGTCAACAAAAAAATGCTCATCAAGAACATGGCCGATCAGGTCAGGGACAAGCGCCTTGAAGGCATCTCCGATCTGCGCGACGAATCCGACCGCAACGGTATGCGCATCGTTATCGAGCTGAAGCGCGACGCGAACCCGCAGGTCGTGCTCAACCGCCTCTTTGCCCAGACCCAGCTGCAAACAACGTTCTCAATAAATATGCTGGCTCTCGTCAATAACCAGACCCAGCCGAAAATACTCTCCCTCCGGCACATTCTGGACGAATATCTCACCTTCCAGGAGGAGATCATCGTCCGCCGCACGAAGTTCGACCTCAGAAAGGCGGAGGAGCGGGCGCATCTGCTGGAAGGCCTGATTATCGCACAGGATAATATCGACGAGGTCATCCACATAATCCGCACAAGCTACGACAACGCCAAGCAGCGCCTTATGGAGAGGTTCAGCCTTTCCGACGTGCAGGCGCAGGCAATATGCGATATGCGCCTTATATCCCTCCAGGGACTCAACCGCGAAAAGCTGGAGGCGGAGTATAAGGAGCTTGAGGGGAAGATAGCGTATTATAAGGAGCTGCTTGCAGATCCCGAGAAGATAAAGGGCGTCCTCAAGGACGAGCTTACCGCCATCCGCGACAAATTCGGCGATGCGCGCAAGACCGAGATTCAGGACGTTGCGGACGAGATAGACGCGGAAGACCTCATCGAGGAGGAGCAGTGCGTCTTCACTCTCACAAACGGCGGCTATATAAAGCGTATCCCCGTAAGCGAATATAAGGCGCAGGGGCGCGGCGGCAAGGGTATCCGCGCAATGACCACCAAGGACGAGGACTTTGTGGAGACCGTCTTTACAGCCTCCACGCATGACAATATCCTGTTCTTCACCTCTCTCGGGCGCGTGTTCATAAAGAAGGGCTACACGATTCCCGAGGCAGGACGCGCCGCAAGAGGCACGAATATCGTCAATATCCTCCAGATAGAAAACGCGAATAACGAAAAGATAAGCGCAATGATACGCTCAAGAAGCATTGACGAGGACAGTTATCTCATGTTCGTCACGCGTCTGGGCACGGTCAAGCGTATGCGCCAGATCGAGCTTAAAAATATCCGCTCAAGCGGCATACGCGCGCTCAATCTCGACGAGGGCGACGAGCTTATGAGCGTCTTTGCCACTACGGGCGGAGAAGACATTATGATCGCCTCAAGGGACGGCATGGCAGTCTGCTTCAACGAAAGCGACGTCCGCCCGATGGGCAGAACGGCGGTTGGCGTTCGCGGCATCAGGCTCAGAGAGGGCGACCGCGTCGTAGGTGCGGGCAGCACCGCACACGGCGGACAGATACTCACCGTCACCGAAAAGGGCTACGGCAAGAGAACGGCTACTGATGAATACGCTGTGCGCGGCCGCGGCGGCGTCGGCATAAAGAACTACAACGTCACCGCGAAGACGGGTCCCGTCGCCGACGTGAAGATAGTCACCGGCGATGAAGATATACTCCTCATAAGCGACGACGGCACCATAATCCGCACCCCAGCCGACAGCATCTCCCTCCAGTCCCGCACCGCTCAGGGCGTAAGGGTCATGAGACTTCTTGAAGGCAGCAGGGTCATCTGCATGGAGACGACCGAAAAGGAAGCAGCCGAGGAAGCCGATACGCCGGAGGAAACGGAAAATGAATAAAAAGAAACAGCAGGGAACCCCATGGACGGGCGTCGTTGTAGTTCTGCTGGGCGTGATAATGGCGGCGGCCGAGGGCGCGCTCCCGTTTCTGGTGATAGCTGTCATCGCCGCAGTCGTCTGCATCGTGAACGCCGCCGCAAAGAAAAAGCCAAATGGCGCGTCGGGCAGCGTGGGCGCGGCAAAGCGCATGAGCGCGCACGAGATGAACACAAGGGCAAATTCCGCGCACGGCGGGGAAAGCGCCGCCATACGCTGCACGTGCAGCAAGGGAAAGCAGCGCTATCTCGATCAGGCGGCGATGTTCTATAAAAACGGGTTTATCGACCGTGCGGAATACAACCTCATGTGCGAAAGGTACAATAAGCTCGACCTCCCCGAGGAACTTTAAAAAATGAGGAGTTAGGATTGAGGAGTGAGGAGTTGTTGAGCCGCTGACGCGGCGGATACAATTCATGCCTCCCCTGAAAGGGGAGGCAATATTGTCGGCTTTGCCGACACCGCAATTCCTAACTCCTCACTATTAATAAGGAAACAGTAAAAATGAAAACCGTAACCATCTATACCGACGGGGCGTGCTCGGGAAATCCGGGGCCGGGCGGCTGGGGTGCGATACTCAGCTATAACGGGCGCGAAAAGGAGCTGTCCGGCGGAGAAAGGCAGACCACAAACAACCGCATGGAGCTGACCGCAGTCATTTCGGCGCTTGAAGCGCTCAGAGAACCCTGCGTTGTTGAGCTGTATTCCGACTCAAAATACGTCATTGACGCGCTCAGCAAGGGCTGGGCGGAGTCGTGGAGAAAGAAAAACTGGATAAAATCCGATAAAAAGCCCGCGCTCAATCCAGATCTGTGGGAAAGGCTGCTCGATCTCACTGCGGTACACACCGTACGTTACCATTGGGTAAAGGGTCACGCGGACAACGAATACAACAACCGCTGCGACGCGCTCGCAGTTGCGGAAAGAGACAGATTCAAAAGTGAGGAATGAGGAGTGAGGAGTGAGGAGTTATTGTGTCGGCACAGCCGACGATCAAATTCAAGGCTCTGCCTTTGGTCAACGCACTCTCATGGCTCCCATGAAAGGGGAAGACTCTCCCCAGCGGGGAGAGATGTCGGCACAGCCGACACCATATCTCCACTCTGATAATGAGCAAGCTTAAAGACCGTGCATTTCTGCACGGTCTTTTTTTGCAATTTTTTGCGTTTTTCGGTTTTATCCCTCGAAGCCGAGCTTTTTCGCATAGGCCATGACCGCCTTGCGGAAGCACTCAAGCGGAGGATGAACAGTGCCCGCGCCGATCTGGCCGAAGCCGGCGATCTTGTGAGCGATACCGGTGTTTATAACGGGAGTGATCTCCTTCTCGACGACCTTGCGTGCGTCTATGCCGAGGCATATGCCCTGGAAGCTCCACGTGGGAACGGTGAAGTTGGGGTTGCGGGATATGACGATCTCCATCATCTCGTTGCTGGTGGCAAGCGCATCCTCAAAGCCGCCCGCGCCGACAAAGCGCGTCACGGCGGGCGCGGCGATCATTGCCATGCCGCCGACGCCGAAGGTTTCGGTGATCGCGCTGTCGCCGAGATCGGGGCTTGCATCGTCGGCGCAGTAGCCGGTGAAGTACAGCCCCTGCGGGGTGTTGACCGGGGCGGTGAACCACTCGTCGCCCATACCGGCGATGCGGACGCCGAAGTTCTCGCCGTTGCGGCACATCGCGGTGACGACGGTGCCGCATTCAATGCGGCGTGCATCGTCCATGACCGCCTTGCCGCAGGCCATCATGATGTTGAGGAAGAACTGATCGGTGACGGCGAGGAAGTGCATCACGCGCTCCTTGTCGCTCTGCGGGATATCGAGCTTGACTATGCGCGGCGCCATCTCCTTGAGGAAGAGCAGGGAGGCGGAAATGTTGCGCTGGTGGAACTCATCGCCCATTGCGACGGCCTTTGCTATCAGAGGATTGAGCGGAAGCTCGCCGTCGGCGTGCAGGGCAAGGCTTATGACGGGGCCGAGAACGGTCTTCATCCATGTGAGGCGCTCCACGACCTCCTCGGAGTAAGCGCCGAAACGAAGCACCTTGCCGATACCCTCGTTCATGGTGCAGTAGGCGCGGTTGCCGCAGGCGCGGTCCTCAACGACGAGAAGGGGCATATTCGGAGAGGTTATGCCGCCCATGGGGCCGACGGCGTTGACATGGTGGCAGGGCATGAACCTTACGCCGCCCGATTCGAGCAGGGCACGTGCGTCCTCCACGCTATCCGCCCAGCCCTCAAAGAGCGCGGCGCCGATGCAGGAGCCTTTCATGGGGTCGGTCATGTTCTCCCACTTGATCGGGGGGCCGGCATGGAGCAGGAGCCTGCCGTGATTGAACTCGTCGATAAGCTCTCTTGCGGGCTTCACGTCCACAAGTACGGGCTGGGAGGCGACGATGCGGTCGATAACGGCGCGGTTCGCCTCGTCAATGCTTGAAAAACCGGTCTCGGCGGGGTCAAGCGCGATATCGCGCAGGAACGTCAGCGCACGGATCATCTCAAGATCGCCGCCGGCGGGGGGAGTCCAGTCGAACTGCGTGACGCGGCAGCCAAATTCGGCGGCGACGTCCGCAAAGCTCCTGAGGCCAAGATTAATGATAACCGGCTTTTCGGAGAGCATTTTTATAAGCTGGGGGCTGGCCTCGCGGCGCTCACAGGTCATTTCGGCCTTGGGCACAATGGGCTTTTCGGGAATGTCTATCTCGTGGCCGATGATGTGTATGGCGGTGGCGACGGCTATCATATTCGTCTCGCAGACGATAACGCCGCACTCGCGCAGGGAACTGACCTGCTTGTCGTAACCCTGGAAATCCTTGTTGGTGCCGCACACGGTGGCGACAAAGAACAGCCTGCGTCCCTCTCGCTCCGCCTTCTCCTGAAGGGCGCGTATCGCCGGAATGAGGGAGCCTGCCATATCCTCGTGCGAGCCGTAGCCCATGACGATATCCAGCAGGATAACGCCCGTGCGCTCATCGTCGGCGGCGCTTGCCATGCACTCTATGCGCTTGGCAGGGTCGATCATGGGATGCGGGCGGCCGAGAGTGTAAACGTCGTCGCCGAGATCGACCACGACATGGCCGTCATGGTTGAGCATGAAGCCTTCCTGCTTCTCGGGCGGAAGATGGATGCCGAGAGCATCCTTTATCATCATTGCAGCCTCGCCCGCCAGCGTGCCGCCGGAATAGTAGGCGCGGATGACCTTTTTTTCCTCGGGACGGAAGAAATCGCCCTTGGGCATTTCGGGGACAAAGCGCGTGACCTTTTCACCGCGGAGCAGCTGCACGGAGATGCGCGCAGCCTCGTCGAGAGTATAGGCATGGTAAAGCCCCTGCTCGTGCTTTTCCGGGCGCTCGCCGAGGAAAAGTGTGACGACGGGCTTGGAGCAGTTGTGCAGGCGCGCCATTACCTTGTCGCGCACTTCCTTTGCGGGCGGCTTGGATATGACTATAAGAACCTTAGTGGAGGGGTCGCGGTCCATACCCTCGATAACGTCGAGCATGGTTATGCCGCCGACAGCGGAGGAGAGATCGCGTCCGCCGATGCCTATGGCGTTGGTAACGCCCGCGCCGAGACGGTCGATAATGGTGGTAAGCTCCTGTATGCCGGTGCCGGATGCGCCGATTATTCCGATGCCGCCGGGGGCGACGTTGTTTGTAAAGGCGATAGGAACGCTCTGGATTATGCCGGTGCCGCAGTCGGGACCCATGACGACAAGACCCTTTTCATGCGCCTTGCGCTTGAGCTTTACCTCGTCGTCGAGAGTGACGTTGTCGCTGAACATGAAAACGTTCAGCCCCTCGTCAAGCGCCCTATCGGCCTCGGCGGCGGCATAGATGCCGGGAACGGAAATGACGGCAAGATCGGCGTCTTCATGCGCTTTGAGCGCGGTTTCCCACGATTTGACACGGCTGCACTCAGACGTGGAAGAGGCGTCGGCGGTCGCCTGCGCTTTGAAAAAGTCGTCGGCGGCCTGCGCAAGCGCGTTGATGACTTCCTCCGAGTCAACGTCGGCGACGATCGCCATGTCATTGGCGCCGGCGGCAAGAAGCTCAGGGGTGGTAAGCCCGCTCTGGGCAAAAACGCCCTTATTGGCGTCGGTCGCCATCATGATGGAGACCTTTTTGACGCCCTCGGTATCTGCCAGCCTGCCGGTGAGCAGCATAAGCGTGACGGAATCCTGATATGTGCCTTTTTTTATGATTGTACGTAGCATTGTGATCCTCCGTAAGGGTTGATTCAATTGCGCATGCGCGCTTTTCAACGCTGAACATTTTATAGGATATATTGCGCCTTTTGGACGTTGCGGAGCACCAATTTGGAACAGCTCCACTGTGCACAGTGTACAAAAAGCGTTTTTTTATACGCAAAATACGGCCGGGCTAAAAAAGTCCCGCAGATTTTTTTGCCCGGGTGCGGGCGGCGCGGAAGCGGGCACGGAAAAATTTACGTGTGTGCCGGAGAAAAAATTGTGCATACTGCATAGCGTAAAGGACGCTTTTTTGGAAAGCGCCGCAGTTGTTGAAAACCGGAGCGGGACATTAATATATAAATATATTCGGAGAAGCCCGGGATGACCCGGTATCCGAAACAAAATAAATAGAGAACGGAGGTGAGATCATGAAGCATATAACAACAGCGGATGTTATCCACGTTATGGATGAAAAAAACAGGGCCGCGATGACCGTCAGCTGCGGCGAGACGTTCACGGTGGAGACCGCGAACCCCGGCATACCGGACGCGGTTTTTGAAAAGGATTACACAAAAGAGCCTTTCCCCAAGCGCATACTCACGATCACGGGGCCTATCCGCGTTGAAAACACACAGCCCGGAGATATTCTCTGCGTTCACATTGACGATATACGGCTCAACGCCGAAGGAAAAATGTGGATGGGTCAATGGATGGGCATCCTCATGGACGAGGTGGATCACTGCTATATGAGAAAGGCGCACGTGGAAGAGGGCACGGTCATATTCAGGGACGACGTGCGCTTCCCGATAAGGCCGATGATAGGCACGATAGGCACAGCGCCCGCAGGGGATGCGATAGACTGTCTCTATCCCGGCGATCACGGCGGAAACATGGACGCGCTCAGCGCCTGCCCCGGCAGCACGGTTTATCTGCCGGTAAATGTGGAGGGCGCGATGCTCTCGATAGGCGATGTACACGCCGCAATGGGCTACGGCGAGATTCTCGGCACGGGTATCGAGATAGGCAGCACCGTCACGGTACGCGTTGAGCTTATCAAAAACAGGGCGCAGAAGCACCCCGTTATCGAAACGGAAGACCGTTTTGAGATCGCCGTATCCGGAGAGGATATGGACGGGCTGTGCAAGGAAGCGGCCAGAAGCGCGATCGCCTTTATCATGGAGCACGGCGATTACAGCTTTGACGAGGCATATGCCCTTGCCGGGCAGACATCAGATCTGAAGATACTTCAGGTCGTCAATCCATGGCGCACCGTTTCAATGAGCATACCCAAGGCGATCCTTAAAAAGAAAGAATATTGAAAAGACGCCGCTATGCGCGGCCGAAAGAAAAAACAAAAAAATAAATTTTTTTGGAGGAAAATATGTACGGACTTATAACAGGTCCCTGGTCAGGTATCCCCAATCTCCTGCTGACGGCGGGATTCGGTCTTATCACAATAATAGTGGGCGCCGTCCTTGCCGACAGGCTCGGAAAGAAATACGCACCCTTCATCATGGTCGGTCTTATGGCCGGTTTGCAGATAATGGTTTCCTTTACCTCCGCGAAAAACTGCACCCTTACCGTAGCCGGTCAGGAGTTTTTCATTATCGCAGGCTCGCTGATGTATCCTATCCTCGCCTGCGGCGAAGACTACATCAATGAATTCTACGGCAGAGAGATCGCAAAATCCTCCGTCACCTGCCAATTCATCGTCCGCGCACTGTCCACTGTCTATCTCGTATGGCTCATTTACCTCCCCTGCCCCGCGGCAGACACCGAGAACTATGAGATGTTCGCAAAGCTGATGGGCGTTGTTCCCCGCGTGACCATTGCCAGCATCACCGCGACCTACATCGGCGGACTTCTGAACGTCCACATCTTCGCAAAGATCAAGAACAAGACCGGCCACGGCAAGCTCTGGCTCAGAACCTTTGTTTCCACCGCAGTCGGCCTTATCGTGAACGCGATCATCTTCACGCTGCTCGCATTCGCGGGCACAAAGCCCCTCGCCGTCATGGCGCAGATGGTGCTCATCTCCGTCGTCGTCCGTCTTGCTACCGGCGTTCTGGAGCTTATATTCCTCTACTTCATGACATTCCTGCGCAAGAAGAACGTCATCCTCAAGGACGCCGCGCCCATAACCATTATCCCCGCAGTCGTTGAGGACAAGAAGGCGGAGGCCTGATCCCCCGCATTTATACTTATTTTTTATCGTCTCGATACGAGGAAAAGTCCCCGAAGGGATTTCTCCTCGTATTTTGACGGAAAAGGAGACACCTATGACATCTGCTGTTCCGTGCACGCTTGGAAATTGGGCGGCGGCGTTCCTGCCGATACTCGTCCTGCTCGTGCTTATGATACAGTTCCGCTGGCGCGCCACCGAGGCCGCCCCGATGGGGCTTTTCGCCGCGCTTATTATCGCGCTCACCGTTTTCAGGGCAAATTCCGCGCTCATCGCCGCGGAAGCGGCAAAGGGCATATGGAGCGCGCTCGTTGTGCTCATAGTGATCTGGCCGGCGCTTCTTATGTACGAGATATCCAACGAGGCAAACGCTTTTGATTCGTTCAGAAGCGGCATCCGCGCCCTACTGCCGAACGAGCTTATCCGGATAATGGCGATCGGTCTCGGGTTCGTGGGCTTTCTCATCGGCATTACCGGCTTCGGCGTACCCGTCGCGGTCGGCGCGCCGCTGCTCATCGGAATAGGCGTCTCCCCGCTGTACGCGGTAGTCATCTCCCTTATCGGCGAGGCGTGGGGCAGCACCTTCGGTACGCTTGGCGTCGCGTGGGACGCAATGCGCCTTGCCGCCGGCCTCGACGCGGATCCTCAGATGCTGCTGAGCACGGCGCTCTGGTCGGGCGTTTTCATATGGATATGGAATTTCATCGTGGCGCTTACGGTATGCTGGCTCTACGGCAGATGGCAGGGTATCAGAAAGGGACTTCCCGCGGCGCTTCTCGTCTCGCTCATCCAGGGCGGCGGACAGCTGCTCGTCGGGCAGTTCAACCAGACGCTCGCCTGCTTCCTGCCGACCTGCGCGGCGCTTGTGGTGCTGCTGCTTCTGGGCAGGACAAAGCTCTACTCCGAACAGTGGGGCATTGAGGAAAGCCCTATTATGGACCGCAGCGCCGAGGACGGCGTCAGAAGCAGCGGCGGCATGAGCATGCTTGAAGCGTTCGTGCCGTATATCGTGCTGACCGTGATAACGCTTGCGGTGCTTCTGATAAAACCGCTTAAAAGCTTCCTCGGCCAATGGTCGTTCGGCTTCGCCCTGCCGGAGACGTCCACCGGCTACGGCTTTACAAACGCGGCGGTAGAGCGCTACTCTCCGCTCTCCCCGCTCACTCATGCAAGTTTTTTCCTGATAATTTCGTCAATAATAGGTTATATTTATTATGTGAAGAAGGGTCTGCTCAGAGCGGGCAGCTTCAGACCGGCGCTCAAGCGCTCGGTATATAAGGTCATTCCTTCCGGCATCGCGGTCATCGGCTTTCTCATCATGTCGCGCATCATGAGCGGCTCGGGCATGACGTCGGTGCTTGCGGACGGAATGGCGCGGGTGATGGGGCGCGCATATGCGCTTCTCGCGCCCATGGTTGGTCTGCTCGGCGCGTTCATGACAAGCAGCAACATGGCCTCCAACATCCTCTTCTCAGAGTTCCAGCTCACAACGGCAAGACTGCTCGGCCTTGACGCGGCGGGGATACTCGGCGCGCAGACTGCCGGCGGCGCGATAGGTACCGCGACCTGCCCGGGCAACATCACGCTCGGCTGCACAACGGCGGGCATAGTCGGCAGAGAGGGCGAGGCGCTCAGAAAAACGCTTCCGCTGAGCATCGCCGCGGCGATATTCGTCGGACTGATTCTGTTCGTCATTCTGATAGTTATCTGAAAGGAGCATACTCACAATGAAAAACGGATTTTTCTCGACAAACAAGGGAAGGCTCGGCGCGGCAATGATACTCATACTGCTGTCGCTGCCGGTGATCGTGCTGTCGCTGGGCGCGGGCTCTGAAACGGGCGGCGTTATCGGCGTGGTCATGATCTGCCTCGGCATGGCCTATCCCCCCGTAAAGTCGTTTGCGGCCAGGAAGAAAAAATAATATTGCCCAGTTTTTCAATAAAAGCCTCGCAGAGTTTTTGCCCGCAGGCAAAAATAGTTTTAATCATTTTCTACGGCGGCATGTACGTCGGAGAAAATTCTTCTCACGGAGCGAGTGTCGAATTGTTCGCCATAGGCGAACAACCGAGGCACAGAGCGCAGTGCAGCCCCTTTTGTCAAAGAAGCAAGCTTCTTTGACAAGCTCATTTGCCGTGAGCGCCGCCGAAATATTGTGCACCGTGCCTATCGCGCAGATTGGTTTTTTGTGCAAAAATATATTCCGGTTTGACGCGGCTGATTATATTATATAGACGCTTATTTCAGATGCTTGTTTATAAGCCGCATAAGGGTTTAAAGTTTTCCTCCGGGAGGGCTTTAAAATATATCAAACCAATACCACAAGTAAGGAGAAAACCATGAAGAAAACATTTGCAATGCTTTTGGCAATTGTTATGACGCTGGCGCTTTGCGCCTGCGGACAGACCGCCGCGCCTGCGGCGACCGAAGCTCCGGCAGCTGCCGAGAGCACGGAAGCGGCAGATACCGCAGCCCCCGAAGCCGCGGCTCCCGCCTATACCCTCAAGCTCGCACACGCCATGATGGAAAATACCCCCCAGCATATGGGCGCGGTAAAGTTCCAAGAGCTTGTTGCCGAGAAGACCAACGGCCAGGTTGAGATCACCATCTTCCCCGCCGGTCAGATGGGCAGCGACACCGAGGTCGCCGAAATGCTCCAGACCAACGCCATTGACTGCGCGATCATCCCGACCGCAAAGCTCAGCGGCTTCTATGCCCCTCTGCAGGTCATCGACCTCCCGTTCCTGTTCCCCAGCAAGGAAGTCACCTACTCCGTGCTTGACAGCGCAGAATTTAAGGATATGCTGTTCGGACCGATGAAGGATCTGGGCTTTACCGGCATCAACTTCTGGGAATCCGGCTTCAAGCAGATCACCGCGAACAAGGAGATCACCTCTCCCGACGACCTCAAGGGTCTGAAGATCCGCGTTATGGAATCCCCCCTGCTCATCGCACAGTATAAGGCTCTCGGCGCAAACCCCGTCGCAATTGACTTCTCCGAGGTCTACAACTCCCTCCAGCAGGGCGCTGCCGACGGCGAAGAGAACCCCCTCAACTCCATTGTCAACATGAAGTTCTACGAAGTTCAGGACAACATGACCCTTTCCAACCACGGCTATCTCGCATACGCGCTCATGTTCTCCAACGGTACTTGGGACAGCCTCAGCGCCGAGCTTCAGGCAGCCATTACCGAGGCCGCAGATGAGGCAGTCGCTTACGAGCGCCAGTGCAACGCCGACATGGAAGACGGCTATATCCAGACCATCAAGGATTCCGGCACCGCCGTTTACGAGCTGAACGACGAGGAGAAGGCCGTTTTCGCAGAGGCCGTAAAGCCCGTGCATGAGCAGTTCCGCGATGTGATCGGCTCCGACGTGCTTGACGCGACCTACAAGCTCATAGACGCCGCCTGAGCGGAAAATCTACACATCAGGCATTGAAAAAACGCAGGGCACTGTTATAATGATAGTGTCCTGCTTTTGGGAAACAGCGGTTTTTAATGGAGACGCAAAATGAATAAAATAGAAAAATACATGAGCGGCTTTGAAAAGATCGTACTCGTGTTCGGGATACTCTCCGGCGCAGTCGTGCTCTTTATCAACGTTGTGCTCAGAAACCTCGGTATGAGCCTTACCTGGGCCGAGGAATACGCAAAATTTGCGATCATATGGATGACCTTCGCCGGATGCGGCGCGGCGGTGCGCGAAAAGGCGCATATGAACATCTCCGCCGTGTACGATATATGCGGCAGAACGGGTAAATTCATTCTCGATATATTTGTGAACATTGTCGGCGTGGGCTTCTCCGCCTTTATGCTGTGGTACGGCATCCGCCTGACCGTAAAAACGGTGCAGACGATGCAGGTGTCCCCGACGATGATGCTGCCGATGTGGATAATCTACATCTCCGTTCCCATCGGCGCTGCGCTTATGATACCGCGCTATATCGTTCTTCTCGTGAACGTTATAAAGAACAGAAACGCAAAGGAGGATAAGGCCGGATGATTACAGTTCTCTTTAT
Source organism: bacterium (assembly GCA_963617275.1). Taxonomy (GTDB): domain Bacteria; phylum Bacillota; class Clostridia; order Oscillospirales; family Oscillospiraceae; genus Limivicinus. The sequence continues at coordinate 12,830 of CAVENX010000036.1, forward strand.
TGCGCTTGTCGTTCTCATGGTGTTCGGCGTGCCTATCTTCATCTCTCTGGCAGGCTCCACCACGCTGGCATTCGCGTGCTTTTCGAACATGGATCTGGTCGTCGTCATTCAGAGAATGATCGCCGGTCTCAACAAGTTCTCCCTCATAAGCATTCCGTTTTTCATCCTTGCCGCCAACATAATGGGCGAGGGCGGTATCTCCAAGAGGATAATCGGCCTTGCAAAGGCTTTCGTCGGCCACTCGATAGGCGGTCTCGGCATCGTCACGGTCGTGGCGAGCATGTTCTTCGGCGCCATCTCCGGCTCCTCCCCCGCGACGGTCGTCGCGATCGGCGCGCTGCTCTACCCCGCGCTCAAGGAAATGAAGTATGACGACGAGTACGCCACCGGCGTTATAACCGCCTCCGGCTCCCTCGGCATCATAATTCCCCCCTCCGTCACCATGATAGTATACGGCACCGTCACCGGCGCATCCGTCGGCGCACTCTTCATCGCCGGATTCGGCGCGGGCCTTATCTACGGTCTTACCTATATCATCTACACCGTTCTCTACGCGAAAAAGCACACCGAGATCGTCCGCCTGCCCAAGACCACGGGCAAGGAAAAGCTCATTGCGCTCAAGGACAGCCTCTGGGCGCTCGGCGTTCCCATCATCATTCTCGGCGGTATCTACTCCGGTATCTTTACCGCGACCGAGGCTTCCGCCGTTGCGGTCATCTACTCGATCGTCGTCGCGCTGTTCGTCTACAAGGAAATGGATCTCAGCAAGCTTATCGACTGCGTTTACAAATCCGCCATTTCCACCGTGCAGATCATGATACTCATGGCGGGCGCGTGCATCTTCTCGTGGATACTCACCTCCGAGGGCATCACCGTTACCATCGCAAACTCCATCCTGAGCGTAAGCTCCAGCAAGACGGTCATCCTCCTGCTGATGAACATTATCCTGCTCATCGCCGGTATGTTCCTTGACGGCGCTTCCATAGTCACCATTATGGGACCGCTCTTCTTCCCGATCGCCACCGCTGCGGGCGTCGATCCCGTTCACCTCGGTGTCGTCATGGTCGTCAACTGCGCTATCGGTATGTTCACGCCGCCTTTCGGCCTCAACCTCTTTGTCGCCTCCAATATTACGGAAAAGCCCGTTATGAAGGTCGCAAAGGGCGCGATCCCGTTCATCGGCCTGTCCGTCATCGCGCTGCTGCTTATCACGTATATACCCGAGATAAGCCTGTGGCTGCCCAAGACGGTATACGGCAGCTGGTAAAAAGCTTTTCATAAATCTCAGGGGCCGTTTCAAAAAAATTTTTGAGACGGCCTCTTGGCTTTTATAAACAATCTATTTTAACGGAGGGACAAAATGTCCATTCTTCTGAAAAACGCGCTCTATCTCAAGAGCGACCGCCGCACGTGGGCAACGGACGATATCTATATTGAGGGCGATATCATCAGGGCCATAGGCGCCCCCTGCGCCGCGTATGAGCCGGACGAGACGATAAACTGCGCCGGTAAGGCCGTCATTCCCGGCCTCATCAACGCACATGCACATTCCTATACGGGCTATCTCAAGGGCACTATAGACAACGTTCCGCTTGATATCTATATGCTTTACGCCATCGCAGGCGGCTCCTTCCGCAACGAGAGGGAGATATACGTGTGCAGCCTTGTCGAAGGGCTTCAGATGCTCAAAACCGGCACGACATCGGTCATTGACCATTTCTCCCAGCGCCCGTCGATCTCCGTAGCGGGGCTTGACGCGGACGCGGCGGCGTTCAAAAAGCTCGGCATGAGAAGCCGCATTGCAACCATGTTCGCCGACAAGGGCTTTTTCGACACGCTCCCCCTCGAAGAGGGCGAGCTTCCGCGTGAGCTTCTGCCGAAGGGCGGCGGAAGGCCCCAGAGCATCGACGAGTATATCGCAGAGGTCGAAACGGCCTACCTCAAGTACCGCGACGATCCCCTTGTCGATATAATCCTCGGCACAGACGGACCGCAGAGATGCTCCGACGAGCTGCTGCTCAAGCACGCTGAGCTTGAGCGCAAGTACAAAATGGGCTGGGAGACGCATATCCTTGAGGCGAAAACGCAGGCGATAGTCTCGCGCAGCTTCTACGGCAAGGGCCTTATCGAGCACATGGACGAGCTTGGCGTGCTCAACGAGCGCACCGCCCTTGTCCACCATGTCTGGGTCTCTGACGCAGAGCTTGACTGTGTCCGGCGCGCCAACGCGACCGTTGTGCACTGCCCGTCGTCAAATCTGCATCTCGGCAGCGGCGTGGCCCCCGTCGATCTGTACAGAAAGCGCGGCATAGACGTCGCCCTCGGCAGCGACGGCGGCAACTGCGGCGGTCTGAGCATGCTTGACCAGATAAAGCTTACGGCGTTGCTGCACGACGTGTCCCATGTCGATTATGAGGACTGGTTTTCCGCCTCCGACGCGCTCATGCTGGACTATCACGGCGGCGCGAAGCTGTTCGGCAGAAGGATAGGCGGCATCGAGGAGGGCGCGTGCGCGGACGTGACGATAATAGATATCGAAAACATCCTCTGGCAGCCGGTCAACGATATGACGCGCCAGCTGGTGTATTACGAAAACGGCTCACACGTGGACACCGTTATCGTCGCCGGGCGGAAGGTGCTTGAGCACGGCAGAAGTCTCTTTGTCGATGAGGACGAGCTTATCGCCGAGGCAAAGGAGCTGTGCGCGAAGCTGAGAAAGGACTGCGCCGGGGCAATGGCGCTTGTCGAGAAGCAGATACCCTATATGCGCGGAATGTATCTGCGCGAGATACGCCGCGACATCGGCTTCAACCGCTTCATCAGAGAGGTATAAAAAACCGGATAAAACCAAAAGCCGCAGGGTAAAAAGTCCTTGCGGCTTTTTTTGTTATGGGTTATTATATGAAAAAACAGAAAACAGAAACGGAAACGTGACAGATGTCAAAAGAACTCAAACATTTTCTTGCCGCCGCGCTGCTGATCGCGGCGGCCGTGCTGGGATATATGATATGCTGCGGCGGCGAGCTTACGATAGCGCTCGATATGCCACTTCAGGCCACAGGCGGCAGCGTTACGACCGCAGACGAAAGCGTCGTGCGTGTCGAGTCGTGCGAGTGCCGGAACGGGATGATGTATGTCCGCTTTATAGCCGCCGGCAGGGGCAGCACCCCCGCCCATGTCAATTGGGAGCCGGTGGATAATGTGGAGATGAGCATATATAATCTCGATATGACGCTCTCGACAACGCCGTTCGGCGGCGTGCGGGAAAGTCTGGGCGGCGCTTTCACCGGCTGGAGGGCGCTCCCCGCGGGGCTTACGCTGCTCCTCTTCGCCGCGGCGCTGTCGCTCTTCCGCTCGTTTGAGCGCAGAAGAAAAAACCGGCTTTATTCTTACATAACCGTCCTGTGCGCGGGGCTTGGCATATTCTCCTTTGTCCTCGGCATTTTCTCCTCGGTTTTCATGCTACAGGCGCTTCTTATGCCGGATATGACGCTGTGGCTCATGTATCTGCGCCTTGCAACCGCCTGCCAGGACTTTATAATATGGACGTCCCCGCTAACGGCGGCGATCGCCGCGGCGCTGATAATCAGCGGCATTTTCCTGCTCAGACGCGAGGGCTTTGCCGCGTGTAATCTCTTCGGTACCGCCGCGGCGCTGCTGCTGCTCGCAGGCACGGCGGCAGGCATCGCGCTTTTCTGCTCGCGCTGGAGCGCGGCCGTGCGCAACGCCGTGTGCAGCGGCTATGCATCGCTCCTGTGCTACATGGACTGCCTGATGTTCTCCGTCATGCTCTGCGCCCTCCTCGCCGCAAAGCACACGCCCGAGCGCGACAAGGACTTTATCGTCATACTCGGCTGCCGCATCCGGGAAGACGGAGGGCTTTACCCGATAATTCAAGGGCGCGTTGACAGGGCGCTTGAGTTTGCCGCACGGCAGGAGCGCGAAAGCGGAAAACGCGCAAAATTCATCCCCTCCGGCGGCAAGGGCAGCGACGAGCGCATGGCGGAGGCGGAAGCCATGGCGCGGTATATGCGCTCAAAGGGCATTGAGGATGAGCGCATAATCATTGAAAAGCAATCGACCACAACATGGGAAAACATGGTGCTCAGCAAGGCGATAGCCGACCGGCTCCGCCCCGGTGCGCGGACGGCATTCTGCACGAGCGGCTTCCACGTGTTCAGAAGCGGCATACTCGCCGCGCAGGCGGGCTGGGATATCGACGGCATGGGCAGCAGGACGGAATGGTACTACTGGCCGAACGCCCTCGCACGGGAGTTCATAGGCCTGCTTGCAAACAGGATCTGGGTGCATCTGGCGATAATGGCGGCCACGGCGGCCGTGTTTACGGTCATGATGCTGAGTTTTTGAAAAAATCAGGAAAAAAGGAGATAAAAAATGCTTTCATTTGTAAACGATTATTCCGCAGGGGCGCACCCGAAGGTGTTTGAGCGCCTTGCCGAGACAAACGCGGTAAAAACCGTCGGCTACGGAGAAGACGAATACTGCGCCGCGGCGAAGGAAAAGATCCGCGAAGCATGCTCATGCCCCGATGCGCAGATCTACTTTTTGCAGGGCGGCACACAGACAAACCAGATCGCCATCGACACAATGCTTGAGCCGGGCGAGGGTATGCTCTGCGCCGAGACGGGGCACATAAACGTCCATGAGGCGGGCGCGATAGAGTTCTGCGGACACAAGGTGCTCGCCCTGCCGACCGATAACGGCAAGATAACCGCAGGTCAGGTACGTGACTACTGCGCGCGCTTTTACGCGGACGAGAGCCATGAGCACGAGGTGTTCCCCGGCGGCGTATACGTCACCCATGCGACGGAGCTTGGCGGCGTATATAATAGGGAGGAGCTTGCCGAGCTGCGCCGCGTGTGCGACGAATACTCACTCGTGCTGTATCTGGACGGGGCGCGCCTTGCCTATGCGCTGGGCTGCGGCGAAAGCGACCTGACCCTTGCGGACATTGCGCGTCTTACCGACGCTTTTTATATCGGCGGAACGAAATGCGGCGCGCTTTTCGGCGAAGCGCTGGTGTTCACGAAGAACAACATGCCGCGCCGCTTCATTACCCGCGTCAAGCAGCACGGCGCGATGAGCGCGAAGGGGAGACTCCTGGGCATACAGTTCGACGCGCTTTTCACCGACGGGCTTTATTGGGAGATAGGCAGACAGGCCGTCGCCAAGGCCGATGCGATCAAGAAAATACTCAGAGAAAAGGGGTATGAGTTCTTCATCGACTCGCCCACGAACCAGATATACATCGTCGTTGACAACGCAAAGAAGGCGGAGCTTGCAGAGAACGTAGTATTCAGCTTCTGGGAGTACATCGACGAAAACCGCACAGCGATCCGCCTCGTCACCGACTGGGCGACAAAGGAAGAGGATATAGCGGCGCTTGAAAAGCTGCTGTAAAGCACTCCGCTCAGTTAGGAGCTTCAATCCTAACTCCTCACTCACCAGTGCTGGACTTGTTAAGAGTGAAAAAGTTAAAAGTCAGCGCCTAATAATTAAGAAAAAATTGAAAGAAGGAGAAGCGTTATGTCGAAAAAGGTGCTTTGCGTTCTGCCCGTAGCGGAAAGACACAAGGAAAAGCTTGAGCGCGCAGGAAAGGACTGCGAATTTACATACGTCAGTGCCGACGCCGTAACCGACGATCAGATAGCGGCGGCGGAAATAATCATCGGCTGCGTTCCGGCGGACAGGATCCGCGCAAGTGAGCGTCTTGAGCTTTTGCAGCTCAACACCGCGGGGGCGGACCCCTATATCGTAAAGGGCGTGCTTGCGGAAAAAACCGTGCTCACAAACGCAACGGGCGCTTACAGCAAGGCGGTCGCGGAACACGCGCTGGCATCCTGTCTGATGCTGCAAAAAAAGCTGCATCTTTACAGAGACGCGCAGAAACGGCACGAGTGGACGGACTTCGGAACCGTCACCTCTATGAGCGACGCAACGGTGCTGGTGGTGGGACTGGGCGATATAGGCCGCCATTTCGCCTCGCTGTGCAGGGCGTTCGGCGCATATACGATCGGCGTGAAGCGCAGGAGCGGCGAAAAGCCCGACTGCGTTGACGAGATGTACACCATGGACGCGCTGCATGAGCTTCTTCCGCGTGCCGACGTGGTTTTCTCCGTTCTTCCCGGCACAAAGGCGGTGTACCACCTCTATACGGACGAGCTTTTCGATCTGATGAAGCCTTCAGCGATCTTCATAAACTGCGGCCGCGGCGGCGCGGTCGCAGGAGAAGTGCTGTACAGGGCGCTGAGCGAGGGAAAGATAGCCTCCGCCGCGATAGACGTGACGGAACCTGAGCCGCTGAGCGCGGACAGCAGGCTCTGGGAGCTTGACAATCTCCTCATTACCCCGCATGTCTCCGGCTACTACCATCTCCCCGAAACCTTTGAGCGCATCGTGGACATCGCCGCGGACAACCTTGAACGCTTCACGAACGGCAGGGAGCTTAAAAATATCGTGGACTTCACCACGGGGTATAAAAAATAAGAAAAGCGTATGCGGTCGTAAAAAACCGCATACGCTTTTTGCTTATTCCTCCGCGCGCGTTTCGAGTATCTTCTGCACGCGCAGGCCGACTTGCAGAGCCAGAAGCTCCGTCGGGTTTTTAAGATCGGAATTGAGTATCTCCTTTATCCTTTCCATACGGTAGATGAGAGAATTACGGTGGAGAAACAGCTTTTTGGCGGCAATGCTGACATTGGCGTTGCACTCAAAATATATCTCGAGAGTCTCGACAAGGTTCGTGCCGTGCTCCTGATCGTAATCGCGCAGTGAGCCGATGGACAGGCGGGCGAAATCCTCAAGCACCTGCTTGTCGGGGATGCAGCCCAGAAGCTGATCGACCATGAAATTTTCATAGTAGCACACCGCGCCGTTTTCCTCGCTGCTGGCGTAGCCGATAGCCTCGTTCGCCTGAAAATAGCTCGCCCGCAGATTGAGATAATCCTTTATCGGCGTGCCGACGCCGATAGTAAAACTGACGTCAAAGCTTTCCTTGAGCTTCTGCGAAAGCATCTCGGGAAAGCCATCGAGGATCTCCCAGCTGTGGAAGCGCGCCTTGTCCTTCGGGACGTTGAAAAAGGAGATTATGAGATTTGAGCGGATGATGGACACGACCGTCAGCTCAGCGTTGAGCGCTTCCTTGTCTATCATGTATACTATCTCGTTCTTGACCCTGAAAAGGCGGTTGCGCTTTTCCTCGCCCCCGTCGCTGTCATAATCCTCGTCAAGGCGCGTCACCATGCACATATAGGTCTTGCGGATATCCATATGGTGTATTTCCGCAAGGCTGCTGACCGCGTTAACGGAGTTTATGCGCCCGGAGAGAAGATCGTCAAAGAAATCCTGCCGCAGCTGATGCTTGACCTCGCTTATCTGCTTGGCCTTGATGCGCTCGACGACAAGCGGCACCGCCACGCTCTCCAGCGCGACGAACTCCATCCAGTCGAGAACATGATCCGTTTCAAAGACGACGACATAGCCGTAATTTGTGCTTCCGTCCTCAAGGCTTGCGATGCGCGTGACGATATCCGCGCCCGCGGCGGGAAATGTGCGCGTAATAAGCTTTGTCTTGCCGATAAGCCTTGTGGGGATGGACTCAATAAAGCTGTCGGGAAAGACGAGGCTCTTCAGGCCGAGACGTTGCAGCGCGCTTTCAAGATCGCACGAGGCCAGCATGCGCCAGCGGCTGTCAACAAGTGCCACGGGATTGTTCACATAGCCGTGCAGCGTGTCGATAAGCGCTTTTATGCCGCCGCCGTTGAGCACGCACTCGTTGAAGCTGTTATGGATGCTCAGGTATTTCGTGAAGCGTACCTCGTCATTGCTGCGCAGAGCGTCGGTAATGGTGTTGGCAATATCCGACAGTGAGTATTTGAGCGGTATCTCGATTATCGGGAAGGACAGTTCGTCCGCCCGGCGTATCACCTCACGCGGCAGCGCGTCAAAGTAACGCGCCGTTTTTATACCCAGTCCGGCGCAGCCGATGCGCGAAACGGTCTCTATCACTTCTACCAGCTTTGTCGGATCATCCTTATAAAGAAAGCCGGTGGTCAGCAGGAAATCCCCCGCCCGAAGCCAGTCAAACACGTCAAGATTATCTATTGTGTTCACGTTGACGATCCTGTTGCCGAGACTCTCTCTGCCGGCGGCAGGCACAAGCCCCGGAAGATTTTCCGAAGCGAGCAGCGCAGCCACGGAGTATTCGTTTGCCATAACTTCACCCCCGAACCGAATAATTTTTTGCGGCATGGTACGTACTTTCGATCGACAGGAGCAAAAGCGTATGCGCCCCTGTCAATCGAGGGTATTATATCGCGTACACGCGGGATGCGTCAATAGCCCTGTCCGGTCAGCGGACAACGGCCGTGCCGCTTTTGCCGCGCACGGCGTCTGCGGCGCGCTCAAGCGAGGCGATGATCGCTTTCCCTCCGCCGGAGGCAAAATCCATGGCGGCGCGTACCTTGGGCAGCATGGAACCGGGGGCGAACTGCCCCTGCTCTATAAATTCCTGCGCCTGGGCGAGATCCATGCAGTCGATGCCGCGCTGATCGGGCTTCCCGAAGTTGACCGCGACCTGCTCAACGGCGGTGAGGATAATCAGCATATCCGCCTGCACGAGCCGGGCAAGCTTTGCCGAGGCAAGGTCCTTGTCGATGACCGCCGGAACGCCGACGAGCCGCCCGCCCCTCTCCGCGACGGGAATACCGCCGCCGCCGACCGCAATGACGATCTGCCCGGCGGCCATAAGCGCCTTGATGCTCTCTTTTTCAATAACGTCAACCGGGCTGGGCGAGGCGACGACCTGCCGGTAGCCGCGGCCGGAATCTTCGATCATTGTATAGCCCTTTTCCGCAGCAAGCGCGTCCGCCTGCTCCTTCGTATAGAAAGCGCCGATTGGCTTGGTGGGATGTGAAAAGGCGGGGTCGTTTTCGTCCACAAGCACCTGCGTCACGATCGCGGCAGTGCACTTGCTTATTGCGCGTGCGCGAAGCTCGTTTTCAATGGCGTTCTGGAGATGATAGCCGATATACCCCTGGCTCATCGCGCCGCACTCGGGCAGCGGCATCGGGACGTTTATCGCGCCCGCTTCCGCGGCGGCGGCAAGACCCTTGCTTATCATGCCCACCTGAGGTCCGTTTCCGTGGGCGACTATCACGTCGTGCCCGGCTTCGACAAGGTCAACTATTGCCTTTGCCGCGCCCGCGGCAAGGTGCATCTGTTCCTCGGGCGTATCGCCGAGGGCATTTCCGCCGAGAGCTATAACTATCTTTGACATGGAGCATACCTCTTCTTATACAAGTTTATGTATAAACTTTAGCAGAGCCGCACGTATTCTTACACGTCATGCGGATACGAAAGCGCCGCTATGCCATAGGGCAAAGTGCACACAATCGTGCAGCAAGCCCAACGACGGCGGCATGCCATTGTGCAGAAGAAGTCTCGCAGACGGCGGGGATAAGGTATATAATCAGAGACATGATAAGAAAGCGGGAGCGCGGAGAGTATCGTTTGCTTTGATACAAAGGGTGACAGTTATGATAATTGAAAGAGAAGTAATGATCCCGGGCGGCGCGGGGGAAAAGCGCGCCGCGATATATCAGGAACAGGGCACAGCGCCGCGGGCGGTGATAATCTATCTGCACGGCGGTGCACTGATATACGGCAGCCGCCTCGATCTGCCAGATACGCATAAAAAAGCGCTGTGCGGCGCGGGATACGCAATTCTTGCGGCGGATTACCCGCTTTGCCCGGAGGCGCGGCTGCCGCAGATAGTCGAGGACGTTTCCGCCACGGTCGCTTGGTATCTCGATGCGCGGGAAGAGCTTTTCGGCGGCAGGCCGGGCTATTTCCTGTTCGGCCGATCGGCGGGGGCGTATCTGTGCCTGCTTGCCATGCACCGCGAATTTGCCGAGAGACCTCTCGGCATAATTTCCTATTACGGTTACGGCCTTCTGTGCGGCGGCTGGTACAATGCACCGAGCGCCTTTTACTGCCGCTACCCCAGGATGCCGGAGAGCAGCATAAGGAAGAACGGCGGCAGGGTCAATTATGAGCTTCCCATGCCTCTCGGCTACGGGACATATGTCGCGCTGCGCCAGCGCGGGGAGTGGGGACGCTATCTCGGAGGCGGGGACGATGTGCGCTATACCCTGCGCGGCTTTGACGCGTCCTGTGCTCCGCCCCTTTTCATCGCCCACAGCACCGGCGATACGGACGTACCCTATGATGAATATCTTGCCCTGAAAAGGCTCTTTCCAAACGCGGCGCATTACAGCGCCTGCCTGCCCAAGCACGATTTCGATGCAGATCCCGACGCCCCGTCCACCGCAGAGCTTCTCGCCGCGACGGTCGATTTTCTCAACGCAAACACGGAAAAGCGCGAGAGCAATTGAAAGGTGAGGAGCCTTGTTCAGTGAGGAGTTAGGAGTGAGGATTGAGAAGTTATGGTGCCGCAAGCGGCGGATTGAATTTATGCCTTTGGCTGAGCTGTCAGCGCAGCTGACTGAGGGAGAGAAACAATTACGGGTTTAACGTATTTATAAAGAAAAGCAGTATTTCAAGGCTTTCGGTAACAGCATTTTGAAAGAGTTCAAAATGCTCGGCGGAAAGCGCGGTAAAAAAAGTCCTGTAAGGACTTTTTTTACAAGCGAAAGCTTGCGGCAAAACTTCGGTTTTGCCGCAAGCTTGTTTTTACCGTATTGATTTCAAAAAAAGCATTACCACTCGAGATTCTTCTCGGTTTCCTTGGAGAAGACGTGTGCGACGTTGCCATTGAAGGTGAAATGCACGGTGTCGCCCATTGCGTAGTGACCCTTCACGTCGATGGTGGGAACGATTATGATAACATCCTTGCCCGCCGCATTGACATGCAGATGCACGGAGGAACCCATCATTTCGCTTACATCGACCGTCGCGGCGATGCCTTCATCGGCGACGACGGTATGCTCCGGACGGACGCCGAGAGTGACATCCTGCGTCTGGACGTCGTTTGCAAGAAGACGCGCTTCCTTTTCCTTGTCCAGCTCGATCTTTACTCCGCCGATCTCAACAAAGAACTTCTCGCCCTCGCGCAGGAGCTTTGCATCAAAGAAGTTCATCTGGGGCGTACCTATGAAGCCCGCGACAAACAGGTTGCGGGGGTTGTTGAAAACTTCCTGGGGAGTGCCAATCTGCTGGATATAGCCGTCGCGCATGATGACAATCCTGTCGCCGAGGGTCATTGCTTCGGTCTGGTCATGGGTGACGTAGATAAAGGTGGTGTTTATACGCTTGCGCAGCTTGATTATCTCCGCACGCATCTGGTTCCTCAGCTTTGCGTCGAGGTTTGAAAGCGGCTCGTCCATGAGGAAGACGGCGGGATCGCGCACGATCGCACGGCCGATCGCGACACGCTGCCTCTGACCGCCGGACAGCGCCTTGGGTCTTCTGCCGAGATACTGCGTGATATCAAGTATCTCCGCCGCCTCACGCACCTTCTTATCGATCTCCGCCTTGGGGACCTTGCGCAGCTTGAGGGAGAAAGCCATATTTTCATAAACCGTCATATGGGGATAGAGCGCGTAGTTCTGGAAGACCATTGCGATATCACGGTCTTTGGGCGCAACGTCGTTCATGAGCTTGCCGTCTATATACAGCTCACCCTCGCTTATCTCCTCAAGACCTGCGATCATGCGCAGGGTCGTGGATTTGCCGCAGCCGGACGGACCGACAAGAACGATAAACTCCTGATCGGCGATATCCAGATTGAACTGCTGCACGGCGATAACGCCCTTGTCAGTCTTCTGAAGGTTGACCTTTTTTTCTTCCGTGTCGCCCTTTTTCTTGGACTTCTTTGCCTCATCTCCCGAAAACGGGTAGATTTTCATCACGTTTTTAAGCTGAACAGTTGCCATATTTTTCCCGACTCCGATCCCCGGGCCTCCGCCGGCGGGAATCTCGCGGCTGCATACGCATACCGCATTACGACAGGTCTCCACACTGCCGCACCCCGAGCCTCAGGGCATATAAGCTCCTCCTTTTTTATATGTCACGGCGGCTACGTTGTGGAGAGCCGGACGTGCATTATTTTTTTCCATAACAGGACATATATATTATACAGGTGCGCCGCCGGATAGGCAAGCCAAAAATCAGAGGGCAAATTTGTTTAAATTTAACAATTTAAAAGGTGGTTTTTATGCGTATTTTAAAATTCGGCTCGACGGGGCCGTCGGTTTCGTTTTTGCAGACGGCGCTGATAAGGCGCGGATACGGCGCTCTTGCCGCAGACGGAGTGTTCGGCGCGCTCACCCGCTCCGCGGTGACGGATTTTCAGCGCACCTCCAACCTCCCCGCAGACGGGATCGTCGGAGGGCTTACCCACAACGCACTTATGCCGTGGTATCTCGGCTTTCTCGATTACACCGTGCGCCCCGGCGACACGTTTTACACTATAGCGCGCCGGTACGGCAGCAGCATCGCCGCGATAGAAACGGCAAACCCCGACGCTGACGGGGAAAGACTCCGTGCCGGTTCGCCGCTGATCGTTCCGCTCGGCTTCAATGTCGTTCCGACGGATATTGACTGCTGCTCATTCCTCATCGACTGCTGCGTCAGGGGGCTTTCGGCGCGGTACCCGTTTCTCACGCGCACTCAGATCGGCAAAAGCGTGATGGGCAGGCCGCTGTGGAGCCTTGGTTTCGGCACGGGCGAAAACCGCGTGCTCTTCAACGCCTCCCACCACGCGAACGAGTGGATAACGACAACGCTGCTGCTGAAATTTACGGAGGAACTTTGCAAAGCCTATGCCGGACGCGCTCAGATAGCCTCCCAGAGCGCGCAGGAGCTTTTCACCTACGCCGAGCTTGCACTTATCCCCGCGGTAAACCCGGACGGGATAGACCTTGCGGCGGGTGAGCTGCAAAGCGGGGAATACTACGACTACGCCCGACGCATCGCTTTTGACTATCCGCAGTATTCCTTTCCGTCCGGCTGGAAGGCGAACATCCGCGGAATAGACCCCAACCTGCAATACCCTGCCGGGTGGGAACAGGCGCGTGAGAACAAATACGCGCTCGGCGTCCGCTCGCCCGCCCCCGCCGATTTTGTCGGCGGCGCTCCCCTTACGGCGCCGGAGCCGCTTGCCGTATACGACTTTACCCGCTCCTTTCTCCCCGCGCTCACCCTTTCGTACCACACGCAGGGAGAGGTCATTTATTGGAAATATCTCGACTATCTCCCGCCGAACTCCCGCGTGATCGCCGACGCGTTCGCCGCCGTATCCGGGTACGCAGTCGAGGATACGCCATACGCCTCGGGCTTTGCCGGGTATAAGGACTGGTACATATCCGCTTTTGACCGGCCGGGCTATACGATAGAAGCGGGAAAGGGCGTGAACCCTCTCCCGCTTGCGCAGTTCAATGATATTTATAACGCCAATCTCGGCATACTCACGCTCGGCATGATCGTGACGTAATTATCCTGCGTCCGCGGTCAGCTCGTCTTCTATATCGTAACCGGTCACAAAATCGTAGAGACAGATACCGTTGGTGACGGAGTAGAGCACATTTTCGTCATTCTGGTCGTTGAGAAGCATGACGCAGGTCAGCAGATCACCGTCACATTCGTCCGCACGTTCCTGGAGCATCTCGGATACCTCGTCAAGCTCATCCGTGATCTCCTTCCATTCGTCAAAGTTCTCCTTCTGCTTGAGCTTGAGCGCCTGCGCGGTGGTTCCGTCCATGGCGATCTTCATATAAATTATGTCGTCTTCAAGCTCTACCGCGTAATAATCAAAGGTATGCTCCATTTCCTGCAATTCTTTTACCAGATCCTCGGCGGTATAATCCGCGCAGGCCGATATGCCAAGGGAAAGCGCCAGACAGGCGCAGAGAATAAGGGTGATCGCTTTTTTCATTATGTTTTTCCTCCGTTGATTTATTTTTTGAGCCGCCGCAGGCACACTGCGCGGCGGCTTTATTTTTTTACCCGTCCGAAAACACCGGCACATGCGTTCACTCCGACTTCACAAGCAGGGTATATTTCCCGTGATCAAAGACCTCGTAGCCGTCGAGCGCAATATCATATGGTGTGTACTCGTCAAAGAAAATATAATCCGGCGTATTTTTTCCGTTCAGGGCGAAATATTTTTCCTGACGCTCCCACATCTGTGCGGTGCTTATCCCGCGCAGCCATGCCGAATACGTGTCAAGCTGCATATCCGCGTAAAGGGATACGATCTCCGACACGCTCAGCAGCGTTTTGCCGCGGCGCTCCCTGCCGTCCATGAGACGGTCAAATGCGTCGAGCGCACCGTCATACTCCGCTTTGTTTTCGGTGCAGGTGTATATACCCTTCGCGGGGCCTCTGTCTATGATCTCCGTCAGGGCAGAGATGGTATCGTCATAATAGGTATAGTCAAAGCGCACTCTCACCTCTGCGGCAAGCTGCACAAGCACCGCCAGCGCCGCCAGCGCTGCCGCCGCCCTTTTCACGCCTCTGCCGCTTTGTTTAAGCTCCCGGCAGAGCAGGAGTATGATAACGACGGCGGCGGCGCCCGCAACGGACATACCCATTGAGATAGCCATTATGGCGGTATTGGTACCCATGAACGCCGCATAGGTATACACTGCCGACGCACCGTAGAACGCATAAAACAGCCTGCGCGGCTTCTTATCCATAAGCGCATAGGCAAGCAGACCGAGAAAAGCGATATTTCTCATCTGCTCGTTGAGCTGAAGCCTCGGACTGATAAAAACAGGAATGAGCGAATATATGTAGAGCAGCACGCCCGCGCCGAGAATAAGCGGGCGAAGAGTGTCCCGACGCCTGAACGGCAGAAGCGCCGCGCCGGTGAGCAGGAGCATCCCCACGGGATATATCCAGCCCACGCCCTGTATGCCGATAAAGTAGCATATCTGCAAAAGAGCGTCTATTGCGCCCTTGGGGTGATGCTGCGGGTCGCGGAATATCTCCGCGATATTTTCAAAAAGCGGTCTGCCGTCTCTGCCGAGCAGAATAAAAAGGGCATATACCGCCGCGAAGAACATTACCGCCGCAAGCATTGCGCACAGAAGCTTCAATATATATTGCGGGCTGCGGGCGCGGCGCTTGTGCCGCAGCGCCGCTGCAAGCAGCAGGAGCGCGTACAGCACAAAAAACAGCGCCATATGCGGATAGCACAGCACCGACACCGTCATCAGAAGACCGAGCGTCAGCCCAGTTTTTACGGGAGAACCCTTCATCTCAAACACGTCGGCATAGGTTATCGCGGCAATGGCGGTCACGCACATGAGACTTATCGAGGTATATGAGAGCGTCATATAATCCAGCGGCGAAAAGAGCAGCATATAGATGACGGCGGCATACCGCACCGCGCCGCAGGGGGCAAGCTTTATCCACAGAAAAACGAGCGCCGCCAGCCAGAAGGCGCAGTATGCCCAGCGCATTGCAAGCAGTATCCCCTCCGTCCCGCCGAGCAGCCGGTGCATAATCGCGTAGACCGGCAGGAGCAGAACACCGGTGTTCTGCGCTCCGTTCCACTCGTCGATCAGCAGCGTATCGCCGCGCAGAATACGCGCGGCAAGCGAGGCAAGGAAAGGCTCATCCTGATAACAGTAGCCGTAGCGGGCGCGCCAGAAGAGAAACAGCGCCGCCGCAGCAAAGAAAACGAACGCGGGGAGGAGCTTCCGCAGAAGCCCCTCCGTTTTGATTTTTTCCATAGCAATTACTCCGGAACATCGGCCGAAGAGACTGTACGGAAGCTCTCAGCTTCCGTACAGCCGTCCGGTCAGAATTCAGCGTTGCCGGTCGTGCGGGGGTGCAGCTCCACGTCGCGGATATTGCTCACGCCCGTGAGGTACATGACCATGCGCTCAAAGCCGAGGCCGTAGCCCGCGTGACGGCAGGAGCCGTAGCGGCGCAGGTCGAGATACCACCAATAATCGTCCTTGTTAAGTCCCAGCTCATCCATGCGCGCTTCAAGCATATCAAGGCGCTCCTCACGCTGGGAGCCGCCGATTATCTCGCCGATGCCGGGGACAAGGCAGTCCGCCGCGGCGACGGTCTTCCCGTCGTCGTTCAGGCGCATATAGAACGCCTTGATCTCCTTGGGATAGTCGGTGACAAAAATGGGCTTTTTGAATACCTTTTCGGTGAGATAGCGCTCATGCTCGGTTTGCAGGTCGATACCCCATTCGACGGGATACTCAAACTGCTCGCCGCTGTTTTTGAGGATCTCGACCGCGTCGGTATAGCTCACCCTGCCGAAATCGTTAGAGGCGACGTTGTGCAGCCGCTCAAGAAGCCCCTTATCGACAAACTGATTGAAAAATTCCATCTCCTGCGGGCAGCGCTCCATGGTGCGGTTGATGATATATTTCACCATCGCCTCGGCGGTGTCCATATAGTCGCTGAGATCGGCGAAGGCCATCTCCGGCTCGATCATCCAGAACTCCGCCGCGTGGCGCTGCGTATAGCTGACCTCGGCGCGGAAGGTCGGGCCGAAGGTATACACGTCGCCGAAGGCCATCGCAAAGTTCTCCGCATTGAGCTGGCCGGAAACGGTAAGGTTGCAGGCCTTGCCGAAGAAATCCTTGCTGTCGTCCACCGTGCCGTCGTCCCTGAGCGGGAGATTGTTGAGGTCGAGCGTGGTCACGCGGAACATCTCGCCCGCGCCCTCGCAGTCGGAGCCGGTGATAATGGGCGTGTTGACATAGACGAAGCCGCGCTGCTGGAAAAACTCATGCACCGCCTGCGCCGCAACGGAGCGGACGCGGAAGGTCGCGGAGAACAGGTTCGTCCTCGGGCGCAGATGCTGTATCGTCCTGAGGAACTCAACGCTGTGCCGCTTCTTCTGGAGCGGGTAATCTGGCGTGGAGGTGCCCTCGACAAAGATATTTGCCGCTTTCAGCTCAAACGGCTGCTGCGCGTCGGGTGTGAGAACGAGAGTGCCGGTGCAGATAAGCGCCGCGCCGACGTTCTGATGGGCGATCTCGTCATAGTTTTCAAGGTCTTCCCTTGCGAAAACCACCTGCAAGGGCTTGAAGCAGCTTCCGTCATTGAGCGCGATGAAGCCGAAGTGCTTGTTGTCGCGTATGCTTCTTGCCCAGCCGCACACGGTTATGACCTGCCCGTCAAAGGCGGCGGCGTCCTCATATATTCCGACGATTTTCTGACGTTTCATTTACAATATTTCCTGCCTTTCTCCTGTCATCTCCGGTATGCACCGTGAAGCATTATCAGCACAAAACAATATTATATATCAAAAATTTGCTTTGCGCAACGCTTTTCGCGCTTTCCGCCTCCTCAGAACACCATGCTTATCGGCGCATGGTAATTTCTCAGCTCAACACACTGATGCATACCGCCGTTTTCACCGTCGCGTGTCCACGCCACGGGCTTTTCAAAGGTGAATTTTGCCCTTTTTGTGTGCAGAATAAGAAGATTTTTGCTGTCAAAGCGCTGTGAGAGAACACTGTCCAATATCTCATGGAAGCCCGTGATATACTCCGGCTCCCTGACGAGCACAAGCTCACTCTCCCCGTCGCCGAGGCACACCATTTCCTCCGGCAGCTTCACTATCCCCGCAACGGAAGTCGAATTTGACATGCTTCCGTACAGAAGCTTGCCCTCTACAACGCCCCCGTCATACTCTACGCGGGTCTGCACGCTCTCGATACTCGGCAGGCTTGCCATGCCCTGAAGAACATACGCCAGATGGCCGAGCGCTTTTTTCTGCGTCTGGGGCGTGGCATAGCTGACCTCGGTGAAAGCGCCGAAGGCGGCAATATACGCAAAGGTCTCGTTATCGCCGAAGCCGCCGAGGTCGAACGGATGCGCCTCACCGTCCATAAAGCGCTTGACAGCCGCAAGGCAGTCGTTTTTCGGAAGCCCCAGCGTCGTCGCCACGTCATTCGCCGTTCCCATCGGGATATAGCCGAGCAGCGGACGCTTCTCGCGCCGCATAAGCCCCGCCATCACCTCGCTGAGCGTTCCGTCGCCGCCGATGCACACGGCGTAGTCATAATCATCCGCGTTTTCCGCGGCTATATTTGTCGCGTCCTTTGCCTGCTTCGTAAAAAAGAGCGTAGTCTGATATCCGCCAGCGGCGAGAGCGTTCATCGCCTCGGCAAAGTTGTATTTATACCCGCTGCGTCCTGCCGCGGGATTGACGATCAGCATGAGCTTCTTATCCATTGTATGCATCTCCTTTTTTACCGGGGTTTTTACACGTATTATATCCTATCCGTACAAAAAAGTATATCATTTTTCGCGGAGAGCCTCGCGCATTGCGGCGATGGGCGCCTGACGGCCCGTCCACAGCTCTATCTGGCGCGCACCCTGCCAGAGCGACATTTCAAGGCCGTTCATTACCGTGCAGCCTCTTTCCGCCGCGTCGGCAAGGAACCTTGTTTCCGCGGGGTTATAGCACGCGTCAAAGCAGAACTGTCCGGCGCGTAGCAGCGCCGCCGGGATCGGGCTTGTGCCGGCGCTTTCACCCATGCCCACGCCGCTTGCGTTTATGACGATATCACAGGCGGATATCTTTTCGCATCCGCCAGCGCCCGCCGCCGCGGCGGCGCCGGGGTAATACGCGTTTATATCCTCCGCAAGAGTCTCTGCGCTTGCGCCGTGCAGGGATGAGAGATATATCCTCCCGCAGTGCATATCCGCCAGCGCGAAAGCGATCGCCCTGCCCGCGCCGCCGCTGCCTATGCAGAAAACCGTTTTTCCGCACACACTGATACCGGACGCGCCGAGAGCCTTTTTAAACCCCTCCGCGTCGGTATTATAACCGACGAGAGCGCCGTCCGGCGCTTTTACGACGGTGTTGCACGCGCCTATCCTGCCGCAGAGCGTATCTGCCGCGTCGAGATATTCAAGCACCTTCACCTTGTTCGGCTTGGTCACGGCAAAGCCCGCAATGCACGGAATATGCCTCAGCCCCGCGACGATCTCACCGAGATGCTCCGTCCCCGCTTCGCAGTAGGTGTAGTGCAGCGCCTCCCCCATTGCCGCATATGCCGCGTTATGCATCCGTGCAGCATAGGACTGCGCAAGGGGAGTGCCGATCAGGGTCACATACCGCATGTCATGCTCGTTCATTTCAGCGCCGCCGCGGCTGTGCCGATGAGAATCATGAAGAGCGTTTCCGCTTTTCCGCCTGTTTTTATTTTCATAGACAGCCGGCTCCTTTAATTTTCAAAAAAGCTCTTTACCGCGTCGATAACGGCGGCTCTGTCGGCGTCGGTAAGGCCGTAGTAGAGCGGCAGTCTTACAAGACGGTCGCTGTCGGCGCTTGTATACTTATCCTCGCCGTCGAAGCGGCCGAACCTGAGCCCGGCGGGCGCGGAGTGCAGCGGCACATAGTGGAACACCGTCAGCACGCCGTTTTCCTTCATATGGTCTATGAATGCCGTGCGCTCGGAAAGCGTGCGGAGCTTTATCCAGTACATATGCGCGTTGTGTACGCAGCCCTCCGGCACGGCGGGGCATTCGATAAGCCCGCGTCCGGCAAGCGGGCGCAGAGCCTTGTCGTACTCGTTCCATGTGTTGAGACGGTCGGCGTTTATCGCATCGGCCGCTTCAAGCTGCGCCCAGAGGTAGGCGGCGTTAAGCTCACTCGGCAGATAGCTGTCGCCGAAATCGACCCATGTATATTTATCGACCTGACCGCGGAAGAATTTGGCGCGGTTGGTACCCTTTTCTCTGAGGATCTCCGCTTTTTCGATGAACGCGGAGTTGTTTATGAGCAGCGCGCCGCCCTCGCCCATGGAGTAGTTCTTCGTCTCGTGGAAGGAGTAGCAGCCGAAATCGCCGATGGTGCCGAGGGGTCTGCCTTTGTAGCTGCTCATGACGCCCTGCGCGGCGTCCTCCACGACCATGAGACCGCGGCGGTGTGCAATTTCCATGATAGTGTCCATCTCGCAGGCGACGCCGGCATAGTGCACGGGGACGATGACGCGGGTCCTGTCGGTGATGGCGCGCTCTATCTTCGTCTCGTCGATATTCATCGTGTCGGGGCGCACGTCCACGAAAACAAGCTTTGCGCCAGCCAGAACAAAGGAGTTCGCGGTGCTGGAGAACGTGAACGACGGGAGAATAACCTCGTCGCCGGGCTTCAGCTCACACAGCAGCGCCGCCATGTCCAGCGCTGTGGAGCCGGAGGTGGTAAGCAGCGCCTTGTTCGCGCCGAACCGCTCCTCAAGCCAGGCGTTGCATTTTTTGGTGAACTGCCCGTCGCCGCAGATCTTATGAGAGGCGATCGCCTCGGCAATGTATTTTTCCTCCGTGCCGACGTAAGGCGGAATATTGAAAGGTATCATTTTTTTCTCCTTTTTTACTATATTCTTAACAGGTTCGTGCGGTCTTTCCCGATATTGTTCTTAACAAATCAGTTTTTTCAATATATTCTTAACGGATTTGTGCAGAGACTTTTTCGATATTGTCCTTAACAAGTCAGGTTTTTACTATATTCTTAACAGAGGTTTGGGGGGATTTTTTCCGATATTGTTTTCAGCAGAGCCGAAAACGTTTTTTCGTTACGGCTCCCGGTAAGCCTGTGCGGATTTTTCCGTGCCGTTTCTCATACACCCGGCATTTTTATTCGCTTTTAACCGGCTTTATATCTATCATCCGCGCCATTGCCGCGCCCGAGAGATAACGGCCGTAGAAATCGAGCATGATGCGGTGATACACCCGGCCTATGTCGGCGCTGCCCTTGACCGGCTTGACCATGACGTGCGCGGCTGTGCCGGAGATACGGAAGTCACTCGGTATTTCGACATAGCCGAAGCGGGCGAAAAATCTGAAGAGCTTTTTCTGGCGGTTCTCGTCGGCGTCGGGAAAATCAGTTATCTCGGCGATAATGCCCTGGCAGCCGGCATAGCGCCTGCTTATCAGCCGCATCGCCTCCACGCCGACGCCGTGACCCCTGTACCACGGGAAGATGCCGAAGTACTTGAGCAGCACATAGCCGTAGAGATTCTTTATGCCGGTCAGCGCGTAGCCCAGCTCCATGCCCGATTCGTCGTCATAGAAAACAAGCAGCTCCATTTCGCCTTTGACGAGCGCGCCGTGTACGGCAAGCTTGCCGAGAAGCTCCTCGCTGTCAAAATCGACCTCCATCATGGAGTAGTATCTTTCAAGATCCCTGTGTCCGCCCTTTCTTATGTTCAGCATATCAGCCCTCCGTATTTTTATTCCTGCGGTCTGGCCGGCACATGGACGCTCACTTCATATCCCGTTTGCGCCGGTGCGGACGGCAGGATTTTTCCGCCCCGTTTTCCCGGGGCGTCTCTCACTATTCTTTTATCTCCTGTGCCGCGCAGAGCATGGCGTATTTTCCGCCCCTTGCAAGAAGCTCCTTATGCGGACCCTGCTCGACTATCCTTTCGTTTTCGATGACTGCGATCACGTCGGCGTTTTTCACCGTGGACAGCCGGTGCGCAATTATTATGGTCGTGCGCCCCTCGGCAAGCGCGTCGAGAGAGGCCTGTATCCTCTGCTCGGTCACGGTGTCGAGAGCGGATGTTGCCTCGTCAAGAATGAGTATGGGCGGGTTTTTGAGGAACACCCGCGCAATGGAGATGCGCTGCTTCTGTCCGCCGGAGAGCATTACGCCCCTCTCGCCGATATATGTGTTGTACCCGTCGGGCATATTCATGATCTCCTGATGTATCTCCGCCCTTACCGCCGCCTCGACGACCTCGGCATCCGTTGCGCCGGGTCTGCCGTAGCGGATGTTTTCCATGACCGTACCGGCGAACATGAAAACGTCCTGCTGGATGATGCCTATATTCTCGCGCAGGCTCCTCTGCGTGAGGGTGCGGATGTCCTTCCCGTCCACGAGGATGCAGCCGCCGGTGACATCGTAAAACCTCGGCAGGAGCTGGCAGAGCGTTGTTTTGCCGCCGCCGGACGGACCGACCACGGCGAAGCACTCGCCCGGGGTTATATGTATGCTGATATCCTCCAGCACGGGCACGCCGTTGCCGTAGTGGAAGGAGACGTCCCTGTACTCGATATCACCCTTTACGTCCGAAAGCGCCGCCGCGTCGGGCGCGTCCTTTACCTCCTGCTCGGTGCGCATGATGCCGACAAAGCGCTCAAGTCCCGCCATGCCCTGCATATACGTCTCCATGAACTGCGTCAGACGGCGCACGGGCGAGGTGAAGACCGAAACGTACAGCGTAAAGGTGATGAGGTCTATATAATTGAGAGAACCGCGCATTATCAGAAAGCCGCCGAAAGCGATGACCACGACGGGGAGTATGCTCATGGTGAAGTCCATGCCGGACATATAAAGCCCCATTGCGCGGTAATATTCCGACTTCGCGCCCTTGTAAAGATCGTTCGCCCGGTCGAATTTCGCACTCTCCCGCTCCTCGTTGGCAAAGGCCTTCGCCGTGCGCACGCCGGAGATGCTCGACTCGATCGCGGAATATACCTCCGCGGTTTTTCTCTTGACCTCGGTATTTGCCTTCTTCATCTGCATCCTCTGCGCCATCGTGAACCACAGGCACAGCGGCATGACAACAGCCAGCGCCAGCGCCAGACGCCAGTCAAGCGTGAACATCACGACAAGCGAGCCTGCTATCGTAAGAGCGCAGATAATTATGTTTTCGGGACCGTGATGGGCAAGCTCCGTCACCTCGAAAAGGTCGGAGGTGATATGGCTGAGCAGCGTACCGGTGCGGTTACTGTCAAAGAACGAGCAGGAAAGGGACTGGATATGGTTGAAAACGTCAGCGCGCATATCCGCCTCGACAAGCACGCCCATCCTGTGACCCAGAACGGTTATGACATAGTAAAGCGCCGCCTTTATCACGTAGGCGGCGGCCATGACCGACATGACCGTGAAAAACGCGGCGAAGAGCTTGTTCGGCAGCAGCGTATACATACTCATGCGCGACACGTAGGGAAACGCCAGATCTATCACCGCCACCAGCACCGCACACAGCATATCAAGCGCAAAAAGCTTCTTCTGCGCGGCGATGTATCTTATAAAAATACTGATGGGAGATTTTGAAAAGTCGATTTGTTTTTTCATTTCGGATATCCTTTTAAATGACCGCGCCGGTCTGACGGGCGAGGGTCCTTATATATTCCGCAAGCGCGTCGGGCGAGTAAAAGCGTGCTATCTTTCCCGCGGGCGGGTGCAGGGCGATATTGATATGCTCCCCGTCCGCCTGCTTTTCCATGCGCGAAACGGGCATATCCACATAAAAATGCTCCTTTTCGATATGCTCAAGCTCATGCTCAAGCACGCGCCGGCGCTGCTCCTCGCTCAGAAGGGCGTTTATATATACGCTGAAACTGCCGTCGCTGTTCGGCACTGTAACGCCCTCTACCCGGCGCGGCAGCTCCACAAGACGGACATAATAATCAATCATTCCTCAGCGCCTCAATGATCTTTACGGCACTGCGCACATCATCGGGCGTGGCGTCCTTGGCAAGCTTGAAGAGCATACGCATATCCTCACGTGTGCGCAGCGCCTCCAGCAGCTCGTCAAGCTCCCCGTCGCCGGAGGCGCTGCCGGTGGTAAGAGTGTTCATATCGACATGGAAAAACTCCGCAAAGCGGCGCAGGGTATCAACGTCAGGCTCACGCCTGCCGGTCTCGTACATACCTACTGCACTGCGCGTAAGACCCATCGAATCCGCAAGCTGCTGCTGGCTCATACCGCGCTCGCGCCGCAGGGAGAGCAGTGTCTCGCTGAAATGTGACATCGTAAAATCACCTCAGAATCAATGTATCGCAAAACGTGACAAATGTAAAGAACTTTTAAAGCGCGGAAAGTAAAAAACTTTTTCGGAGCGGGGGATTGACTTTGAGAAAAAACTGTGCTATCTTTTTCACCGTCACGAAACGTGACACGACACCGAAACCGCGGCGATGAGATCAACGCCGCTTTTTTCAAGCATCATGTGTCACGCAATGTGACTAAAAAAGAGGAAGATCCGATCACCGCGCAACGCTGCGTGAACACGGACGCCTTGCGGTCTGCGCGCCGGGGACGGATATGCCTGCGGAGATGAGGAGAGAGGGAAAATGTCAAGACATTTTGTAAGCTTTGAAGCGCAGTGCCCTTTTTACAGGGAGGAGGACAGGAACGTGATCTACTGTGAGGGCGTGACGGACGGCAGCAGGATCCACAACGCGTTCAGCCGCGGCGCGGAGAAATTCAAGAGCGAATACTGCCGTGACGCTTGGGAGAAGTGCCCGATCGCAAAAATGCTGTGGGCAAAGTATGAGTGAAGCGGCGAAGCGCCCGGGAAGAAAAAGCGCGAAGACCGTGCAGAGGGAAAGAGAGGAAAAATTCTACGCCCTCGTGGACAGGGCGCAGGCGCTTATAGAGCTTGCCATGCCGGAGGACGGGCGCGACATAAAGGACATCAGGCAGATAACCGGCGCGCTCAAGGATATGAAGGATCTCATATGGGACAAGGGCGGCAAAGGCGAAAGCAAGGAGGAGGGCATGGTAATAAAAATCGAGGGGGATGTGGAGTAGAAGGTGATCACGGTGACTATACCCGCGCCCAACAAAAAGCAGCTTATGTTTTTCCGGGATAAGCACAAGTACGTCGCCTACGGCGGCGCACGCGGGGGCGGGAAAAGCTGGGCAGTGCGCACGAACGCGCTGCTGACGGCGGCAAAATATCCGGGCATCACGCAGGTGATAATCCGCCGGAGTTATCCGGAGCTGTACGCAAACCACATAAAGCCGTTTCTGCTGCTCCTGCCCAAGGGAAGCTATTCCTACAACGACACGAAAAAGGAGCTGACGCTCCCCAACTCAAGCCGCATAATTTTCAGGTTCTGCGCGGGTGAAAAGGACCTGCCGAATTTTCAGGGGACCGAGTACGACATCATGTATATCGACGAAGCAACGCAGTTTTCAGAGGAGCAGTTCCGCGTGCTCGCCGCCTGCGTGAGAGGGCCGAGGGAGGATTTTCCGAAGCGCTGCTACCTCACGTGCAACCCCGGCGGCATTGGTCACGCGTGGGTAAAGCGGCTTTTTGTGGACAGACAGTACAACAGCGGCGAAAACGGCGAGGAATACAACTTCATCCAGGCGGGCGTGCGCGACAACAAGGCGCTCATGCGCTCCCAGCCGGACTACATACGCCAGCTTGAGGCGCTGCCGCCGAAGCTGCGGGAGGCGTGGCTCGACGGGACGTGGGACATTCACACGGGGCAGTTCTTCGAGGATTTTTACGACAGACCGGAGCATTACTCCGACAGGCAGTACACCCACGTGATAGAGCCGTTCGAGATACCGGAGGCATGGAAAATATACCGCTCGTTCGACTGGGGCTACCACAGGCCGTTTTCCTGCGGCTGGTGGGCGGTGGATTACGACGGCGTGGCATACAGGATACTTGAGATGTACGGCTGCACGAAAACG
Source organism: bacterium (assembly GCA_963617275.1). Taxonomy (GTDB): domain Bacteria; phylum Bacillota; class Clostridia; order Oscillospirales; family Oscillospiraceae; genus Limivicinus. The sequence goes on from CAVENX010000036.1 coordinate 38,239, forward strand.
CCGAACGAGGGCGTGCGCTGGACGCCGGACAAGGTGTTCACGGAGATAGCGCGTGTCGAGCGCGAGCACCGGTGGCTCAAGGGCAAGCACATTACCGGCGTCGCCGACCCGGCGATATGGGACGGGGAGACCGGCGAGAGCATCGCCCAATGCGCGGCGCGTCACGGGATATACTTCGTCAGGGGCGACCATGCGCGTATCCCCGGCTGGATGCAGCTGCACTATCGTCTTGCCTTTGACGAAAACGGCTATCCGCAGATGTATGTCTTCAAGAACTGCCGTGCGTTTATACGCACGCTCCCGCTGCTGCAATACGACGGCAGCATGGGAGAGGATCTCGACAGCGCCGGAGAGGATCATATCGCCGACGAGACGCGGTATTTTCTCATGTCCCGGCCGATAAAGCCGCGCCTTTCCGACGCCGCGCCGCGCTCCGGCGGACTCAAGCTGCTGCTGGATATAGACGGCGGCGCGTCCGCCGCGCCGAGAAAACGGATGGAGATCTTATAGAGTTAGGAGTTAGGAGTTAGGAGTTAGGAGTGAGGAGTTAATGTGTCGGCAGAGCCGACGGATAAAATAGAGTGGAGAGTGGAATTATTGTGCCGCTGTCGCGGCGGATAAAAATAAAGGAGCAGCAAATGGACAAAAACGAAAAAACCTTCGGGGAAGCCCCGCCTATCGGCAAAGACGAGCTTGAACGGGCTTATCAGACCCTGCGGAAGTACCGCACGGCGCGGGCAAACCTCGAAAAGCGGATAATCGACGATCAGCAGTGGTACAAGCTGCGGCAGTGGGAGTGTCTCAGGAAAAAGGAGAGAGAGCAGGTGGAGCCTGCAAGCGCATGGCTTTTCAATGCGATCGCCAACAAGCATGCCGACGCCATGGACGCGCTCCCCGCCGCCGCGATACTCCCGCGTGAGCAGGGCGACGTGCAGGAGGCAAAGCTCCTCTCCGCGGTCGTGCCGGTGGTGCTGGACGAGTGCGACTTTGAAAGCGTCTACTCCGGCGTTATGGACGACAAGCTCATCTCCGGTACGGGGGTATACGGCGTGTTCTGGAACGCGGACAAGCTCAACGGGCTGGGCGAAATAGACATAGAGCAGATAGACGTCATAAATCTGTTCTGGGAGGGAGGCGTGACCGATATCCAGCAAAGCCGCAACCTTTTCTATATGACACTGCGCGACAACGATCTTCTCGAGCGGGAGTACCCGCATCTCAAGGGAAAGCTCACCGCCCCGGCGATGGACGCAGCAGGCTATATCTACGACGACGCCGTTGACGTGAGCGAGAAAAGCGTCGTGGTGGACTGGTACTACAAAAAGCGCGCCGGCACGAAAACCGTGCTGCACTACTGCAAGTTCATCCCGGGTCAGGACGAGCCGCTTTTCGCCAGCGAAAACGAGAGGGACTACCGCGAAAACGGATGGTATGCCCACACGCTCTACCCCTTTGTATTCGACGCGCTCTACCGCAGCAAGGGTACGCCCTGCGGCTTCGGCTATGTGGACATCGGCAAGAACACGCAGGAGTTCATCGACCGCGGCGATCAGGCGATAATGCAGAATATGCTCTTCAACTGCAAGCCGCGCCACTTCATCCGCAGCGACGGCAGCGTCAACGAGGCGGAATACGGCGATCTGACAAAGGATTTCGTGCATGTGGACGGCGCGCTCGGTCAGGACAGCATCATGCCTGTGCGCGGCAGCAGTCTCGACGGCATCTATGTCACCGTCATCAACAACAAGATCGACGAGCTCAAGGAGACGACGGGCAACCGCGACGTGTCCTCAGGCGGCACGACGGGCGGCGCGACAGCCGCCTCGGCAATTGCGGCTATGCAGGAGGCAGGCAGCAAGCTCTCCCGCGACAATATGCGCGGGGCATACAGGGCGTATAAAAAGGTCGTGCTGATGGTCATAGAGCTTATGCGGCAGTTCTACGATCTGCCGAGATGCTTCCGCATAACGGGAGAGAGCGGGGCGGACTTCGTGAGCTTTTCAAACGCCGGTCTTCTGCCGCAGAGCCTTGACGGGAACGGGGATATGGGACTGCGCCTGCCGGTGTTCGACGTGGAGGTCACGGCGGTCAAGGCCTCGCCCTATTCAAAGCTCAGCCAGAACGAGATGGCGCTTCAGTTCTATTCGGCGGGCTTCTTTGACCCCAAGGCCGTCGACGCCGCGCTTGCGTGCATCGAGATGATGGACTTTGACCGCAAGGAGATTATCGCCGGGCGTATTGCGAAAAACGCCGCTCATTACGCCGAAAATATTCGTCTTCGCGCCCTTGCCGCGCAGCTTGCCGAGAGATGCGGCGAAAGAGAGCTTGCACAAAGCCTTTCCGGCAGCGCCCAGGACGCACCCGCCGCCGGAAACGGCAGAGCAAAGCCGCTTTCAAGACTTGAAAGGGTCCGCGCCGCGGCGGCGGAGGGAGGAGCGCCGGCATGACTGAAATAAGCTGCGGGACGGAGGGTCGGGGGTCATAAGAAAGTAATATCGTATTTTCTCAGGAACGGCGTGGCT